>NZ_CP040751.1:2917500-3517500 GCF_008001235.1 Salidesulfovibrio onnuriiensis | reverse complement strand
CGTTCCGCCGATACCCCGGTGGCTCTGGTGCGCTGGGGCACCCGCTGCAACCAGCAGAGCATGCTCTCCACCCTGGAGAACGTGGCCCGGGACGCAGAGGAGCAGGGCTTTGCCGCCCCGTCCATCATCGTGGTGGGCGGCGTATGCGGCCTGCGCGACAAACTGGCCTGGTTCGAGAAGAAACCCATGCTGGGCAAGGGCGTTGTGGTCACCCGCGCCCGGGAGCAGGCCAGCGGACTGGTGGATGTCCTGCGCGGCCACGGCGCCTGCGTGTACGAGTTTCCCACCATTTCCGTGGAGCATCTGGACGACTATGCCGAGGTGGAAACCTCCATCCTGCAGCTCGCCCGGTATGACTGGCTGGTGTTCACCTCTGTCAACGGCGTGAAGTTCTTCTGGGAGCAGCTCCAGGAAATCGGCCTGGATTCGCGTATCCTGGCGGGCCTGGAAGTGGCCGCCATCGGCCCGGCAACCGCGGACGCCCTGCGCGAGCGCGGCATCAACCCGGATTTTGTGCCCGAGAAGTACGTGGCCGAGCACGTGGTCGAGGGCCTGCTGGCCCGGGGCATCCAGGGCAAGTCCGTGCTGGTCCCGCGCGCCAAGGTTGCCCGCGAGGTGCTGCCCGACGAGCTGAAAAAGGCCGGGTGTGAGGTGCAGATCCTGCCCGTCTACGAAACCCGGCTGGCCGGTTCCGACGTGGACGAGGTCCGCGCCGCACTGGACGCGGGGAAGATCGAATACGTGACCTTCACCTCCTCCTCCACGGTGCACAACTTTTTCGAGCTCATGCCCGCCGAGGAGTTCAAGAAATACGAAGGCGTGAAGATCGCCTCCATCGGCCCTGTGACCACCAAGACCGTCCACGAATACGGGTTCACCGTGGCCGTGAAGCCCGAAGAGTACACGATTCCGGGTCTGGTGGAGGAACTGCTCAAGGACGTCTAGTTTTCCTGGACGCGTTTGCTACTGCAACAACGCCAGCCCGCAGCGTATGAATACGTTGCGGGCTGTTTTTTTGTGCCCGGCATTCCGCATCAGGAGCCGCCGCTCTTTTGAATGGCCTTGCATTATTATGTCGCTTGCCGGCTTGCCTTTTTCCGGTCAAGGGGGAATATGGCGGCATGAAGTACACCGACAAATTCGTTGCGATTGCGTCCGAGGAACGCTCCTCCCGGTTCAAGGTCATTACCCTGGTCGTGGGGGCGACCCTGTTCCTGGTGGTCTTTGCCTGGCTGGTCCTGTGGATCTCCCACTGGCTGGTGGATGTCTTCAACACGCTCTTTGTGGAGCCGCTGCCCGTTGTCGGCGGGGTTATTGCCGCAATCGGCGCGGCCGTGGCGGGCTGGACCGCCCTGGTCATGTGGATGCAGGCGGAGGGGACCCCGGCTCCCCTGGCCCCCACAAGGAAGCTCGTCGTCAGCGGGCCGTTCCGGTACTGCCGAAATCCCATGCAGTTGGGCATGATGATCTACCTGCTGGGGCTTGGGACGGCGTTCTTCTCGCTTGTCACGGGCCTGGTGGCGCTGCTTGTGGCCTTTGCCGTGGGCGGAAGCTACCACCATTTCATCGAGGAAAAGGAACTGCGCGCCCGTTTCGGCGAGGAATACGAGCAATACAGGCGCGGCACGCCGTTCCTCATTCCCCGCTGCAAGAGGGCCGGAGGGCCTGCCGAAGACTAGCGGCAACGGGCGGCGCGTCCCGGCCGGGCGATTCTCCTTGTCTTTTTGTCCATGATCGTGCACATCAACGCAGCGGGTGATGGTACCCATGCCCAGGCCGAAAGACGGGGCATATGCGGCCATCTGTGTTTGACGTTTATTTTTATGTCTTTGTAACGCCTTGATATGAAAGCATTTCGATTCATAGCGCCGCTTTTGCTGCTGGCCCTGTGCGCCTGCATGCCCGCCACCCTGGGCGATATCGTCTTTTTCGAGGGACAGCCTGCCGTCGCGCAGGACTGGATGGGCGATTACGACTATGTGCCCAAGAAGGGCGAGTCGTTCGAGGCGGGGCATCTGCCGCTGCTGGCCATTGACGCCACCAACGGCATGAACGCCTTGCTCCGGGTGGACGAGGAGTCCTACGGCGGCCTGTTTCTTTCTTCGCGGATACCGGGCAGCGAGCTTTACGTGCTGGCGTTTCCAGAGTTCCTGATTCGGAGCGGCTCCAGCGTCGAAACCTTTGAGCGAGTCTTCTTCATCGCCCGCAAGATAGAGTCCACGCTTTATGTCTGGGACGTGCTGGCCGAATCCCTTGGCCCGGCCCCCTGGCATGTGGACAAGGTCAGGAAGTTCCTGCAAAACAATCCCGATACGTTCGATATCAACAAGCCGGGACTGGTGTTCCGGAAAAAGGCCTGATCCAAGGAGTCGTCATGGCGCTGCCCATTGCTGTTCTGCTTTCCGGCGGAGGATCCAACCTCCAGTCCATTATCGACAAGATAGAGGAGGGCGTGCTGGACGCCGAGATCCGTCTGGTGCTTTCCAACAAGGCCAGCGCCTTTGGCATCGAGCGCGCCAAGAAGCACGGCATTCCCTATGCGGTGCTTTCCCACAAGGACTACCGCAGCCGCGAGGAATACGACCGCGCCATGGTCAAGGCCATCAACGAGCACGGCGTCAGCGCACCGGAGGGTGCGGTGCTCATGGCCGGTTTCATGCGCATGGTCACCAGCGAACTGCTTTCCGCATTTCCCCACCGGGTCGTCAACATCCACCCGGCCCTGCTGCCCAGTTTCCCGGGCGTGCACGGCCAGGGCGACGCCGCTGACTACGGCGTGAAGATTTCCGGGGCCACCGTGCATTTCGTGGACGAGGAAATGGACCACGGTCCTGTCATCATCCAGGCAGCCGTGCCCTGCAACGCAGGCGAGGACGGCGGGCACCTCGGCCCGCGCATCCTCAAGCTGGAGCATCGCATTTATCCCCAGGCCATCCAGTGGCTGGCCCAGGACCGCCTGTCAATCGAAGGACGCCATGTGCATCTCAAGGTGGCCGGCCTCCCCCTGGCTCCGGCCCCGCGGGCCGACGTGGAGCCCTCGGCCAATGCTCTTGTCTGGCCGCCCCTGGAGGAAGGGTTTTAATGAAATTCTCCCGCAGATGGCTTCTCCTTGCGGCAGTCTTCGCGTTCAGCATTGTGGTTCGCGTGGTGACCGCTGAGTATGTCGAGAACGGCGGAGACTGTGTCGGACTGTGGCTTGACGCCCGTTTGCTGACGGAAGGCATGGGCCTCCCCCAGTGGACCCATCATAACATGCGCTGGGCGACAGTCATGCCTGTGTGGGGCATGATGAAGCTTCTCGGAACGCATCCCGCGCTCTATTATGTGATTCCCATTTTGTTTGCTTCTGTGTCGGCCGTGCTGATCTGCCTGGTGGGTGAACGCCTGCACAGCCTGAAGGCCGGCTTGGCTGCGGCGGTTCTGTTTGTCCTTTATCCCCAGATGACCCAGACGGGGAGCCAGATATGGCCGTCGGTTTTCGAGATGGCCTATCTGCTGACCTGTTTTCTGCTCCTGCTCATGTGGATCGATTCACGATCCCGCTCCCTGTTGCTGCTGGCGGCAGCGGCCTTTTTTTTCGGTTGGGGAGCCCGTGTCACAGCAGTGTATTTCCTGCCGGGGCTTCTCTTGCTGATCTGGTTGCCCACCCGTGATTTCAAGGCCCTTTTGCTCTTCTGCTGCAGCATAGGAGTCTTGTGTCTCGGCGAACTGGCCTGGTTCTGGTGGGATACCGGAAATCCTTTGGGACGAATCGGCTTACTCACAGGTTCTCATGTCAGCAAAGACGAATTGTTGATTTCTGGGAAGGACTACCTGTTTCATTTCGTCAGACTGACAAAGCTCAAGGGGCTGCTCGGCAGCGTGGTCGTGAACCTTGTGGCCTGTTTTGCCTTGCTGCGCATGAAGGACATGCGTGTCAGAGCATTGGCCGTCTTGTATATTGCCCATCTTGTTTTGGAGATCTGGATGGTATCCAGCCTGTCTCCCCTTAAGATCGCCCAACCGATCGGTTCGCGGTACAATTGTGTCGTGGTGCCTTTCGGGATGCTTGCGTTGTCATTGTGGCTGTGCGTTGCCGCCAAGCGTAGGCCAGTGCTTGCCAAAGGTTTGTTTGTGGTTGTTCTGTCAGCCTTTGTTGCTTTTTCCGTAAAGAAGATTCCTTCACGAAACAGCTTGTTGCAGACTGCCGAGGACTACAGGGTTCTTCAAGCGGCCTTTGCTGGCGGGGAACCGGTTTTCATGCATTACCAGCCTTGGGAGCCGAATTGGGTTGAAACGGCGGTAGTTGAGCTCGTCGGTGGAAAGATTCGGCGCAAGGAGTTGTCCGACTTTGAAGCGAGACGGGTGATGTTGAAGAACAGCAATAGAATAACTAGTCTGTTTATGGATGATCTGGAACGCGCCCAGAGGGTTCGGGAGGCAGCTCCTGTGGCGATGAGCCGATATTTTACCGCGTATGACAATACGGATCCGGAAGCGGCCAATGAGCCAGGGCAAGGGGTTGTGATTGACTTCGGCCGCAAGGAGTTCAAGGCATTGAAAGTGGCATTTCCCCTGGAAGCGTCTCATGCAGGTTGAACCCGGCAAACAGTAATCGGAATTATGTGAAATGCAGGCAGAACAGAAAATAGCCGTGGTCATTCCATGTTACAACGAGGCGGCGGCCATCGCCAAGGTGGTCGATGATTTTCGCACTCAACTGGTCGGCGCGGACATATACGTCTTCGACAACAACTCCAGCGACGACACTGCGGAAATAGCCCGGAAGGCCGGGGCTATCGTTCGCAATGAACCTGTGCCGGGCAAGGGCAATGTGGTCCGTCGCATGTTTGCCGACGTTGAGGCGGATATTTACGTGCTTGTGGACGGTGATGACACATACGACGCGCCCAGTGTCTCAACCATGGTGAACATGCTGTTGGAACAGGGGTTGGACATGGTGGTGGGTGTGCGCGAGGAAGCGGATCCGAAGGGAGATGCCTATCGCGCCGGTCATTCCTGGGGCAACAAGGCGTTCAACAGGATTTTCGCGGCCTGTTTCGGCAATCAGTTCACGGACATCTTTTCCGGATTCCGTGTCTTTTCACGGCGTTTCGTCAAATCGTTTCCGGCCCTGTCTTCCGGTTTCGAAATCGAGACCGAGATGAGCATCCATGCCGTGAAGCTCCTGTTGCCCACTGCGGAATATAAGACCACATACTATGCGCGGCCGGAGGGTTCCTACAGCAAGCTCAACACCTATCAGGACGGCCTGCGTATTCTGTGGACCATATTCAAGCTGTTCAAGGAAGTGTATCCTTTTCGTTTTTTCTGCTCCATAGCGGCATTGTTTGCCGCCGTTTCTCTGGGATTGGGATTGCCGATTGTCGGCACCTGGATCGCTACCGGCCTTGTGCCACGTTTTCCCACAGCCATTTTGGCCATGGGAATCATGTTGCTCAGCGCCATCAGTTTGACCTGTGGCCTGATCCTCGACAGTGTCGCCCGCAATCACCTTGAGAACAAACGGTTGAAGTATCTGACTCTGCCCGCCCCCAGGGGCAGGGTGTAACCGTTTCTCCGGGGATGATGCGGAATTCGATTTTGTCATGACGCCGTGGTGGGAGTGGGGGTGGCGAGGTTCGGTTTGCGCTGCCTGCTATGCGTGTTTTGGGGAATGGGGCTATTGGGGGGATGTACCCGGTGCGGTGAAAACGTTTTTGGTTGATGTTGGGAAAAAGCGTTGCCGGGTGTTCCTATTCGTATCGAAATACAGTCTATCCCTGGCCGGGATGGTTAATACTCAAGTGGTATATTCATGACAGATTTCTCTCCGGAATTTACTTTTCTGATGCCCTGCCTCAACGAGGCGGAAACGTTGGGAACCTGTATCAAGAAGTGCATGCAGTCCATTGAACGGCTGGGACTGGAAGCCGAGGTGGTCATTGCGGACAACGGCAGCACGGACGGGTCGCAGGACATAGCCGAAAGCCTGGGCGCCAGAGTGGTACCGGTTCCTCTGAAGGGCTACGGCAGCGCTCTCATGGGTGGCATTCGCGAAGCCCGAGGAACCTATGTGCTTATGGCCGACGCGGATGACAGCTACGATTGGGGCGCTGTGGACTCTTTTGTCGAGCAACTGCGGGCCGGGCACGATTTGGTTATGGGCTGCCGACTGCCCAAGGGTGGGGGGACCATCGTCCCGGGTGCAATGCCTGTTTTACACCGCTGGCTGGGCAACCCGGTGTTGACATGGCTCGGCAAACTCTTTTTCAGGGCGCCTGTCAATGACTTCCATTGCGGGTTGCGTGGCTTTTCCCGAGAGAAGATTCTTTCTCTTGATCTGCGTATGCCGGGTATGGAATTCGCTACCGAGATGGTGGCCAAAGCGTGTCTGAACAAGCTTTCCATATGCGAGGTCCCCATAACCCTGCATCCCGACGGAAGGAACAGAGCGCCGCATCTTCGTACCTGGAGGGACGGTTGGCGGCACCTCCGTTTCATGCTGCTGTATTCCCCCATGTGGCTTTTCATGATTCCGGGCCTGGCCCTGGGGGGGCTCGGCCTTCTCGTTGCGCTTTTCGTCCTGCTCGAGGGCATGTGGGGAGACGGCTCCGCGTTCCATGTGAATACCATGCTGGTCGGTTTGCTTGGAGGCTTTCTCGGTTTCCAGAGTCTCGCGCTGGGCGTCTTTACCAAGGTTTTCGCCATTACCGAAGGGCTGCTGCCTTCGAGCCCTTCCTTTGAGAAATGGATCAGGTTGGCGCGTCTGGAGGTTGGGCTGGTAATCAGTCTCGTGTTCAGCGTGCTGGGACTGTGGATGATCGGCAGCGCATTCGCGGAGTGGGCGGCCCTGGATTTTGGCTCCCTTTCACCGGCTGTTGCAGGATTTCGCGTTATTCCCGGTGTGGGCTTGGTTGTTCTGGGCGTTCAGATCATGCTTAACAGTTTTTTCCTCAGCGTCCTCGGTCTGCGCAGAGGGTAGGGCGAGGCAGGCGTTATCGGCATGTGGGTACTGACTGCACATCCCTTCTGGCGATACTGTATTGTTGGTGGTGTGGGCTTTTGCGTGGATTGGCTTATACTTCAGGCCGAAGTCCGATTCCTGGGTCTTGATCCGGTTCTTGGGCGATTCGTTTCCTGTTTCTTGGCCCTGCTTGTTACCTGGCTTTTGCACCGCTGGTTTACCTTTGCCGCAATCGGACGTCCCAATTTTCTTGAATTGTGCCGCTATCTTCTGAGCAACGGTTTGGGCGCGCTGGTCAACGTGGGCATCTATTCCGGCATGGTCATGACCATGCCTTCCCTGGGGTTGACCATTCCCTTGGTGGTCGCCTCCATCATAGCCCTGGCCGTCAACTACTGCGGAGCCGCTTTTTTTGTCTTTACCTCCCGGAAGCGCTGAATCCGTTCCCCGCTCGCTTCTTGCCCGCCCCCTGCCGAGTGCTTATTTTATTATGTGGACCAGGCAACACGGGAGGCGTCCATGGTTGACTGCAGTCATTGCGACGGTTGTGGCATCCGGGAAAAGTATGAGTACCCCGACACGGTGTACGTGGATCCGGTCTGCGGCAAGAAGCTGGACCCCCGGCACCATGACGTGCGTTGCCTCAAGGTGGACGGGCGGGAGTACTGGTTCTGCGGGACCAAGTGCATGACCCGTTTCATCGAGCAGCACAAGGGGGACAATACCTGCTCCTGAGGCGGTTTGCCCGGATTCGTAGTGAAGTCGCGCCGCAACGGCGCCGTGCTGGCTTGCGGCCTGCCACCTTCGGGTGGCTTTTTGTTTTGCGGCGGAAAAATATCTTTGAAATCGGCATCGATCCGCAATAGGCTGCCTGGCATCAAGGAGAAAAAGGTGACGCAGGTATATTTCATTGGCGCCGGACCGGGCGATCCCGAGCTGGTCACGGTCAAGGGCAGACGCCTTATCGGCGAGGCCGACCTGGTGCTCTATGCCGGGTCCCTGGTGCCGCCGGAAGTGGTGGCCTGCGCCCGGCAGGGCGCGCAGGTGGTGAACTCGGCACCCATGTCCCTGGAGGAGACCCATGCGCTCATTGCCGAAACCGTGCGCCAGGGCGGCATGGTGGCCCGGGTGCACACTGGCGACCCGGCCCTGTACGGCGCGGTGCGCGAGCAGGCCGAGCTGCTGGATGGCGAGAACATCTCCTGGGAGATCGTTCCCGGGGTCACCGCCGGATTTGCCGCCGCTGCGGCGTCGCGCCGTTCCTTTACCGTGCCCGAGGTGACCCAGACCCTGATCTTTTCCCGGCTGGAGGGACGCACTCCGGTGCCCGAGCGCGAGCACCTGCGCGAGCTGGCCCGCAGCCGCTCCAGCATGTGCGTCTACCTTTCCGCAGGGGATCCCCAGGGCGTGCAGCAGGCCCTGCTGGAGGGCGGCATGCCCGCCGAAACCTTGGTGGTGGAGGCCTTCCGGGTGGGCTGGCCCGACCAGAAAATCGTTGAAACCACCCTGGACAGGTTGGCGGCGACGGCCCGTGAGAACGGCTTCACCCGCCAGACCGTGTTCCTGGTGCTGCCGGGGCAGGGCGAGCACGACATGGGCACGGCCAGGTCATTGCTCTATGACGAATCGTTTCGGCACATGTATCGGAAATAGCGGAATCGTGGTACGGAGGATCCCATGGAAACTGTGCAGATAACCACACATGAACGCGAGGAGATGGTGGACATCACCGCCGAGATCCGCAAGATGCTGCGTAAGTGGGGCTGGAGCGACGGCGCGGTGCTGCTTTACTGCCCGCACACCACCGGGGCCGTGACCATCAACGAAGGGGCCGATCCCGACGTGGTGCGCGATGTCCTGGTGAACATGCGCAAGCTGGTGCCTCATCGCGGCGACTATCACCACGCCGAGGGCAATTCGGACGCGCACATCAAGTCCTCCATGTTCGGCTGCGAACAGATGGTCATCGTGGAGGGCGGCGAACTCCAGCTCGGCACCTGGCAGAAGATCTATTTCTGCGAATTCGACGGCCCGCGTTCCCGCAAACTGTGGGTCAAGTGGCTGGGCTAGGGATCCAGTCCTTCCCGTTCCAGATATTTGTCGACAAGCCTTTCGACCACCCCCTCCCCAATCAATGAGCGAAGGGTCCGGTTGAATTCCTCAAGACGGTCCGCATGCCTGGAATGTCTGGAGAGCACCAGGTAGACGGGTCTTTCCAGTTCATAGTGGTAGTCGGCCTTGTCTATCCGATTCGACAGTTTTGCCTGCATCAGCGTCCAGTCTCCGGCGACCTCGGTTTCCACATATGTGTCGATGTGTCCGTCCAGCAGTTTTCTGGGATTCTGCAATTCGGCCATGACCGGTTGCTTGTCCAAGGCCTTGTCCGCGTCGAATTGGGGAAAATAAAGTACGTTCTTGATCGTGCCGACGCGAAGGAGGCCCAGGTCGCCATAGGTGGCTATCCGATGCTCCTTTCCCTTGGGGACATAGAAGACAACGCGGCTTCGCGTGCGGTACGGCGGGCTCAGAAAGTGGAGGAATCGTTCCCTGGCAGGGGTCTTGAAGACATTGGAGAGCATGTCGGCGTCCCCTGTTTCAAGCATGTACATGGCCCGGTGCCAGGGCATCCTTTCCACGACGAGGGGGAGTTTCATGCGCTCGGCAATCAGTTGAATCAGTTCAATGTCGATGCCGCCGAAGCTTCCGTCTTCGAGAGCCATGCGCCAGGGCGGGTAGTCCGGGCATGCAACGACAAGGGGAGGCTGGGCTTGAACGGGAAAGTGCGCGGCCGCCAACCACGCCATGGTTGCGGCAAGGAGACAGACCGTTTTGTATAGAAATCTCATGGCGAACCTCTTCTGCCCCAGGGGCGAACCTCCCCTGTGTGGGCGCAAAGAATGCAATTATTCGGGGGGCGTCGTCAACAGGGATGCCATACGGTTTGCGGATCGAATGTATCCGCCTCCGTCTCCGAAGTGCGCTCATGCAATGGAGACATGAATTCATGAATCCGTGGACTTGGCCGCCGGATGTGGAGTACTGTCCCGGCTGCAGGCTTAACACGCTAAAAAAACAAGCGAGGTTGTCATGGCTGTTATCGAAATAGACGTGGAACGCATGGACATTCTCAGGCGTTTCCTGGTTACCATCGTCAGTCTGCTGGTGTTTGAGCTGGTGCGCATCCTGGTCTACGCCACGGTCTTCTTCCAGTTCCTGTACATGCTCATTGCCCGCAGGCACAGCGATCCGCTGCGCAAGTTTTCCAATCGCATGAGCTGCTTTGCCTACAGGCTGTTGCGCTATGCCACGCTGAACGACAACAGCAAGCCGTTTCCCTTCAGCGACTTCCCCAAGGCCGGGGATTGCGACCGGCCCTCCAATACCATCACCTTCGACTAGGGGACCGGCGTGGAAAACAGCTACCGTTTCTTCAGCAACAGGGAGTGCAAGTTCTTTCCCTGCCACAAGACGGACAGGCCCGAGGACTTCAACTGCCTCTTCTGCTACTGCCCGCTCTATTTTTTCGAGGAGTGCGGCGGGAATTACCGCCGGACGGATGCGGGCGTGAAGGATTGCACACTGTGCCTCATTCCCCACGCGCCCAAGGGGTACGATTACATTCTCAAGAAAATCCGCGAGCGCCTGGCCGACGAGAAAAAGGCATAAAGCTCCCGCGGTTGTTCAGATGGGACGAAATACGAAGTCTCCAAGCCCGGAGCGTATCAGTGATACCTGTGGAGTTGGAGGCTTTGCCGCGATTGTCCCCTTATGGGCAATCGAATCAGGCGAAGTGCTTGGACAGGTAGTCCTCGATCTCGTTGACCAGCCGTTCCTTTTCCCGGGCGGCCGCATTGATGGTGTACTGGTCCGTGAGGTCCCCGTCCTGGAAGCGGTGCAGGGCCACAAAGGCGCTCTTGATCCGGGCCAGGTCCTGGTGCTTGCGCTTGCGGGTGAAGCAGTAGGCCATGACCTTGAGGGCGCTCTTGATCTGCTGCTTGTCGCAGGGCAGTTCCATGATGTCGATCAGGCTGTCCTTGTTGTCCTCCACCATGGGCAGGTACCGGACAGCAATACCGCGCGAAGCCTCGATGGTCCGCTCGCTGACGCGCAGGACCTTGTGTTTTTTCTGGAGCTTGCCCACGATGGCCCGCACCACGAGCAACACGCCCAGCAGCCCCCCCAGGGCAACCCACATGTCGAAATCCATACCGTCACGCCCTCCGGAAAACGGTCTTGAAACTGAGAAACATTCCAATGCAGTATGACGCGCCGTGCCGTTTGTGTCGAGTATATTTTCTTGAATATGTAACGGTTAATGCAGGTTCGGTCAAAAATTGAAAGGCGAATTGTCCACCTTGGAGTGGAAATACGGCTTGAGATTGATCTTGTATTGCCCCGGGTCCGCGCATTCCAGGATGCGCAGGTCGCTGCCGTTGTTGGGCACGGCCAGGTCCACGAGCCGAGCCGGGATGGGGGAGAGATCCTCGTCCAGGATGACCTTGATCTTGGGCAGCAGCGGCTGCTGGGGATTGCTTTCGAAGACCACGCCGAAATTGCCCGAGCTGAGCTTGACCAGGCTGCCCGCCGGAAAGATGCCCAGGCACTTGATGAAGAGCTGGACCTCGCGTGCGTCGAAATCCTGGTCGCGCATGCCGTACATGATGGCCAGCGCCTTGTTGGGCAGGATGGCCTGCTTGTAGGAGCGGTCGCTGGTCAGGGCGTCGTAGACGTCGGCCAGGCTCAGGATGCGGCCGAACACGCAGGTGTCCTGCTTCCTGAGGCCGTGCGGGTAGCCGCTGCCGTTGTATTTTTCATGGTGCTCAGCCACGGCCTGCATGACCTCCACCGGAATCCCCGGGGATTTTTCCAGGATCTTGAGCCCCAGGATGGGATGCTTTTTGATCTGGTCGAACTCATTGGGGGTCAGCCGCCCGCGCTTGTTGATGATCCGGTTGGGGATGGCGGTCTTGCCCAGGTCGTGCATCATGCCCGCAACGCCCAGCACCTCCAGGTCCTTGCGCGGCATGCCCAGGAATTCCCCGAAGACCACGGCGATGGCCGCCACGTTGATGCTGTGGGAGTAGGTGTAGGAGTCGTACTTGGAGAGCTTGGACAGGCAGACGATGGTGTCCGCGTTCTGGATGGCGGACTCGATGACGCCCTCCAGGGCTTCGGCCGAGGCCTGGTAGTCCACTTGGCGGCCCATCTTCACGTCCGTGATGATGCGCTTGGTCTGGTCCAGGGCCTGGGAATAGGCCTTGCGGGCCTGGTCGATGACCTTGTCGAAGGACTTCTTGGGCTTGCGCCTCGGGGCATGGTCCTGCGCGAGGATCAGCTTTTCCAGACGCTCCTCGTCGGAAACGGGGGAGTCGGCCTCCAGGTTGACGAAGGCATGCAGAAAGCCCTCGCGCCTGATGCGCTCGATCTGCGCCTCGTTTTCTATGGGCCCTGGCTTGGTGTAGAGGTAGGGCAGGTACTGCCAAACGTCAGCGTTGAGCTGCACCACCTCCATGCCCGGCTTGAGGTCGTCCACCGAGATTTTCTTGATCATCCCTCACCCTGGGCGGCTATTTGCTGAGCCGCTCTATCTTGTCCACGTATTGCGCGATCTGTTCCTGTTCTTCCTTGTTGATGTCCAGGAACATGCAGCCGAAATGGATGTTCCCCTTTTCCTTGGTGATGTTCTTGACCACCACCGGCAGCTTCACCGTGCCGGCGCCTCCGAGCTGCATGGTCACCATCATGTCCTCCCCGGCCTCCATGGTGTTGAGCGGGTCGCGGGCGGTGACGGAAACCGCCACCTTGCATCCGGTTTCGCTCACGTTGAGCACCAGGCAGTCGTACCCGGCGCCTTCCATGGTGAATATGATCGCGTCGATGTTGCAGCTGGTGCGCGAAGCCTTTCGCAGGTCCAGCTTCTCCAGGGAGTCCGGATAGGTGAAGAACAGCAGGGGCGCGGGCCTGGTGATGTGATTGAGTATGTTGGAGCGGAAACCGTAGACCGTGCCTTCGTGCAGGTACTTGATGACGATCTCGCCCTTGTAGGTCAGGGCGTCGCGAACGGCCTTGGGCAGGCGCAGGCTGGCCACGATGTACTCGTAGGCGTCGTAGCCCACGATCCTTCCCCGGTAGCCGGTCTGGGCGTCGGGGAACATGACCACGAGATCGCTGCCCAGGGCGACCTCCAGGTTCACTCCGGCTATCTTGGCGATCTTGTTTTCCGTTGCCGGCGGTGCGGCTCCGGATGTCTTGTTCTTGGCGGTTTCGGTCTGCACAGTCGCTCCCGCTGGTTGGGGGGGCGCCGCGTTACCCGATGCGGCGCACAGCCAGTTTTCTTTGTGATCCTTTGCGAGAGATTCCCTTCACGGGCCGTGGGCACGAAGGAGAGAGAACCGATATAACTGTAACGAATATCAACCTATTGCAAAATGATTTTCTTTCCTGTCTGGGGTGATTTCACGAAAAAGCCTTAGAACACGACCGCTTCGAACCAGAAAATCGTGGTCCCGGCCTTGTTCCAGGAATCCTCGGCCAATCCGGCCTTGCGGCAGGTCTGCCTGAGGAAGGTTTCCCGGTCCCAGCCCCATTCCACGGGCACCTGCGGCAGCAGCAGGCCGGACTGCCCGCCCCGGGCGATGATGAGCCCGTGCCTGCCCACCTTGATTTCCCCGGGATGATGGCATTCGCTGATGGGGCCGAGGATGGAGATTTCGATGTCCACCCTGGCGAATTCGTCGGGAGTGAGCTCCGGGAAGCGCGGGTCGTTGAAGGCGGCGGAGCGGGCCATGTTCCAGATGGTCCGGTAGACCGGCCCGTTGCCCTGGACATTGCCGATGCAGCCGCGCAGGTGCCCGTCGATTTTGAGGGTCACGAATGCGCCCAGCTCCTTTTGCAGGGTTTTGGTTTCCGGGGTCGGGGGCTCGGCGTGCTCGCCGTTGAAATAGGACTGGATGGAATCCTTTACCAGGTCCATGAGGGAGTGTTTTTCCTCGTCGTTCAGGGAAAGATGAAAACCGGACATTTACGGGGTCTCCTTGGGAATATTGGTTTTCGTGACGGGCGGCACGGCCAGCATGAGCAGGAATCCCGCCACGAACAGGGCTATGACCGCGGACATGCCCGCTCGCTGGCTGCCCGCCGCCAGGGTCAGCCAGCCAACCAGCAACGGTCCTGCAAAGCTGGTCAGCTTGCCGGACAGGGCGAACAGCCCGAACATCTGGGTGCGCAGCTCGCCGGGGGCTGCATGGGCCAGCCATGTGCGGCTGGAGGCCTGCACCGGGCCCACGAATATACCCAGCAACAGCCCGAAAATCCAGAACAGGACCTTGGAGCGCACCAGCAGGATGGCCGCGCCGGGCAGGATGAGCCCCGCAAGCGACCAGAGAATGACCTTGCGCGGCCCGGCCCTGTCGTCCAGCCAGGCAAAGGCGGCCGCGCCCAGCCCGGCCGTGACGTTCAGCCCGATGCCGAAGATGATGACCTCGCTGGGTCCCATGCCGAAGGTTCCGGCCGCATAGATGCCGCCAAAGGCGAACATGGTGGTCAGGCCGTCGTTGTAGAGCATGCGGGCCAGCAGGAACAGGGCGATGTTGCGGTAATTGCGCACCTGGCGCAGGGAGTCGCGCAGTTGGGCAAGGGCCTCGCGCACGGAGCGGCCCAGGGGGCTTCCCGAGGACGGCGTGTCCGGGGTGCGCAGGAAAAGGGGCAGGCCGAAGAGCAGGTACCAGCCCGCGGAAAGGAGCATGGTGGCTCGCACGTGCAGGGCGTTGTCGTGAGGAATGGGCAGCAGGGCGTTCTTGTCCACGAAGCCGTAGAGGGCCAGCACCAGGCAGAGCAGGCCGCCCGCATAGCCCATGCTCCAGCCCCACCCGGACCAGCGCCCCATGCGTTCGGGGGCGGCCAGGCCGGGCAGCATGGCGTTGTAGAAGATGTTGGCGTATTCCGAGCCGATGGTTCCGATGCAGGCAAAGACCAGGGCGTACCAGATCCAGGATGCGTCCGGACGCACGAACCAGAGCAGGGTGGTGGCCGCGATGCACAGGGCCGTGAAGGCCGCGATCCAGGGCTTGCGGCGGCCGGTGCGGTCGGCGATGGCCCCCATGACAGGCCCCCCCAGGCCGATGAACAGCCCGGCCACACCCATCATGTTGCCCCACAGGGCCGTGCCCGCGGCCTCGTTCCCGGCGACCGAGCGGGTGAAATAGGCGGCGAAGACAAAGGTCTGCACCAGGGTGCAGAACCCGGCGTTGGCCCAATCGTAAAAGGCCCAGGACCACAGCCCCCTGTTCGTCCGCGTGTGTTTCATGTTTTCGAATGTGACTCCTGGGGCCGGGAAAGGCAAGGAAATCCTCTGCCTCCAGCGGCCCGATTTCCTTGTATGAATAGCTCTTTCCCCCAAGGCCGTAACACGTTACAAGGGAACCCATGTCGTTCAAGGAACCCGTCCATATCCTCGGTATGCAGCCCGGCAGTCTGGACATGTCCGGCGAATCCCGGGCCCTGCTCGAAGGCGCTGCACTGGTGGCCGGCGGCCGCCGTCTGCTGGACGCCTGTCCGGCCGAGTGGTGTCCCGCTGCGGACCGGCTGGTCATTGCCTCGCCCATGGATGCGGTGGTGGAGACCCTTGCCTCGGTTGCGCAGGGCGGCAGGCGCGTTGTGGTGCTGGCCGACGGAGATCCCCTTTTCTACGGCATCGGCAATCTCCTGGCGCGGGAACTGGGCCGGGAGAACATCCGAGTGCATCCCTCCCTGAGCACGCTGCAGCTGGCCGCCGCGCGGCTGGGCGTGGCCTGGGAAAGGACCGCGTTCGTTTCCCTGCACGGGCGCAGCGACTACACGCCGCTGTATTCCGCCCTGGTGCGCGCGGACACCATTGCCGTGTTCACTGACCAGGACAACGGCCCGGCCGAGGTTGCCCGGGCCATGCTTCAGCGCGGGGCGGACGGGTTCACCATGACCGTGCTGGAAGACCTGGGCACGGACCGGGAGCAGGTCCGCCAGCTGGGATTGCAGGAAACCTGGGGCATGGAATTCTCGCCCCTGAACATCGTTTTTCTGGAGCGGGAGTACCCGCCCGAACTGACCCTGCACCTGGGTATTCCCGACCATTTCTACCTGCACCAGCGCGGCCTGATCACCAAGCTGCCCGTGCGTGCGGCAGGGCTCTCCCTGCTGGCCGTGGAGCAGGAATCCGTGGTATGGGACCTGGGCGCCGGGTGCGGCTCCGTGGCCATCGAGGCCTCGCATCTGGCCCGGGCGGGCAACGTTTACGCCGTGGAGCGCAACAAGACCCGCGCGGCCATGATCCGCGAGAACCAGCGGCGCACCGGAGCCTGGATGGTGGAGGTGGTGCACGGGGACATGCCCGGCTGCCTCGTTGACCTGCCCGACCCGGACCGCATCTTCATCGGCGGCGGCCTGGGCGGCGAATCCAACCAGGGGAGCTCCCTGATGGAAACGGTCTGCAATCGGCTCAAGCCGCGGGGCCGTCTGGTCATGCACTGCATTCTGCTGGATACCCTGCTCAGCGCGCGCGAGCACCTGGAAAAGGCCGGATGGCAGTTCGGGGTGATCCAGCTTCAGGCCAATTCTTCGGACCGGTTGGCGGGCGATCTTCGTTTCAAGGCCCAGAATCCGGTCTTCATTCTCTGGGCGGAAAAGCCCTAGGAGATCTCAAACACTCAGGAGTGGACGATTCCATGAAAACTGCAGTACTCGGCGCGGGCGCATGGGGCACTGCCCTGGCCGACATGCTGGCCAAGAACGGCCGGAAAACCGTACTCTGGGCCCGCAGTCCCGAACTGATCTCGCAACTGCGCCAGCACCGGGAAAACAGAACCTACCTGCCGGGCATCCCGCTCAGCCCGGATCTCTCCTTCACCAGCGACGCGACCGAGGCCTTCGAGGGCGCGGACGTCTTTCTGGTGGTCATTCCCAGCCAATATCTGCGCTCCTTCCTGGAGACGCACCGGGACCTGTTGCCGCACAAACCCGTGATGGTCTGCGCCAGCAAGGGCATAGAGCTGGGCAGCCTGGCGCCCATGTCCCGGGTGGTGGCCGAGGCCCTGGAGGGCAAGGAACCCCGGTACGCCATGCTTTCGGGCCCGTCCTTTGCGGACGAGGTGGCCCGGGAATGCCCCACCTCCGTGGCCCTGGGCTGCGAGGACCAGGACCTGGGCAAGCAATTGCGGGAGCTGTTTTCCAATTCCTTTTTCCGGGTCTATTCCACCCGGGACTACACGGGCGTGGAGCTGGGCGGGGCGGTCAAGAACGTCATGGCCATTGCCACGGGCATGGCCGACGGCCTGGAGTTCGGCACCAACGCCCGGGCTGCGCTCATCACCCGGGGGCTCGCCGAGATGAGCCGCCTGGGTGCGGCCATGGGCGCGAACGTGAAGACCTTCATGGGACTTTCCGGCATGGGCGACCTGGTGCTGACCTGCACTGGCGATCTTTCCCGCAACCGGCAGGTGGGCCTCAAGCTGGGCCAGGGCCGGAAGCTGGACGACATCGTGGGCGAAACCCAGTCCGTGGCCGAGGGGGTCAAGACCACCCGGTCCCTGTACGACCTTTCGCGCAAGATCGGCGTGGAGCTGCCCATTACCAGCCAGGTCTATAAAATCATTTACGAAGGCAAGAATCCCGAGGATGCTGTCATAGAGCTCATGGGCCGTGAGCTCAAGGAAGAGTAAGGATAATTCGGTTATGAAGAAAATCGCTGTCATGTTGCTGATGCTGGTGTTCCTGGGCGGGTGTTTCTCATCCAAGTGGTCCCACCCCAACATCGCCGATCCAAAGAAAGAGGACGAGGCGTTCGAGGTCCATTCTGCGCAGTGCCGCAAGGAAGTGGACGAGACCTATGCGGATACTCCGGAAAACGAGGAGTATCGCCAGGACGTCTATGAGAAATGCCTCAAGGCCCTGGGATGGGAAGAGGATACGTTCTAGCGGCGGCTGAATGAAGCCCGGAGCTCCCGGGTGAACAAGGCAAGAAGCGAGGGACGGTTATGGCTGAGATCGGACGGGTTCTGGTCCTGGGGGCCACCGGTTACGTGGGCGGCAGGCTCGTGCCGCTGCTGCTGGAGCGCGGCTATCAGGTTCGCGCGGTTGCGCGATCCGAAGAAAAGATCCGCGCCCGTCCCTGGGGGAATCATCCCGATCTCGAGCCGATGGCCGCCGATGTGCTCGACGCCCCTGCCCTGAACCGAGCTGTTCAGGGCTGCGACGTGGCCTACTATCTGGTTCATTCCATGACCAAGGGGCTGGGCGATTTTTCGGACCTGGACCGCAGGGGTGCCTGCAACATGGTGGAGGCCGCCAACGCGGCCGGGCTGAAGCGCATCATCTATCTCAGCGGCCTGGGCGAGGACCTGGAGGACGTGCCCCTGAGCAAGCATCTCCGGTCCCGGGCCGAGGTGGGGCGCATCCTGGCCCTGGGCTGCGCCCAGTGCACCACCCTGCGTGCGGCCATGATCCTCGGTTCGGGCAGCGCCTCCTTCGAGATCCTTCGCTACCTGTGCGAACGCCTTCCCATGATGCTTACGCCCCGCTGGGTGAACACCCGGGCTCAACCCATCTCCATCCGCAACGTGCTGCATTATCTGCTCGGCTGCCTGGAGAACGGGGAGACCGCAGGGCAGACCCTGGATATCGGCGGGCCGGACGTGCTCACCTATGCCGAGCTTTTCCGGCTCTACGCGGAAGAGGCCAAGATCAGAAAACCTCTGCTCATCCCTGTGCCGTTCCTGTCGCCGCGCCTGTCCTCCTACTGGGTCAACCTGACCACGCCCGTGCCCATGGGGCTGGTGCGCCCCCTGGTCGAGGGTCTGCGCAACGAGGTCATCTGCCGCGACAACCGCATCCGGGAAATGATCCCGCAGGAACTCGTTCCCTGCCGCGTCGCCATTCGCCGCGCCCTGCAAAATACCGAGCGCATGGCCATTGATTCCCACTGCTTTGACGTGGGGGATGCCTGCATTCCGGAATGGGCGGCCCATGAGGACGCCCCCTATGCGGGCGGCGCGAAAAAGGAGATAGCCTTTGCGGCCCGCCTGCAGGGCGATATCGCCGACGTCTGGAAGGTCATCGAGCGCATCGGCGGCGAGCAGGGCTGGTACTACGGCGACCCGCTCTGGCGGCTTCGCGGCTGGCTGGACAGCCTGCTGGCCGGGCCTGGGCTCAAGCGCGGCCGTCGCGACCCGGACAAAACCCGTGTGGGCGACGCCCTGGACTTTTGGCGCGTGGTGGATGTGCAGGAGGAGCGCCGTCTGCTGCTGCGGGCCGAGATGCGTCTGCCCGGTGAGGCCCTGCTGGAATTTCGCCTGACCCCGCACTGGGAGAACGTTATAGAGATGAAGATGACCGCAAGTTTCCTGCCCCGTGGGCTGTTCGGACTGGCCTACTGGTACGGCCTGTATCCCCTGCACATGGTCATGTTCGGCAACATGATCGAGAATATCACCCGGGCAGCGGGCATGCATCTCTATGAAGCCCCCAAACAGGTGAACGCCGACTGATGCCTTCTTCCGACAAGAAACTCCGTACCGGATACACCACCGGCACCTGCGCCTCGGCCGCGGCCAAGGCCGGGATCCGCTTTCTGCTCACAGGCAAGCGCGCGGCGGCCGTGGATACGCCCCTGCCCGACGGCAACCGGCTGGCCGTGCCCATCGAGCGCCTGGATTCCGAGGGGCCGCTGGCGCGCGTCACGGTCATCAAGGACGGCGGCGACGACCCGGACGCCACCCATGGGGCCGAGATTCAGGCCGTGGTGGGGCTGCACGACATGGCCGAACCTCTTTCCGTACTCGTCGAGGGTGGCCGTGGGGTTGGGCGGGTGACCCTGCCGGGCCTGCCCGTGCCCGTGGGCGAGGCGGCCATCAATCCCGCACCGCGCGCGCAGATCGAGAGGGCCGTGCTTGAAGGGGCCGAAGGGCTGGAAGCGGGCGTGGTCTCCGTGCTGGTGGAGGTTCCCGAGGGCGAGGCCCTGGCCCACAGGACCATGAATTTGCGGCTGGGCATTGTGGGAGGCATTTCCATTCTGGGCACCCACGGCATCGTCAAACCCTATTCCCACGACTCCTGGAAGGCCTCCATTGCCGAGGCCCTGGACGTGGCCCGGGCCCAGGGGCTCGACCATGTTGTCTTCACCACGGGCAGGCGCAGCGAGAAGTTTTATCTCGAGCAATTTCCGGAGACGCCGAAGCTGGCCATGGTGCAGGCGGCGGATTTTTTCGAGTTTTCCATGCGCTCGGCTGCGGAAAAGGGATTCGGGAGCGTTTCCTGGGCCCTGTTTTTCGGCAAGCTGGTCAAGCACGCCCAGGGGCTTGCCTACACCCACGCCAAGACCCATCCCGTGGACTTCGGCCTGCTGGCCGGGCTATGCGCCGAGGCCGGAGCGGCCTCCGATTTGCTGCCCTCCATCGAAAAGGCCAACACGGCCCGGCAGGTGCTGGAGATGTTCAAGGGCGGCGAAATCCTTCCGCCGCTGCTGTCCCTGCTCAAGAAAAAGGCCTGCGCAGCCGCCAGGGGCTTTGCAGGCCGTGAGATCGACGTGAGGTATGTGGTCTTCGATTTCGACGCCAGTGAGCTGACGTCTCGCAACTGACCGCCGTACGTCTATTTTTCCGACGTGTAATAATGGCTTGCCTTGTCGTAGAGCATGTCCATCATCTTGTGGATTCTCTTTTCACCCTTTTCGAATTTGTTCTTGTCCCACTGGCCGACAATGAGTTTTTCCTGTCCCACCTGTTTGCCGTTGTGGAAGGCGGTGATTTCGGCGTTGGAAAGGAAGATGGCCAGGTCCCAGGACCAGCGGCCGAAGTAGGTCAGGGCCCATTCATGATCGGACGGGTTGGCGGATGAGGGAAGAACTTCGTAGCGGACGCCTTCCTTCTTGCACCAGCTCTCCAGCGCTTCGAGAAAACCGATTTTCGTGGTGTCGCTCTTGATGATGTAAAGTTTTTGGGCGTCCTCGATGCCTGCGGCCGGCTTGTGAACCACATCCATTTTTCCGCATGCGGGAAGCAGCAGGAAGAAGCAGGCCAGGATGAAAAGCAGTCGTAATCTCATTCTTGAATCCCCATTTTGATGAAAAAGTATACTATTCCCCATACATATTTTTAATAGTGACGGGATATATCCGATATGCCGGGCAAAGAAAAGGCCTGCGCAGCCGCCAGGGGCTTTGCAGGCCGTGAGTGTGAGTGTGTCGTCTTCGCTTTCGGTGCGAGTGAACCGGAGGAGGCTAGTCTACCTTGAAGTAGGCTTTGGGAGCGGCACCGCAGATGGGACAGTTCCCGGTGGGCTCGTTTTCATGGATGTGGCCGCAGACACTACAGATATAGTAATCCACGTCTTCCAGCTTATCCATCTGGCTCAGGGCCTTGGAATAGTACTCCGCGTGCACTTCCTCGGCCTTGTTGGCAAACCCGAAATAGCGTTCGGCCGCACGTTCGCCCTCGGCCTTGGCGTCCTCGATCATCTCCGGATACATGGATTCGAATTCGTAGGTTTCGCCGTCGATGGCCGCCTGGAGGTTCTCCGCCGTGGAGCCGATGCCCTTCATGAGGCGCAGGTGGGCGTGGGCGTGTATGGTTTCCGCCTCGGCGGCGGCGCGGAACAGCTTGGCCACCTGGGGCAGGCCCTCTGTATCCGCTTTGGCGGCAAAGGCGAGGTATTTGCGGTTGGCCTGGGATTCCCCGGCAAAGGCGTCTTTCAGGTTGGTCAGGGTCTTGGACATATGTTTCTCCTTTGTGAGTTGATTTCGTTGAAGTAGTAATAATTACTATTTCTAACTTAAGTCAACCTGAAAATGAAGTTTTTTCAACTTTTCCTGAAACCGCCATCCCGGCTCGGGAAACAGGGAGAGAACCTTGTCTGGATGCGTTGGGACGCTTGGCATTCGGGGGCGAATACAGTAACGTCCCATTTCTTATGGACCGGAGAAAAACACGAACCATCAGTGTCGGCGGCGTGGGCATCGGCGGGGACAATCCCGTGCGCGTGCAGTCCATGTGCAATACCGACACCCGCGACGTTGCCGCCACCGTCTCCCAGATCAACCAGCTGGCCGAGGCCGGGTGCGAGATCGTGCGTCTGGCCGTGCCCGACCAGAAGGCGGCGGACGCCTTGGCCGGGATACGCAGGCAGTCGCCCGTGCCCCTGGTGGCGGATATTCATTTCGACCACCGGCTGGCCCTGGCCGCCGTGGATGCGGGCATGGACGGTCTGCGCATCAACCCCGGCAACATCGGGGGCGAGGACAAGGTGGATGCCGTGGTGCAGGCCGCCAAGTCCGTGGGTGCGCCCATCCGCATCGGCGTCAACGGCGGGTCCCTGGAAAGGGAACTGCTCAGGAAGTACGGCGGCCCCACGCCCGAGGCCATGGTGGAAAGCGCCATGGGCCATATCGCCATGCTCGAGAAGCGGGGCTTTCACGATACCAAAGTATCCCTGAAGTCGTCCTCGGTGCTGACCTGCATCGCGGCCTACGAACTGCTGGCGAAAAAGGTGGACTACCCGCTGCACATCGGCGTGACCGAGGCCGGGACCCTGGTGCGCGGCGCGGTCAAGTCGTCCGTGGGGCTGGGCATCCTGCTCTGGCAGGGCATCGGCGACACCCTGCGCGTGAGCCTGACCCACGACCCGGTGGCCGAGATCGGCGTGGCCTGGGAAATCCTGCGGTCCCTCGGCCTGCGCGAGCGTGGTCCCGAGATCATCTCCTGCCCCACCTGCGGGCGCACCGAGATCGATCTCATCGGCCTGGCGCAGCAGGTGGAGGACGCCCTGCGCGGCGTGGAGGATGTTTTCACCGTGGCCGTCATGGGCTGCGTGGTCAATGGCCCGGGCGAGGCGCGCGAAGCCGATATAGGCATTGCGGGCGGACGTGGCCTGGGCATCATATTCAGAAAGGGCGAGGTCGTCCGAAAGGTGAAGGGCGACGAGAACCTGCTGCCCGAATTCATGAAGGAAATAGATATTTTTCTGGAAGAAAGGAGAAATCGATAATGAAATTGTCCCGTTACTATATTCCCACCCTCAAGGAAGATCCGGCCGAAGCCGAGGTCGTCTCCCACAAGCTGCTCATGCGCGCGGGCATGATCCGCAAGCTCACCAGCGGCATCTACAACTACCTGCCGCTGGGCCTGCGCTCGCTGAACAAGGTGGCCGACATCGTCCGCGAGGAAATGGACAACGCAGGGGCCATGGAAGTGCTTATGCCTTCCGTGCAGCCCGCGGACCTCTGGCAGGAAACCGGGCGCTGGGACTATTACGGCAAGGAGCTGCTGCGCTTCAACGACCGCCACGGCCGCGACTACTGTCTCGGACCCACGCACGAAGAGGTTATCACCGATCTGGTGCGCGGCGAGGTTCGTTCCTACAAGCAGCTGCCCGTCAATCTCTACCAGGTGCAGACCAAGTTCCGCGACGAGATCCGCCCCCGCTTCGGGCTCATGCGCGGCCGTGAATTCATCATGAAGGACGCCTATTCCTTCGACAAGGACGAGGCCGGTGCAGAGGAGTCCTACTGGAACATGTTCGAGGCCTACAAGAAGGCCTTCACCCGCCTTGGGCTGCGCTTCAAGCCGGTTCAGGCCGATTCCGGGGCCATTGGCGGCGATTTCTCCCACGAGTTCATGGTGCTGGCCGACACCGGCGAGGACACCATTGCCTCCTGCAAGGCCTGCGACTTTGCGGCCAACCTGGAAAAGGCCCGCATCAACAAGCCCGAAGGCGGCTGCGCCGAGGCCGAGTGCCCGGCGCTGGAAGAGATCGCCACCCCGGGCAAGCACACCGTGGAGGAGGTCTGCGAATTCCTGGGCGTGGATCCGTCCGCGCTGGTCAAGACCTTGCTGTTCGTGGTGGACGGCGAGCCCGTTGCCGCACTGGTGCGTGGCGACCGCGAGCTGAACGACGCCAAGCTGCGCAACCTCATCGGCGGCGACGAGATCGACATGGCCGACGAGGCCCTGGTCAGGGAGCTCACCGGCGCGCCGGTCGGTTTTGCCGGGCCTCAGAGCCTCAAGAAGGGCGTGCGCATCGTGGCCGACAACGAGCTGTGCCTGGGCACGGACTGGATCGCGGGCGGTAACAAGGCCGATACCCACGTGATGCATCTCTCCCTGGGCCGCGACTGCGAAATCGAGCAGTACGCCGACCTGCGCGTCATCACCGAGTCCGATCCCTGCCCCGAGTGCAATGGCGAGATCGAATTCACCAAGGGTATCGAAGTGGGCCACGTGTTCAAGCTGGGCCTCAAGTATTCCGAAAAGATGAACGCCACCTTCCTGGACGAGAACGGCAAGGAGCAGTTCATGGTCATGGGCTGCTACGGCATCGGCATTTCGCGCATCGTGGCCTCGGCCATCGAGCAGAACCACGACGAGAACGGGGCCATTTTCCCGCCCTCCATCGCGCCCTTCGAGGCCTGCCTCATCTCCTTGGGCGGCAAGGACGAGGCCGTGAACGAGAAGGCCGAGGACCTTTACGCCCAGCTGAAATCCATGGGCATCGACGTCTGCTACGACGACCGCAAGGAACGTCCGGGCGTCAAGTTCGCGGATGCGGACCTCATCGGTTATCCCATGCAGCTCGTTCTGGGCGGCAAGGGGCTCCAGAACGGCATTATCGAAGCCAAGGACCGCAAGACCGGCGAGCGCATCGAGCTGCCGCTGGACAATTTCGCCGAGGCCTTCACCCAGTGGCGCGATTCCATCTGGCAGGCCTGGGGTCTGAAGTAAGAATGTAAGCGACTGGGGGAGAGCCCCTTTGAAAAGGGTTCCTCCCCCAGGCCCCACCCCCCTAAACTTTTTAGCGGCTTTACGCTGCGCGTAAAGCGAGAGGGGTAGATGTCATGACCATTGAAGGTGCAATAGGCTTGGCTCTCGCCACCCTGGTCTTTGCCGTCATTCCCGGGCCGGGCGTCACCGCGCTCGTTGCCCAGTCCCTGGCCCGAGGCTTCACCCACGGCGTTTTCTGGGGCACCGGCCTTGTCATGGGCGATTTCGTCTATCTCATGCTGGCCATGTTCGGCATGGGCTGGGTCGCCTCCCAGATGGGCGAGGCCTTCATCGTTCTCAAGATCCTTGGCGCGGTTTATCTTTTCTATCTCGGCGTCAGGTGCTGGCTGGCCAAGCCGCCCACCGGGGTCGCCGAGCCGGTCGTCACCCACAGGCGCTACTCCCGCACGCTCTTGGGCGGCATGTGCGTCAGCCTGAGCAATCCCAAGGTCATCGCCTTTTACTGCGGGTTCCTGCCCGGCTTCGTGGATATGGCCACCCTGACTGGAACCGACATGGCGCTGGTGGTTTCCATCATCCTGCCCATCGTGTTCCTGGCCATGGTCTGCTACGCATGGCTGGCCGCCAAGGGGCGTCAGGCCGCGCAGTCCACCAGGTTGTGGAAGATCGCCAACCGTTCCGCCGGGGCTGTCATGATTGGCGCCGGTGTGGCCGTGGTGGCTGAGTGATTTGGCAGAGTTGCCGGGAGAAACCTTTCCAAAACGGGTTAGTGTTTGAACCACGGCGAAGCCGTCGATAAAGAGTTTTGGAGATTCTCAAGAACCTTTTTTAAAAGGTTCTTGAGCCGCCGGAGGCAAAACAAGCATTATGTCAGCCATTCTTTCCGTTTCCGAACTCACCCGCGCAGTGAAAGACCTGTTGGAGGCGGAATTCCCGTTTGTCTGGGTGCGCGGTCAGGTCACCAACCTGGCCCGGCCGGGCAGCGGGCACCTCTATTTTTCGCTCACGGACGGGGACGCCGTGCTCGGCGTGGTCTGGTTCAAGGGCTCGCAACAGTCTGCCGCGCCCGTAAGCCGGGGCGGCGAGGCCATCAACCCCCTGACCGGCGAGGTGGAGGAGAGCGGCGGAACCAGCCTTTCCGAAACGCTCGAGGACGGCATGGAAGTGCTCTGCGCCGGGCGGCTCAACGTCTATGAACCGCGCGGCCAGTATCAGCTCATTGCCGAACTGGTGCAGGAGCAGGGCGTGGGCGACCTGCGCATGGCCTTTGAGGCGCTCAAGGCGAAACTTGCCGCCAAGGGCTACTTTGACGAGGACCGCAAGATGGCCCTGCCGCGCGACCCCAAGCGCGTGGCCGTGATCACCTCCCCGAGCGGGGCCGCCATCCGCGATTTTTTGCGCATCGCAGACCAGCGAGGAACCGGCGCGGAAATACGAATTTACCCCTCGCTGGTGCAGGGCGATCAGGCCCCCGAACAGATTGCGGCCGCCCTGGACCAGGTCGGCGAGGACGGCTGGGCCGAGGTGGCCGTGCTCATTCGCGGCGGCGGATCCCTGGAGGATCTCTGGGCCTTCAATACCGAGCCTGTGGCCGACGCCATTTTTCGGGCCCAGGTGCCCGTGGTTTCGGGCATCGGGCACGAGCCCGACGTTTCCATTTCCGATTTTGTGGCCGACAGGCGCGTGGCGACCCCCAGCCATGCGGCCCAGGAACTCTGGCCCCGGCGCGAGACCCTCATGCAGTCCGTGGATCAGCTGGAGATGGGCCTGAACCGGGCTTATGCCGCCCTTCTCGGCGAAAAGGCCGCCGCCTTCGGCGAGCTGCGCCGGGCCCTGCTCTGGCTTTCTCCGGTGCGCAAGGTGGAGCGGTATGAGCAGAATTTTCGGTCGCTTATCCATCGCCTGCGCCGGGCCGGGGAAGCCGGGGTCTTTGGCACGTCCCAGCGCACACAGCAATTGACGGGCCGCCTCATGCGGGCTCATGGCGAGGCGAACCTGCGCCACAAGGCCGCGCGGCTTTCCGCACTGGGGCAGGGGCTCTACAACGCCGCCCACCGGCTGGTGGAGGGACGCGAGCGTGAATTCGGCGTGCTGCAAGCCGGGCTGCGGGGCCTGGACCCGGAAAAACCCCTGGAGCGCGGCTACAGTCTGGTGCGGGTGGAAAAGACCGGCAAATTCTTGCGCAGCCCCGACGAGGTGGTGCAAGGCGATGCACTCGACATTCGCGTCAAGGATGGTAGTATCGCCGCAACGGTTACCCAATCATTCAAGGAGAATTCATGATTTTACGGCGTATTTCGCTCATATTCCTGTTCCTGATCTGTCTCATGTCCGCTTCGACCGCCTTTGCCCAGTTCGGGCTGCAGGAAGGGGACGACATCACCCTTTCCACGGACGCCAACGCCACTGATGCCCAGCCCCAGCTCGTGTTCGCCGCCCCGGACAGCGTGGCGGTGGGCGAGCCCTTTGCCGTGCGCATCACCTCCACCAAGCCGCTCAACGAGGTGGTCATCTACTGGCAGGGCAAGGAGGTCATGCCCGCCATCAGCGTCTGGAACGACAAGCATGTGGCCCTGGCCCTGCTGGGCACGGACGTGCTCAATGCCGAGCCCGGCAAGCAGGAGCTGGTGGTCACGGCCAGCATCGACAACGTGCGCAAGACCTACAAGAAGAACGTGGTCGTCGCGGACAAGAAATTTCCCCGCCAGGACCTGACCCTGCCCAAGAAGATGGTCACCCCGCCCAAGGAGGTCTATGACCGCATCGCCCGGGAGAGCAAGGTCATTGCCGAGGCCCGCGACACCATCAGCCCGGAACGCATGTGGAAGCTGCCCTTCCAGCGCCCGGTGGACGGAGACGTGACCAGCGTCTACGGCCTGCGGCGCTACCTGAACAAGCAGCCCAAGAACCCACATCGGGGCATGGACTTCCGCGCGCCCAAGGGCACGGTCATCAAGTCCGTGGCCGACGGCAAGGTCGTGCTGGTGGGCGAGCATTACTATGCGGGCAACTCCGTGTACATCGATCACGGCAACGGCGTTGTCTCCATGTATTTCCACCTTTCCAAGGTTTCGGTGAAGGAAGGCGAGACGGTTGAGCGTGGCCAGTTGGTGGGCCTTTCCGGATCCACGGGCCGGGCCACGGGCGCGCACCTGCACCTGAGCGTCGCCGTGCTCGGAAAGCTGGTGGACCCCGCGCCGCTCTTTGCCAAGAACGTGGACCAGCTGCTCAAGTAGCGGGTCCGTTCCCCAGCCCTTCATTCAACGAGGAATCCCATGCAACGCTGCCTTCGTTCGTTCGTTTTTGTCCTGTTGCTGAGCCTGTGCCTGGCCCCGGCGGCCCTTGCCGGGGAACAGCCGTTCTCCATCCATGCCCCCGATGCCGTGGGCGTGGGCCAGCCGTTTCTGGTCAAGGTTGTTTCGCCCCATGAGCTGGAGGACGTGGATATATTCTGGGACGGCAAGTCCGTGAGCCCGGCCGCATGCGGGCAGGGCGACTGCCGCGCCCTGGCCCTGTTCGGCACGAGCCTGTATGTCAAGTTCGGGCTTTATTCCCTGGAGGTGGAGGCCTCGGTGAACGGCGAGCGCCGCCGTTTGCGCAAGCTCGTCCGCGTCGAGGATCACGAGTATCCCACGGAGACGCTGCGGGTTGCGCCCGGAATGGTCAAGCCGCCCAAAAAGTTCCACGCCAGGATCGAGCGCGAGCGCGAAAAGTCCAAAAAGGCCATCTCCACGGTGTCCTCAGAACGCTTGTGGGAAGCGCCGTTCTCCCTGCCGGTCAAGGGCAAGATGCTCAGCCGCTTCGGACTGCGCCGCACCTTCAACGGCGACACCAAGCGCCGCCACTGGGGTCTGGATTTCCGCGCCTGGCTGGGAACGCCCATCCGGGCCATCGCGCCGGGCAAGGTCATTCTGGTGGGCGATAATTTCTACTACGCGGGCAATTGCGTTTACATCGACCACGGCAACGGCGTCGTTTCCATGTCCGTGCACATGTCCAAGGTGCTGGTCAGGGAAGGACAGATGGTGGAGCGCGGCCAGAAGATTGGCCTTTCCGGCTCCACGGGCCGTTCCACGGGGGCGCATCTGCACCTGAGCGTCTTTGCCCAGGGCGTGGCCATCGACCCCGAACCGCTGTTCAAAATGCAGTAGGATCGGCTTCAAGGAACGTTTCATGGCGCAGAAGATTCCCTTTGACCGCATCATCGCCGGATCCGTCGTGCCGGTGGGCATCTTCTATTTCTGCCGCAAGGCCGACATGGCGCTGGAGGGCGCGATCTGCGCCTCTGTCTGGTGCGTGCTCGTCATGGCCTATTACCTGGCGCGTCGGAAAACCTGGGACGCCTTTTCCACGGTGGGCGGATTCTATGCCGTGGCCGAACTGATCACGGTGCTGCTGACCAGCGACCCGGATTGGTATCTGTTTTCGCCCATCGTCTTTGGCGCTTCCTTCGGCCTGTTTTTCCTGCTCTCAATAGCCGTGCGTCGCCCCATGCTGCGCTATTTCGCGGAACAGACCGTGGGCATTGACGCCTTCCCTGAACATATTCGCGAAAGTCGTCATTATGTGGCCTGCTGGGACAGGGTGACCTGCATGTGGGCCTCGGTCTACCTGTGCAAGGCCGGTTTGCTGGCCGCGCTGCTTGTCTGGACCACCCTGGAGGTATATCTTTCGGCGCGAGCCGTCCTGGGCTGGCCGGTCATGGCCGGGCTTTTGGCCTTCAGCTTCTGGTATCCCCGAAGTTATTGGGAGAAGCAGCCCGAGCTGGTTCGGCCTCCATCAGCTTAATAGTGAAGATCGCAACCCACTGAACTCGTTACAACAGGATTATTATTATGTTTCTGATTTTGTTGACTTACGTGAAGCCGCTCGAGGCTGTGGACGCCTGCCTGGAAGGGCATGTGGCCTTTTTGGAGAAGTATTACGGCCTGGGCAAGTTCCTGTGCTCGGGGCGCAAGAATCCGCGCACCGGCGGCGTCATCCTCTGCCGGGCCGCGTCTGCCGAAGAGGTCCGGACCATCATTGCCGAGGATCCCTTCCACCGGGAAGGGGTGGCCGAATACGAGGTGATCGAGTTCGAACCAACCAAGTATGCGCCGGGTTTTGAGGCCTTTCTCGGCTGATTCCCCGGTCGGATTCCCTTTGGGCGACGCCCAAGACAATACTGGAGCAAGCCCCGGGAATTGGGTACAAGGACCGGACGACATGATCAAAAGGGTGAGACAATGGCTGAACAGACATTCGAGCAGAGGCTGGAACGGCTTCGTGAAATAGTGGAGCGCCTGGAGCGCGGCGAGCTTCCCCTGGAACAGGGTGTTGCCCTGTACAAGGAAGGCCTGGAGCTGGCCAAGGGCTGCGGCAGGCAGCTGGAAAACGCCCGCCACGAGGTCAAGGTGGTCAGCGAGGGGCTGCTCAGGGAATTCGAGGCCCTGGACGGTTTCGGCGCGGAAGGGGACGAATAGATGACGGTCAAGGAAAAGCTGGCCAAGCGCGCCGCCGTTGTCGAGGATTTTCTCGGTTCCTGCCTGCGCGAACGCAATATCCCGGAGCGGTTGCTCCAATCCATGGAATACAGCCTGCTGGCCGGGGGCAAACGTTTGCGCCCGGTGCTGGCGCTTTCCTGGTGCGCCATGCTCGGGGGCGACTTTGCCAGGGCCCTGCCCTTTGCCGCCAGCCTGGAATGTATCCATACCTATTCCCTGATCCACGACGACCTGCCGGCCATGGACGACGACGACCTGCGGCGGGGCAAGCCCTCCAACCACAAGCAGTTTGACGAGGCCACCGCCATTCTCGCGGGAGACGGTTTGCTCACCGAGGCCTTCGTGCTCATGACCGAGGCTGGCCTCGGGCAAGGGCTTCCGGCCGACCGCGTGCTGCGCGCCGTGAACGTGCTGGCGCGCGCCGCCGGTTCCGGGGGCATGGTGGGCGGTCAGGCCATCGACATGGAGTTCACCGGCCGCTTCGGCCAGGTTTCCCTGGACGAGCTGCGGCGGATGCACGCCATGAAGACCGGCGCGTTGATCACTGCGGCCTGCGAATGCGGGGCCATTCTTTCCGGCGCGAACGAGAACGATATCGAAAAGGCCCGCGAATACGGCCGGGCCATTGGCGTTGCCTTCCAGATCGTGGACGACGTGTTGGACGTGGTGGGCGACGAGGCCACCCTGGGCAAACCCGTGGGCAGCGACGAGGAACAGGGCAAGAGCACCTATCCCGCGCTCATGGGGCTGGAAAAGAGCAAGGAACTGGCCCGCGAATACGTGGACCGGGCCGTGACATACCTGGACGATTGCCAAGGCGACGAACAGGCGTTCCTGTCGGAATTGGCCCGCTACATCGTGGACCGGGTTTATTAAGCATTTCGAATTTCATTATGAGCAATACAGACACCACCAACCTTTTGTCCGGGATCACGCGTCCCGCCGATGTTCGCAAGCTGGAGATCGGCCAGCTCAAGGCCCTGGCCCACGAGCTTCGGCAGGTGATCATCGGGCAGGTTTCCGGCAGCGGGGGGCACCTTGCCCCGTCCCTGGGCGTTATCGAGCTGACTCTGGCCCTGTTCAAGGCCTATGACTTCGAGAAGGACAAGATCGTCTGGGACGTGGGCCACCAGGCCTACGCCCACAAGCTGCTCACCGGCCGGGCGGACCGTTTCGATTCCCTACGTCAGCTGAACGGCATCAGCGGGTTCCCGCGCATGGCCGAGAGCGAATACGACCATTTCGGGGTGGGGCATTCCTCCACCTCCATTTCCGCGGCCCTGGGCATGGCCACGGCACGCGATCTTTCCGGGGAAGATTATGATGTGGTGTCGGTCATCGGCGACGGATCCATGACGGCCGGGCTGGCCTTCGAGGGCCTGAATCAGGCGGGCGGCATGGGCCGCAAGATGGTAGTGGTGCTCAACGACAACGAGATGTCCATCTCCAAGAACGTGGGCGCCATGTCCGCGTTTCTGAGCCGCAAGCTGACCGCGCCACTGCTGCAGCGCCTCAAGTCCGACGTGGAGAACTGGGTCGCCAGCGTGCCGGGCATTGGCAGCGACCTGGCCACCTACGTGAAGCGTTCCGGCGATTCCCTCAAGACCTTCTTTACCCCGGGCATGCTCTTCGAGGCCTTCCAGTTCACCTATGTGGGCCCCATCGACGGGCACGACACCGAAGAGCTGATCAAGGTCTTCGAGCAGGTGCGCAAGATCGACAAGCCCGTGCTGGTGCACGTGCTGACCAAGAAGGGCAAGGGATACGAGCCTGCGGAGAACAACCCGACCTTTTTCCACGGGGTGGGCCGGTTCGAGCCCGAAACCGGGCTGGCCAAGAAGTTCGTGGGTGCGCCGTATCCCTCGTACACCGAAATTTTCGGCAACATGCTTTGCCGCCTGGCCGACAGGGACGACAAAATCGTGGCCATCACGGCCGCCATGCCCGAAGGCACGGGAACGAGCTGTTTCCAGGAGCGCCATCCCGAGCGATTCGTGGACGTGGGCATCTGTGAGCAGCATGCAGTGACCTATGCGGCCGGGCTCGCCACACAGGGCTTTAAGCCCGCCGTGGCCATCTATTCCACCTTCCTGCAGCGGTCCTATGACCAGATTGTCCACGACGTCTGTCTCCAGAACCTGGACGTGAAGTTCTTCCTGGACCGGGGCGGACTGGTGGGCGAAGACGGTGCCACCCACCACGGCGCGTTCGACCTGAGCTACCTGCGCCATATTCCCAACCTGGTGTTCATGGCCCCCAAGGACGAGGCCGAGCTGGCGCGCATGATGGTCACCGCCTTCGAGACCAAGGGGCCTGTTGCCGTACGCTACCCGCGCGGCACCGGCGTGGGCGCGGATGTGGACCCCGAGCCCGAGGCCATTCCCCTGGGGCGGGGCGAACTGGTGCGCGAGGGCGGCGACGCCGTGATCGTCACCCTGGGCTCGCGCGTCTATCCCTCCATCGAGGCGGCCATGGAGCTGGAGGAGCAGGGCATGAGCGTCGCGGTTTTCAATGCCCGGTTCATCAAGCCGTTGCCCGAGGCGCAGCTTCTGGAGCTGGCTGAAAAATACCGCAGGATTCTCCTTGTGGAGGAAAATTCCCTGGCCGGCGGCTTTGGTTCGGCCGTGCTGGAGCTGTTCAACGAGCGGGGACTGCTCGGGGGGCTGACCATCAAGCGGCTCGGGCTGCCCGACGAGTTCATCGAGCACGGCACCCAGAAGCAGCTTCGGTCCATGCTGGGCATTGACAAGCAGGGTATTCTGCGCGCCGCCCGGGAGTTGGTCCAGCCGGGCGCTTAATTTTCTCCCATTCTGCCTCAGAGTTCGCCCGCGCTTTTGAAAAACGGGCGAACTCTGCGTCTTTTTTTGAGGCCTGTTTCCCAACGGGCTGAAATAATTCCATTTTTATTTTGGAATCCTTCCTGCAGTGATTTTGGTGACGTGAAAACCATTATCAACAAGGAGGACGTATGCGTATAGCAATCAGCGCCAACGCATCCGGACCCGATGTCCCCGTCGAACCCCGTTTCGGCAGGGCTGGCGGGTTTGCGATTTATGATACGGACAGCGGCGAGTACGGCTACCATGACAACAGCGGCAATGCCCAGCTCGCCCAGGGCGCGGGCATTCAGGCCGCCCAAACCCTTGCCGACCAGGGGGTGCAGGTGATCATCACCGGCAGCCTTGGCCCCAAGGCCTGGCAGGCCCTGAGCGCCGGAGGCATCCGCATGGTCACCGTGTCCGGCGGCAGCGTCCGGGAAGCCGTGGACCGGTTCCTGGCTGGTGAGTTGACCGAGGCCAATCCCGGTCCGGCCAATCAGGGCCAGCCGACGCAGGCTCCGCAACAGCCCGCTCCCGCAGGCGGCTGCCGCCGTACGGGCGGAAGCGGCATGGGCCGTGGTATGGGTGGCGGTTGCGGTCGCGGCATGGGCGGCGGAATGGGCCGAGGCGGAGGCCGTGGCATGGGAGGCGGCGGCCGACGGGGCTGATTCTGAACCGTCCAGCCTGACCGATCAGAAGAGCACATGAACGGGGCGTTCCATCCGGAGCGGCCCCGTTTTTGTGTTTTCACGGCGCGTTGATGCGCCGCCAGTACCGAAAATACTTCCTCTATCCTCCTTTTATGGTAGATTAGTCGCAAAAGTGAGTGCCGCGTGGGTGGGACCTGCCGCCCGGCGACGGGCGTTCACACAACCATGAGGGGGCGTCTATGAGCACGAGGAAATGGAAATGGCCCGCTGCGTGGCTGTGCGTCGCGCTTTTGGTGACCATGGCTTGGAGCGCCTTTGCCCAGACCGAGGAGAAGGCTCCCGGCCGGGAAATGGCCATCCAGGCCACCAAGGCCAAGCCCATCGTGAATACGATGACTGCGGATCACACCAAGTTCAAGGAGCTGCAGTTCTCCCCAGAGGAGCAGAGGACGCTCCGGCCCGAACAGGTCACCGCAACCTGCCTGAAATGTCACAACAAGGCAGCGTTGCAGTTCCACAAGACCATTCACTGGACCTGGCGGGACATGGACGACAACGGCAATCCCACCAAGCTGGGCAAGGGTGGAATAGCCGTCAACAACTTCTGCATCAACGTGGTCAGCAACGAGCCGCGCTGCACCTCCTGCCACGCCGGATACGGCTGGAAGGACAAGACCTTTGATTTTACCTCCCAGGACAAGGTGGACTGTCTGGTCTGCCACGAGCAGACCGGCACCTACAAGAAATTCCCGGCCGGGGCCGGATACCCCGCGCCCTACGTCCCCGACCCGGACAACCCGGGCAAGCAGAAGGGCAAGTTTTTCAAGAGCAACGGCAAGACCTACTACGCGCCTGACTGGGCCAAGGTGGCCCAGAGCGTGGGACGCCCCTCGCGGCGCAACTGCGGCACCTGCCACTTCTTCGGCGGCGGGGGAGACGCGGTCAAGCACGGCGACCTGGATTCCTCCCTGGTCAACCCGGTCAAGGACCTGGACGTGCACATGGGCTCCGTGGAGTCCGGCGGCCAGGATTTTTCCTGCGCCCGCTGCCACACCACGCGCAACCACCACGTGGCTGGCCGCATCTACGGCAAGCCCGCCGCCGTGGACCGCAAGAGCCTGCTCCAGGACGACCTGGGCGACAAGATCATGTGCGAATCCTGCCACGGAACCCGGCCCCACGAGAGCGGTGGCATGGACGCCAAGCTCAACGACCACACCGACAAGCTGGCCTGCCAGGCCTGTCATATCCCGCAGTTTGCCCGCGCCCAGCCCACCAAGATGTGGTGGGACTGGTCCAAGGCCGGGACCCTTATGGACGGCAAGGCCGTGGTCATGGGCGAGAACGGCAAGCCCGCCTTTGACAAGAAAAAGGGCGAATTCGTCTGGGAAAAGAATGTGGTGCCGGAGTACTTCTGGTTCAACGGCGCCATGGGGCACGTCACCGTGGAAGATACCATCGATCCCAGCCACGAGGTCTGGGTGAGCCGTCCCATCGGTTCGGTGGACGATCCCAATTCGCGGATCATGCCCTTCAAGGTGCATCGCGGCAAGACGCCGTATGACCGCAGCAACAACGTCATGGTCATTCCGCATCTCTTTCCGCGCGGCAAGGACGACAAGGACGCGTTCTGGAAGACGTTCGACTGGAACAGGGCCATTGCGGCGGGCATGAAGTATGCGGGCTACAAGTACAGCGGCGAGTTCGGGTTCGTGAACACCGCCTATGTCTTCCCGGCCACCCACATGGTGGCACCCAAGACGGCGGCCCTGGAATGCGCCCAGTGCCACACCCGCCAGAGTCGGCTTTCGAACATCACCGAGGTCTACATGCCGGGGCGTGACACGGTCTCCACCATCGACATGTTCGGCTGGGTCGGCGCGGGAGTCGCGCTCGTGGCCGTGATCCTGCATGGATTCATGCGCTTCATATCCGGGCTCAGGCGCAAGGAGGACTAGCCATGAGTGAACACAAGATGAAAAAGATCTACCTCTACTCGCGGTTCGAGCGTTTCTGGCACTGGGTCCAGGGACTGCTCATCATCCTGCTGCTGCTTACGGGCTTTGAGGTGCACGGCTCCATCGACGTCTTCGGGTTCATGGACGCCGTGAACCTGCACAACACCATTGGCATCACCTGGCTCATCCTGTTCGTGTTCATCGTCTTCTGGATGTTCGTGACCCATGAGTACAAACAGTACATCCCCACCACCAGGAAGCTCTTCGAGGTGGCCAGGTACTACGCCCACGGCATCTTCCGGGGCGAGCCGCATCCGGTGCAGAAGAGCGAAGCCGCCAAGCACAATCCCATGCAGCGTCTGACCTACCTGGGGCTCACCGCCATTCTGCTTCCGCTACAGATGATCACGGGGCTGCTTTACTGGGGCTACAACGACTGGGCCAAGTGGGGCATCGCTTCGTTCATCAGCCTGAAGGTGCTGGCGGCCCTGCACCTCATCGGCGGGTTCGCCATCCTCATATTCCTCATCGTGCACGTGTACATGACCACCACGGGGCATACCGTATCCGCCCATGTGGAGGCCATGATCACCGGCTGGGAAGAGGTGCCCGAAGGCATGGATGTGGAAGACTGGGAAAAGAAGACCGAAAGGGAATAGGACAACGCGAAACAAAAGCCCCGGAGGTTCGCCTTCGGGGCTTTTCTGTTGACAATGCATACAAGTTCGTTATCATGATAACTAACTTGAGCAACAAGAGGTGCAGGATGTTTTTTCTCAAAGAGCTGCCTTCCAGGCGGATACTGGAAAACTACAAATCAAGGTTTCCGGAAATGAATGTCGCGTCCGTGGAGGGAGCGCTCAAGCTGATGCACCGTGCCAGCATGCTCATCCGAAGGATAGATACCTATTTCTCCGCACACGATTTTTCGCAGCTCAGGTTTCTGATCTGCATAGTCATCCATCGCGACCCCGAGGCAAATGGCCTGACCCCCAGCGGGATCCGTGAGCGTATCGATGTTTCCAAACCGGTGCTGACCCGGACGCTGCAGTCGATGGCCAAGGCCGGTTTCGTGGAGTTTGAGAAACTTGAAAACGACAAGCGCGCCAAGTTGGTGATTCTCACCGACAAGGCGCTTCGAAAGCTGCAGGAACTCTTGCCGGGGTACTACTCCCTGTTGGATGAGCACATGGCAACACAGGAGGAAGACGATGGCTAAATTCAAGTTTACTCTCAAGGTCTGGGTATGTGTTTGGATTATGGTCACCGGAATCAGCCTTGGCATGAACATGTCCGGCGTTTCCCTGCCCCTGCCCGTGCGTACGCTGGTGCTCAGCGGCATCATAGTGCCGTCAATGGTGTTCATCATTATCCCGTTTTTGAAGCGAAGAGAGCAGTAGGGCAGCGCGAAAAAAAAGGCCCGGAGGAAAACCTCCGGGCCTTTTCATATTCTGTAAGCACGGCTTATTTGCCGCAACACTTCTTGTATTTTTTGCCGGAACCGCAGGGGCAGGGCTCGTTGCGGCCCACCTTGTTTTCGTTGCGCACTGTGGCCGGGGGAAGCAGGTAGCCGTCCACATAGAACCACTTGCCGTCCTCCTTGCGGAACTGGCTGTGCTCCCGGTGTTCCTGCACCATGTTGTTCTGGCGGAACTTGGCGGCAAAGCTCACTTCGCCGGTTTCGTCCTTTTCCGTGCCCGCCTTGGTGTCCATGATGGTCAGGCCGAGCCATTCGGACTTTTCGGCCCAGTCGCGCACGGCTTCGGGGTCGTGCTCGGACTGCTTTTCGGGGGCCAGGCTTTCATGGAGATAGTCCACATGCCCCGTTGCATAGGCGCTGTACCGGGAGCGCATGAGCGCTTCGGCGGTGGGGGCGTTTTCCTTACCGGTAATATATGGCTCGCAGCAGGCTTCGAAGTCCTTGCCGGAACCGCAGGGGCATTCTTTCATGGGAAACTCCTTGTTTTCAATGTGCCGGAGGGTAACCGAAAAGGGGGCGGTGTCAACGGAAAAGACGGTTGCGTGGGCGCGGGGGGCCGTGCCATGATGCCCGCATGAGCATGATTTACATCAACGACAAGGTCTCGATTCCGGAAGAGGAGTTGCGTTTCAGCTTCAGCCGTTCGCCCGGGCCCGGGGGCCAGCACGTGAACACCACGGCCACCAAGGCCACGGTTTTCTTCGACGTGGAAAAGACCCGGAGCCTGACCCAGCTGCAGAAGGTCTCGGTGCGGGGCAAGCTGCGCCGCCGCATGGACAAGAACGGCGTGCTGCGCATTTCCGCCCATGACTTCCGTTCCCAGAAGGGCAATCGGGATGCCGTGCTGGATCGTTTTGTGGAACTCATGCGCTGGGCCCTTAAGCCCGTGACCCCGCGCAAGCCCACCATGCCCACCTTGAGTTCGGTGCGCCGAACCCAGGACCGCAAGCGCCGCCTCGCCGAAAAGAAGCGCATGCGCCGCTCTCCCCGCCGCGATGACTGGTGATTGGGTGATGAAACCGGTGACCGCTGATCTGATTTTATGTGTGGCATCGCAGTAGACGTTTTTTTTACAGCCATAAAAGAAATCGGCCTGACAGTTGGTATGAACTGTCAGGCCGATTTTTTCCTGTTCCCGGCTTTGCCGGTGGATTTAGGCATTTCCAAGATCTCCGGATACCGCCTGGACCACGTCGCCTCGGGCGTTGTAGGTGGCGGTGGCTTCGATCTTGACCAGCTGGCGCGCGAACTCGGGGTTTTCATAAACCTGGCGGCGCATCCTCAACTTATTCAAATTCTTCATGGTCTCGGCCAGGTTGTTCTTGGCCGTCCCATTCAGCACTCCCAGTGTTTCAACCATTGTGTACCTCCTTGTACGGTTGCATCTCTTGCTACCTTCTTTATCGGAGGATTGATGAAAATGTTTAGGGGGTGTTTGGCTTTGCTTAACAGGTTGTTATTGCAGGTTTTCCCGATCCTTCCAATTCCACCATTTGAGCAGTTCCTCGTCGTGGAGGGAATTGGAAGCGAAGTAGACGGCGCACCGGAAGACATAGAGCACGCAGCGGTCCACATGGGTTCCCTCGAGTGCCATGAGGCTGCGGTAGATGGCTTCCGGATCCTTGTCGCGCAGGTCTTCCACATGGCGAAAGCCCAGGCGGTACAGGTCGTCCGCCAGGCTGGGGCCCACGCCGGGGATTCGTTGCAGTTCCTGCAGGGCCATGTCCCGGTCCGGCATGGCTAGGCTCCCGATTCGCGCTGATAGACCTCGGCCAGGATCTCGTCCCCGCCGGCGGCCAGCACGTCCTGGGCCAGGCCCATGCCCAGTTCCCAGGCATCGTCCACGGCCCCCACCGTTTCCAGGCGGATGGGACGGGATCCGTCCGTATCGGCCACAAAGCCCGTGAGCCTGAGGGTGTTGCCCTCGATCACGGACCATGCCGCGATGGGCACCTGGCAGCCGCCGTCGAGACCGGTGAGGAAGCCTCGTTCGGCCAGGACCTGATGCTTGGTGTGGTCGTGGTTCAGGAAGGCGAGCATGTCCTGCACTTCCTCGTCGGCCACGCGGTATTCGATGCCCAGGGCGCCCTGGGCCACGGCCGGAAGAAAGTCCGGCGGACCGAGAATGGTGCTTTTGGGCGCGGAAATATCCAGGCGGTTGAGGCCTGCGGTGGCCACCACAATGGCGTCGTACTGCCCGTCCAGGAGCTTGGCCACTCGGGTGTCCAGGTTGCCGCGCAGGGATTCGATCTTCAGGTCCGGGCGCAGGGCGGCCAGCTGGGACTGGCGGCGCAGGCTCGAGGTGCCCACCAGGGCTCCCTGGGGCAGGCCGTCCAGGCCGTCGTACCTGACGGAGAGCAGGGTGTCTGTGGGGTCCTCCCGCTCGGGGATCACGCCCACTTCCAGGCCGTCGGGCAGTTCCGTGGGTACATCCTTCATGGAATGCACGGCGATGTCGGCGCGGCCGTCCAGGAGCGCTTCCTCGATCTCCTTGACGAACAGGCCCTTGCCGCCAACCTTGGCCAGGGGCACGTCCAGGATCTTGTCGCCTTTGGTCTTGATCTTGAGCAGTTCCACGGCCAGGCCGGGGTGCTCTTCGCGCAGGCGCGCGGAAATATGCTCAGCCTGCCACAGGGCAAGCTTGCTGCCGCGAGTGGCAATGACAATGGTGTCCTTCATGAAATGAAATCCTTGTGTGGAATGGGAACAGGGCTAGCTTCCGCAGGTGGAGCAGTTGCCCCCGGAACAGCCCGCGCAGGGGGAAGAGGAGGACGTGCTCGGCGTCGAGGGGGCCTCGCCTTGGGATTCTCCGCCGGCTGCGCCGGAGCCGACCTTGGAGCGGACAGCGGACATGAGCTTACTGGTCTGCACGGATTGGCATTTGGGGCAGGGCGGGTGTTCGTTGCGGTCGAAGACCAGTTCCTCGAATTCGTTTCCGCACTTTTCACAGACGTATTCAAAAATGGGCATACATATTCTCCCGATTTCTTTTTCCAGGCCGTATGGGGCGTACCCGTATACGGGCCTTTTCCATAGCGGAAAAGCGTCCTGCTGGCAACGATGCGGGTTGCCCGGAAGGGACATGATAAGACCTGGGCGGCCAATGTCCAGCCCTGTGGGGCCGGAAGCAATATTTTGGCGTGCGTTCATGTCCGTTTAATGCTGGCAAAATGGACGTTCTTCCTTTATAACAGCAAAATCCAAGTATATACGATGTCTTAGTGGTGGGTTATGCCTTCGGAAAAACACGGAAACAATGCCGCCAAGGAATTTGCATGCAAAGGGGTCGATAGCGACAAGGACCCTCTTTCCTGCGTGTTTTCGTCCGTGCGCGAGATCAAAATAGGCTCAGGCACCACCGCCAAGAAGCAGAAATCCAAGATTCTCTGGTATGTGGAACAGACCGGAGAGGATGATTTCCAGATCAAGAAAGTCAATTCCCATTTCGTTCCCACGGGAAAGGCCGAATCCATCACCTTTGACCAGCTCATGCAGGAGTACGCTCCCGAGGTCGAGATCCACCTTGCCAAGGTGGGGCCCGCCATGCGTCATCTGCACGATACCCTGGATAAAGGGGATGCGCTGAGGCACGAGGACGAGCTGGAAGGCGCGGAAGAACAGTACACCCTGGCCCTTGAGGTGGACGAGGAAAACGTTCGGGCCATCTTCGGGCTCGGTATCGTATACACCGAGCTAAGGAAGATTTCCCATGCCCAGGCCGTGTTCAAGCAGCTGGTGAACATGGAGGCCGCCTTCCAGGAGGAGCACAAGCACCTGTTCAACGAGTTCGGCATCTCCCTGCGTAAGGGGCGCATGTTCAACGAGGCGGCGCGCTATTACGCCCGTGCCCTGGAATTCTGCGTCGATGAGGACGAGCACCTCTATTACAACCTGGCCCGCGTCTTTTACGAGCAGGGGGATTGGAACAAATGTTTTGAGAACCTGAAGGCGGCTCTGGAAATTAACGACAATCTCACCCCGGCCTTGGGCCTATGCCGGCTTATAGACGCCCTGTACAGGGACAAGGCCCTGCTGACCAAGTATGAAAAACCGCCCGTTCCCGAGGGTGTCGGCTTGGAGGCCACGCGCCTGTACAAGGCCCTGGGCGGGCTGCCGGATTCGATTGTCACGACGGCCGGGTCGAATATCATTGAAAAGCCCGATCAGGATGATACCTAGCTTTTTTCGCTAACGAACAAGGAACAAGTATTTCGATGAAGTTGGAAATATCTCTTCTTGGTGATTTCTACACCGTCGGCCTGCTCCACCTGGATCGCCACATGATCAAGGCGGGTATGCAGGCTTACGGCACCAAGGGGTGGGCCAGGATGCTCGGTCAGCTGGCTTCGCATGAGGATTCCGGGGATCTCTGGCAGGAGGTCAGGGAAAAGACAGGGCGCGCGGTTTCGAGGGTCTATGCCAAGTCCGGTGTACTCCTGGGCGGCAAGCATTTCTGTTTCGAGGTCTTTCTGGACGGCGTGTCGCAGGAGTTCGAGAGGATCGAGGAGGAAAGCCACAAGATCCGCCTCTCCAAGATGACCGAGCGGCTGCGCAAGAAGGAGATTCTCGGCGTGTGCCGGGCCACGGGCATCGGTTCGGTCACCTTCCGCTGGGACGGCGTGGACGGGTTCGACCAGGACATGGTGCTTCTGGAGATCCACGAATTAAGCCAGGTGCTCAACGAGCCCAAGAGGATCAACCTGATCCACAACATCACCTACGAGGGACGGGCCGCCGACAGCCAGCGCCGGGATTCCAGCGAGAACCTGGCCCCGCTTCCCCACATCTTCCACATGATGGGATAAAAAAAAGGCCGCCCCTTCCGGAGCGGCCCTGTTTCCATATAGCCGGGCTAGTTGAAGAGGCCGTTGAACACGTCCCGCACACCTTCGCGCACTTCGTCGATGGTGGCCTGCTTGGCTTCGTCCTTGGCCGCCTGCCCCACGTCCTTGGCGTCCTGCTTCAGGGTGTCATCGCCCTGGGCCTGGGACGGGCCTTCCACCTGGGTGGTGCCGGAGGGCAGTTCGAAATAGGAGGAACCCAGGTCGGTGCGTTTCATGCTGGCCAGCGTCATTTCCGACCCGTAGCGCAGCACGCCGCCGTAACCCGCCTTGCGGGCTTCTTCGCAGGTCCGCTGCAGGGACTGGGCGGTCTCCTTGTCCATCATGTTGCCCATGCGCAGGGCCACGGCGGTCCATGCGTCGTTGATGCGCTTGAGGTCGTTGTGGGTGCTCATGACCACCTCGTCGCGGCTCACCAGCTTGGAACCCTCGTAGACATCCACGTCGTAGACCTTGCCCGTGTATCCGGCGATCTTTTCCTTGCGGCCGGTCTTGGCGTACTTGACCTCAAGATCCTTGATCTCGCTGGAGCCGGAGCTGGCGAACATGCCCATCATGCCGGACATCTTGTCCATGTCCATGGCCTGCCACTGGCCGTCGCTGCGGGAAACCGCATACATCTTGTCGCCCACCAGCAACAGGTAGCTGTCCGGGCCGGTGTCCATACGCACGTGTTTGGAGTCGCGCGCGGCCAGCTTCATGGTGCTGCCGTCCTCGTATTTGTAGGTGGCGACGAGATCGGTTGCCAGGGCCTGGCCTGTCATACAGATGAACAGGCAGAGAACTGCCAAAAGGCGTTTCATAGGTTTCCTCCCACGGAATTTGTTCGGTGTTTCGTTGCTATGGCATACTCCGTGGGAAATGTCGATATTCTCCTACCGTTTGGAGGGGGAATGGTGCGAAGGCGCAAAAAAGGCCGCGGGGCGAACCCCGCGGCCTTGGATCTTCTTCTGGAGGAAAGGGTTACTTTCCCTTGGCCAGCGGCCAGACTTCCTTCACATGCTTGATGGTCTTGATGACCACCTTCTTGCGCAGTTCGGCCGGGATCTCGTCCAGATCCTTCTTGTTCTGGTCCGGGATGAGAACCTTTTTCATGCCCCGGGTGACGGCGGCCAGGATCTTTTCCTTGATGCCGCCCACGGGCAGTACACGGCCGCGCAGGCTGATCTCGCCGGTCATGGCCACGTCCGGGTCCACCGGGATTCCGGAAAGGGCCGAGATGAGCGCGGTGACCAGGGTCACGCCCGCCGAGGGGCCGTCCTTGGGCGTCGCGCCCGCGGGCACATGCACATGGATGTCCATGTTTTCCGAGAATGCCGGGTCGATGCCGTACTCGTCGGCGCGGGCGCGGGCAATGGACAGGGCGGCCTGGGCCGATTCCTTCATGACGTCGCCCAGCTTGCCGGTGAGCGTCAGCTTGCCCTTGCCCGGCATGGTGGTCACTTCCACATGTAGGGTTTCCCCGCCCACCGGGGTCCAGGCAAGGCCCACGGCCACGCCCGGAGGCAGTTCCTTTTCCTTTTCGTCGTCCAGGAAGTGCGGCGGGCCGAGCAGCTTGTAAAGGTTCTTGGCCGTGATGCTGAACGGCCCCTTTTCGCCTTCGGCCTTTTGGCGGGCCATCTTGCGGCACAGGGTGCCGATCTCGCGTTCCACGTTGCGCAGGCCGGCCTCGCGGGTGTATTCGCGCACCACCTTGGCCACCAGCTTGTCGCTGATATTCAGTTCCTTTTCCTTGAGTCCGTTTTCCTCGCACTGGCGCGGGATGATGTAGCGCCGGGTGATGACCACCTTTTCGTGCTCGGTGTAGCCGGGGATGCGGATGATCTCCATACGGTCGCGCAGGGGGCCGGGAATGGTCTCCAGCATGTTGGCCGTACAGATGAACATGACCTTGGACAGGTCAAAGGGCACGTTCAGGTAGTGGTCGGTGAACGAGTAGTTCTGTTCCGGATCCAGCACCTCCAGCAGGGCCGAGGACGGGTCGCCCCGGAAGTCCGAGCCGAGCTTGTCGATCTCGTCCAGCATGATCACCGGGTTGCGCGTGCCGCACTGCTTGATGGCCTGGATGATGCGGCCGGGCATGGAACCGATGTAGGTCCTGCGGTGGCCGCGGATTTCGGCCTCGTCGCGCATGCCGCCCAGGGACATGCGGTGGAACTTGCGGCCCAGGCTGCGCGCGATGGAGCGGCCCAGGGAGGTCTTGCCCACGCCAGGAGGGCCCGAGAAACAGAGGATGGGCCCCTTCATCTTGGGGTTGAGCTTGCGCACGCTCAGGTATTCGAGGATGCGCTCCTTGACTTTTTCCAGGTCGTAGTGATCCTCGTCCAGGATGGTCTTGGCCTTCTTGATGTCCAGGCGGTCGCGGGAAAGTTTTTTCCAGGGCAGTTCGGTCATCCAGTCCAGGTAGGTGCGGATGACCGTGGCTTCCGAGGATTCCGAGTGCATGGCCTCCAGGCGGCGGAGCTGTTTGAAGGTCTCCTTCATGACGTCCTTGGGCATGCCCGAGGATTCAATGGCCTTGCGGAAGTCCTCGATCTCCTCGTTCTCGTCGTGGTCGTCGCCCAGCTCACGCTTGATGGCCTTGAGCTGCTCGCGCAGGAAGAAGTCCTTCTGGGCCTTGTCCATGCCTTCCTTGGCCATGCTCTGGATCTTGTTCTGCATGGAGGCCACTTCAACTTCCTTCACGAGCTGCTTGTTGACCAGCTCCAGGCGGTCGACCGGATCGGGGCATTCCAGGATCTTCTGCGCCTCGGCCACCTTCATGCGCAGGTTGGAGGCGATGAGGTCCGCCAGCCTGCCGGGCTCGTTGACGTTGTTGAGCACGCTCATGATGTCCGAGGAGGAGATGCCGCGCAGGCTGAGGATCTTTTCGCTCTGCTCGCGGGAAGAGCGCATGAGCGCCTCGTGCTCTGCGGTGAGCTCCAGGTCCTCGGGCTCCATGATGGGCTCCACCTCGGCCAGGTGGTAGGGCTCGTGGGAAAGGAACTTGCGGACCTTGGCGCGGGCCAGGCCCTGCACCAGAACCTTGAGCCTGCCGTCGGGCATCTTGAGCATGCGCATGATCATGCCGATGGTGCCGGTCAGGTACAGGTCGTCCGCATCCGGGTCGTCCACGCTCTCGTCCTTCTGGGTCAGGATCAGGATGTACCGGTCGCCGGAAAGGGCCGCGTCCACGGCCTGGACCGATTTTTCCCGGCCCACGAACAGGGGCAGGATCATGTAGTTGAAGACCACGATGTCGCGCACGGCCAGCACGGGCAGCTCGGGCGGCAGATTCAGGTCCTGCACGCCGGTGGCGTCATCGCCGTCGTGGAAAAAGGGGCTGGCGCCGCCCGGTCCTGCGGTCAGGGCCTCGATGAGGTCTGGCAGGCCCTGGGAGGGCGCGGCCGCCTTGGTCTTTTCCACTTCGGGACTTTGGACTTCCCTCTTTTTTATGTTTGCCGGGGTTGCCTTTTTGCGCATCCGGAGAGGCTTGATGGGAGTCTTTTTCTTTTTTTTCAAGGCGAAACACCTCGTTTTATACTATTATTGGAGTGAATTACCTTACATAAGACGTCTGAAGTCGTTGGCAAGGGGTTCACGCCTGGAAAAATCAATATTTTACCGAGAAATTCGTGAAATTTTCCTCTACAGAGCCCCAATTCGTGTCGATTTCAACAACCCTGGCCAAGGGAGGTCCGTCCCGCAGGCTTTCCAGAAAACGGTCCAGGGTTTCCTGGTCGCCCTGGGCAAGCGTTTCCACGTGGCCCTCGGGCATGTTGCGCACCCAGCCCTTGAGGCCCAGATCCCGGGCTACATCCAGGGTCCAGGCCCGGAACCAGACTCCCTGGACCTTGCCTTTGACGATGGCGTGGAGTTGCTTCATACCTTCTTCCCCTAGAGCAGTCCGTTCTCATGAAAGCTGTAATAGCCCCTGTCGGAAACCACCACATGGTCGCGCACCAGTATCTGCAGCGTTCCGGCCACCTTGGCTACCCCCATGGTGAGGATGCGGTCCTCCTCCGAGGGGGTGGGGTCGCCGCCCGGGTGGTTGTGTACCAGGATCAGCGCCCGGGCCTGCTTCTTGAGCGCCAGGGCCAGCATTTCCCGAGGGTAGGCGTCCACCCTGTCCACGGTTCCCGAACTGATCCGTTCCCAGTCGATGACCCGGTTGCTGCCGTCCAGCAGCGCCACCCAGAATTCCTCCCGCGTCTTGCCGCCGATGCGGGCCATGGCGGCGTTCGCCACCGCCTCCACCGTGGAAAGCACCTCCATCTCGGCCATGCACCCTTCCTTGAGACGGGCGTGGGTTTCCTGCATCAGGTGCCAGTGCGTCACCACCGCGGGCCCCACTCCCTTGACCTCCTCGAGCCGTTCCGGGGCTGCGGAGAGCGCCCCGCGCAGGGAGCCGAACCGTGTGAGCAGCTCCTTGGCCAGGGGCTTGGTGTCCCGCCGGGGCAGCACCGAGGCCAGCACCAGCTCCAACACCTCGTAGTCGGCCAGTTCCCTGGGGTTGCGCATGAGTCGTTCCTTGAGCCGCTGCCGGTGTCCGAGGTAGTGGGGTGTCTCGCTCATAGGATAGGGGTGGGGTCAAGCCCTTTGGTATGATTTAAGGGAGATTCTAATGCAACGGCTGCCCGCAATGGACATGTTCGCCGCGTTTCATCGAAGGAACCAGCCTGTTTTGCATGCCGTCTATGCCCTTTGGGGCCGGAAGAGCTGGATGAGGCCCGCCACCAGGAAGTCGAGCACTTCCTCGGGATTGCGGGAGCCCGTCTTGATACTCATTTCCGCATCCAGGGCCAGGTCGATCATGCGGGCGACGCCATGGCGCCCCAGCCGCTTGGCCACCGGGGTCTTGAGCTTCTTGACGTAGGGGTGGGCCTTGACCTTGGCCTCCTCGCCGCTCATGAGCATCCAGTACATGCGTGCCTGGCTGGCAAGGTAGCCGATGAGGTTGAAAATCATCTTGTCCTGGGATTTCTTGAGGTGGTCCTCCAGGACCCGCTTCCACACGGCGGCCTCGGCTCCCTGCTTGCCCAGGGAGTCCATGAGCTCGAAAAATTCCATTTCCCCGGTGGGCGCCACCAGGTCGGCGTGTTCGCGGGTGACCTGGTGGCCGTCGCCCACGGCCAGTTCAATCTTTTGCAGCTCCAGTTTTGCGGCCACCGCATCCGTGGGCAGGGCCATTGCAAGGGCCTGGTGCACGCCCCGGTCCAGGGTGAACTGGTTTTCCCGGGCCCAGTTGGCCACGAACTCGCGCAGGGTGCTTTCGTTGAGTCCCGCGAATTCCCAGTTCCAGCCGCTTTTCTGGGCGTGCTTGTAGAAATCGAGTTTGGCCAGATGGGCGGAAACCGGTGCCTTGGTTCCCTTCCACTGGCCTTCCAGGCAGAAGAAGGGCCAGATGTCCGAACCCACCCCGCGCATGGCCTCGTTGAGCTTTTTCCACTGCTCCATCTTGAGGTTGTGCGCCCGGCGCACCACCAGGGCCTTGGGCTGGGAAAAGAGTCCCTTGATGGTCAGGTCCTGCCAGAAGGCCTGGGGCAGAGGATCGTCGTCATCGCCCCAGAAGGCCTTGCGTTCCCAGCCGGAAACACCGGAGGCGTTCAGGGCGTCGTTGATATGCTTGTTCAGGAGCTGCGGGTCCGGGCAGACCAGAAAGGAATACTTGGGACGGGTCATGGCTGCCTCGGCTAGTAGTTGCGGGAAAGGCGTTCGACCATGATCTGGACGGCCCGTTCCGTGATCTCGTTGTCCGCTTCTTCCTCTTCCCCTGTGTAGTAGGGCCAGTCCGCGGTAATCGTGCCGGAATTCCAGAGAACCTGGCCGGTGCCGCGCGAGACAACCGTGGCCTGCATGGTGATGGTGGCCGAGGAGCGCAGGGTCTCGTCCTTGTCACCCGTGACAGAGGCCTTGCGGGTGTACTTGGAAACCTCCACATTGATCCAGGCCTTGGCCTTGTCCTTGTCCGCCCAGGAGGCCCAGGCGCGGCGATTCAGTTCGTCGCGCAGCAGGGACCGCAGCCGGGCCTCCATCCAGGGGAAGGTGGTGGGATGGTCCACCTTGTTGATGGCCAGGGTTCTGTATTCGGGCGGCAGGGAGGTGCTTTCGCCGGAGGGGAAGCCGTAGCCACAGGCCGTCAGGAAAAGAAGCAGGATAATGAGGGGGATATATTTCATCGGTTTCATTGTATCTCCGGGTGCTATTCGACAAGGCCGGATAATAGAGGGAAAAGCGGGATTAGTAAACAAGCGGCCATAAACGAAGCCCCGGCGTCGCGTGGACGCCGGGGCTTTGCATTTGTTTTCGGGTTCCCTAGTTGGCCACGATGTTGACCAGCTTGTTGGGAATGACGATGACCTTGCGCAGGGTCTTGCCCTCAATGTGCTTGGCCACGTTCTCCTGTTCCAGGGCTGCCTTTTCCACATCCGCCTGCGGGGCGTTGTTGGGCACGGTGATCTTGCCGCGCACCTTGCCGCAGACCTGGACCACCACGGTGACCTCGTCCAGCACCAGGGCGGATTCGTCGTGCGTGGGCCAGGGCTGGCCCACCATGCGCTCGGTGTTGCCGATGGTTTCCCAGAGTTCCTCGCAGATGTGCGGGGCAATGGGCGAGAGCAGGGTCAGGGTGGTGGCCATGGCCGAGGAGAGCGACCCGGGCTCGGAGCCCTTGAGCTCGTCCTTGCAGCCGTAGATCTCGTTCACCAGTTCCATGATGGCCGCGATGACCGTGTTGAACTGGAAGTCGTTCTCGATATCGCGGGTGGCGCGGCGGATGGTGTCGTGCTCCTTGCGGCGCAGGGCCTTGGCGGCCTCGGACTTGGGATCGCCGTAGGAAACCGGCTTGGCGGCGGAAACCACCTTTTCCAGTTCCTCGGCCAGGCGCCACAGGCGGTTGATGAAGCGGTAGGCTCCCTCAATGCCGCGGTCCGACCATTCCAGCTCCTTGGCGGGCGGTGCCGCAAAGAGAATGAACAGCCGGGTGGCGTCCGCGCCGTACTTCTTGATCATCTCGCTGGGAGCCACCACGTTGCCCTTGGACTTGGACATCTTGGCCCCGTCCTTGAGCACCATGCCCTGGGTCAGCAGGTTGGCAAAGGGCTCGGCAGCGGTGACGTAACCGCAGTCGCGCAGCAGCTTGGTGAAGAATCGGGCGTAGAGCAGGTGCAGGATGGCGTGCTCGATGCCGCCGATGTACTGGTCCACCTGCATCCAGTAGTCCTGGGTTTCGCGGTCCCACGGGGCGTCCGTGTTGCGCGGGTCGCAGTAGCGCAGGAAATACCAGCTGGACTCGAAGAAGGTGTCCAGGGTGTCGGTTTCGCGCCGCGCCGCGCCGCCGCATTTGGGGCAGGTGCAGTTCACGAACTCGTCCATCATGGGCAGGGGGGAGCGGCCGTCCTCGCGCACCTGGGCGTTCTCGGGCAGCGTGACCGGCAGGTCCTGCTCGGGCACGGGCACCACGCCGCAGGAATCACAGTACATGACCGGGATGGGGGCGCCCCAGAAGCGCTGGCGCGAGACGTTCCAGTCGCGCAGGCGGTAGTTGACCGCCATGGTGCCCAGCCCTTCCTTGTCCAGGTGCTCCACCACGGCCTTCTTGGCGGACTCGTTGTCCATGCCGTCGAACTGGCCGGAGTTCACCAGGAAGCCCGGGTCGGTGTAGGCGGCGTCCATGTCTTCCAGGGTGAGGACCTTGCCTTCCTTGTGCAGCTCCGGGGTGTTGATGACCACCTGCATGGGCAGCTCGTACTTGGAGGCGAATTCATAGTCGCGCTGGTCGTGGGCCGGTACGGCCATGACCGCGCCGGTGCCGTAGCCCATGAGCACGAAGTTGGCCACGTACACGGGCATGTCCTTGCCCGTGACCGGGTTGACCACGTATGCGCCTGTGAAGACGCCTTCCTTTTCCAGGTCGTCGGCGCCGCGCTTGATGCGGTCCATGTTGCGGACCTTGTCGCAGAAGGCGCGCACCTCGTCGGCCTTTTCGTAATTTTCGATGAGCTTTTCCACCAGCGGATGCTCGGCGGCCAGGCTCATGAAGGTGGCCCCGAACAGGGTGTCAGGACGGGTGGTGAACACGGTCACGGTTTCGTCCAGGCCCTTGAAGCGGAAGGTCAGCTCCGCGCCGTAGCTCTTGCCGATCCAGTTGCGCTGCATGGTCAGCACGCGCTCGGGCCAGCCCTTGTCCAGGCTGTCCAGGTCGGCCAGCAGCTCGTCCGCATAGTCGGTGATGCGCAGGAACCACTGCTCCATGTCTTTTTGCTCGACTTCGGAGTCGCAGCGCCAGCACAGGCCTTCCTCCACCTGCTCGTTGGCCAGAACGGTGTTGCAGCCCGGGCACCAGTTCACCGGGGAATTCTTGCGGTAGACCAGGCCCTTTTCCAGGAATTTCAGGAAGAAGATCTGTTCCCACTTGTAGTATTCCGGACGGCAGGAGGCCACTTCGCGCCGCCAGTCATAGGAATACCCGAGCCTCCTGAGCTGTTCGCGCATCTCGGAGATGTTCTGGTAGGTCCATTTGGCGGGGTGGGTGTTGTGCTTGATGGCCGCGTTTTCGGCAGGCAGGCCGAATGCGTCCCAGCCCATGGGATGCAGCACGTTGAAGCCCTGCATGGACTTGAAGCGGGCAACCACGTCGCCGATGGAGTAGTTGCGCACGTGGCCCATGTGGATCTTGCCCGACGGGTAGGGGAACATCTCCAGGACATAGTACTTGTCCCGGCTCGTGTCGGCTTCCACTTCGAAACATCCGGATTCCTGCCAGATGTCCTGCCATTTCTTTTCGATCTTTTCCGGTTGATATTTGCCGATGGCCATTGATGAGTCCTTGGGAATTACGGGTTCACCGATCTAGAATTGCTTTTCCACTCCGAAATTGCCCCGGCTCACGGCCTTGGCGACCGCGTCCAGGATGCCGTTGATGAAGCCGCGCGAGTTGTCGTCCCCGAAGGTCTTGGACAGCTCGATGGCTTCATTGATGGCAGCGCGTAGCGGAATGTCCGTCCTGGTCATCTCGTAGACCGAGAGACGCAGGATGGACAGCTCCACCTTGGCGATCCTCTCCAGCTTCCAGTGCTGGGAGTGGTCGGTGATGATTGCATCTATTGCAGCGCGTTCGCGAACGACGCCGAGCACCAGAGCCTGGGCAAAGTCGATGGCCGCGGCCGACTCCTCGTCGATCACTGCGGGATTGTCCAGGAATGCCTTTTCCAGGGAATTTTCGTCCGAAGCCTCAACGAACGACTGCCCGTAGAGGACCTGGAAGGCCAGGGTGCGGCCCACCCTGCGAATGCCGGGCCTGTTGCCCTTTTTCTTTTCTTTCATGAACTACAGTTGCTCCAGAACGCGGATGGTTTCCAGCAGGGCGGAAGCGGCTTCGACGCCCTTGTTGCCGGCCTTGGAACCGGCGCGTTCAATGGCCTGTTCCAGGGTGTCGCAGGTCAGCACGCCGAAGCCCATGGGCACGCCGGATTCCAGGCTGGCCTGGGCAATGCCCTTGGCGCATTCGTTGGAAACGAAATCGAAGTGCGGGGTGGCGCCGCGAATCACCGCGCCGAGCACCACGATGCCGTCGTACTTTTTGGATTCGGCCATCTTTTTGGCCACGATGGGCAGCTCGAAAGCGCCGGGGGCCTTGACCAGGGTGATGGACTCACGGTCCATGCCGTGACGGGTCAGGTAGTCGACCGCGCCGCCGATGAGCTTGTCGACGATGAAGTCGTTGAAGCGTCCGGCAACGAGGCCCACTTTCAGGCCCTTGGCTTCCAGTTGTCCTTCGATGGTTTTCACGTGCAGCATGGAAATATCCTCCGCGTCAGTTTTGTATGACGTTACTCGTTTTCTTCATCAAGGTGGAGCATGTGCCCCATCTTTTCCTTTTTGGTCTTCAGGTAGGCGAGGTTGACCTCGCAGGCGCCTGTCTCGATGGGCACGCGCTCGACCACTTCCAGGCCGTAGCCTTCCAGTCCCACCATTTTCTTGGGGTTGTTGGTCATGAGCTTCATCTTGGAGACGCCCAGGGCGACCAGGATCTGCGCCCCGGTGCCGTAGTCGCGCATGTCCGGCGGAAAGCCGAGCTTCACGTTGGCTTCCACGGTGTCGTAGCCCTGGTCCTGGAGGTGGTAGGCCCGGATTTTGTTGCCCAGGCCGATGCCGCGGCCTTCCTGGCGCATGTAGACCAGCACGCCCTTGCCCTCGTTGCGGATCATGCACATGGCGTCGTGCAGCTGGTTGCCGCAGTCGCAGCGCAGGGACCCGAACACGTCGCCGGTGAGGCATTCGGAATGCACGCGCACCAGCACGGGCTCGTCGGGCTTGATCTCGCCCATGTGCAGGGCGATGTGGGTCTTGCCGTCGGCTGAGGAGTGGAAGGCGGTGCTCTTGAACTGTCCCCAGCGGGTGGGCAGTTGCGCGTCGGCCACCTTGGTCACGGACACGTCCCCGAACTTCATGCGGTAGGCGATGATGTCCGCCACCGAGCAGATCTTGAGGTCGTGTTTCTTGGCAAATTCGATGAGGTCCGGCATGCGGGCCATTTCGCCGTCGTCGCGCATGATCTCGCAGATCACGCCCGCAGGCTTGAGCCCGGCCAGGCGGGCCAGGTCCACGGAACCTTCGGTCTGGCCCGTGCGCACCAGCACGCCTCCGTCCTTGGCGCGCAGCGGGAAGATGTGCCCCGGGGTGACGATGTCGTGGGGCGTCACGTCGTCGGCCACGGCCTTCTGGATGGTGGTGGCCCGGTCGAATGCGGAGATCCCGGTGGTCACGCCCTCGCGCGCCTCGATGGACACCGTGAAGTTGGTTCCGAACTGGGATTCGTTGCTTTGGGCCATCAGGGGCAGCTTCAGGCGGTCGACCAGTTCGCCGTCCATGGCCAGGCAGATGAGGCCCCGACCGTGGGTGGCCATGGCGTTGATGATTGCCGGGGTCACGTATTCGGCGGCGCAGACCAGGTCGCCTTCGTTTTCCCGGTCCTCGTCATCGACCATGATGACCATCTTGCCGTTCCGGATATCCTCAATGGCTTCTTCTATGGTGCACAGAGACATTATTCAGTTACCTCATTTAAAGAGCTGGGAAACCGCCGGAACAATGCTTCCGGCAGTCCATAAATATGGAACCCCCCTACTTACCTGAAATCTCCATAATGGTGAATTGGAATTTTGATCACATAATTATTTAAATATATCAAGTAATTATTGTTAATTCGAAGAGGCGTGTCATGGAACGGTGGCAGGGTGCTTGCGGTTATTTTGTTTCGTGATGGATCGGGCGCGTTGATATAAATCAATGCTCTAACATCACTATTCTGCTATGAAACGTACTGGAATAGTATCCTGTGGGGATTAACGAGCGAGGAGGAACGTATGAAAGTGTCTCGGAGGGTTTTTTTGGGGAATCTCGGAGCCCTTGGGGCGGCCGCCGCAGTTCCCGACAATGCGCGGGCCTGGGAGTCGAAAGCGCCTCCCGCCCCCTACGGGTGCCTTGTGGACCTGACGCGTTGCGTGGGGTGCCGCAAGTGCGAGCAGGCCTGCAACGAGGTCAACAAGCTGCCCGAACCGGAAATGCCGTTTGACGACCTGACCGTCATGGACCGGCTGCGGCGTCCCGACCACCGGAGCTACACGGTGGTCAACCGCTATTACACGGGGCGGCTGGACGACCGCGACAGGCTGGCGCCCACCTTCGTGAAGGTCCAGTGCATGCACTGCCAGGACCCGGCCTGTGTTTCCGCATGCATCACCGGAGCCCTGACCAAGAAGGAAAACGGCACCGTGCATTATGACGTGGAGAAATGTATCGGCTGCCGCTACTGCATGGCGGCATGCCCGTTCGAGATCCCGGCCTACGAGTATCATGAGCCCATTACGCCGAGGGTGCGCAAGTGCACCTTTTGCTACGAGCGGGTGGAGCAGGAGGGCAAGCTGCCCGGCTGCGCCTCCATCTGCCCGGTGGAGGCCATCACCTTCGGCAGGCGCAACGACCTGCTCGGGCAGGCCCATGCCCGCATCGACAACGACCCCGCCAAGTACGTGGACCATGTCTACGGCGAAAACGAGGTGGGGGGCACGAGCTGGCTGTATCTTTCGGGCGTTTCCTTCGCCAAGGTGGGATTCCACGAAATGCCCACGGAGCCCATGCCCAAGGTCACGGAAACCATCCAGAGCACCATGTTCAGCTATCTCTGGTCGCCCATCGCCCTTTTTGCGGCGCTGGGAGCCTTGATGGGCTTCACTTCCAGGCGGTCCCGGAGCAAGGAGGACGACCATGACGCATGATCCCAAGCCCGTGAAAGCGCCTTTCTGGACCCCCGGGACCCTGGTCATGCTGGCCTTCATGGCCGCCGGGGCCCTGACCCTCGTGTTCCGCTACACCTTCGGGCTCGGGGGCGTCACCAACCTGAATAACCATTACCCCTGGGGCATATGGATCGGCCTGGACGTGGCCTCGGGCGTGGCCCTGGCCGCGGGCGGGTTCACCACCGCCTTCCTGGCCCATATCCTGGGGAGGCATTACTACGAGGCCGTCACCCGGCCCGCCCTGCTCACCGCGGCCCTGGGCTACACCTTCGTGGCCATCGCCGTGTTCGTGGATATCGGCAGGTCCTGGGCCATCTGGAAACCCATCTTCTACCAGAACCACACCTCGGCCCTGTTCGAGGTGGCCATGTGCGTCATGACCTACGTGACCGTGCTGTGGATCGAGTTCATTCCGGTGCTGGCGGAGCGCCTGGGCAGCCGCATCCCGCTGCTGGCCTTTCTCGACCGCATCCTGGACAAGACCATGTGGATCTTCATCATCCTGGGCGTGGTGCTTTCATGCATGCACCAGTCCAGCCTGGGCACGCTGCTGGTCATCGCGCCCACCAAGGTCTCGCCCCTCTGGTATACCCCCATGCTGCCGCTGCTTTTCCTTACATCGGCCTTTGCCGTGGGCTATCCCATGGTCATTGCGGAAACCACCATAGCCACTTCCTCGCTCAGGCTTGAATCGGAGATGAACGTGCTCAGCCCGCTTTCCCGGTTCACCATTCTCACGCTCGGCGTGTACATGGCGCTCAAGCTGGGCGACCTGATCATGCGGGGGGCCTATGCGACCCTGCTGGACGGTTCGCCGCAGAGCAATTCCTTCCTGGTGGAGATGGGGCTGGGGGTCGTCGTTCCCTGGTTCATGCTCCTGTTCGGGACGGTCCGCCGTTCGCGGCGGTTGCTGTTCGCGGCCGCGCTCATGATCGTGGGGGGCGTCATGCTCAACCGCTTCAACGTGTTCGTGGTCTCCTTCAAGGCCCCGTACGCCACGGAGCCCTATTACCCGGCCATCGGCGAGATCCTGGTCACGGCGGGAGCCGTGGCTACCATCTTCTTCCTGTACCGGTTGTTCGTGACCTGGTTCCCGGTACTTTCCGCCAGAAGGCAGGAGGTGTAACAATGGTCAGATACGTTCATATCCTGCTGGCGGCGGCCGTTCTCCTGGCCGGTCTTTCCGCTGGGCCGAGCCTGGGCGCGACCGGTGCGGCGTCCGATGTGGAAAAGGTCCGCACGGACAGGAACCCCCGGCCCGACGGCTGGGTGGCCGAGGATCAGGCCAAGGCCCTGGAACTGGCCCGCAAAAAGGTTCCCTATGTTTCCGAAGTGTACAGGGAGGACCTGCCCCTGCGGCAGCAGCGCCTGCGCGCGCAGGGCCTGGGCCTCAAGGACATCAAGCACAGCTACTTCCTGCTTGAGAGCCCGTTCGTGAACACCTTCGAGGATAAGTACGGTCCGGTGCGTTTCATGCACTCCAAGCATGCGGCCTCCCTGAAGGGGGACTGCGCCGCCTGCCACCATTACCGTCCCGCGGACACCAAGGCCGAGGAAACCGTGGCCTGCCGCACCTGCCACCAGGAGGCCTTCCGGAAGCAGGAAAAGGAACGGGTGGGCCTGAAGGCCGCATACCACATGCAGTGCATGGGGTGTCACGAGGACATGAAGAAGGGGCCGGTGAGCTGTGACGGCTGTCACGCCAAAAAGCCCGTGAACCATACCGAACTGGTGCAGCTGTCCGGGAACCCCAAGCCTTCGGAGGTTACTGCGGAATGTCTGCGCTGCCACCAGCAGGCCGGTTCCGACATGCTGCAGACGGCCCATTGGCTCTGGCGCGGTCCGTCGCCCTACACCGTGGAACACAGAAAGAGCGTCATGTCCGGCAAGGGCACCACGACGCTCAACAATTTCTGAATATCCCCCATCAGCAACGAGGCTCGTTGCACATCATGCCACGCGGGATACGGATGGAAGGACGACACCTTTGACTTCACCAAGGCCGAGAATATCGACTGCCTGGTGTGCCACGACACGACCGGCAGCTACATGAAGGCACCGCCCAAGGCGGGCATGCCCGACCCCAGGGTGGATCTGGCCTACGTGGCCAAGAACGTTGGCCCCACCAGCCGCAAGACCTGCGGCGAATGCCACTTCAGCGGCGGCGGGGGCGACGCGGTCAAGCACGCGGACATGAGCGTGGAGCTGTTCTGGCCCAAGCGCACCTGCGACGTGCACATGGGCGGCTACGACTTCAGCTGCGTGGACTGCCACAAGACCCGCAACCACAAGATATCCGGGCGCAGCACCTCGGCCCCGGTGGCCGAAGGCTCCCGCGCCTGCGAGGATTGCCATACGGACAAGCCCCATTACGGGGATACCTTGCTGGATCATCACCTGGACAAGCATTGCGCCACCCTGGCCTGCAATACCTGCCACTCCCCGGTTTACTCCAAGTGCGCCGCCACCAAGACCTGGTGGGACTGGTCCACGGCCGGGGACACCAAGCGCGTGGTGGGCAAGGGCAAGTATGGCAAGCCCGACTACGACTGGAAGAAGGGTTCCTTCGAGTGGAAGGAATCCGCCAAGCCCCAGTACCGCTGGTACAACGGGTTCATGACCCGTCTGCTGCTCGGGGACGCCGTCAATCCAGCGGCCCGGGGATTCGCCCCCGGCGAGGAACTGACCGAAGAGCAGAAGCGCGCCCTGGTCGTCACCAACATCACCGCCCCGGTGGGCGAGATGCTGGATCCCAAGTCCAAGATAACGCCGTTCAAGGTCATGGCTGGCATCCAGCCCGCGGACGCCAAGTACCGCTACTTGCTCATTCCTCACCTGTATCCCTACGGCAAGGATGACACGAGCGCCTACTGGAAGGTCAGGGACTGGCAGAAGGCCTTCGAGGAAGGCATGAAAAAGGCCAAGCTGCCCTATAGCGGGGAATACCTGTGGGTGGCCACCAACATGTACTGGCGCATCGAGCACGAGGTCATGCCCAAGGAATACGCGCTGTCCTGCGTGCAGTGCCATTCCAGCCTCGAAGGGGACAAGACCTGCGACCGCTGCCACCAGGACGGCCGGAACCTGAAGTTCCGCGATCTGGCGAAGCAGGGCATGGACTTCAAGGTGCTGCAGGAGCGGGGCCGCGATGTGGGCGATCTGGTGGGCGTCACCGACTACATTGACTTCAAGGCCCTCGGGTACAAGGGCGATCCCATCCTCACGGGCGGGCGCTTCAAGCAACTGCCGCTGGGGTACACGCCCGAAAAATGACCGCTTCGTCAAGACCGTAAACAGAGCCGCCTGTTCCCTTGGGAACGGGCGGCTCTTTCATGTCGGACGGGTGCGTGTTGCAGGTTGTTGCGTTGCGTCAGGCCATGGCCCTGATGGCCTCGTGGCGGTGGCAGGAAACCAGGTGGTCGTTGACCAGTCCGGCGGCCTGCATGTGGGCGTAGATTGTTGTGGGTCCCAGAAAGGCGAAGCCGCGCCTTTTCAGGTCCTTGGCCAGGGCCTCGGAAAGCGGGGTGGACGGGGGCAGTTCCTCCAGCTTGGTCCAGGTGTTCTGGATGGGCGAGCCGTCCACGAACTCCCAGATATAGTTGCAGAAGCTGCCGAACTGCTCCTGGATATCCAGGAAGGCCCGGGCGTTCTTTACGGCGGCCTCGACCTTCCTGCGGTTGCGGATGATGCGTTCATCCCTCAGGAGTTCTTCGATCCTGGCCTGATCGAACCGGGCCACGATGTGCGGATCGAACCCGGCAAAGGCCGCGCGGTAGCCTTCCCTGCGCTTGAGGATGGTCAGCCAGCTCAGGCCCGCCTGGGCCGATTCGAGCATCAGGAATTCGAATTGCCGGTTGTCGTCGCGCACGGGCACGCCCCATTCCTTGTCGTGGTATTCGATTTCCAGCGGGTGCCTGGCCCAGGAGCAGCGGTTGGGTTCCATGATCCCTCCTCGAGATGCGTGCAAAAAGAAAAGACACGCTATGCCAAAGCGCAATGCGTGTCGAGGGGGCCGGGCGGCATGCCTGGAAGACTCAGGAATTGAAGGCCACCACGTTGTTGCGGACCTGCTGCACGGGCTGGCCCCGTTCCGCGGAAAGGCGGTCCAGCAGGTTCATCTGGCGGCGGGAGAGGGCGGCGCGGTCCAGGCTCCGGCCCGCGTCGTAGATGCCCACGTAGTCGTCCATGACCACCACGCTTCGGGCGCGGCGGTGCCAGTCCAGGATGTTCAGGTAGTCCGCCTCGTATTTGCCCGGGTAGCCCCAGCCGCTGCAGCGGTCCACCACCAGCTCGCGGGAAAGGCAGAGGCAGAGCGGGTCGATGTTGCAGGGGCGCACCACCGATCCTTCGTCGTCTTCCGGAATGTAGGGCTTGTCGAATGCCAGCTGGGTGTCGATGCGGCCGATGATCATTTCGGCCTCGAAGTGCTTGATGTACGAGCACGTTGTCGTCGTCCAGGAAGATGAGCTTGCGGCCCCGGGCGATCTTCACCAGCATGTTGCGGATGCCGTTGCCCCAGTCGTTGTCGGGCGGGAAATTGATGCAGCGCATGGACAGGGGGGACTTGGGCGGCGTGCCCTTGACCCCGTCGAAGCCGATGAGGATCTCGACCTGATTCGGGCCGAGTCCTGCGAACCGGGCAGCCTTTTCCACGCTGTCCACTGCATACTGCAGGGCGCGCGGCCTGCACCCCACGCTGGGCGTTATGATGGTGAAAAGCACATTGCCGTCCGTGGCCATGTCTTTTATCTCCCTGTTCCCCTTGGAAATCCGCTTCCGTGCGGCTCTCCGGCGGAAGAGTGTATTCCGCCTCTTCCCCTGCTGTATCGGCCTGCTTTGAAGGTTTCTTTAGGGGAGGGTGGGGGAAAATAATGGATTGAGATGATATGCCTTGGCCGGGCGTATGCTCATTGGTCGGCGAGAAGAAGAAAACGCCCGGCTGCTTGGCAGCCGGGCGTTTCAGCCGATAGGTTGGAAAGAGGAGTGTCCCTTACATTCGAATTTACGCCGTCGCGCTGTACCGGGCCCTGCCGAAGCCGAGGAGGGGGAAGAAGATGAAGGGCAGGAAGAAAAGCCCCACCGCGTAGATGACGGGTTCGCCGAAGCGCCTTGCAATGGCCATGTACAGCAGGAAGAACATGACCGCGTTGAGCAGCGGCACGAGATAGAGCAGCATCCACCACCAGGGCTTGCCGCCGATGCGGGTTAGCACCCAGACGTTGTAGATGGGGATGAGCGCCGCCCAGCCGGGTTCCCCGGCCTTTTCGAACATTTTCCACATGCCGACGCAAACGATGATGACGATGGCCAGATAAAGCAGAGCTTCCATGCTTCCTCCCGCAAGTGAAAGGTTGAGAGACCTGATTGCCGACTATTGTTATGGGTATTTGAATTTACGGTCAATGAAAAAGCCCCTCGGGGAGGGGCTTGTGAATTCGTTGTTGCGCGGATCAGAAACCGTGCTTGGCCAGAAACTCCATGGTCAGGCCCGAGGGCTTGTCGTCGCCGGTTTCGGCCCCGGTCCATGGGGCGATCATGCGCTCCACGTACTTGCCGATGATGTCGGTTTCCATGTTCACCTTGCGGCCGGGCGCCCAACCCGAGATGGTGGTGGCCTTCTGGGTTTCGGGAATGATGTTCACCTCGAGCCAGTCCCTGCCGCAGGCGTTGACGGTCAGGCTGATGCCGTCCAGGGCTACCGAGCCCTTGGTGATGACGTATTTTCCCTGTTTTTGCGGGAAGGAAAGGCGGTAGGCCTTGGATTCGCCCGCGGGACGGACTTCCGTGACCTGCGCCACGCAGTCCACGTGGCCGCTGACGATGTGGCCGCCCAGGCGGTCGCCCACGGCCATGGCCCGCTCCAGGTTGCAGATGCTGCCCGTCTTGAGCCCGCCCAGGTTGGTGACGCCCATGCTCTCGGCGCTTGCATAGGCCGTGAACCAGCGTTCCCCGAAGGTCTCCACCGTGAGGCAGACGCCGTTGACCGCGATGGATTCACCCAGCACGATGTTGTCCAGGTCGAAGAGCGCCCGGATGCCGAAACGGGTTTCGCCGCCCATGTTGTCGGCGGATTCAACCCTGCCCATGCCCAAAACCAATCCTGTGAACATAAAAAACCTCGTTTTCGGCCGCCCCTAAAACGCGATCTGCTGCGTCCGTCTTCAAAAACAGATCGCTCATGTATGCACAATACACTTCGCGTCCTGTTTTCTCCGCTTCCTTACATCTCACATTCTTTGAACGGCCTGCCGAATATGGTCAGTCGGCAGTCATTGAATCGATGTGCCCGATCTGTATCAGGAGCTTGCGCGGGTGTAAATCTCAGGCGTCCGGGTTCGTGAACAGATACCGGCAGAGCATGTCCGCCAGTTCGCCAAAGGTGCGTTCCCGCTCTACGGTCTGGTCAAAGAAACATTCGCTGTGCACCACTTCCTCCATGGCCGCCGAGATAACCCTGGCGGCGGCCTCCAGGTCCGTGATGCGCAGGCGGCCCTTCAGGGATTGGAAGATGCGCACGGTCTGGCGGAGCACGTATTGTTCGGTTTGTATGGCCAAGACCCTGGCGCCCTCGTCCATGAGCCGCAGGGCCAGGGCCTGGCGGTGCATTTCCGCGGAATAGATGTGGCTTTTGTAGGAGGCCTCCACGAACCAGCGGCAGATCTCCCTGCCGGTCATGCTTTCCAGGTCCAGCTGGTGAAAGCGTTCGAAGATGGTTTCCTCCAGGTCTCCCTTGTGCCAGGAAAGCAGGTCCAGGAGCAGGTCGTCCTTGTCCTTGAAGTAGCTGTAGAAGGTGCCAACGGCCACCCCGGCGCCTGTGGCAATGTCCTTGATGGTGGTCCCGGCGAGCCCTTTTTGCCCGATGAGTTCCGAAGCGGCCTCGATGATGCGGCGTTTCTTTTCGATGCTGCGCTTTTGCTGCGGCGTGCGAACGGTGCTGGTCATGTTTTCTCCTGAGGAAGTGGTGTACCGCTTCGGAACTTCGGGATCAAGTTACTGCTTTTCGAACAGGGCCGCGTTGCAGAAGCGGATCTTGGGCTGTCCCAGAAACCGGAATCCCGCCTGTTCGGCCATGGCTATTTCCTCCCGGAACCGGTTTTTGCTCACGTGCAGGGGCGGTTCGGTGAACAACATGCATGCGCTCTTGTTCAGGGCCGCATGGAGCTGGCGGAAAAAGGCTCCGGCATCCGGGGTTTCGTGCACCATCCAGAAGGCCATGGCAAAATCCGCCTTGGGAAGCGGGCCCAACTGGTCGGCCTCGCACTTGTGGGTTTCGATGATGGCGGTGAGCCCGGCTTTTTCCGCGCGTTCCTCCAGCCTGGCCAGTGCGCCTTCCTGCATGTCCACGGCCACGACCCTGCCGCCCGGGCCGACGATTTCGGCCATTCCCAGGGAAAAGTAGCCGATGCCGCATCCCGCGTCGATGACGGTCATGCCCGGCTTGACCCAGCCGCCCAGTACCTCCTGCGGCGGATGCAGCAGCCCCCTGAGCCAATTGTCGAAAGAGCGCTGGTGCTTGTAATCGCAGACATGGGTGGTGCTTCTGAAAAATGATCCTTTCATGGTTGCCTCCAGTGTTGTCGATAAAATACGAATATGAATTCATGTTCGTATTGTCAACATGGAAAAACAATATTCGGCGGAAGGGGACGGCAATTCATTTGAATCAATGGAGATAAAAATTAATTACTGCATGTGTTTCTGGAAAATGCGGTCGTAGACGGGGGCGTTGCGGACTTGTTTCAGGGCCTTGTTCATACGCTCCACCAGTTCGTCGGGGACCGTGAGGCTTACGGCAACGTATATGGGAATTTCGCGCAGGAGCATGACCGGGACCAGCGTGTCCTGGGCCTGGCAGTGGCGTTTGAGCAGTAGGCGCATGCAGCCTTCCTCGTGGGCCATGTAGTCGATGCGGCGGTCCAGGATCTTGCGGAGGTTGATCTCCACGTCCGAAACCCGCTGGATGCGCGCGCCCGTTTTCAGAGCGGCAAGGGCCTGATCGGCCACGTCGTCGCGTACTGTGCCGATGTCGGCTCCCCGGAGCATGGCAGGGTCGAAGCACTGGGTGCGATGCTTGCCCTTGCGGCTGAAGAGCGAGAAACGGTTGACCGTGATGGGACCGACCCACTTGAAGAGCCGTTCGCGTTCGGGGGTGCGGGCCATGCCGAAAAGCACGGTGTTGGGAACGTTCTGGACCATGTCGTAGGCGCGCGCCCAAGGGTAGATGTGGATCGGCTGCTCCTCTGCGCCCATGACCTTCCACATCTCGCGAATGATGTCCGGGGAAATGCCCACGACCTGCTCGTCCCTGATGAAGTTGTACGGGTAGTAGGACTTCGTCAGGTAGGTCAGGTCATCCGCCTCCATGGCCCGGGCGGGAGCCGGCGCGGCACTATGAAGAAGTATTGCTGCTGCCAGCCCGACACACAGCAAAAAAACAGCCCTCATGGATTGTATATACCATAAGGACTGCTCTCTGTGAACGATTATAAAAGCCTGAATTCAGGAGGATTTCAGCGGCAGCAGGGTCAGCATGACATCCGCGCCGGTGCGTTCCACTCCGGCGATCCGCCAGTCCAGGGTTTCGGCCATGGTCACGTTGCCGCGGCCCGAATACGCGGCCGGGGCGCTGGCGTCGCCCAGCATGCGCGGGGCCACGAAGTGCACCAATTCATCGGCCAGCCGTTGTTCGGCCAGGGCCATGGCCAGGTGGCCGCCGCCCTCGCACAGGGTATAGTGGCAGCCGTGCTCGCGGCGCAGGAGTTCGAAGCCGGGCGCGAGGTCCAGCCCCTGTTCCTTGCCGGGCAAACCCACCACCTGCACGCCGATGTCTTTCAAGGCCTGGGCCCGGTCACTCGCGGACGTGGCCTGGTCGGTCCAGAACATGGTTTGCTCCGGGCGGTCCTGGAGCAGAGTGAAGTTCGCGTCCGGTTCGGGAAGCCGCGAGGTGACCACCACGGCCAGCGGCTGCCGGAAATTTTCGGGCAGGCCGTGCTTGCGGCAGGTCAGGCTGGGGTTGTCCGCGTAAAAGGTGCCACCGCCCACGATGACCGCATCGGCCAGGGCGCGAAGTTCGTGCACGCGGGCGAAGGACTCCGGCCCGGACACCGCCTCAGGCTTCTTCTGCGCCGAGGCGATCTTGCCGTCCAGGGTGGCGGCCATCTTCAGGATGTTGTAGGTGCGTCCGGTCTGCTGCCAGGTCAGGAAATCCGCGATGAGATCCTTGCATTCCCGCTCCATGACGCCTGCCTGCACCTCGATGCCCGCCTCGCGCAGCCGTTGTGCGCCGCCAGCGGCCTTGGGGTTCTGGTCCATGGCGCCGATGACCACCTTGCCGACGCCCGCCTCGATGATGGCTTCGGAACAGGGCGGGGTCTTGCCATGGTGGTTGCAGGGCTCCAGGGTCACGTACATGGTGCACTGGGCGGGATTGATGCTTTCGAAGATCCGCTTCTCCCGCGCCTGCGCCAGGCATTCGCGTTCCGCGTGCGGCTTGCCGTAGGCCGTGTGGAATCCTTCGGCCACAATGCAGCCGTCGTGCACGAGCACCGCGCCCACGCATGGGTTTGGCGCGGTTGGGCCGCGTCCCTGGCGGGCCAGTTCCATGGCCCGGGACATGAATTTATCTGGACTGGAAATCGCCTTGCAGCAGCTCATGGTGCACTCCGGCTTCGGCCAGCATGGCTTCGGCCAGTTCATCGGGATAGTGTTCGGCGTAGTAAATGTTTTGTGCGCCCACGTTGATGAGCATCTTGGTGCAGATCAGACAGGGCTGGGTGGTGCAGTATATGTCGCAGCCCTGCAGGGACAGGCCGTGGGTTGCGGCCTGGATGATCACGTTCTGCTCGGCGTGCAGGCCGCGGCACAGCTCGTGGCGCTGGCCGGACGGCACGTTCATGGTTTCGCGGATGCAGCCCACTTCCTCGCAGTGGGGCACCTGGGACGGTACGCCGTTGTAGCCGGTGGCCACCACGCGCTTGTCCTTGACTGCGATGGCCCCCACCGCGCGGCGGAGGCAGGTGGAGCGCTGCGCCACCAGATGCGCGATGCTCATGAAGTATTCGGGCCAGGGCATTCTGTTCGGCATGTATTTCTCTCCAGATTTGTTTCGTCCGGTGGGATTTTTCAGTGTCAGGGGAAATCCCTAGCATGGTTGCTTTTGAATTGGAACTACTCACGTTATGCCTTCCCGGTTGGGGTGTCTCCGGCGTGCAGGGCGCCGCCCTGCACCCGGCAAAGGGGATAATCCCCTTTGCAAACCCTGGCGTGAGAGTGCGGATTTGGTCTCACAGTGACCAAAACGCCCGGCTGCTTTTCAAGCAGCCGGGCGTTTTGGATGGAAAGTTTTGGTGGGGAGCGCGAGGGGGCCCTTTTTCAAAAGGAGCCCCTCGCAACAACCACGTAAAACTATGTCTACCAGGCGTAGAGCGGGAACTGGGAAGCGAAGTCTTCCACTTCCTCGGCGATTTCCTGGAGCACTTTTTCGTTCTGGTAGTTTTCGAGAGCCGAGACAATGGCTTCGGCCACCACGATCATGTCTTCCTCGATCATGCCTCGGGTGGTCAGCGCCGGAGTGCCGATGCGGATGCCGGAGGTCACGAACGGCGAGCGGGTCTCGAAGGGCACGGTGTTCTTGTTCACGGTGATGCCGGCCAGATCAAGGGCGTGTTCGGCGTCCTTGCCGGTGATGTCCTTGTTGGTCAGGTCCACGAGCATCAGGTGGTTGTCCGTGCCGCCGGAAACCAGGTTGAAACCTGCTTCCTGCAGGGAGGTGGCCAGCACCTTGGCGTTCTTGACCACCTGTCCCTGGTATTCCTTGAAGCCGTCATTGAGGGCTTCGCCGAAGGCCACGGCCTTGGCGGCGATGACGTGCATGAGCGGTCCGCCCTGGATACCGGGGAAGATCTGGGAGTTGAGCACCTTTTCCTGGTCCTGGTTGGACAGGATCATGCCGCCGCGCGGTCCGCGCAGGGTCTTGTGGGTCGTGGTGGTGGTGAAGTGCGCATGCTCGATGCAGCTCGGGTGCTCGCCTGCGGCGATGAGGCCCGCGATGTGGGCCATGTCCACCATGAGCTTGGCGCCCACTTCGTCGGCGATCTCGCGGAAGCGCTTGAAGTCGATGACGCGCGGGTAGGCGCTGGCGCCGGCCACGATCATCTTGGGACGGTGTTCCTTGGCGAGCTTGAGGACCTGGTCGTAGTCGATGGTCTGGGTTTCCTTGTCCACGCCGTAGAAGACCACGTTGAACAGCTTGCCGGAGAAGTTCACCGGGCTGCCGTGGGTCAGGTGGCCGCCGTGGGAAAGGTCCATGCCCATGATGGTGTCGCCGGGCTGGCAGCATGCGAAGTACACGGCCATGTTGGCCTGGGAACCGGAGTGGGGCTGCACGTTGACGTATTCGGCGTTGAAGAGTTCCTTGGCGCGGTCGCGGGCCAGGTTCTCGGCGATATCCACGAATTCGCAGCCGCCGTAGTAGCGCTTGCCCGGGTAGCCTTCGGCGTATTTGTGGGTCATCACGCTGCCCTGTGCCTGGCGCACGGCAGTGGAAACGAAGTTTTCGCTGGCAATGAGTTCCAGCTTGCTTACCTGACGGTCGACCTCCGCGGCGATGGCGGCGGCTACATGCGGATCTTGAATAAGCAGCTCTTCCATGATGGTTCCCCTTTATTTGAACGTTTTGAAGAAAAACTGTTTTTGACTGGAGTGGCCCATTACTTAGTATTTTGAACGGGAGTCGTCCACCGGAATGTGGCACTCATAGCAGATCTGCGCGAAAGAATAAACAAAAGCTAAATTGTTGCGCGATGCGAAAAATATGAAGGAAAATTATGCGCCTGGATCAGTGTTTAGTGGGCGAAATAAAAAAGGGGAGGCAAAATTGCCTCCCCTTTATTGTCTGCATGACAAATTAGTCTTCGTAGCGCTTGAACAGCACACAGCCGTTGGTGCCGCCGAAGCCGAAGGAGTTGCTGAGAGCGTAATTGACCTGCTGCTTGCGCGGTCCGTTGGCGCAGTAGTCCAGGTCGCAGTCCGGATCCGGGTTTTCCTGGTTCAGGGTGCCCGGAATGACGCCCTCTGCAATGGTCTTGGCCATGAACACGGCCTCCACGCCGCCGGCTGCGCCGAGCAGGTGCCCGATCTGCGACTTGTTGGCGCAGATGGCGATATCCTTGGCGCGGTCGCCGAAGATGTTCTTGATGGCCTTGGTTTCGCACATGTCGTTCAGCTTGGTGGACGTGCCGTGTGCGTTGATGTGGTCGATCTCGGAGGGATCGATGCCCGCCTCGCGGATGGCCGCGCGCATGGCCAGCTCCATTCCGGAGCCGTCCTCGGGCGGTGCGGTCATGTGGTAGGCGTCGCCGGAAGCGCCCACGCCGACCACCTCGCAGAGGATGTTTGCGCCGCGCGCCTTGGCGTGCTCCAGGGATTCCAGCAGCAGCAGGCCGCAGCCCTCGCCGATGACAAAGCCGTCGCGGTCCGCGTCGAACGGACGGGATGCCTTTTCCGGCTCGTCGTTGCGGGTGGAAAGGGCCTTCATGGCGTTGAAGCCGCCCACGGCCAGCGGGGTGACGGTGGATTCCGCGCCGCCGCAGATCATGGTGTCCACGCGGCCGAGCTTGATGTCGGAGAACGCCGCATAGATGGCGTGGGTTCCGGATGCACAGGCCGTGGTGGTGCACAGGTTCGGGCCCATGGCTCCCGCCTCGATGGAAACCTGGCCGGCGGCCATGTTGGCGATGAGAATGGGAATGAAGAAGGGCGAGATGCGTCCCGGTCCCTTTGCCAGCAGCTTGCTGTGCGTGGTCTCAATGGTTTCCAGCCCGCCCAGGCCCACGCCGATGACGCAGCCCGCGGCGGCCTTTTCCTCTTCGGGGATGCGCCATCCGGCGGATTCGAAGAGCATTTTGGTGCAGGCCACGGCGTACTGGCAGAAGGTCTCCATGCGGCGGGCCTGTTTCATATCGATGAAGGCCGTGGGATCGAAATCTTTGACTTCGCCCGCGATCTTGGTGTTGTAGGCTTCGGTGTCGAACTTGGTGATGGGGACGATGCCTGATTTCCCGGCCAGCAGGTTCTGCCAGCTGGTTTCCACGTCGTTGCCAAGAGGGGTGATGGCGGCAACGCTGGTAACGACAACCCTGTTCATACGTCCTGTCTCGCTTGGTTGGGGTTCTTGATAGCAAACGAGCGTCTTACGCCCCAGGGAGGGTTATAAGACGCTCACTATCATTCGCGGTAGCTGTAGCCGAACTACTTGTTCTTTTCGATGAAGTTGACGGCGTCGCTGACCTTGAGGATTTTCTGGGCTTCTTCGTCATCGATTTCGATGTCGAATTCTTCTTCCATGGCCATGATCAGTTCGGTCAGGTCCAGGGAGTCTGCGCCCAGGTCTTCAACAAAGGCTGCGTTTTCAACAACTTCATCAGCGCTCACGCCGAGCTGGTCAACAATGATGTCTTTCACTTTGGATGCTACGTCGGACATTTTCCCCTCCAATATAAGGTGGTTTTTTTGTGTTCTGGTTACATGTACATGCCGCCGTTCACGGCCAGGACCTGGCCCGTGACGTACCCACCGCCGGGACCGGCGAGATAGGAAACGGCAGCGGCAATATCTTCGGATTCGCCGAGACGGTTCAACGGGATCTGCGAAAGCATGGCCTCCACGGCCTTTTCCGGGAGCTCCGCAGTCATGTCTGTCTGGATGAAGCCCGGGGCCACCGCATTGACGGTGACGCCGCGTCCGGCCAGTTCGCGCGCGGTGGACTTGGTCATGCCGATGAGGCCCGCCTTGGCGGCGCAGTAGTTGGCCTGCCCGGCGTTGCCCATCTGGCCCACCACGGAAGTGACGTTCACGATGCGGCCGCTGCGCTGCTTGGACATGATCTTCGCAGCCTCGCGCTGGAACGCGAAACAGCCGGTCAGGTTGATCTCGATGACCTTGTCCCAGTCCTCGTCCTTCATGCGCATAAGCAGGCCGTCGCGGGTGATGCCCGCGTTGTTGACCAGCACTTCCAGATGAACCTTGCCCTTGACCTCGTCCTTGAAGAACGCGGCAATGGCGTCACGGTCGGCGGAGTCGAGCTTGAAGGCCTTGGCCCTGCCGCCCTTCGCTTCGATGGCGGCCACGACTTCTTCGGCTTTTTCGGGGCGGCTCACATAGGTGAACCAGACCTCGAAACCGTCGCTTGCCAACCGCTCTGCGATCGAACGGCCGATCCCGCGGGAACCGCCGGTGACGAACGCAACTTTGGGAAGATCACTCATTCGTTACAATCCTCTTGCTGTGGTTTGAGCAGTTGATCGAATCCAATATACCAATCCGCTCTTTACTGCAAACCTGTGGCAAATGGCTGTTTTAAATTTGTGTTAAAATTGCAGCAAGGCCGATGCCCAGGTGAAACCGCCGCCGAAGGAGGTCAGCATCACCAGGTCGCCGTCCTTGATGAATCCGGTGTCCACGGCCTCGGACAGGGCCAGTGGAACCGAGGCCGCCGAGGTGTTCCCGAAACGGTCCACATTGGAATAGACCTTTTCGGGTTCGATTTCGAACTTGCGGCCCACGGCATCGATGATGCGCCAGTTCGCCTGGTGGGGCAGCAGCACGTCCACGTCCTTGTTGGTCAGCCCGTTGGCCTCCAGAATTTCGTTGCAGATGGAGGTCATGGAGCGCACCGCATGCTTGAAGACCTCGCGCCCCTGAAGCATTACGAAATAATCGTCGCGGATGGTGTCGCCCGGCTTGTAGGTGGAGGCGCAGCCGCCGCCGGAAACCGTGAGCAGGGAGCCCAGGTTGCCGTCAGTGGCCAGTTTCACGTCCATGAGCTTGGGGCCCTGGCCGCCCTTGGTGAGCACCGCGGCTCCCGCGCCGTCGCCGAACAGCACGCAGGTGGTGCGGTCCGTGAAGTTGACGCGGTGGGTGACCACTTCAGCGCCGATGGCCAGGATCTTGGCTTCGGGGTGCAGGGTCAGCAGGGCGCGGCCCATTTCCAGTGCATAGAGGAATCCGGAGCAGGCGGCGGCGATGTCGAAGGCCGCCTTTTCCTTGATGCCCAGCTTCTGCTCCACGGAACAGGCGCAGGAGGGAACCAGGTGGTCCGGGGTAAAGGTCCCGACAATGATATGGGTGATTTCGTCGGCTTCCATTCCGGCGTTCTTCAGCGCCATCCTGGCCGCCTCGGTGGCCAGGTCGCTGGTGAACTGGCCCTCGGAAACGATACGTCGTTCCTTGACCCCGGTACGGGTGACGATCCATTCGTCGGAGGTGTCGACCATCTTTTCGAGGTCGGCGTTGGTCAGAACATTCTCGGGTGCGTAGCGGCCGAAACCGCGGATCACGATGTCGTTGTTCATCATTCGGGTGGGGTTGTGCCCGTCCCGGATCAGGCGGCCGAGGACTTTTCCGTGCTGGCGGCCTTTTCGGACAGGGCTCGGTGAGTCTCAAGCTCCGTGGCGAGATGTTCGTGGGCCTTGTTGCTCACGTAACGCGCCGCCACGAGAATGGCATTTGTCATGGCCTTGGGGTTGCTCTTGCCGTGGCAGACCACGGCAATGCCCTTGAGGCCCAGCAGCGGGGCTCCCCCGTATTCGGCGTAGTCCACCACCTTCTTGAAGCGGCGGAACGCACGGAAGGAGAGCAGGGCCCCCAGCTTGGAGAGCCAGCTGCTTTTCAGCTCGCGCTTCATGATCTTACCCATGGAATGCGCCAGCCCTTCGGAAAGCTTGAGTGCGATGTTACCGACAAAGCCGTCGCAAACCACCACATCCACGTCGCCCGTGAATATGTCGCGACCTTCGACGTTGCCGATGAAATTGAGTTGTGAATCCCGGAAAAGGTCGAACGCTTCCTTGACCGTGGCGTTGCCCTTGCCTTCCTCCTCCCCGATGGAGAGGATGCCTACCGAGGGCTTTTCAAAGCCCAGCACGCAGCGGGCCAGGACGTCGGCCATGAGCCCGAACTGGAGCAGGTGCTCCGGGCGGGAATCCACGTTGGCGCCCACGTCGATGAGAACGCAGGGCTTTTTTTCCGTGGGCAGGACGCCTGCCAGGGCAGGGCGCTGCACGCCCTTGATGCGGCCAAGGATGAACATTCCGCAGGCCACGGTGGCCCCGGAATTGCCCGCGCTGACCACGCCGTCGGCATGACCCTCCTTCACGTAGCGGCAAGCCACCTGAATGGAGGAGTCCTTTTTGCGGCGCAAGGCGTCGGCAGGCTTGTCTTCCATCTCGACAACCTGGCTGGCCGGGACAATCTCGATGTCCAGACCCGCGGTGTCGAGCCGGGAGAGCTCCGCCTGAATCCTGGCCTCGTCACCCACGAGAGCAATGGCAATGCCGTGCCGCGCCGCATCAATGGCGGCCGGCACGACAATATGGGGGCCAAAATCCCCCCCCATTGCATCAACAGCTATACGCGGTTGTTTGCTAGGCATCTTTGTTCAGAGCCTGACGGCCCTTGTAGCTGCCGCAGGAATCGCAGGCGCGATGGGGCAGCATGGGTTCGCCGCACTCGCAGTACACCACGTTGGGGGTGGCGATCTGGTCGTGTGCGCGGCGCATGCCTTTGCGGGAACGGGAAGTCTTTTTCTTGGGGACTGCCATGATACATCTCCTCTGGGAACGAATCCCACATATTGTCTGTAAATTTGCCGGGCCTCTCGGCCGCGGGGCGCTACTTTATCTTCAAATCGCGGAAGACTGCAAGCCTTGGATCGCCATCATCCCGGTCGCAGGCGCATTCCTCTGTGTTGAGGTCGCGGCCGCAGCCGGGGCACAGGCCCTTGCAATCCTCGCGGCACAACGGCTTCACGGGCAGGGCCAGGGCCAGCTCTTCCCAGAGCAGCGCCCCCATGTCCAGCTCGACGACTCCGTAGTCGTTCTTGCGGATCCGGGTTTCCTCGGCTTCCACTTCGTCTACATCCGCAGTCAATTCCTCATAGATATCAAAGTCGATATCCACATCAATCTCGTGCGGCGCTGCGCAGCGGTCGCAGGGCATGCTCACGGAACCCTTCAGGGTGCCGCGCACCAGGGCGGCGTTTTCCCCCTGCGGCAGAATGGTCACTTCGGCCACAAGGTCGCGTTCGCCTGGAGATGCGGCAATACCGAACTCCTTCCATCTGGCTTGCCAGATGGACTGATCCGCAAAAGAAAATTCCCGGCCATCCGCCGGGATATCGCTCAGTGCAATCCAGAGTTCGGACATTGAAATCGCTCCATGGTTTTCCTGCCCGTCACGGGCAACCGGAGATTCCTATATGGGAACTTTTTCTCTTGTCAAGAAAAAAACCCTTGCCTTTTAAGTTCCGAGGGGCTAAAGAAACTCCTCCGCCGTTGGGAGGGACTTCCCCATCCTGAACGGCAGAAATAAGAAAAGCAAAACATTTCGGTTTAATACGCGAGGAGGTCGCCATGTCCCAAGTTTGCGATATATGCGGTAAAGGTCCGGCCACGGGTAACAACGTGTCCCACTCTCACATCAAGACCCGCCGTCGCTTCATGCCCAACCTGCAGAAGGTCCGCCACCAGCTGCCTTCCGGCCAGGTTACCACCATCAAGGCCTGCACCCGTTGCATCCGCAACGGCGCTGTGGTCAAGCCTGTAGCCAAGGCCAAGGCCGAATAGCTACGGACAATTTTCCGGACACCCCGGGTGTCTGAAAGGCCGTCGGTTTACCGGCGGCTTTTTTGCGTTCCGTACTTGCACATATTTGCACGTAAATTAAGTGCAGTTGCACATAGAATTTCTCTATTTTGCACAAATAATTCCCTCCCTGTGAAGAGGGTTTCACTTAACTACCTGAAAAAACAGTCTCGTGCCTTCCTGGCACGGGCTGTGCTTTTCCTGTTTTGTCTTCGTGGAGCACATAGCGCAAAGTCTCCGCACCGCAAGACAGCATCAGTAGACACCTCTCCTTCCTCCGCCAAGGCCCCCTGTTCTGGGGGCCTTGCTTTTTGCGCATGCCGATAAAGGTCAATTGCTGTGTCGCTGCAAAAAATCCGAGTCCTCGTGTACTTCATTGTACACGTCGGCCTTGGATTTTTCTGGCTTCTTGCACTTGAGCCTTTCTTGGAATGCGCACAGATAAAATTTTTTTTCACGCTGGGTGTTTGGTCATGCCCTTGAGAGTGGCGTTCTAGTCGTTTGTTTATACGCCCCGGATCCGACTTGTAATCGGCTGGCGGAGCGCGGAAACAATGAGGCCCCGACCGAAGTCGGGGCCCTGAGACTTCCGGAGCGGGGGGACGGCTGCGTCGACCCCGTTTCCGGCGTGTTAGAAGGAGCTTGAGTATATTTCACCGACCACGGATTCCGTGGCCGGGACCGGCGCGCAACCCAGCAGGGTGCCCAGGGACGGGGTGTCGAAGGCAAGCCGCGTCAGTTGCGGGACCTGGTCCTGGCTGAAGCCGATGTCGCCGAGGCGTTCGGTCAGGCCGATGGATTCCAGCCAGGACTGCACGCCGAGCGCCGCTGCGTCAGCTTCGTCCGGTGTGCCGGAAAGGTCCCCGGCGATGGGGGCCAGGATGTCGGCCAGGACTTCGGCGCAATCGGGGTAGATGACCTTGATGATGGAGGGCAGCAGCACGCCGAGTCCTATGCCGTGCGAGAGCTCGGGCCGGACCGCGCTGAGCGGATGCTCCAGGGCGTGGGTGAAGTGCAGCAGGCCGTTGTCGAACGAGGTGCCAGCCAGCATGGAGGCGTAGAGCAGCCAGTACCTGGCCTGGAGGTCCTCGGGATCCTCGAGCGCGGCGGGCAGGTGTTCCGCCACCAGCCGGATGGTTTCCCGGGCCGTGAGTATGGAGAAGGGCGACGCCGCAATGGTCGTGGCCGCCTCGATGACGTGGTTGACCGCATCCACGGACGTGGCCAGGGTCTGATGCCGGGAAAGGCTGGTCATCAGCGCCGGGTCGTCAATGGAGATCCAGGGATAGATGCAGTCGTAGGCGATGGCCGGCTTGTGCTGGGTTTCGAGGTCCGTGGCCACGGCAAAGCGGTTGGCCTCGGTTCCCGTGCCGTGGGTGAGGTTGATGGCCACCAGGGGCAGGGCTTCGGTGGGCGCGAATTCGCCCCGGTAGAGCTGCTGTGCGCTTCTTCCGGGATTGGCGAGCAGGATGGCGGCGCTCTTGCCCGTGTCGATGGGGCTGCCGCCGCCGATGGCCAGGACGACCTGGGCGCCGGCCTCGCGGCCGAGAGCCGCAGCCTCGTTTACCTGATCCACGGTGGGGTTCGGGGTGGCGCCGTCGTAGTGCGCGATGTCCAGGCCCTGTTCGCCCAGGGCGGCGGTGACCACATCCCAGGCTCCGGTGGCCCGGTAGGCGTTCCTGCCGGTTATGCACAGCACGGTGTTCATGCCCCGCTGCTTCATCTCCCCGGCGATGTCGCGCATCTTGGCGATGGCTCCGCAGCCGAAGTAGATTCTCGAGGCGACTCGTATTTCGCAAATGCGGTGTATGTCAGTATTGCGTTCCCACATGTCGGACTCCTTTGGTTCCGTGTGAATACTGGATGGAGAAAAATTTCATCTTCTCCTGATTCACCATTTGCACCCTTTGATTGATTAATCAAGACAATTTGTTATTTTTTTCACATTTAAATTTTTGATCGCGATATCAGATAATTATATGTCCGTTTGTGCTTTTGGAGCTCTTTGAGATCAAAGGACAAAAAGAACCGGAAGTGCTCGGCGAACACTTCCGGTCTGATATTTACGGGACTGACGGCCCGGACGGGGTGGAACTACAGTTCGATGGCGCGCCTGATGCGGGCCACGGTCTGTTCCTTGCCGAGCACGGGCAGCATGTCGTAGAGGCCCGGGCTGGGGGCGCCGCCCGAAACAGCGGTGCGCACCGGCTGACCCACGTCCTTGAATTTGAGGCCCTTTTCGTTGACGTAGCCCTTGAGGACTTCCTCGACCGAGTCGTGGGTGAGTTCCTCCACTGCCTCGAAGCGTTCCAGCAGCTCCTCAAGCATGGCCTTGGCCTCCGGGGTCAGGAACTTCTTGACGGCCGCCTCGTCGTACTGCAGGTGGCTGACGTCCACCAGAAACACGCGGGCCTGCTCCACCATGTCCACGATGGACTTGGCGCGGGGCTGGAGCAGGGGGACCACCCTGGCCACGTAGTCGCGTTCCACCTTGGCGGCTTCCTCCGCGCCCACTTCCCGTTCCAGGAAGTCCATGACCATGTCGGCGATGCGCTCAGGGTCCGCCTGCTGCATGTACTGGCTGTTGACCCACTCGAACTTGGTCAGGTCGAACACGGAAGGCGAGTTGCCCAGCCCGTCCGTGCTGAAGTGCTCGACGAGCTCCTCGCGGGTGAACAGTTCCTGGTCGCCATGGGACCAGCCCAGACGCACCAGGTAGTTGATGACCGCCTCGGGCAGGTAGCCCATCTTTTCGTATTCCATGACCGAAAGCGCGCCGTGGCGCTTGGAAAGCTTTTTCTTGTCCGGGCCGAGGATCATGGGCACATGGCCGAAGCGGGGGATTTCCCAGCCCATGGCCTGATAGATGAGGATCTGGCGCGGGGTGTTGTTCACGTGGTCGTCGCCGCGCAGCACCTTGGTCACGCCCATGTCGTGGTCGTCCACCACCACGGCCAGGTTGTAGGTCGGGGTGCCGTCGGAGCGGCGCAGGATCATGTCATCCAGCTCGACGTTTTCCACGCTGATGGGGCCCTTGACCATGTCGTTGAAGCCGGTGGAACCGCTTTCGGGAACCCTGAGGCGCACCACGCGGCCCTCGCCGGGGCCCAGGTTCTTGCCGCGGCAGGTGCCGTCGTACTTGGGCTTGCGGCCTTCCTTCATGGCCAGTTCGCGCATGGCGTCCACCTGCTCCTTGGTACAGTCGCAGTAGTAGGCGTGGCCGTTGGCGATGAGCTGGTCGATGACCTCGTTGTGGCGGTCAGCGTTCCCGCTCTGGAAGACGATTTCGCCGTCGTGCTCCAGGCCCAGCCAGGCCATGGCGTCGATGATGGCGTCGATGGCTTCCTGGGTGCTGCGTTCGCGGTCGGTGTCCTCGATGCGCAGCACGAATTCGCCGCCCTCGCTCCTGGCCAGCAGCCATGCGAACAGGGCGGTCCGTGCTCCGCCGATATGCAGGAAGCCCGTGGGGCTCGGGGCGAATCTGGAAACGGTTTTGGACATGTCTTTCTCCTGGAGGCCGTTGAAAAAGGCCCGATTGCGGCACCGCATCAAAAAGGCCAAATCCTCGCGCACTGCGGGAGTGCGCTCCGGTTTGGTTCTTTTCGCGCCACGCCTTCGAACCTCTTGATCAGCCTTGAGTATTGATTCTTTCTATGAAGTGTATGCTGTTATCGAGTTTATACGGCTTCAACGCCCTTCACTTCGGGCAGCAGCTTGAGCACCGTGCGCTCGATGCCGTTCTTCAGGGTCATCTGGGACATGGGGCATCCCTTGCAGGCGCCCTGGAGCCGGACCTTGACGATGTTGTTCTCGGTGATCTCCACCAGTTCCACGTCGCCGCCGTCCGCCTGCAGCATGGGACGGACCTTGTCCAGAACAGCTTCCACCTTTTCGCGCATTTCACTCATTGCACAACTCCATAGGGATAATATTGTTTGCGTGCTGCTGAAATAGGCACTTTGACTGGAGGTGTCAATCACGCCCGCCCGGGCAAAGGCCCTTCGGGAAGCGGCGCGGCAGGGGGGCGGAAAGGTCCGGGGCCGTGCTGGAACGGCCTGCTAGGCGACCAGGATGCTGAAAGCCTCTTCCAGTTCCTGGTCCAGATCCTGGATCATGTTCTCCAGCTTGTCCGGGGTCAGGCTCAGGGAATCCCAGACCGCCCTGTCCGGCGGCTGGGTGAAGAACTCGCCGCTGGAGCCGATGCCCAGGCCCGTGGCGATGGTTTCGGCGCAATGCACCAGCTTGGGTTCGGCCTCCTTCTGGTTGCGCTTGGGCTGGTGGTGTTCCAGCACCGCCGAAACCAGCACGTAGGGGAAATTCCACTTGCGCAGCAGCATGCCGCCCAGGGTGGCGTGGTCGAATCCCAGCATCTCCTTTTCCGTTTCAAAAAGCAGCTTCTGCTCGGCGCGGCCGTGCTTGATGACCGCGCCCTGGCGTTCGGGGACGGCCTTGAGCAGCACCAGCTGGCCGATGTCGTGCAGCAGCCCGGCCACGAAGCTGCGCTCCGGGTCGCCCTGGCCCGTGAGCCGGCAGAGCTTGCGGGCGATGATGCCCACGCCGATGGAGTGCATCCAGAAGCGCTCCATGTCGATCATCTCGGGCGGGATGTCCTTGAACAGGCTGAGCACCGAGGTGCCCACGGCCAGGGTGGTGAGCTGGTTCACTCCCACCACGGTGACGGCCCGGGTGATGGTGTCTATCTGGATGGGCAGGCTGTAGAAGGCCGAGTTGACCATGCGCAGCAGGAAGGCGGTCAGGCTTGGGTCCTGGCTGATGATCTTGGCCAGATCGTCCGAGGACGTGTGCGGGGCGTTGATGGCCTGCTGCAGTTCCAGGAAGACCTGGGGCAGGGCAGGGAGCTGGAGTTCCTTGCGCAGGATGTCCAGGGGGTCCAGGAGTTCGCCCGAGCCGTCCGTCCCGTGGATGGGGCCGGGGACGAATCCGCCCGGATCCGCGGCCATATCCAGCATGGTCCGCTCCAGGCCCATGTGGGCCAGGGCCTTGAAGGTGTCGTCGCGGTTCATGATGTACTTGAAGCGCTTGGTCATGAGGGCCTTGGCCCGTTCGCGCACTTCAGGCGCTATTTCGGCGATGTTGACGGCGGGCTGGATTTCGTGCGGCATATGTAGATTCCTTGGAATTTTTGGCTTTAGGATCAGAGCATACGAAAAAAAACCATCCAAAGGAAGGCGGTTATACGCCGGGGCCCGAAATTATACTCTGGCGGGCCAAAAAACAGGCCCGCACACGATTTTCCGCATGCGGGCCAAATTCGGTATCTCACCCCGAATGGACTATTGCCGCCTGGTCAGGCCGAACTTCTTGAGCTTGTATTGCAGGGTGCGCCTGCTGATGCCCAGGGCTTCAGCCGTGCGTTCCCGGTGGCCGCCGTTTTCCTCCAGTGCCCGGATGATGGCCATCTTCTCGGCCTCCTCCAGGGATGCCGGGCTGTAGGCGTTGATGCCGTGTTCCTCGACCTGGGCCTGGTAGTCCGGATCCACGCCGTGGAATTGGGGCGGCAGCAGTTCCGGGCTCAGCGCGTCCGAGCGCGAAAGGATCAGTGCTCTCTCCAACACGTTCTCCAGTTCGCGCACGTTGCCGGGCCAGTCGTAGTGGGACAGGGCGTCCAGGAAGGCCGGGGTCACGGTGCGGATGGCCTTGTTGTTCTTGTTGCCCAGCTTGCGTAGCAGGAAGCTCACCAGCAGGGGCAGGTCCTCGCGGCGGTTGCGCAGCGGCGGAATCCTGATCTCCAGAACGGCCAGGCGATAGAAGAGGTCCTCGCGGAAGCGGCCCGCCTCCACTTCCTTTTTCAGGTCCCGGTTGGTGGCCGCGATGATGCGCACGTCCGTGTGCACGGGCTTGACGCTGCCCAGGGGCTCCACGATCTTTTCCTGGAGCGCGCGCAGCAGCTTGGCCTGGAGTGCGCCGGGCATCTCCCCTATCTCGTCCAGAAACAGGGTGCCGCCGTTGGCCAGCTGGAAGCGGCCGGGCTTGTCCTTGATGGCGCCGGTGAAGGCTCCCTTTTCATAACCGAAGAGTTCGGATTCCAGGAGATCGTCGGGCAGGGCCGCGCAGTTGACCTTGATGAGCGGCCGGTTCGCGCGGTTGCTGGCCCGGTGCAGGCCTTCGGCCACCAGTTCCTTACCCGTGCCGGATTCCCCGAGGATGAGCACGGTCGCCTCGGCGGGACCGGCCTGATTGATGAGGTCGCGCACGTGCTGCACGCCGGAGCTGGCTCCGATGAATTCCACGTGTGCGCCGTCCACTTCCTCGCGCAGCCGCGCGTTCTCCTGAAGCAGTAGGCGGTATTCGCGCGCCTTGCTGACCACGGCCTTGAGCTCCTCGTTGTCCGCGGGCTTGGTCAGGTAGTCGAAGGCGCCCTTTTTCATGGCGTCCACGGCCGAGCCCACGCTGCCGAAGGCCGTGAGCAGCACCACGGGCAGGCCGGGCCTGCGGGCCTGCAGCTCGCGCAGCAGTTCCAGGCCGTCCATGCCCGGCATCTTCATGTCCACCAGGGCCACGTCCGGGGCCGTGGCGAGTCCCAGGTCCGCTTCCATGGATTCCTGGGCCAGCAGGTCCAGCGCGTTTTCACCGGAGTCCGCCTCCATGACGCGCCAATCCGCGTCTTCCAGCACGGCCCGGACCATCATTCGGTGCCCGGGTTCGTCGTCTACAATGAGAATTGTCTTGTCTGTCATTTGGTTACGCCTGTTCTTGGGATTCAGCAGGATTGGGGAAATACAGTCGGATGGTCGTGCCCTGCCCCGGGTCCGAGTCTATGTGCACCTGGCCTTTGTGGGCGCGCATGATGTTGTGCACGATGGCCAGCCCCAGGCCCGTGCCCGTGGTCTTGCCGGTGAAGAAGGGCTCCAGCGCCTGGGCGCGGATATCCTCGGCCATCCCCGTGCCGTTGTCGTGCACGGAAACCCAGACGCCTCCATGGTCCGGGCGGGAGAGCAGCTCGATGCTGCCGCCTTCCTGGTCCTCGCTCAGGGCGTCCAGGCTGTTGGCGATGAGGTTCAGCAGCACCTGGCGCAAGGCGTCCGGGTCGGCCCAGATGGAGGGCGCCTCGAAGTCGAAGTGCGGCTCCACCTTGCGGTGCTGCATGTCGAAGCGCATGAGCTTCTTGAGGGTGTCCGCCACCTCGGCCAGCTCCACCTTCTGGGGGGCCAGCTCGCGTGGGCGCGCCAGGTAGAGCAGGTCCGTGACCACTCGGTTGAGGCGGTCCGACTCCTGCACCATGGTGGTTGCGTAGGATTCGAACGGCTCCTGGCCCTTGAGCTTGGTGGCGAAGAACTGGGCAAAGCCGCGCAGGGAGCTCAACGGGTTGCGCACCTCGTGGGCCACGCCCGCGGCCAGCGAACCGATGGCGGCCAGCCTGCGCGCCTCGTTCAGGTCTTCCTCCAGGCTGCGGATGCGGGTGCGGTCGCGCAGGAGGATGAGGCGCAGGCCCAGTTCCGGGGCGTTCTCATCGCCTTCGGGGAAGGGCACGGACAGGATCTCCAGCTGGCGGCCGTGAAAGTCGTGCTGCTGCCAGCCGAAATCGCCGCTTTTGTGGTCGCCCTCCGGGCTGCCGAAGGGGAAGTCGTCCCAATAGCGGCCCACCAGCTCCTGCGGCGCGTCCTCGTCGGGATCTGCGAGGAATTTCTTGGCCGATCCGTTGGCGGCCAGGATCTGCCCATCCTGGCTCAGGTTGACCAGCCCGTCGGGCATGTTGTCCAGCAGCCGGTTCTGGAACTGCTCCAGCCGCACCAGGCGCTTGCCCTGGTCGCGCCGCCGCAGATAGGCGAAGGCCAGGGACCAGAGCACCACTGCGGCCAGGAACACGTAGCCGGTCTGGAGCATGGCCGCGCGGCGGTACTGCTTGAACTGGGCCAGGTGCTTGTCCGCATTGAGACCGATGACCAGGTAGGCCTTGTTCTGCATCTGGGCCTGGGGAGCGTCCTGCGGGATGCGCATCTCCGAAGGCTCCGCTCCGGGCGGCGGCGGGGGAGCCGCCTGCAGGGTGGGCCCCTGGAAGTTGTCCTGGACCGGGGATGCGGCCGGCGTGGCTTTCGCGCCCACCAGGGCGGCGATGCCCGGCCGCAGGCGCAGGCCCGAAATCAGGATTTCCCGTTTGTTGATGGTGCTCATGAAGTGCCAGGTCTGGCCGGAGTTGAGCACGGTCTCGTGGGTGTGGCTGAAATCTATTTTCGGGGTGTTTCCCTCTTGTTCCGAAGTCACCAGCACGCCGCCGTCTTCATCATAGATGGCGATGAACAGGAAATCGTCGGACTGGGCCAGCTCCTGGAACAGGTCGCGGGACAGAGTGGGAAACATGGGAAATACCGCGCGGTTGCCGCCCATGCTGCGCACGATGCGCATGAGGTTGGATTCCACGCCCCGGGCGATGGAACCGCCGGACAGGAACAGGTTGTTTTCCACCAGGGCGCGCTGGCGGGCAATGCTTTTCCAGGTCAGGAACAGGCTGCCCACGCCGAGCACGATGAGGGCGAGCACCAGGGCGACGACCGGGCCTTGTTCGCTGTCTTTCCGGGAGTGTATTTCCATTCTCTATTCCGTTTTCATGAGCAACTGGTAGATGTCGCGGGGGGTAACGCCGTTTTCGGCTGCGATCTGCTTGAGAGTCATGTCCGCAGCGGCCTTCATGCCACCGGACGTGAGCTTGTGCAACGCCTCGTTCACGGGCAGGCCGAAATTCGCGCAGATGTCCGCCAGCTTCATCTTGCCCAGGCCCTCGGGCGGGTTGGCCGGCAGCGCGGCAAAGGGATCCTTCCCGGCCAGGGCGTCGCGCATGACGATATAGACCTGTTGCGGGGTGGCTCCGTTGGCGTGGGCCAGCTCCACCAGCACGGTGTCCGGGGCCAGCCTTTCGGTGTACCCGGCCTCGCGGAGGGCGGCCAGGGCCGCGTCCACATCAAAGCCCATGTACGAGCAGAACTTGTTGAGCTTGCTCAGCTCGGCGTGGCCGTATGGCGGATTGCCGTAGGTGGCGGTTTGGACTTCCTTGATGTGCTCGGCAAGATCGAGCACCTGCTGCATGGGCGGCAGGTGGAGCAGCGTGCCCACGAGCACGGCCAGTGTCAGGACCACGCTGACCAGCATGGGCCTGGTGAAGACCACCAGGTCGCGGGCCTTGTTTTTCATGTAGGTGGTGATGGGCTTCCAGTTCAGCCAGATGTGCCAGAGGGAGGCCAGGAGGAACAGCAGGCCCACGGTGATGTGGATGTCGCCCCACTGGGTCTTGGACAGGCCCCAGAAGGTCCAGTCCGACCAGTAGGCCACCCGGCCGTGGGGGGTGATGTAGAGCACCACGCTGGTGACGAGCGTTACGATGAAGGAAAGCAGGCTTGTCAGGGAGGTTATCTTCCTGGTCATGGGATTGCTCCTGTCGAAGTTTGTTTCCTTCCGGTTATCACGCCCGGGAAAAGCGCCGCAATGATAGAACGGACCGTTTTTACGGAGAAACGGGACGATCGAGCCAATCCCGACCGCCCCGAATCATTCCTGCTTTCCGGGTTAACGAAATCGTATTGTCTACCAGCGTTGTCCGTTGCCTTGGCCACGTCCCTGCCCATCATTGTCGTAGCAGGTACCAGGGCCGAATCCGCCGCGGCCGCAGCCGCGGTTCGGCAGGACAATGCCGGTTTCCTTTTCAAGTTCCGCACGCATGGCGTCGCGGTTTGCCCCCATCTTGGTGCGGATATCGCGCATCTGGCCGATCAGTTTGGTGATCTTGGCCTCATCCGCGTTGCCGCCATTGATCATGGCTTCCAGGGTGGCCTGTTTGGCCCACAGCTGGTCGCGCAGATCCTGCTGCTGGGTGCGGTATTTATCCACGATGACGTCCACGGCTTTTTGCTTTTCGGGCGTCAGGTTGTCGTAGAAGGCAAACCCACCATTGGCGTATCCGCATCCGCCGCGTCCCTGGTTGTAGCCGGGACCCGCGAAAGACATGGCTGCCATGGCCAGCAGGGCCACGATGCTCAGCGCCGGAATGATGATTGTCTTCTTGGTCATTTCTTTTCCCTCCATCGGGGTGGAGACTCTTCCAGGGAAAGTCCCTGTTCGCGTACTCGGGTTCACCTAAAGCACGGGGCGTGCCAAAAATAAAGAGTCTGTAAAATCAGTATGTAACGAGAATATGTGCAGTTCACCAATAGAATTGGTGTGCAAATTATTGCGCATTAATTTGCACAAAAAAGTACCAACTTGTGCAAGTTGCTTGCACTTGACAAGCGGCGTGCAATGTTCATCCTCTTTTTGTGGGTGTCGTCTATGGATCATGGAGGAATTAAATATGCCCATCTATGAATACAAGTGCCGCGAGTGCGGTGCGGAGTTTGAGGAGCTGGTGTCCAGCCGGGGTGAGAATCCCGAATGTCCCCGGTGCGGCTCTCCCAAAACCGAAAAGCTCATGTCCGCGTGCAAGTCCGGCACGGGCGGGGCGTCCAAAGGCGATTTCGGGCTACCGCCCATGCCTCCGGGCGGCGGTTGCGGCAGCGCCGGAGGCGGATGAGGATTTTAACGTGCTGCCCGGTCGGGCAGACGGAAAAAGGGAGCCGAACGGCTCCCTTTTCGTTTCCGGGAAGGAAAACACTTTTCCAATGTTCTACTTCACGATCTTCGGTTTTGTCTTTGCTTCCATGTATTCCACGAGATTCTTGGGACGGTAGCCGGCCTTGTACAGGTCGGCCACGGTCTGGTGGATGGCCTCGTTGGTCGCTCCCTGGCTGTATGTCTTGCCCATGGGGCGGTAGAAGGGCTTGAAGGCCTTGTACATGCCGTTCCAGGATTCTTCCCGTTCCTCGTCGGGCGCGGGAGAGGTGCTGATGGGCTTGAGGTCCAGGCCGTGCTTGGCCGCCTTGTCCGCCAGCCATTGCAGGGCGATATCCGAAAGGCCGGTGCGCGGATAGCCGCCGCCCACGTTGGAGTGCACCCCCTTGAACCAGACCTGCTCCAGCACCTGATTCGCCATGCCCGGCTTCTGATGCCAGAGGGTCGCCTCGAAGAGCTTGCGTTTTTCGTCGATGGCCAGCGCCTGGTACGCGTTTTCTATGGTGGAGCTCAGTCCCGTGTCGTGGAATCGGTTCATGCGGCTGAGGTAGCTGCCCAGGAAGAGCGGGTTGCCCAGTGAACCCACTGTGTCCCAGACCCCGATGAACTTGATGGGAACGATGTCCGAAAGCGCATAGGTGCGCCGGAAGAGGGTCGCTTCCTTGGATTTGGGATGGGCGGACTTGCTGCCGGACCGGTAGAGATCGTAGGCCTTGTCCGTCATGTGCGCGGTGTCCGGACGAAGCAGGCCGCTGTTGCGGATCAGCCCGGCCAGGCTGCGCACGGTGTAGGCCCCGCGGCTGAAGCCGAACAGAAAGAGTTCGTCGCCCGTTTTGTACGTATTGATGAGGTAGGTGTAGGCCTCCTTGATGTTCCTGGAGATGCCGGTTCCGGTTGCGCCGTCAAAGCAACGCTTCAGCCAGCTTCCGCCCGAACCCACGCCCGGATCGTAATACATGGACTGGCGGACCTTGTCCTTGCCGGTCTTCTTGACCGCCTCGGCCAGCTTGACCACGTTTGTGGCCAGATTCACGCCGTCCGCGGTTTCGTCCGGCGAGTTCCACGTGCCGTCACAGCAGATTGCTATTCGTTTCATTGCATACCTCCGCGTCTAAAATCGAATATACGATAGTACACGTGCTTATTCGTAGGTATGATAATATAAACTATTCGCTGCGGTATGGGGGGAGAAAAAGCCCCCCGATCATTTGACCGGGGGGCGTGTGTTCCGGGAACAGGGCTGTTCAGCCCGGAAGATCCGTTCAGAATTCCTCCATGCCGCACCTGCGGCACTCGGGGCAGTCCTTTTGCGAACAGCCCGGGGAAACCCTGGCCTCCTTGGCGCGCTCCCATTCCTTGTAGAGGTATTCGCGCTTGACCCCGATATCGATGATTTCCCAGGGGAAGGACTCGTCTTCGCCGCGCTCGCGGTCGATGTACCAGCCGGGATCGCCGTCCCATTGCCGGAAGGCCTTTTTCCAGCCGCCATGCTCGGCCGCAAGCTGGATGAACCGGGCCACCTTTTCGTCGCCCCGGGCCAGCAGCCCCTGGAGCCGTGCCTGCCAGGCCGAGTCGTGGTGCAGGCTCACCCCTTTGTATTGCTTGACCATCTTGGCCACGCCCTTGAGCCTGCGGGTCTGCTCCTCCTCGCCCGCCATGGGTGCCCACTGGAACGGCGTGAAGGGCTTGGGCACCAGGGTGCTCACTCCGATGGTGATGCGCATGAAACTTTTCTTCTTGCCACCCGGCTCCTCGGAGCGGATGCGCACCACCTCGCCGATGAGTTCGCGCAGCTCCTCGTAGTCCTGGTCGGTTTCGCCGGGCCAGCCCGCGATGAGATACATCTTGAGGTGGTTGACCCCATACCGGGCGCACAGGCGCACGGCCTTGAGGAAATCCTCAACGTCCAGCTTCTTGCTGGCCATGTCGCGCAGCCGCTGGCTGGCCCCCTCCAGGGCCAGGGTGATGGTGCGGATGCCGCACTTGCGCAGGAATACGAGCAGTTCCTCGGTGATGCCGTCCGCGCGCATGGAGGACAGGGAAAATTTTGTCTTGCGTTCGTGGAGCCAGGTCAGGAACGGCAGCAGGTCGGGCCAGTCCGTGAGGGCCGTGCCCACCAGACCGACTTTCATGGGCTGGGTGTATTCCACCAGCTCCTTCATCTGCTCCACCTCCACGTGGCGGGGAGGGCGGTAGATGTACCCGGCCGCGCAGAAGCGGCAGCCGTAGGGGCAGCCCCGGTTGACCTCGATGAGCAGGGTGTCCTTGAAGGTGGCCTTGCTGGAGATGAAGCAGGAAAAGGCCGGGTCGTGCAGGATCTTGTCCCGGCTGGTGACCAGCCGCTTGACCGGACCCGTTGTCCTGCCGGGCACGAGAAGGCCGGGCCGGTCCTTGACCGCTTCCAGAAATTCTTCCTTAGTGCCGCCCTTGTAGATGTGTTCCTTGAGCTCCAGGAACAGGGGCAGAAAGCTGTCGTCGGCTTCGCCCACCCAGAAGAGGTCCACAAAGGGCGCGATGGGCGCCGGGTTCAGAAAGGCCGGTGGCCCTCCCGCCATGATCAGGGGGAATCCCTCGCGGTCCGCTGCCAGGGGAGGGATACCCGCTGCCCCGAGCGTCCTTACAAGGAGAAGGTAGTCCTCCTCGTAAGTGACGCTCAGGGCGATGACAGGGAATGAGGATAACGGGCTTTGGCTTTCCCTTGTCACAGGGGGGCCGCCGCTGTCTCCCCGACCAAGCTTGTCCGGGAAGACCCGCTCCACAGCGAGTTGCGGTGCCTGTGCAAGATGGCGGTAAACCGCCTGCCAGCCTAGTGTGGATACTGCCATGCCCTCGCCGCCGGGAATCACCAGGGCCGTGGGCAGACGACCACCGGGATCAGGAACCTCGGGCTCCTTCCGGCCGTAAAACAGCGGGCGCTTCACGTCAGCAATGGCTCCTCAACCTTGCGCGCCGAGGCGTGGATGGCAGTTTCACGTTTCCGGTCCTAGTCGCAGTTCTTGCGAATGAACGCGGGAACGTCGAAATTATCCTCTTCGAAGATGAACTCCTCCTCGCCCGGTCCGGCAACGGCGCGGCTGGACATCTGGGGCTCCACCATGGGCTCCTGGTCGATGTTGGTCAGTCCGCCCTGCTTGCGCAGGTAGGTGGGGATGTTCATGTTGCCTTCGACGATGCGGCGGTGGCCATCGCGCATGGGCTTGGCTTCGCCTTCGGCGGCGGCCTTGCGCTTCACGCCCCGGGGTCCGAGCAGCATGAGCTTCTGCTGTTCGGCGCGGGAAAGCGCGGGTTCCGGCTCTTCCATTGCCTGCTGGATGCCGGTGGCGATGACCGTGATGCGCATTTCGTCGCCCGCATCGGGATCGAAGACGGTTCCGAAGAAAATTTCGGCTTCGTCGTGGGCCTCTTTGTAGATGATGTCCGCGGCTTCGGATACCTCGTCGATGAGCATGTCCGGGCCACAGGTGATGTTGATGAGCACGCCGCGTGCGCCCTCGATGGACACGTCTTCCAGCAGCGGGCTGGTGATGGCCTTCATGGCCGCTTCCTTGGCGCGTCCTTCGCCGGAGGCGATGCCGGTGCCCATGAGCGCCATGCCCGAGGAGCCCATGACCGCCTTCACGTCCGCGAAGTCGAGGTTGATGAGGCCGTGCACGGTGATCAGGTCGGCGATGCCCTTGACCGCGTAGTAGAGGACCTCGTCGGCCTTCTTGAGCATGTCCGCGAAGGACGCCTTTTTGGCGGCCAGCTGGAGCAGGCGGTCGTTGGGGATGGTGATGATGGAGTCCACCACGTCGGCCAGGGCCTTGGTGCCTTCGGAAGCCTGCTGCAGGCGGCGCTTGCCCTCGAAGTAGAAGGGCTTGGTGACCACGCCCACGGTGAGCGCGCCCAGCTCCTTGGCGATGCGGGCCACAACCGGGGCCGAGCCCGTGCCGGTGCCGCCGCCCATGCCCGCGGTGATGAAGACCATGTCCGCGCCTTCCAGGGCCTCGCGGATGACGGCCTCGGATTCCATGGCCGCGTTGGCGCCCACTTCCGGGTTGGCACCCGCGCCAAGACCCTTGGTGAGCTGTTCGCCCATCTGGATCTTGTTGTCGGCGAGCGACTTGTGAATGTCCTGCGCGTCGGTGTTGGCAACGATGAACTGCACGCCCTTCATGGACGACATGATCATGTTGTTGACCGCGTTTCCTCCGCCGCCACCGCAGCCGACCACTTTGATCTTCGCGCTGGTGTCATGTTCGATTTCGAAGAATTCCATTCCTTCCTCCTGTTCCCTGTCAAAGGTTAGGCAATGTCAGTAAACCATTTCCGCATCCTGCCCAGAATGCGGTCAAAAGGTGAATCGTCCCGGACGCGGAAAGCCTTCTGGCGGGTCGCGCCGGAGCCGCCTTCCTCTTCCGCGCCGTGCATGAGCAGGCCGACGGCCGTCGCATACATGGGACTGTTGACCTCCGAGCTCAGGCCGCCCACGCCGGTGGGGGAGCCGATGCGTACGGGGAGGTCGAAAATCTGTTCCGCGAGTTCCTGGATGCCGTCGATGAGGCAGGTCCCGCCCGTGAGCACGACGCCTGCGGCAATCAGGTTCTTGAATCCGGACTTGATCAGTTCCTGGTCCACCAGGGCCAGGATTTCCTCGCAGCGGGGCTCGCAGATCTCGGCCAGCACGCGCTTGCTCATGGTGCGGGATTCGCGCCCGCCCACGCTGGGCACCTCGATGATCTCGTCGGTGGTGATCAGGTCGGCCATGGCGCAGCCGTGGTCGATCTTGATCTGTTCGGCCGAGACCATGGGGGTCCGCAGGCCGTAGGCGATGTCGTTGGTCAGGTTGTGACCGCCGAGCGCCAGCACCGAGGTGTGCTTGATGCTGTCCTTGGAGAAGATTGCCAGGTCCGTGGTGCCGCCACCGATGTCCACCAGGGCCACGCCGATCTCCCGTTCCTCGGGGGAGAGCACGGCCTTGCTGGAGGCCAGCGATTCCAGGACGATGTTGGAAACGTCCAGGCCGGAGCGGTTGCAGGACCGGATGATATTCTGCGCGGAGGTGACGGCGCCGGTGACGATGTGCACCTTTACTTCCAGGCGCACCCCGGCCATGCCCAGGGGATCGGCGATGCCTCGCTGGTCGTCCACGATGAATTCCTGGGGCAGGGTGTGCAGCACTTCGCGGTCCATGGGGATGGCGATGGCCTTGGCGGCCTCGATAACCCTGTCCACATCGCGCTGGGTCACTTCGCCGCCCTTGACCGCGATGACCCCGTGGCTGTTGAAGCCCTGGATATGGCTGCCCGCGATACCCGCGTAGACGCTGCGGATGTCGCAGCCCGCCATGAGTTCCGCGTCCTCCAGCGCCTTTTTCACGCACTGGACCGTTTTTTCGATGTTGACCACGACGCCGCGGCGCAGTCCCGTGGAGGGGCTGGTGCCGAGACCAATGACGTCGACGCCGCCTTCTTCGGTGACTTCGCCGACCACCACGCAAATTTTCGTGGTTCCGACGTCAAGGCCGACGATGAGATCGTTTTTGGCCATGAAAGATACTCCTTAGTTCCCTGTCATCGTTATATTACGACGCGGTTCCCTGGCCGCGCCTCGTTACCCAAACCTTGTCGCCGGTGGCCGATATCATGGCTGCGTCGGCGAATTCGCCGCGCCGCGCCAGATCGCTCCACACGGCCTTTATTCTCTTGAACTGTTCCTGCCAGCCGGAAAGATCCATGCGCAGGGCCAGTTTTTGTCCGTCGAGAAATATTTCCACCTGCCGGGAGCCCAGGACCTTGACCCAGGCCACCTGGCCCATGTCAAACGGGGTTTCCGGGCCTCGGATCATGCCCAGCAGTTCCGAAAGCCGGGTGTCGCCCGGGTACATGCCGTCCCCGATGTCCAGGATGGGCAGGGATGCGGTCTCGCCCGGGTGCATGGGGGCGATGACGCGTCCGTCCTTGTCCGCGTAGTAGAGCCCGCTGCCCTGGCGCGTCCAGAATTCCGGCACGCGTTCCTGGATGGAGATGACCAGCCTACCCGGCAGTTCCCGGCGGATGGCCGCCGAGGACACCCAGGGGTTGGCCGAGACCGCGTTCTCCACTTCCGTGAGATTGAGGTCCAGGCTGTTCTGGCCCAGCTTGATCTCGGCCAGCTCCAGCACGTCGCCGTTGCTCAGGTGGCTGTTTCCGGCCACGGAAATATCCTTGAGCGCCAGCGAGGGGTGGGCCGTGATCCAGCGGTAGCCATAGAGCAGGGCGATGCCCAGCACGATAAGCAGGCCCATGGCGATCATGGCCATGAAGACCCGGGTGATGAAGCCCATGATGCTCTCGCCGTGGGTGTGGCGCGCGGGTTTGCGCGCGGCCTTGCGGAACCGGTTGCTCTTGTGCTTGTTGGCGCCCAGCTTGAGCTTGCTTCCCTTGTTGACGGCCAGGGTACTCATATGCAGATGACCTCCGTCTCAAGGTTGATGCCGAATTGTTCGTTCACTGCCTTTCGGGCCTGGTCGATCAGTTCCAGCGCCTCGGCGCTGGCGCCGCCTCCCAGGTTGACCAGGAAGTTGGCGTGCATTTCGGAAAAGGCCATGTTGCCCACGCCCCGTCCCCGGAATCCGGCCCTGTCCAGGAGCCTGCCCGCGCTTTCCCCTTCGGGGTTCTTGAACACGCACCCCGCGCTCTTGGCGGTGACGGGCTGCGTGCCTTTTTTCTTTTCGTACGTGTTCAGGGTGTTCTTCTTGACCGTCTTGGGGTCCGACTCCCTGAGCGCCATCTCCACTTCCCAGATGAGGCATTTGGGGAAGCCGATGGCGGGGTCGAAGTGGCGGTAGCCCCAACTGCATTGGTCCACATCTTTCCAGAACAGGCCCTGCGCCGGGGTCCAGAGCCGAACCCTGCGCACGATGTCCTTGATCTCCGTGCCATAGGATCCCGCGTTCATGGCCACGGCTCCGCCTACGGAACCGGGGATTCCGGCCAGGTTTTCCATGCCCGTGAGTCCGGCCTTCTGGGCCCATCCCAGTACGCCGGGAAGGCGCATGCCCGCACCGGCGCGGAAGATCAGGGTCTCGCCTTCGTGCTCCACGCGGTCGGGCGCGGCGGCCCCCTCCATCCTGATGAGCGCCAGGTCGTGGTGCCCGTCGGAAAAGAGCATGTTGCTTCCCCAGCCGATGACCAGGGGGCGGAGCTGCTCGGACAGAATGAACTCGGCCAGTTCGTCGAGATCGCCTTCCTGGCGGACCGTGACCTCCAGCTCGGCGGTGCCGCCGAGTTCGAGCGTGGTCAATTCCCGGAGGCTCGGGTTCTTTCTGAATTCAAGGGCCATGGTCGTATCCTTATTCGTTCACGATGGCGGCTTCCCGCTCGGTTTCGGCGTTGAGGAAATGTTCGCCCACCTTCCAGATGGAGCCTGCGCCCAGGGTGATGAACAGGTCGCCCGCCCGCAGGGTTTCTTCCAGCTTGTCCTGCATGGCGTCGAAGTTTTCGTAAAAATCCACTTCCGTGCCGCTGACCTGCTTGATGCCCTGGGCCAGGGACAGGCCGTTCACGCCCGGGATCGGGGCCTCGGAGGCCGGGTAGATCTCGGTGAGCAGCAGCTTGTCCACGCCGTCGAAGACCTTGCAGAAGTCGCCGAACAGGGCCTGGGTGCGGGTGAAGCGGTGCGGCTGGAAGGCCACAACCAGCCTGCGATCCGGGTAGCAGGCCTTGGCTGTCTTGATGGTGGCGTCGATCTCGGCCGGGTGGTGCCCGTAGTCGTCCACCACCAGCACGCCCTTGCGTTCGCCCTTGCGCTCGAAGCGGCGGCCCACGCCGCCGAAGTTGGAAAGACCGCGCAGGATGGCGTTCTTGTCCAGCCCGGCCTCGATGGCCACGCCGATGGCGCCCAGGGAGTTGAGCACGTTGTGCAGGCCCGGGTGGGCCACGGTGGCCTCGCCCCAGAATTCGTCATCCAGGTAGACCTTGAAGATGCTGCGCAGATGCGTGCTGATGATCTCACCGCGCAGCCGGTTGTTCTTGCCGATGCCGTAGGTCATGCACGGCCGCTTGATACTCGGGAGCAGGCGCTGCACGCCGTCGTCGTCGCCACAGATCACGTTCATGCCGTAGAACGGGATCTTGTTCATGAAGGTGGTGAAGGAGTTGTCGATCTCCTCCTGGCCCGAATAGAAATCCATGTGGTCCTGGTCCACGTTGGTGACCACGGTGATGATGGGGGCAAGGCACAGGAACGAGCCGTCGGATTCGTCGGCCTCGGCGATGAGGTATTCACCCTCGCCCAGGCGCGCGTTGGAGCCGAAGGTGTTCAGGCGGCCGCCGATGATCACGGTGGGGTCGTAGCCCGCCTCGGTGAAGATGGTGGCCAGCAGCGAGGTCGTGGTGGTCTTGCCGTGGGTTCCGGCCACGGCGATGCCCGTGCGCAGGCGCATGAGCTCGGCCAGCATCTCGGCGCGGGGAATGATGGGAATGCCCAGTTCGCGGGCCTTCTGCAGCTCGGGGTTCTTGTCCGGGATGGCCGTGGACTTCACCAGCACGTCCGCGTCGCGCACGTTGTCCTCCCCGTGGCCGATGAACACGGTGGCCCCGAGTTTCTGGAGCCTGCGCACGGCCGGGCCCGCGGCCAGGTCCGAGCCGGTCACGTTGAAGCCCATGTTGATGAGCACCTCGGCGATGCCGTTCATGCCCGAGCCGCCGATGCCGACCATGTGGATGTTGTTCACACGGGCCCGCATGGCCGGGCAGGATTCGCCTCTGAGGATCAGGCTGGGTCCTTGTGCTGCAGTCATATCGAAATCCTTCCTTATGCGGTCTTTTCCGCGAGCTGTTCGAGCCCGTCGGCGATGGCTGCCGCCGCACGGGGCGCAGCGTTCGAGGCCGCTTTTTCCGCCATGGTCCGGAGCGTTTCCGGGGACTCCATGAGGTCCCGCACCATATTCGCCAGCCCGGCGATCTCTCCCTGGGGGACGAGCCTTGCCGCGCCGGCCTGCTCCATGGCCCTGGCGTTCATTGTCTGGTGGTCGTGGGTGGCGAAGGGGAAGGGCACGAAGATGGCCGGCACCCCTGCCGCCGCTATTTCAAAGACCGTGGACGCGCCGCTGCGGCAGATGGCCAGGTCGGCCCAGGCGTAGGCAGCGCCCATGTCTTCCATGAATCCTTTTACCTGCGCCGGGTTTGCCCCGGCCTGTTCGTATGCCCGCCGAACGCGGTCCTTGTCCGCGCTTCCGGCCTGGTGCAGCAGGGTGATTCCCCGCTCCATGAGGCCCGGCAGCATGTCGATGACGGCGTCGTTGATGGCCTTGGCTCCCTGGCTTCCACCCAAGATGAGCAGGTTCCTGCCTGCCCCGGCCTTTCCGCGCGCCTCGAAAATTTCCTTGCGCACCGGGTTGCCCGTGCGCTGCGTCTTTGCCGCGGGGAACCCGCCCGTGGTGTCCTCGAAGGACAGGAACACGCGGTCCACGCGTTTGCCCAGCAGGCGGTTGGTCACGCCCGGCACCGAGTTCTGCTCGTGCACGGCGCTGGGGATGCCCTGCATGGTTGCCGCGATCACCGGGCTGAATCCGGCGTAGCCGCCGAAACCGGCCACCACCTGCGGCTTGAAATTCTTCAGTTCCCCGCGAGCCTTCAGAATGCCCCGGAAGACCTGCAGCACGCCGTTGATCTTCGCGCCCAGGCCCTTGCCCATGATGCCCTTGGCCGGAAGCTCGCGGAATTCCAGGCCGTGCTTGTGGGCCAGCGCGCCTTCCGGGCCGTTGCCGCCCAGGAAGAGGATGGCGCACTCGGGGTTGCGGGAGCGCAGCTCGTCGGCCACGGCCAGGGCCGGGAAGATGTGGCCCGCTGTGCCGCCGGTGGTGAGCACGACACGATCCAGTTTCATCGGCCGCCTCCCCGGGAAATGTTCAGCAGCACGCCCGCGCAGATGAACGAGGCCAGCAGGTTGGAACCGCCGTAGCTCATGAAGGGCATGGCCACGCCCTTGGGCGGCACGGTGCCCAGCACCACCGCCAGGTTGAGCACGAAGCCCAGGGCCAGCACCAGGGTCATGCCGAAGGCCGTGAACCGGTCCTGGAGATCCTCCTGTTGGATGGCCACGCGGAAGGCCCTATGCAGGAAAAAGGCGATGAGAATGAAGAAGAGGCTCATGCCCACGAATCCCAGTTCCTCGCCCACCACGGCCATGATGAAGTCGTTGTGCGCTTCGGGCAGGAAAAAGAGCTTCTGTTTGCCCGCGCCCAGGCCGGTGCCGAAGGTCTTGCCCGAGCCGAAGGCATACAGGGACTGAACCAGCTGGTACCCTTCGTTCTGTGCGCTGGCGAACGGATCGAGGAACGCGGTCCAGCGCTTGAAGCGGTACGGCGAGGATGCGATGAGCTTCCAGCCGAGGAACCCGCCGAAGATGCCCGCTGTAAAAAGGTATGACAATCTTGTGCCACCAACTGCACACATGAAGAAGAGAATGGCGGACAGGAACACGGCCCCGCCGAAGTCCGGCTGGAGCATGAGCAGGCCGCAGAGCAGGCCCGTGACCGCGAATGGCGGTATGAAGCCGATGGAAAAATGCTTCACGTTGTCCTGCTGCTTGGCGAAGAAATAGGCCAGGTAGACGACCAGTGCGGGCTTGGCCAGCTCCAGGGGCTGGATGTTGAAGGCCCCGAGGGAGATCCAGCGGGAGGCGCCGCCCACGCGCACGCCCAGGGGGGTGAGCCCGCAGAGCACCAGCAGGGCCAGCACGATGAACAGCCAGAGATAGGTCATGCCGTAGATGTAGCGGCGGGGGAGGCGCGAGGCCACGAACATGACGGTCAGGCCCGCGGCGGCGAACACGCACTGCTTTTTGAAGAAGTGGTATTTGTCGCTGTAAAAGCGCTCGGCCATGATGCCGCTGGAGGAGAGCACCATGATCAGCCCGAAACCGGCCAGCAGCAGGGTGGCGAGCAAGAGCCAGTGGTCCATGCGGCCGATGGCTTGAGCGGCCTGCGCCGTCTGCAGTTTGGGCTTATGCCGAGAGTTGCGGTTCATTACTTCAGTTCTCCGAAAATGCGTTTGAAGTCGCCGCCCCGTTCCTTGTAGTTGGGGTACTGGTCAAAGCTGGAGGTGCCGGGGGAGAGCAGGATCACATCGCCGGTCCTGGCGTGCGTGAAGAGCCGTTTTGCGGCCTGTTCCAGGGTCTCGTCCCAGGACACCGGGAAATACTTCTTGAGCGGGCCCTCGAATATCTCGCGGCTCGCGCCGTACAGGCCCACCTGGGCCACGCGGCCTTCCATCTGGCGGGCCAGCTCGGCCACGTCTCCGCCCTTGAACTTGCCGCCCATGAGCAGGCGTACCGGGCTCTTGCCGAAGCTCTTCACGGCGGCGGCCACGGCCTCCAAGGTGGTTGCCTTGGAGTCGTTGATGAAGCTCACACCGTTTTTTTGGCCGATGTTTTCCAGGCGGTGTTCCAGCGGCCTGAATTCGCTGATGATTTTTTCGGCCTCCCGGGGTTTGACGCCGAAGCGCTTCACGGCCTGCCACGCGGCCTGGACATTGGCCCGGTTGTGTTCGCCAGGCAGGTGCGGGGCGTCGAAGCGCTTTGCCGAGGAATACCAGACCACCTCGGCCTCGGTGAACTTCCGTTCGCCGATGAGGGGCCGGAGGCTTTCGTGCACCACGGCCAGGTCTTCCGGGGTCTGCTGGGAAAAGAGCTGCAGCTTGGCCTCCAGGTATTCCTCCATGTCCTCGTGGTAGTCCAGGTGGTTGGGGGCGATGTTCAGGAACACGGCCACGTCCGGGTGGAACAGGCGGCAGTTCTGGAGCTGGAAGCTGGAGACTTCGAGCACGATGACGTCTGCCCGGTCCATGTTCAGCAGGTATTCGCACAGCGGGGTGCCGATGTTGCCGCCCACGAACACGTTCTTGCCGGATTTCTCCAGCAGTTCTCCGATGAGCGTGGTGGTCGTGGTCTTGCCGTTGGACCCGGTGATGGCGATGATCGGGGCCTGGATGAACCAGGAGGCGAATTCCAGCTCGGCCACGATCTTGCGGGCCGGCAGGTCGCCGAAATAGGGAGTCAGCTTCTTGGCGGGCACGCCCGGGGACATGACCACCAGGTCAGCGTCCGCGAACTGTTCCCTGCTGTGGGGACCGGTCTGGAGTTCGGCCACCTTTTCCACTTCGGCCACGGTTTCGGCGGGCAGGGATTCGCTGGCATCCACCAAGCGGACCTTCGCACCCAGGGCGTGCAGCAGCCGGGCGGCGGCAATGCCGGACTTTCCGGCCCCCACCACCACGGTGCGCCTGCCGTGCAGATTGTGCTTCTGGGCGAATTCCCTGACGAATTGAGTCATCATTCCGTGGTACCTACCGCAGCTTCAGGGTTGAAAGCGCCATGAGCGCCATGAGTATGGAAAGGATCCAGAACCGGATGATGATCTTGGATTCCGGGATCCCCTTGAGTTCGAAATGGTGATGCAGCGGCGCCATGCGGAAGATGCGCTTGCCGCCGGTCATCTTGAAGTAGCCCACCTGGAGGATCACCGAGAGGGTTTCGAAGACGAAGACCCCGCCCACGATGACCAGGAGCAGCTCCTGCTTGGCCAGCACGGCCGTGAAGCCGAGCGCGCCGCCCAGGGCCAGGGAGCCGGTGTCGCCCATGAACACCTGGGCCGGATAGGCGTTGAACCACAGGAAGCCGAGGCCCGCGCCCACCATGGCCCCGCAGAAGACCGTGACCTCGCCGATGCCCGGCAGGTTCTGGATGGACAGGTATTCGGCGATGCCCGCGTGCCCCGAGGCGTAGGTGAAGATGGCGAAGCAGGCCATGGCCACCACCATGGGACCGATGGCCAGGCCGTCCAGGCCGTCCGTGAGGTTCACGGCGTTGCTGGAGCCCACGAGCACCAGCAGGGCGAAGGGCAGGTAGAACCAGCCCAGGTCGGGCAGTATCTTCTTGAAGAAGGGAACCGAAAGCATGGTGGAGTAGTTGGGCTCCTGGATGAGCACGGCGATGGCCGCGGCGGCCACCAGCAGCTGGCCCAGGAACTTGGCCTTGGAGGAAAGTCCCAGGTTCTGCTTCTTGACCACCTTGATGTAGTCGTCCGCAAAGCCCACCACGCCGAATCCCGCGAACACGAACATGGTCAGCAGCACGTAGTGGTTGGTCAGGTCGCCCCAGAGCAGGCAGCTCACCAGCACGCTGGTCAGGATCATGAGCCCGCCCATGGTGGGGGTGCCCTGTTTCTGCTGGTGCGCGGGACCGTCTTCGCGGATGTACTGGCCGAACTTGAGCTTCTTGAGCCAGCGGATCATGGCCGGTCCGAAGAGGATGCTGATGATGAGTGCCGTGAGCAGCGCCCAGATGGACCGGAACGTGATGTACCGGAACACGTTGAAGACGCCGACATCAGCGCTCAGGGGGTAGAGCAGATGATAGATCACGATGCAGCTCCTTCAAGGGTTTCCTTGAGTGCCTGGGTGTATTTTTCCATTTTCATGGACCGGGAGCCCTTGAGCAGCACCACGGCGTCATGAATGTTCATGCCTTTCCAGTCCCGGGCAAAGGCCTCGGGGGCCTTGAGCTCCACCACGTCCGGATAGGCCGCGCGCACGTCGTCCATGTGCTCGCCCTTCCAGTACACGGCGTCGGGTTTGACCAGGGCCAGCACCTCGCCCAGTTCCCTGTGGCGCTTGGCGGCCTCGCTGCCCAGTTCGAGCATGTCGGCCAGCAGCAGGATGAGCGGCCTTTCCCCGGCAATGCACTTGGCGGTCTCGATGGAGCGCTTCATGGACAGGGGATTGGCGTTGTAGGTGTCGTCGATGAGGGTGATGTTTCCCACCGGACGCTGGCAGAAACGCTGGTTGTCCGCGCAGAAGCGGGAAGCGCCGTCCACCACGTGCTGCGGGCCCAGGCCCACGGTATGCGCCGCGGCGGCCACGGCGGCCAGGTTTTCCGCGAAATGTTCGCCGCAGAACGGGGCTTCGAATTCCACCTCGCCCTTGGGGGTGCGCAGCAGGAACCGGCCGGAGCCGAACTGGCTGGGACCCAGGAACAGGCAGAAGAAGGAGGCCTTCTCGTTCATGGTGGAAAAGCCCACGGGCTCGGGGCAGATCTCGGTGGCCGCCTTCCAGAGCTGGGGGTAGTCCATGCTGACCACGGCCACGCCGCCGGGCTGGAGATAGCGCAGCAGGGAGGCCTTGGCCTTGGCCACGCCCTCGATGTCGCCCAGCCCCTGCAGGTGGCCGGGGCCGATGTTGGTGATCACGGCCACGTCCGGGCAGGCGATGGGGCCGAGCTCGGCCATGTCGCTCGCCAGGCTGATGCCGCATTCCATGATCCACAGGTCCTGCTTTTCGCCGGCCTGGAGCATGGAGACGGGCAGCCCGATCTGGTTGTTGAAATTCCGGTAGTTCTTGGCCACGTCGAAGCGGGCGGAGCAGACCTCGGCCAGGAGTTCCTTGACCGTGGTCTTGCCGGCGGTGCCGGTGATGGCGATGAGCTTGGCCCCGCACAGGGAACGGTAACAGGCGGCCAGCTGGCCCAGGGCCACGGTGGTGTCGCGGACCATGAACACGGGCACGCCGGCTTCCTCGATGGACGGATCCAGGATCTTGGAGGATACGATGCCGCAGGCTCCGGCCTTGGCGGCCTGTGCCGCGAATTCGTGCCCGTCGAAGCGTTCGCCTTCGATGCAGATGTAGAGGTCGCCGCTGGTGACCGCGCGGCTGTCCGTGCGCACGGCGTGCACCTGGATGCCTTCCATGCCGCTGTCGGCCATGCCCGTGAGGCAGCGCTGTATGTCGGCCAGGGTCATGATCACTTGTTCCGTTCTCCCTTGACGATGTCGACGGCCTTCTGCACGGCCTCCACATCGGAGAAGTGCAGGGTCACGTCCTTGAGCACCTGGTAGTCCTCGTGCCCCTTGCCGGCCACGAGCAGGGCGTCGCCCTCGGTCATTTCGCGCACGGCCATGGTGATGGCCTCCTGGCGGTCCTGGTTTTCCATGACCCTGGCGGCGTTTTTGAGGCCCGGGCGGGCGTCGTCCATGATGGCCAGCGGTTCCTCGTCGCGGGGGTTGTCCGAGGTCAGCACGGCCACGTCCGCGTATTCGGCCACTGCGCGTCCCATGACCGGCCGCTTGGTGCGGTCGCGGTTGCCGCCGCAGCCGAACACGGTGATGAGCCGGTCGAAATCGAGGCTCTTGAGCGCCTTTTGCACGTTGACCAGCGCGTCCGGGGTGTGGGCGTAGTCCACGAAGACATGCAGGCCGAGTTCGTTCTCGACCCGTTCCAGCCTGCCCGGAACGCCCTTGAATTCGCTCAGCGAGCGCATGTCCTTGCAGTTCAGGCCGATGCACAGGCCCACGGCCTGGGCGGCCAGCAGGTTCATGGCGTTGTGCTGGCCGATGAGCCCGGATTCGATTTCCCAGGTCTTGCCCTTGAAGCCGCATTCCAGTTTCAGGCCGTTGCGGTCGTTGGAAAGGATGCGGCCGCGCAGGGTGGACTTGTCCGAGCTGCCCGGATCGCCGAAGCCGTAGCCGATGGCCACTTCGCATTCGTTCAGGAGTCTGCGGCAGTACGGGTCGTCGAAGTTGATGACGCAGCACTTGTCCAGGTGCGGATATTCCGTGAAAAGTTTTGCCTTGGCCCGGAAGTAGGTCTCCATGTCGCCGTGGTAGTCCAGGTGGTCCTGGGTCAGGTTGGAGATCACGGCCACGTCGAAGTCCAGCCCGGCCACGCGGTACTGGTCCAGGGCGTGGGAGGAAACCTCCATGACCACGGCGTCCACGTCGGCCTTGGCCATGTTGGCCAGCAGCTCGTGGATCATCCAGCAGTCCGGGGTGGTCAGCTTGGCGTCGATGGAAAAGCCGGGCCAGCGGTAGGTGACCGTTCCCAGCACGCCCACCTTGCGGCCCGCAGCCGAGAGCAGGTGCTCGATGATGTAGCTGGTGGTGGTCTTGCCGTTGGTGCCGGTGATGGCCACCAGCTTCATGTCCAACTCGTCGGTCTTGAAGTAGGCGCGGGCCAGTTCGCCCAACGCCTTGGCCGTGTTGCCCACGTAGCAGACAACGGCTTCATCCTCGGCCACCGGGGCCACCAGGTCCCGGGAATCCTCCGGGGCCACTATGTATTTGGCGCCCTTCTGCAGGGCCATGGGGATGTAGTCGATGCCGCGCACGGCCGTGCCGGGCATGGCCACGAAGCATTCCCCCTCCTGTACCTGGCGCGAATCGGTGCGGACCATGAGGCCTTCGCGCACCAGTTTGACCAGTTCCTTGAATTCCATTGCGCCACGAGTCATTGTCTTTTTCCTGCTAGGAGAGCCAGAGAACAAAAACATCGTTCTTCCCCTCCGTCTGTTGTTCTTCCGGCCACGGTGAGCCGGGAGCGGGTTTTTGGCCGGTGACGGTCATGCCGTCTCCCTTGAGGACCGGAACAATCCCTTTTTTCACTAAAAGTTCGAGGGCGCGCCGTACGGGCATTCCCTTGATGTTCGGAACGGTGTTTCCGGCGTCGAAAGCCGGGGTCGGAGCCAGGGTCTGGGCCAGCTCCGTACTGTCGATGTCGTGCACGGTGTTTTCCTCGGCCAGGGCTTCGCCTGCCGCGTCGGGCAGCATGCCGTTGTAGGCCAAGGTGTCGATCATGACTTCGCGGACCACCGGGGCCGCCACGGTTCCGCCGTAATCGTTCTTGGTGGGTTCATCCACCATGCAGATGACGAGGTATTCGGGCTTGTCCCCGGGAACGAGTCCCACGAAGGAGGAGAGATATTTGGTGCCGTAGCCGCCGACGGCCGCCTTCTGCGCGGTGCCGGTCTTGCCTGCCACGGTGATTCCCTGAATTCGTGCCTTGCGTCCGGTGCCGTCCATTTGCACCACTTCTTCCATGAGCGCAAGCACGGTGTCGGTGACTTCCTCGCTGAACACGCGCACGGGCTGGGTGGTTTCCTGAGTCTTCCCGGGATCTTTGACCAGGCGCAGATCCTTCATGACCCCGCCGTTGGCCAGGCAGAGAAATGACTTGGCCAGCTGCAGGCCCGTGACGCCGATGGCCTGGCCGAAGCTGATGGCCGCCAGGTCGAGCTTGCGCCACTTTTCGGGCGGATGAACGATGCCGGAGCGCTCGGCCGGAATCCGGATGCCGGTTTCGTGCCCGAAGCCGAGCTTGGAAAGATATTCGTGATATTTGCCCGCGCCCAGGTCCATGGCGATCTTGGCCATGCCGATGTTGCTGGAGTAGCGCAGGATCTTGCGTACGGGCTGCCATGCCGCCGGGTGGGTGTCCTTGATGGTCTTGCGGCCGATGCGCCAGCGTCCGTTCTCGCAGAAATAGAGCTTGTCCGGGTCCACCACGCCTTCCTGCAGGGCCGCGCCGATGAGCAGGGGCTTGAGGCTGGAGCCGGGTTCGTAGACGTCCGTGGCCGCGCGGTTGCGGCGGACCGACGCCTTGGTGCGGCCGTAGACGTTGGGGTTGAAGAAGGGGTAGTTGGCCATGGCCAGGATGTCGCCGCTCTTCACCTCCACGGCGATGACCAGCCCTGCGGTGCCGTGGTATTTTTCCACGGAGGCGGCCAGGGCCTGTTCCGCGGCGTTCTGGATGTGGGCGTCGATGGTCAGGTGGACGTCCTTGCCGTCGATGTTCACCTCGCGGCCCTGGGAGTCGAGATAGAGCTTGCGTCCCCTGGCGTCGCGCTGGACCACGAAGCGGGCCTTGCCCGGGGTCATGCGCTCATTGAATTGTTTTTCGATGCCTTCCAGTCCCTTGCCGTCGATTCCCACGAAACCAAGGACCTGCCCGGCGAGATGCCCATTGGGGTAAAGCCTCGTATATTCAGTGGAAAGGTGGACGCCAGGCAGGTCCGCCTCTTTGATCGCCAAAGCTTGCTTGTCCGTGATCTGCCGCTTGACCCAGACGAATTTTTTCCCGGAATTGATGCGTGCGCGCATCGTGCCTGCGGAAACCCCCAGGATGCGGTTCAGCGTCCCGGCCACCTTGTCCACGGCGGGCTTTGCCTTGGGCGGAACAAGGTAGACGCTCTTGGCTTCCACGCTGGTGGCCAGCATGTTGCCGTTGCGGTCCAGGATGCGGCCGCGTTCGCCGAATTCGAGCTCGGCGGTGAAGTTCTGGCGGGCGGCCATCTTTTCCAGCCATTCACCCTCGTGCAGCTGGACCCAGCCGGCCCGGACCCACAACGCGCAAAGGGCAAGGCCGAAGAAGATCATTACCAGAATGATCTTGGCCTTGCTGAAATCCTTCTTGCCTTGTTTGGTCTTGCCGGTCATGGCGAAAATCCTCTACTGACTAGTGTTCATCGACGTTGCGGATCTGCCCGGGGGTGGCGACGGCGAGGCCGTACTTCTCCGCCAGCTTGCGCAGCCGGTAGGGAGAGGCCAGATTGTCGCGCTCCACCTCAAGCTTCACGAGCAGGGCGGACTTGCGGTCGCGCTGCTCCTCGAGATTGCTGAGGTCGTAGGCCAGATCATGACGTTCGATGTTCAACCAGACGGATGCCAGTCCTAGTCCCAGCGCCAGGGCCAGGGAGGTGAGAAGTAGTGGCAACCAATTCCGGTCGATCAAACTCATGCCTGTTCTCCATCCGGTTTGAGCTTCTCCGCCACCCGGAGCTTTGCGCCCCTGGAGCGCGGGTTGACCCGCATCTCCTCTTCGGTGGGTAGCTGAGGCTTCTTTGTCAGCACTTTGAGTTTCGGGACGCCGTCGCAGGTGCAATGCATTTGGTGGCTCGGACAGGTGCAGGCTTTCGCCGCTTCCCTGAAGGCCCGCTTCACGGCCCTGTCTTCCAGGGAGTGAAACGAGATGATGGCCACTCTGCCACCCGGTTTGAGTCGTCCGATGATGTTGGAGAGGAAGGTGTCAAGTTCCTCCAATTCCCTGTTCACCGCTATTCTGAGGCCCTGAAAGGTACGGGTTGCGGGATGGAGCCGCGCCAGCCGCCGCATCTTGGGCGGGTAGGCGTTTTTCACGATGTCCGCCAATTGCAGCGTGGTCGTGATTTCCTGCTTTTCCCGTTCTCTCAGGATGGCCGCCGCTATCTTGCCCGCCATGGGGTCTTCGCCGTACTCCCGGATGATCCGGGCCAGCTCCCCATGTTTCATGGTATTGACCAGCTCGCTTGCGGGCCGAAGTCCGCTCGTGGAGTCCATGCGCATGTCCAGCGGGCCGTCAGCCATGAAGCTGAAGCCCCTGTCGGCTTCGTCCAGTTGCATGGACGATACGCCGAGGTCCAGGACCGCGCCGTCAATCCCATCCCAGTCGAGTTCGTCCAGGGCGGCCTCGAACTCGCTGAAGGGCAGGTGGAACAGATGCGTGCGGCCCTTGTGTTTTTCCAGCCGCTGCGCCGCCAGCCCCAGTGCTATCTCGTCGCGGTCTAAGCCGAGAAGGTCGGCCTTGCCCAAGGCCGCTTCGAGAATCGCCAGGCTGTGTCCGCCCATGCCGAGAGTGCCATCCATGTAGCGTTTTCCCGGTTGGGGGCGGAGCCATTCCACCACTTCCTGTAAAAGAACCGTTGTGTGTTTCGACGCCGGGTCGGCCATTGGCTTCCCCATGATCAGAACGGCAGGCTGACGCTGTTGTCCGCCAGCTCGTCCGAGACGTCGTAATCTTCTTCGAGAAGAGCATCAAAGCTTTCCGCCGGCCAGATTTCGAAGCGCCTGCCCGCGCCCATCACCACTATATCCTTGTCCAGCTTCCCGCTCTTTCTCAGGTGGGCGGGGATGGCTATGCGGCCATTCTTGGCCACAGTCACTTCCTCGTAGCCGGAATAGAATATTCGGATGATGTTCTGCATCTGGCGGCTGGGAGCCTTGATCTTCTCAAGTTCTTCCTCCAGCCGGTCCCACTGGGCGGGGGATATTCCGATGACATGCTTTTCCCAGATGGTCAGCACGAGCCTGCCGTCCGGAACTTCGGCAAGGATCTTGTCCTTGAAGTCCGGAGGCAATATGAGCCTACCCTTGTCGTCGAGGCTCCTATGTGCGTGACCGCGAAATCGCATTCATTCCCCTTTGTGGTAAAGTGGTCCCACTTTCTTACCCAGATGTTCTACTTTGTCCCACTTTTTACCACACGTGAATGATATTCCCCCATTTGTCAACCAGAAAAGAGTAAAATAGGTGGGGAAATTATCAGTATACTGTTGCTTTTTCGGGGTTGTGTGCCTACTATCGCGGGGTAGTAATGCTTCGGGAGAGAATGGAAAGCCAGCAATTTCAATGAGGTAGTTGCTGGTTGCTTAATAACGTCTTACGGCGCCTCCCCCAAATGCGCCAGCTCCATTCCGGAGGATTATTTTTTATGGACAGACATATCAAGATCGTTGCGACCATCGGGCCCGCAACCCAGGAAGAAGACCAGATCAGGAAGTTGGTGCATTCCGGCGCCAAGATTTTCCGCCTGAACTTCTCCCACGGCGACAAGGAATTCTTCAGCGAACGCGTGAAGATCATCCGCAAGCTGGAAGAGGAAACCGGCTACACCCTGACCATCCTGCAGGACCTTTCCGGTCCCAAGGTGCGTACGTCCGACGTGGGCAAGGGTACCCTGGACATCAACAAGGGCGACGAAGTCATGCTCGGCACCAGCGCCATGGCCGACAAGGGCGGCGACGCCTTTATCTGCCTGGACATGCCCGAGCTGATCGAGGTTATCAAGGAAGGCGACTCCGTGGCCCTTTCCGACGGCATGCTCCGTTTCACGGCCATTAAGCGTGAAAACGAGCACCTGGTCCGCCTGCGCGCCATCAACTCCGGCATTGCGCCGCCCCGCAAGGGCATTGCTTTCCCGGGCAAGGTCACTCCGCTGGACGCCATGACCGAGAAGGACAAGGAAGACCTGGCCTTCGGCATGGGCCTCGGCGTGGACTGCGTGGCCCTGAGCTACGTCCAGACCGCCGACGACCTGAAGGTGCTCAAGGCCGAGATGGACAAGCTCGGACGCCGCCTGCCCATCATCACCAAGCTGGAAACCACCGCCGCCATCGACAACCTGGACAGCATCCTGGATGAAACCGACGGCGTCATGGTCGCCCGCGGCGACCTGGGCCTGGAAATGAACCTGGCCGAGCTGCCCGCCACCCAGAAGCGCATCATCCGCGCGTGCAACAAGCGCGGCATGCCGGTTATCGTGGCCACCCAGATGCTGCTCTCCATGGTCAAGACGCCCATGGCCACCCGCGCGGAAACCACGGACGTGGCCAACGCCATCCTGGACGGCGCGGACTGCATCATGCTTTCCGAGGAAACAGCCATCGGCAGCTATCCTTATGAAGCTGTCGATTTCATGCGCACCATCGCCTACGAGATCGAACAGTTCTATTTCGAGCAGCAGGACGAAGTGGCCCTGCATCCCGGCGACCTGGAGCACCCGGCCACCTACCTGGCCTATGCGGCCGCCATGCTGGCCGGAAAGACCGACGCCAAGGGCCTGGTTTGCCACTCCACTTCCGGTGCGACCGCGCGCATCCTTTCCTCCTGCCGTCCCAAGCAGAGCGTATACGCCTTGACATCCGACAGCATTGCAAGGCATTTCTGTAACTTGTCGTGGGGGGTTATTCCGGGAGCGCCTGATACAAGCCTCAGCAACCATCAGGAGCGGGCCGAGGAGTTCGTCAAGAATCATCCCGCTTTCGAGCAGGGCGATACCATCATCATCGCGGCCGGACAGCCGGACCCCAACAAGGACGCCACCAAGACGCAGACGAACGTCGTTAAGCTCTTTGTGAAGTAGGGAGTCTATGAGCACGTCGATGAAGCACGATATCTCGGATGGTCTGAACGAGGAATACTATCAGATCAATCCGGATATTCTGGGGAGTTTCAACAAGTTCCGTCCTCCGTTGAACATCTATCGTTTCGACGAGGACGTCGCCCGCATCATACCTTATTACAAGGTGGGCGGCCGGCTTTCCAGCGAGCAGATCGAGGAGCTGGCGGAACTGACGAAAGAGGGGGACATCTTCGTTTCCCGCGACGACCACCCCGTGTACGTCAAGCATATCAGCTACCAGCTTGATCTCGTGCTCGTCGACAAGAACCTCAAGGAACGCGAAATCGCGGACATCTTCACCCAGGCGCTCACGCGCCGGTGCAAGGAGTTCTTCGAGCAGCCGGTGCCGGTGGTCTTCGAGGCCTTTTGGACCGACCTCATGGTGCTGACCGAATACCTGTTTCAGGATATCCACCGCTCCTGCGCCCTGGCTCGTCGCCTGACCAAGGAGCACGGCCTGGAACACCACGCCGTGAACAGCGGTTTCATCGGGCTGGCACTGTTCGGGCAGCTGCGGGAGAACGACTTCAAGGAAGGGGGCGTCAAGCGCCAGATGTTCGACCGCCTGGCAGCGGGCCTGTTTCTGCACGACCTGGGCATGACCAAACTGCCCGGGTTCATCATGCAGAAGGACAAGCCCCTGACCACGGACGAGCGCCAGAAGGTCAACCAGCATCCCAACCTCGGTTACCAGATGCTGGCCAAGCTGGACCTCAAGTATCCCGAGGTGGAGCAGTGTGTTCTGGAGCACCACGAGCGCGTTACCGGCAGCGGCTATCCGCAGAAGATCTCGGGCCAGACCCTGAGCTTCAACGGCAGGCTGTGCGCCCTGGCGGATTCGTTCTGCGCCATGGTGGGCAAGCGCCCCTACAAGCAGAACATGACGCCGGACGAAGCGGCCAACAAGCTGCTTTCGGACAAGGCGTATGACCAGCAGATGACCGGCGTGCTGCGCAAGATGGTGACCCTGCTCAAGCTCAAGTAGCGTTTCCCATGTGAAAACCAAAGCCCCGCTTCTTCAGAAGAAGCGGGGCTTTTTTTTCTCGATTCTAGGGGGAATCTAGAAAAGTTGTATCATGTCCCGCGTCATTTCGCGGTAAAGATCTGCGATGTTGATGATGCCCATGGTGCGGCCGCCTTCCTCCACCACGGCCCAGTGCCGCTTGCGCTTGAGGAAGTGATCCAGCACCAGCAGGGCCGGGTCGTTGGGCTTGACCACGGGCACGTCGCGCTCGATGTATTCGTCCAGGCGCAGCTGGGTGCAGATCAGGCAGGCGTTCTTGAAGGCCTGATCCCAGTCGGTTTCTCCCACCTGCCGGAGGTTCTCATCCTTGAGCACGGATTTTTCCACGGCCTTGAGGATGCTCCAGATGGAGATGACGCCCGCAAGTTTTCCGGCCTTGTTCTTGACAACCACGGCCGTGTTTTCCGGGGATTCGGACATGGAGTCGCGCATGACGCGGATGGCTTCGGCAAGGCTTGCGTCTTCCTGGACCGTGGCGAATTCGTCGCGCATCATGTCCCAGGCCCGTTTTCTGAGCATCATAGAGGTGTCTCCTTTCAATGGGAATGAAATCAACACGTTGCCTAGCTTTCTTTGTAGCTTGTCCCTGGGGCTTTGTCCACCGTTCTGTGTTTGTTTTCTCTTTCCTGTCGTTAATGCATGTTGAGATGATGTGCGTGTGGTATTGTGTATTTATTGTTTTATATTGAGGTTGAAATGGATCTGCATTATGGTTTTATTTTAAAATAACAGTTTCCGGAGGATGTAAATGAAGTTTTTGAGATCGATTTTTATGGCCATTGCGCTTGTTGTATTGCTGTGTGGGATGTCAGCTGCCAGTGATGATTTTATGGCTCAGGGAAGCGCGATTACGACCGGTATCCTTGCCCGGTTTCAGACAACTGATGTCGTTAAATATGGTATTTTCGTAACCAATATCACCGATGGTGAGGTGAACTGCAAAGTAACGTATTACGACCACGATGGTAAAAATATTTCCGCCTACAGTACTGTTTTAACAGGCAATAGCGGTAGTTCTCCAATAACTGTCGGGCCAGGCTCTTCTTCCTTCAAGCTTCCAGCGCACGCAACAAGGTATGTCTACCTTTCCGATAGCGTGAATGTATTTGTTTATGGCAGTGCTATTATAGAGTGGAATTCAACGGACAAGCGTCTCAGAAAAGCTCTCATTGCAAAGCAGCACTTGTATAAAAAGGATGGAAATCGTCTTGGATTATCTCAAACATCCATCAACGGTGATCAGCCGTTCTAACTAATTGTAAATTAACAAGAAGAAGGGAGCTGATGCTCCCTTCTTCTTGTGTCCCGACTTTGCACAAACTTGACTTTGCACGGGTAGTGCACACTATCGGCGTATGAAAAGAATCATATTCATGCTCATGGCCTTGGTGCTGCTCGGAGCCCGGCCCGCAACTGCCGGTTCCATGCCGTTCGCCCCCGGCGAAACCCTCAGCTATGAAATATACTGGACCGTGGTGCATGCCGGGTCGGCCACGCTGACCGTGCTGCCCGAAGAGGAAAGGGAGGGCGTGCCCGCGCTCGGTTTTCTGGCCGAGGCCCGGAGCACGCCGTTTGTGGATAATTTCTACAAGGTGCGCGACCGCATCGAGTCCTGGACCGACGCGGACGTGAACCGTTCTCTGCTTTACCTGAAGAAACAGCGCGAAGGCACGTACGAAAAGGATGTGGAGCTCAAGTTCGACTGGGACGAGAACAGGAGCTACCGGTACGTGCGCGGCGAGCTCAAACATACCCTGGACCAGCCGGAGCAGGTCTTTGACCCGCTGTCCATCCTTTTCCAGTTCCGCAAGCATATCCTTTACAAGACCATGCGCTTTTCCGGCCCGGTGACCGACGGCAAGATCAGCGTGCTGGGCGAGGCGTACGTGGAGGACACGGAAACCGTGGAAACCCCCATGGGCGAGATTCCCTGTTTTCGGGTGCGGCTCAACGTGAAGCATCTTTCCGGCGTGTTCAAGAAGTCGGACGATGCCGAGCTCATTGTCTGGTTTTCGGCGGATGCGCGGCGGATCCCGGTGAAGGTGAAGTCAAAGGTGGTTGTCGGCCATTTCACCATGGAGCTGGTTGATTACAAGGCCGGTCGGGCTGCGGAGGTCGCGCAGAAGTGACGTGAGAGCGTTTGCGCGTAAGTGAAAATTAAAAAGCCTTCAGGTTTTGCCCTGAAGGCTTTTTGTATTTGCGTCCTCCGGGCGACAGCATAGGTAAGACATACTTGTGAAGTTACCCGGAGGGCACGGAATGTATGATTCATATTTTCTTTCGCTGTACCGCCTCACCCACCTCCACCTCTCCCAGGTTGTAGAGCCTGATCTTGGTCGACCTCGGAAATTCCTTCTTGAACAGCGCCTTGAGCAGCTTGCGCATCCTCTTGAACGGTTCGGTGTAGCGGGCCTGCTCGTAGCCGTCCTGGATGATCAGGAATTCGTCCTCGCCCGTGCGCTTGATGACCACCGAGCGGTTGCGCTTGTAGGTGCGCAGGTCGATGGCCTGGCCCGGGGGCAGGGCCTTGAGCCGCTCCAGTACGGCTTCCATGGCGGTGGCCTTGTTGATCATGAATCGGGAGGATAGACAGGACCGAGGAAACCTGTCAAACACGGCCTCAGGAGCATTTCTCTATCATGCAGAAAGACGACATCATCGAATGTGACATTGAATCCTTGGCGTTCGGCGGAGCCGGTGTGGCCCGCGTGGACGGCATGGCCGTATTTGTGCAGGCCGCATTGCCCGGCCAGCGCGTGCAGGCCCGGGTGACCAGGGCCAAGAAACGCTTTGCCGAGGCCGTGGCCATGCAGACGCTGCGGCCGTCGCCCCACCAGGTACAGCCGGTATGTCCCCATTACGGGGAGTGTGGCGGTTGCGCCATGCAGGACCTGGATTATGCCGAGCAGCTGCGCCAGAAGGCCCGGCAGGTGGAGGATACCCTGCGCCGCATCGGCCGGGTGGAGCCCGTAATGTCGGAGCCGGTCGGCTCGCCGCATGTTTTCCATTACCGCAACAAGATGGAGTTCGCCTTCGAGGGCGAGGAACTCCGGCTCGGGCTGCGCAAGCGGCTTTTGCCCGGGCAGAAGGGGCAGGGCGATGTCCTGGACCTGGAGGAATGCCATTTGTGCTCGGAGGCGACCATGACGGCCCTTGCCGCCGTACGCCGCGCCTGCCGGGAAAGCGGCCTTCCCGCATACGATCCCCGCTCGGGCCGGGGCTATTGGCGGCACTGCATCATCCGTCACACCTCGCTGGACCAGGTCATGGTGCATCTGATCACCTCCGACGAGGCGCGACATCACGAAACCGCCGCGGAACTGGGCGACGGCCTGCGCCTGGAAATCCCGTCCATCACTTCCTTCGTGCATTCCAGCCGCCGCAGCCGCCGCACCCTGGCCTTTGGCGAGCGTGTGGAATACACGGCCGGGCAGGGCTACGTGGAGGAATGTCTTAACCGTGGCGAAACGGAAGTCCGCTACCGCATTTCGCCCAACTCCTTTTTCCAGACCAACACGGAAGGCGCTTCCGCCCTGTTCGGGGCCGTGTTGGAAATGGGAGCCTTTTCCGGGGAATCGGCCGTGCTGGATCTCTACTGCGGCGCGGGCGGGATAGGGCTGTTCCTGGCCCCCGGCGTCCGGCGGGTCCAGGGCTTCGAGCTTTCCGAGGAGTCCGTGGAAGACGCGCGGGTCAATGCGCGGATGAACAGTTTTCACAATTGCGAATTTCATGCGGGCAGCCTGGAGGGCGGCCTGCGTGGCCTGGAGGACATGCCCCGGCCGGATATCATTGTCTGCGATCCCCCGAGATCCGGCATGCATGACGAAGTGGTTCGGGCCATTTTGCGCCTGGGTCCGGATCAGGTGGTGGCGGTTTCCTGCGATCCGTCAACTCTGGCACGGGATGTGAACAGGCTGTCGGATGCGTATGCGCTGGTCCGTGCGCGGGCTGTGGACATGTTCCCCCATACCCACCACGTGGAGACCGTGGCCCTTCTGCAGAAAAGGAATTCATGAGTTTCGCGGGTCTGGGCGGGTTGTGCATTCTTGTGCCCCGTTCTGCCTATTCCTGTGCAAATTCATGCAGCCCCTTGTGTCTGCCGGCCAACTGCGCTACGGAATTATGCGTCTTTTAGGTTGGGAAAAGATCTTGAAATACAGCCTCTGCCGTTTGGCCGGGGCTTTGGTTTAGAGGCCGGTTGATTCCGGCTGGAGTGGATGATGAGAGTTTTTTTATGTGTGGCTTTGTGCCTGGCCATGGTGGTTTGTGCCGCCTGTACCCCCAAGAATCAGCCTTCCTTCGACCCCGTGTACGGGCCGCAGACGGCTCCGCCCCTGCTGGAATGGTACGGGGACGGCAACTGCACCGGGGCCTGTGAAGGGGATCCCTTCGACGTCTGTGCCGAGGAACGGAAGAAACTGGAAAAAAAACTGCGCAAGGAATTCAAGAAGAAGTTTGCCGCGCGCAAGGCCGCCGAGCCCAAGGTCAAGTTCGAGAACCTGCTGATCATCGGTCAGAAGGAATACGTCTACTTCGACCAGTTGAAGATGAAGCTTCCCGCGCGGATCGATACCGGGGCAACCACCTCGTCCATCGACGCCACCGACCTCCAGCAGTATGAGCGGGACGGTGAGGACTGGCTTCGGTTCACCATTACCGACCCGGCTTCCGGAAAGGCCGTGGTGCTGGAGCGTCCCCTGAAACGCACGGTGCGCATCAAGCAGCACGAGGGCGACGGCCAGCGGCGCTATGTGGTGGAACTGCAGGTCCAGTTGGGCTCGCAAAAATGCACCACTGAATTTTCCCTCACGGATCGTTCCGACTTCAAAATGCCCGTACTCATCGGCCGCTCCCTGCTGCATGGCAGGGCCGTGGTGGACGTGACCCGGGAATACATAACCTCTCCCCTGAATGACAGTAATGAAAAGCAATAAAAGACAACTCATGATACTGGTGGGCGTACTGCTCTGCCTGGGATTGGGAGTCACCCTCTACAAGGTGCTCTTCCTTGGCTTTGCGCTTTCGCCTTCCGAACGCCAGACGGTCTGGACCGTGGAGGCGGAAATATCCTTCCTGGCCCAGGGAGGCCCCGTTGAGGTCTCCGTGAACCTGCCGGACAATCTCAACGACCTGGTGGTCGTGGACGTGGTGGATGAAAACGCGGACTACGCCTACCGGGTGGAGGAACAGGACGGAGTGCGGCGTGGCGTCTGGTCCAAGGACCATGCACAGGGCCCCCAGAAAATCTATCAGCGGCTCAACGTCTACCGTCTGGAAACGGGCAAGGGCCGGGAAGCCAAGCTGAACGAGGCCCCGCCCAAGGTGGTGCCCCTGAGCGGGTCGGCGAAACAGCTGGCCGATTCGCTGCTCATGGACGTCCGGGCAAAGGGGTCTGAGGATCCCGTGTCCCTGGCCCGCGAGCTTCTGTTCCAGCTCAACCTGCCGGAAAACAACACCAGCGCCTCCAGCCTGCTGGAAATGAAGGATACTTTCGGCGGCTCCCTCGAACTGGCGCGCTCCCTGCTGCGCCGCGCCGGAGTGACCTCCCGCGTGGTCCGGGGGGTGTTTCTGAACGAGACGGGCCACAATTCGCTCAAGAGCTACCTTGAGGTCCTGGCCGGGAATACCTGGTTCATGCTGGATCCCCGGGAGCTGGTGGTGGTGGATTCCAACGCCTTCCTGATCTGGCAGCGCAACAACGAATCCCTGCTGGAAGTGATGGGCGGCACCAACTCCAAGGTTTCGTTCGCCTCGGTGGAGAACTCGGTCATGGCCAACAAGGTGGCCATCGAGTCCGAGCTGGGCAAGACGCCCTTGGTGGATTTTTCCATCTACACCTTGCCGGTGCACGCCCAGACCTCCTTCAAGCTTCTGCTGCTCATTCCCTTTGGTGCCCTGGTGGTGGCGATCATGCGCAACCTAGTGGGCATCAGGACCTCGGGCACCTTTCTGCCCATCCTCATCGCCCTGACCTTCCTGCAGACTTCCCTCTTTATCGGGCTGGCTCTGTTCGTGCTTATCGTGGGCCTGGGGCTGGTGCTGCGCTCGTACTTGAACCAGCTCAACCTGCTGCTGGTGCCGCGCATCTCCGCGGTGCTCGTGTTCGTGATCATCATCTATCTGGCCATCTCGGTCATCAGCCACAAGATGGGCAGCGATATCGGGCTGCTGGTGACCTTCTTCCCCATGATCATCATTTCCTGGACCATTGAACGCATGTCCATTCTCTGGGAGGAGGAGGGCTTCAAGGAGGTCTTCATCCAGGGGGGCGGCTCCCTGCTGACCTCCAGCCTGATCTACCTGCTGCTTTCCAGCCGCCTGGTGGGCCATCTGGCCTATTCCTTCCCCGAGCTGCTGCTGGTGGTCCTGGCGGCCATCCTCATGATCGGCAGTTATACCGGGTTCCGTCTCAGCGAACTGCGCCGTTTCGAGCCCCTGGGCAGGGAGTAGCGGATCGTGCGCTTCATTCTTCCCTCCCAGCTCAGGAGCAAGGGCGTTGTGGGCATGAACATGCGCAATGTCCGCTTCATTGCCGAAAACAACCCCCGGCACCTGTATTCGCTGGTGGACGACAAGCTCAAGACCAAGAAGCTGGCCGAGGAGGCGGGCATTGCCGCGCCCCGGCTGCTCGGCGTGGTCAGCGTCCAGCGGCACGTCCGGCAGCTGATCCCCTTCCTGGAGGGGCAGGAAAGCTTTGTGGTCAAGCCTGCCAAGGGCAGCGGCGGCAAGGGTATCCTGGTGATCTCCGGGCGGGACGGCGACCGGTTCATTAAGTCCAGCGGCGAGCGCATCGGGGAGGTCGGGCTGCACCGCCACGTCTCCAATACCCTGAGCGGCCTGTTCAGCCTCGGGGGCAATCCCGACGTGGCCATGCTGGAAGAGAAAATTGATTTTTCGGACGTGTTTGACGGGTTCACCTTCCAGGGCGTGCCCGACATCCGCGTCATCGTCTACAAGGGCTACCCGGTCATGGCCATGGCCCGGCTTTCCACTGCCGCCTCGGACGGCAAGGCAAACCTGCATCAGGGCGCCGTGGGCGTGGGTGTGGACATCGGCACGGGCAGGGCGCTTCTGGCCACCCAGCACAGCCTGCCCGTGGATCACCACCCGGATACCGGGCGCGAACTGCGCGAGTTGGTCATTCCCGACTGGCAGGATTTTCTGCACCTTGCCTCCCGGTGCCACGAAATGACCGGCCTGGGGTACCTGGGCGTGGACCTGGTGCTGGACGCCAGCCGGGGCCCGCTGCTGCTGGAGCTCAACGCCCGGCCGGGCCTGGCCATTCAGATGGCCAACGGCCAGGGCCTGAGGCCCCGCCTGGAGCTGATTGAAACTTTGGAACCCGGACGTGATTCCGTGGAGGAACGGGTGGCCTTTTCCGTGGCCAACTTCCGCCGTGGCTAGCCCGCGCGATTGCGCATTGCCTTTCCGCTGTATTTTCGGCACTCTTTGGCCCAGTCATTGAATCGAACCCGGAGTCGCCATGTCCGTCATTATCCGCAAGAGTCTTCTGGAGCTTGTCTTTACCGGCGCGTTCATGAAACGCTGGAACGACAAGCTGCGGCCCATGGAACTGGTGGAGGTGGACAAGCAGGCCCACAAGATGCTCGTGGCCTGGATCCTGTTCGTGCTCAATTCGCGGGACATGGATGTGGCCCGCAAGCGCGCCCTGGGTGAATCCGTGGTGGAGGGAGGTCTGTTCGACTACCTCTACAGGCTGATCATCACCGACATCAAGCCTCCGGTCTTCTACCGCATCAAGGAGAACCGCGAGGACTACCAGCGCCTGACCCGATGGGTCATCGGCCAGCTCACGCCGCGCATCATGCCCCTGGGGCCCGACTTCACCAAGCGGCTTACCTCCTATCTCATGGAGCCCGAGGAAAAGGGCCTGGCCCGGCGCATCCTGCAGGCGGCCCATCTTTACGCCAGCTATTCGGAATTCAAGCTGCTCAAGACCATCAACAGCATGGATCACGAGCTCCAGGAGATCGAGCAGAGTTTTGTGGATCGCCTGGGTGCCCTGACCGACATCAAGGGGGTCGCCGAGCTGCTGGACGAGGGTACGGTGCTGGGCCAGTTCGCGCGCATGTGCGGACGGCTCCGGTTTCAGAAGCGCTGGTCCCAGACACCGCGCGTGCCCGAGACCTCGGTGCTGGGCCACATGTACATCGTGGCCGCCTATTCCTGGTTTTTCAGCATGGAGGTGGGGGCCTGCCGCGCCCGCATGCAGAACAACTTTTTTTCCGGGCTCATCCATGACCTGCCCGAGCTCCTGACCCGCGACATCATTTCGCCGGTGAAGAGCGCCTCCCAGGAGATCGGGGACCTGATCCGGGAGTACGAGGAGCGCGAACTGGAACGGGTGGTGCTGGCCCCCCTGCGTCAGGGCGGCTACGAGGACATCGCCGAGCGCATGGCCTATTTCCTGGGCCTGGAAGTGGGGTCCGAGTTCAAGGCCACCATCATGCGCGACGGCGTGGTGGAGGAGGTGCTTTCAGAGGATCTTGCCGGGGAGTGCAACCTGGATTCCCTGGATCCCAAGGACGGTGAACTGCTCAAGGTCTGCGACAGCATCGCCGCCTATATCGAGGCCCACACCGCCCTGCGCAACGGCATTTCCTCGGACCAGCTCCATCAGGCTCTGTTCCGTATCCGTCAGCGATACAACGACACCCCCGAGGTCGCGGGCATCCAGGTCAGCTCTTTGCTGGCTGATTTCGATTAGCCTCTCGCAACCTGCCGAATTCCCTCCTTTTTGATTGGGGTCAGCTTTTTAATTGCCCTATACTATCCTGCATACGCCTTGTTGTTTCGCGGCGCATCGTGTATACGTATCCTGTTTTTTTAACACGCACGAAAGGGGGGAGGAATGCACATTTCCGAAGGGGTTCTGAGCGCACCGGTGCTGGTGAGCGGCGCTGTCCTGGCTGCGGGCGGTATAGGCATGGGGCTCAAGCATGTGGACTATGACCGCATCATGAGCGTGGCCATCCTGTCCGCGGCGTTTTTCGTGGCCTCCCTGGTGCATGTGCCCGTGGGGGTGAGCAGCGCGCACCTGATTCTCAACGGGCTCCTGGGCGTGGTGTTGGGATGGGCCGCGTTCCCGTCCATCTTCGTGGCCCTGCTGCTTCAGGCGGTGCTTTTCCAGTATGGAGGCCTGACGGTCCTGGGGCTGAACACCTTCAACATGGCCGCACCGGCCGTGCTCTGCTTTTACCTGTTCCGTCCCATGCTGCGCCGCGGCAACGGCAGCCGCTTTGCCGGGGCCTTCTGCGTGGGCTTTCTGGCCGTGCTGATGAGCACGGTGCTGACTTCGGGGGCGCTGGCGCTTTCGGGCGATGAATTCCTGCCTGCGGCCAAGGCCCTGTTCCTGGTTCACCTGCCGGTCATGGCCATCGAGGGAGTGGTCACCGGCTTCGTCTATTCCTTCCTGTCCCGGGTCAAACCCGAAATCCTCAAGGGCGTCGCCGCCTGATTCCTTGGAGTATGTTCATGATCAAACGACTTTTTCCTTTGTTGTTTTTGTTGGTCTTCTGTCTTTCCGCGCCGGCCCATGCACACAAGGTGAACATCTTCGCCTACGTCGAGGGCGATACCGTGCATGCGGAGTGCGGGTTCAGCAAGACCAAACGGGTTCAGGGCGGCAGCGTACACGTGTTGGACGCCGAGACCGGCGCAGTGCTTTTGAGTGGGGTTACGGACGACAACGGCAGTTTTTCTTTTTCCATCCCCCAGGAGGCGCGGGACAAGAAGATGAACCTGCGCCTTGTCCTCGACGCCAGCCAGGGCCATCGATCCGAGTGGGTGATTGAATATTCGGAGTACGGGGGAGGCGATGAACCGGTTGTTGAAGAATCCGCTGCGCCGGTGGAGGTGTCGAGCCTGCCTGTGGAAAATGCAGAAAAACTCGAGAATGTTGTCCGAAGGGCTGTGAAAAAAGTGGTTGTGGAAGAAGTGGCTCCCCTGAAGAAAATGATCGCGGAAATGCACAATGAGGACCCTGGACTCAAGGAAGTCGCGGCGGGTTTCGGCTATCTCATCGGTATTGCCGGGATCATTGCCTACCTGCGCTCGCGGAAAAAATAGTTCCGTGTCTACGGCGTATTAGCAATGTTTTATCTCTGTTGTCTCTCGCTTGATTTAGGACGGCGTTTTTTATACCATCAAAGTCTGTATTGATGTGTAAAAAAACGTATGAACAGGTGGACAGGTGACTTGCACATCTGTTAATTGTTCCTGCCTGAGGGCAGTGAGGTAAAACCAATGAAATTGACGACGAGAAGTAGGTACGGCACCCGCATGGCTCTGGACATCGCCCAGAACGGTGCGGAAAAGCCGGTGAGGATCAGTGATATCGCCCATCGACAGGGCGTATCCGTGAAGTATTTGGAAAAGCTCATTCGCGAGCTCAAACAGGCTGGTTTCATCCGCAGCAAGCGTGGGCCCAAGGGCGGCCACATGCTGGCCAAGCAGCCCGAGGATATCCTGGTGGGGGAAATCGTCCGGGTGCTGGAAGGGGATTTCTCCCTGGTGGAATGTAAGAGCAAGCGGTCGGCATGTCCCCGTTTCGAGGACTGTGTCACCCGGAATCTCTGGGTGCGGGCCTCGGACGCCATGTATGACACCCTGAACGAGATTTCCCTTGCCGATTTGCTCAGCGGCATTGAAAAATGTGAGAGCCCCGAGAATATCAATCCCCCTCTGAAGTAACTTTTTGATCGATAAAAAGTGATTGCGGCCCGCACTGTGTGCGGGCCTTTTTTTTGACCCGACGGGTTGTCGAAATCCCTCGGCTGGGGTAAATCCCGCATGTCGCGGGAGTGCATTTCGTCTCTCGCAAGTCCATGAGGAAATCATGTCTGATAATACGACCATCAACAAAACCTATGTCTTTGCCGTGGCCGGGCTGGCCTCCATTGCCGGGCTGCTGCTGGGCTTCGACATAGGCCTGACTTCCAGCGCCTTGGGGCACATGGCGGCTGTCTATGGTTTGGGCGCCTCGGATCATGGCCTGACCGGGCTGCTCGTGAGCGGCATTTTCTGGGGAGGGCTTGCCGGGGCCGTGCTGGCCAGCTTCATGGCCACCCGGTTCGGGCGCAGGGAGTCCATCATCCTCTGCGCCATGCTTTTCGGGCTGGGCTCGCTGTGCGTGGCCCTGTCCTCGACCTATGCCTTCGGATTCGGCGGCAAGATGCTCGTGGGCGTGGCCGTCGGCATCTCGGCGGTCATCGTACCCATGTATGTCTCGGAGATATCGCCTCCCGAGATCCGGGGCACGGCCCTGTTCTTTTTTCAGGCCGCCATCAGCTTCGGCTTCCTGCTTTCCTTCGGGACCTTCTGGCTGCTCGGCGGCGGGGAGCTCTGGCGCTGGGTCTGCGGCGCGGAGTTTGCCCTGGCCGCCGTTCTCGGGCTGGGCATGCTCAAGGCACCCAACAGCCCGCGCATGCTGGTGCTGGGCGGCAACGATCAGGAGGCGCGCAACGTGCTGCGCCTGACCCTGGGCCGGCAGGACGTGGAGCGGGAAATCCGGAGCATCCACGAGACGCTGGGGCACGGCTCGGGCGGATGGGCAAGCCTGCTGAGTCGGCGCTACCTGCCTCTGGCCCTGGCCGGAGCCGGGCTTTTTTTCATGCAACAGGCCGCGGGCGTGGCCGCTGTGACCTGCTATGCCACCCAGGTGTTCGAGGCGGCCGGGTTCGAGGCGGGCGGCGGGGCGCTCTTTGCCGCCACCCTGCTCGGGGTCATGAACGTGGCCTCGGTCATTCCGGGGTCCGTGCTCGTGGAAAGGCTGGGCCGCCGCAAGCTGCTGCTCTGGGGCAGCGCCCTGTCCGTGCTCTGCCTGTGCGCGCTGGGGGGCAGCTACATGGGCGCGTTTCCCCCGGGCGTTGACCTGCGCTGGGTGCGGCTCGCGAGCATCCTGTCCTATGTGCTTTTCTTTACCTGCAGCCTGGGCGGCGTGCCCTGGGTCATGCTGGGCGAGCTGTTTCCCCTCAAGGTGCGCGGCCCGGGCATGGCCCTGGGGAGCTGCATGAACTGGGGCATGAACCTGCTGGTTTCCGGGACCTACCTGGCCCTGCGTCATGCGGTGGGCCTGGGGCCCATCTATCTGCTCTATGCCTGCATGACCGTGGGCTGCATGGCGGCGGCCTTCATCTTTCTGCCCGAAACCAAGGACAGGCCCCTGGAGGATATCGAGGCCAACCTGTTTGCGGGCAAGCCCCTGCGCCGCCTGGGCGACCCGGTGGAGCGCCGCTGATCGTAGCAAAATACAAAAGCAAGCCCGGCCGCATGTGTGCAGCCGGGCTTTTTCATGTTTTGTGGACCGGAGCCGGTTCACCCCGAATCCTGGGTGTGTTCGGGCGGCAGCCCGCAGGCGGTGCACGTCTTTTTGCTGAAGGCCATGACAAGGCCGAGGGCGAACAGAACCGGGCTGACGAGGATCAGCGGCCAGACGACCAGCGAGAAGAGCGCCAACACGCCTCCCGTGATGAACATCAGGTAGGCGATGTCCTGCAGGTTCAGGCGATTCGAAATATCGCACAATTTGCAGAGAGCCCTGATCATGGCTGCCACCTCCGCTGAAATTACCTTCTCTATATATAGTATGGCCTGAAGGCCGAGAGTCAATGCGCGTCGGGCCGCCAAGGGCACGGAAGTGTGGCAATTGCGTGAAAAGAAGCCGTGGCGTTGTTCTCATTGATTTCCATGGTTTAGAAGGACGGCAATGGAGAGGCGGACAATTCGGCCTGATAATTTTGTCTTCATTGGTATTGAGAAAACTTTTTTCCTGCTGTAGGCACCCTTCTTAGCTTCCTAAGGAATTAGCGGAGGAAAACCATATGCGCATGAATTTCAAGATAGGTCAGAAGCTCAATCTCATCGTGATTGTCTTGCTGGTGGTGTCCTGTGTGGTCATCACCCTCATCAACAACCTCATGGCTCGCCAGAGCCTGGAAAAGCAGCTTTTCGAGGTGCAGATGCCCGCCACGGTGGGCAACATCATCGGGGTGGTGGACAAGAAGCTGCTGGAGCCCACGGCCGGGCTCGCCATCGTGGCCAATGATCCCTTTTTTCTGGATTGGATCAAGCAGGGCGAGCCGGAAGAGGAGTATGCCCAGGCCTACGGACTCCTGGCCACCGTGGCCAACCATTACAAGACCTACGGCTGCTCCTTTGTTTCCTGGGGCACCAAGATCTACCACGAATATTCCGGGGGAGAGCAGAAGCGGCGCACGGTGGGCGGGGACAAGGATTCCTGGTTTCCGGCCTTCAAGCAGAGCGGCCAGACCCTGGGCATTAACGTCTACGTCAATCACAAGGATTTCGGGTCCATCGCCTTCATCAACCGGCGAATCGAGGACCACGGCGAGTTTCTCGGCCTGACCTCCATCGCCATCGGCCTGGACGAATTCGTCAACACCATTACGGGCATGACCATCGGGCAGCACGGTTCCACCTTCATGGTGGACAGCAAGGGCGTGATCCGCCTGCATGCGGACAAGGCCCTGATCAACAGCGAAAACCTGAACACCCAGCCCGGCTACACGGGACATCTGGTCAACATCTTCAACAAGGGCGAATCCCGTTTTTCCTATGACACGGGCGACGACACGGTTTCGGTCATGACCAAGTACATTCCCGAACTGGACTGGTACCTGGTCACCGAGGCCAGCCATGCCGAACTGTTCAGCGACATGAACTCCGCGCTCATGACCACCGTGCTCAGCAGTCTGCTGCTGTTGGCCCTGGGCGTTGGCGTGGGCTTCGTGTTCGTGCGTGGCATCACCCGGGCCCTGAGCCAGAGCGTGCTTTTCGCCAAGGCCGTGGCCGAGGGCGATCTCGACCGTCAGTTGGCCGTGCGCCGCACCGACGAGATCGGTGATCTTTCCGACGCCCTGCGGATCATGGTGACTACCCTCAAGGAGAAGATCCGTGAGGTGAGCCACAAGACCGAGGAGGCCGAGGAAAAGGCCCTTGCCGCGGAAAAGGCCACGGCCGAGGCGCAGGAAGCCAAGGCTCTGGCCGAGCGCGCCAAGAGCCAGGGCATGCTGGATGCCGCCCGTCGTCTGGAGGATTTCGTGGAGGAGGTGCGCCGTACCTCCGAGGCCATTTCCCGCCAGTCCGACGAGATCCACCGGGGCACCGACATCCAGAGCGAGCGCGTTCATTCCACGGCCACGGCCATGGAGGAGATGAACGCCACTGTGCTGGAAGTGGCCCGCAACTCCTCCCAGGCCGCAGAGGTGGGCAAGGACGCCCAGCAAAAGGCCAGCGAGGGCATGCATGTGGTGCAGCAGGCCGTGGAAGCCATGGAGGCGACCCGGTCCCGCACCGAGCAGCTGCGTGAGAGCATGAACCGCCTGGGAACCGAGGTGGAATCCATCGGCAGCGTCATGAACGTCATCAACGACATAGCCGACCAGACCAACCTGCTGGCGCTCAATGCGGCCATCGAGGCGGCGCGCGCCGGTGAAGCCGGGCGCGGGTTCGCCGTGGTGGCGGACGAGGTCCGCAAGCTGGCGGAAAAGACCATGCAGGCAACCACCGAGGTGGGAACGGTGGTCACCACCATCCAGAACGCCTCCAAGGAAAATATGGCCGCCATGGGCGTGGCCATGAAGGATCTGGCCCGGGTTGCCGAGCTGACCCAGGAATCCGGCAGCGCGCTCAAGGCCATTGAGACCCAGGTGGAGGCCTCGGCCTCACAGATCCAGAGCATTGCCACCGCCGCCGAGGAACAGTCGGCCACCTCGGAAGAGATCAACCGCTCGGTGGAGGAGATCAACAGCATTACCGAAGACACGGCGCGGGGCGCGGCGGACACCGCTTCGGCGGTGGCCGAACTGGCCAACCAGATCAACGGGCTGTCCCATCTGATTCAGGAGATGAAGGACGAGGCCCGGGGATCGGAATAGGACGATCCTGAGCCGAGAAAAGAACAAGGCCGACGGGAAATTCCCGCCGGCCTTTTTTTGTTTGTATTCCGGGTTACTGCTTGAGATTGGCGATGAGGTTTTCCAGCTCGCTGACCAGGGACTTGAGGTCGCTCACCTCCTGGGCGGCGACGACCATGCCGCGCGAAGTCTCGCCCGTGATGGAGTTGACCTCGTCCACGCTTCGGTTGATTTCCTCGGAGGTGGCGGACTGCTGTTCTGCGGCCGTGGCGATGGAGGCGATGCGAACCGAGGTCCCTTCCACCAGTTCCAGGATCTGGTCCAGGGCCGTCCCGGACTGGCTGGCCAGTTCCGTGGCCTTCTTGACCACGGAGTTGGCCTCCTCGGTGGTGTTACGGCTCATGTCCGCGCTGGAGCGGATGCCTCTGATGGATTCCTCCACCTGCTTGGTGGCGTCCATGGTTTTTTCGGCCAGTTTGCGGACCTCGTCCGCCACCACGGCGAACCCGCGCCCGGCTTCACCGGCGCGCGCCGCCTCGATGGCCGCATTGAGCGCCAGCAGGTTGGTCTGGTCGGCAATATCGGTGATCACGCCGAGAATTTGCCCGGTGTTCTGGGCCAGGGTGTTCAGGGTGGCCATGTTTTCCATGAGCTCGTCGGTCTTGGCGTCCACCATGTCGATGGTCTCCACGGCCTGACGCACGATCTCCGCGCCCTCCTGGGCCTTGGCGCGGGCCTCGTCTGCCTGGGCCGAGGTTTCGCCAGCGTTGCGGGCCACCTCGAGCACCGTGGCGTTCATTTCTTCCATGGCCGTGGCGGTTTCCGCGGAACGCTGGGACTGGCGGGCGGCGCCTTCGCTGGTTTCATCCACCTGCTTCCCGATCTGCTTGGCGGATTCGTTGATGCGCGAAACGATTCCCTCCAGAGTCCTGGCCGCGTGCATCATGCCTTCCTGCTTGGCGGATTCGGCCTTGAGGCGGGCCTCCTCGGCCTGCTCGGCGGATTCCTTGGCCAGCCGGGTCTGCTCCTCGGCCTCGGCCTGGCGTTCCTTGACCTCTTCCATTTTTTCCGTGAGCGCGCAGACCATGCTTTCCATGGCCTCCTTGAGCACCAGGAGTTCGTCGGTATAGCGGCCCGGGTCGATGGTGCAGGCCAGGTCGCCGTCGCCCACGCGGGAGGCGAAGGACTGGATGCGGCCCAGCGGGCCCATGACAAAGCCGCGGATGAACACGGCCAGCACCAGCACGATGGCCAGGTCGATGGCCACGGTCTTGAGGGCGATGCGGTAGACCTCGCTCATCAGGGCCTCGTGCATGAATTTTTCGGTCAGCAGCACCGTGACGTGGCCGATGGCCTTGCCTTCGCGCGTCACGTCCATGGTCGTGCCGATGAAGCTGCCTTCCACGGGCTTGTCCGTGGGGGCGGGCTTCCACTCCTCGTCGCGGGTCATGCCCGAGAAGATGGTTTCCCCGTCCTTTTCCGTGGCCAGGATGGTGTGGACCACGTCCTCCTTCATTTCACTGATGAGGGCGTTCGCCGCCATGTCCGTATCGAAATCCCAGAAGGCGGTGACCAGGTTCTGGCTCAACCGTTCCGCGGCATTGGCAGCGGTCTTGTTCAGCTCTGCGGTCAGTTCCTTTCTCATGGTGTAGTATTCGTACACGCCGAAACCGGAGAGGATCGTGGTGACCGCTATGACGATGACCAGCAGGATCTTGAATTCGAGGCCGCCGCGCTTGCGCCTGGGCTTCGGGGTCGGCGTTTGCTTTTCTTCGACCACGGGTATTTCCATTGCATCGACTTCGGGCATGGTGCTGTTTCTCGCTTGTTAATGTGGCATGGACACTGATCCCCTCTCCGCCTGGCATTATGCGGGTAAGGATACTTCATTGGTATCGTGTTCCGTGCCCGTGTACAACAGCCGTACGGAATTTTATAATGATTCTAATGTGTGCAATGAAAAACGGCCCCAAGCATGTGCTTGAGGCCGTTCTATTTTTCGTGGTCGGAGCGGAGAGATTTGAACTCCCGGCATCCTGCTCCCAAAGCAGGCGCGCTACCAAACTGCGCCACGCTCCGACGTCAGGAGGGATGTCCTACTTGAAATGCCCCCCCTTGGCAAGTTCCTTCAGCCCAGGTCCACCCCGTCGATGACCCGCCCGCACCGGGTACATTTGCCGTCCCTGATCAGGCTCGCGCCCACGGAAAAGCCCAGTCGGTCCATGAGCACGGTTCCGCAGCCGGGGCAGAGGGTCTTGGCGTAGTCGTTGCCCGGCACGTTGCCGATGTAGACGTAATGCAGGCCCGCTTCACGGCCGATGGCATGGGCCATTTCCAGGCTGTCCACGCTGGTGGGGGGGCGGTCCTGCATCTTGTAGTCCGGGTGGAAGCGCGAGAGATGCCACGGCACTTCGGGGCCGAGCTCTTCGGCCAGGAACCGGGCCATGGACTCCAGCTCGGAGCGCGAGTCGTTGAGCCCGGGGATGAGCAGGGTGGTGACCTCCAGCCACCAGCCCAGGGACCGGATGTGCCTGAGGTTGTCCAGCACCGGCGCCAGACGCGCGTCGCACTGCTTCTTGTAGAAATCCTCGGTAAAGCCCTTGAGGTCGATGTTGGCCGCGTGCATGACCGGGGCCAGTTCCTCCAGACATTCCGAACTCATGAATCCGTTGGATACCATGATGTTCTTCAGCCCATGCTCCACGGCCAGCCGGGCGGTATCCTGCATGATCTCGAAAAAGATGGTCGGCTCGGAGTAGGTATAGGAAATGCTGGCCGCCCCGTGTTCCAGGGCGCCCGCCACCAGCTCCTCGGCGGTCATGTCGGTGCCCGCCGGGGGCCTGCCGGTGCGCGGCGGCTGGGAAAGGGAGGCGTTCTGGCAGAACCTGCATCCCAGGTTGCAGCCCATGGTGGCAAAGGAAAAGGTCCGGGAGCCTGGCTGGAAATGATAGAGCGGCTTCTTTTCCACCGGGTCCAGATTCAGGGCCGCGATCTTGCCGTAGTTGAGCGCGTGGAGTGTGCCGTCCACATTCTTGCGCACCCCGCACCGGCCCAGTTCGCCGGGCCTGATGGCGCAGAAATGGTTGCACAACCGGCACTGCACCTTGCCGTCCTTGAGGCCTTTCCAGAGCCGTGCTTCGACCATGTCTTCCTCCCTGGCGGTCTAGTCGGTTGTGGTCGTGGTGCTGGTGGTTTGGGTGTCCGTGGCGTTGTTGTAGGTGGTCGTGGTGGTCGTGCTCACCCCGTCCTTGTTGTAGGGGTAGTCCACGTTCGGATTCACGGTGATGATGACCTTGTCGTACCAGTCCACGGGTTCCTTCTTGGGTCCGGGGTCGGCCTCCATGGTCGAGTCGCCCGTGGCCGGGTCCGTGCCGAACACGCTGTCACCGGTGGGGGATTGGCCGTCGGACGTGCCCCAGGTGCTGTCCTGGCGGTTGGTGGCCGTATCCTTGTTTTTGAATTTGCCCTGGGCCTGGGCGGTGCCGAGCGTCAAAAGGGCAACGGCCAGGATGGCGAAGAAAATGCTTGCAGTACGGTTCATTGCGCTCCTCCGGATATTCGCGCGTTCATTCAATCATATATGCCTCTGCGACTCATTAGGCAATGCAATTAATGCGCCGGGATAAGTGGGGACGGCGGGTGTGTTGGCTGCGAGAGGCCCACATTATCATGCCTTTGGTTTGCTGGAAGGGGGCAAAAGCTGTTATGTCAGGAAGGGAAGGGAGTTTTCGAGCAAGGCAGGAGTGCATGATGGTACGTTCGCTGATCTTCATATTGGTTACGCTGTGTTGCGCCCTTCCGGTTCACGCCGGCGATCCGGTGCGGATTTTCACCGAAGAGTTCCCGCCGTTCAATTACATGGAGGGCGGAAAGGTCGGCGGCATTTCCACCGCCGTTGTGGAGGCCGCCTTCCAGCTGGCCGGGGTGGAATACACCATTTCCCTCTGCAAGTGGCGGCGTGCAATGGCGGAAATCAAGTCGTCGCCCAACACCTTCGTCTACACCATGGCCCGCACCCCGAGCCGCGAAGACGAATATGCCTGGGTCGGCAAACTCTTTGACCGGGAGCTCATCCTCTACAGGCACAGGGACCGGGACGACCTGGCCCAGCTGCCCTTTGAGGAGTTGCGGCACAAGACCCGGCCGTGCGTAATCAGGGATGACGCGGCCCATGAGTGGCTGCTGTCGCTCAATTTCCCCGAGGAGAACATCTATCAGCTGTCGGGGTTTGCCGTGCACCAGTGCCCCAAGATGGTTCAGGAAAAACATGCGGATTTCGCCGCCATCAATCCCTATAGCCTCAAGTACATGATCAGGGCCGGACAGCTGGAGGACGTGTTTGTGGCCTACAGCTGCATCTTGAAGGAGGATGGCTACTATCTGGCGACCGGCCTGCAGTCCGATCCCGTTTTGGTGGAAAAGCTGCGCCGCGCCTTTGCCCGCCTTGCCGCCGAAGGGCTGAATGAACGACTCGCCGAAGATTACCTGTGTCGCTGAGGATTTTTTTCCCCTGCCGGAAGGCTTTGCAAGCCGCCTTTTCGCTTGGCGAAACGCCTGTCGGCAGACGGCAGAAGCCCAATTAGTGAGCCGCCTAAGCAATTCCTTGAACTTGGGACGACAACCGCCTATAACCCCACCAACCAAAGCCCAATCCCCAGAACATTGCCCATGGAGCAGGAAAATGACCGACAGTGCAAAACGTTCCGAAGCCTACACCGCCGCAGGCGTCGATATTGAGGAAGCCAACCGTTTCATCGGCCGCATCAAGAACATGGTGGCCAGCACCTTCACCCCCGGCGTGGCCACGGGAATCGGCGGCTTCGGCGGTCTGTTCCGGCCGGATGTCGCGGGAATGGAGGCCCCCATGCTGGTGGCCGGCGCGGACGGCGTGGGCACCAAGCTCAAGCTGGCCTTTGTCTTCGACAAGCACGACACCATCGGCATCGACCTGGTGGCCATGAGCGTCAACGACGTGCTGGTGCAGGGCGCGGCCCCTCTCTTTTTCCTGGACTATTTCGCCACGGGCAAGCTGGAATCCGGCGTGGCCGAGCAGGTGCTCCAGGGCGTGGTGGAAGGCTGCAAGCAGTCCAAGTGCGCGCTGCTGGGCGGCGAAACCGCCGAAATGCCCGGCTTCTATGCCGACGGTGAATACGACCTTTCCGGCTTCTGCGTGGGCATGGTGGACAGCCCCAAGGTGGTCACGGGCGAGCGCATCAGCGAAGGCGACGTGCTCATCGGCCTGGCCGCCACCGGACCGCATTCCAACGGCTATTCCCTGATCCGCAAGATTTTCGACGCTTCCGGCCTTGGAAAGGACGACATTTTCCCGGGCACGGACCGTACCGCGGCCGAAGTGCTCATCCAGCCCACGCGCATCTACGTGCAGCCGGTGCTGGAGCTGCTGAAGCGGTTCGACATCAAGGGCATGGTCCATGTGACGGGCGGCGGGTTCTACGACAACGTGCCCCGCGTCCTGCCCGAGAACGTGGCCGCCGAGTTCGATTTCGGCTCCTGGCCCATGCTGCCGGTCTTCGAGTGGCTGCGCGAGCAGGGCGAGCTGTCCTGGCCTGAAATGCTCCAGATCTTCAACTGCGGCGTCGGCTATATCCTGGCCGTGGACAAGAAGGACGCGGGCGAGGTACTCTCCTGCCTGAAGGAACTCGGCCAGGAGGCCTGGAACATCGGCCGTATCGTGGAGCACAAGCCCGGAACCGAACAGGTTGTGGTCAATTTCTCCTGAGGACAGTGAATGACGCTGAAGCGCTATGAGAAAATCCTTGAGGACGTCTGGCACTCCCTGACCACCTCCAGCCCGGAGGTGGCCCTGAAGCTGCTCTCCACGGCAGCGCTTTTCGCTCTGCTGTGGCTGCTCCGCAAGCTGGTGCTTCAGTTCATCCACCGCCGTAGCGACGCCCGTCTGCTGGACAGCGCCCACAGCGTCACGGCCATGCTGTTCTATCTGATCCTGGCCTTTGCCGTGGTGCGGATCTGGTTCGACGGCTTTGCCAACTTCGTCACCTACCTGGGCCTGGTGGCCGCAGCCCTGACCATTGTCTGCAAGGAACTGATCCTCAACTTCGTGGCCATGTGGGTCATTGCCTGGCGCGACCTGTTTTCCCACGGCGACCGTATCCAGGTGGGCGACTACGTGGGCGACGTGGCCCGTAAGGGGCCGCTTTTCTTCACCCTGGTGGAAGTGGGCAACTGGGTGGATGCGGACCAGAGCACGGGCCGGACCGTACGCGTTCCCAACAGCTTGGTGCTGACCACGCCCGTGGCCAACTATTCCAAGGGCGTGGGCTACATCTGGAATGAGATCTCCGTGGTGGTGAACAAGGATTCCGACTGGGAACGGGCCCAGGAGCTGCTCGCCGTGGCCGTGAAGGATTTCTACGGCGAGTACGGCGCGCCGCCCAGCGCGGAAATGCACGATGACTCGGAATTCGTGTTCTACAGGAAAACCACGCCCAAGGTGTATGTCCGCGTGGCCGACGGCGGGGTGAAGCTCAACCTGCGCTACCTGTGCAGGCCCAAGCGCCGCCGGGACAGCGAGAACCACATCTGGACCCGCATCCTGCGGGACTTCAAGGACAACGGCCTCGAAATCGTCTACTAGCCGCACCACTCCCGGGCCAGTGCTTCGGCTTCCCGCACATGGGAGTCCCTTTCCTGGGCGGAGGCGGATTCGTAGATGGCCGAGGCCCGAATGGTCTTTCTGACCGTCATCCCATAAAACTCCATGAAGTGTTCGTACTTTTGCGGTACGTCCTGATGCTCCTTTGCCTCGGCTCCCTGGGTGAGGACGAGCAGTCCCTTCTTGCCCGCGGGCAGGCGGCAGGGATCGGGGCGGTTGAAGAAGTCGGGCCGCAAAAAGGAATAGGTGCGGTCAACAAAGGATTTGAACTGGCCGCTGACGTCCCAGTAGTAGACCGGCGACGCCATGACCACCACGTCCGCCTCGTGGATGGCCTGGAGCACTTCCGTGAGGTCGTCCTTGAGGATGCAGGTTTCCTGTTTCGTCTTGCAGGCGTAGCATCCCTGGCAGCCCCTGAAATCCAGGCTGTTGAGATGATAGGTACGAGTCTGCGCCCCCAGTTCCTGCGCGGTTTCGGTAAAAGCCCTGGCGATGGAGCTGGAGTTGCCCTTCTTCCTCGGACTTCCCAGAATGGTTACGACGTTCATTGTAGACTCCTTGATGTTTAGGCTTTGAAATCTTTCGAACTTTAAGGTTAAAAAATATATTACAGCGCCAAAAGGGACTGCAGGGCCTTGGCCGCCTTTTCATCCACCCAGAAGAGCACGTTCTTGCCCTCGCGTTTCATGTGGATGAGTCCGGCGTTGCGGAGCTCCTTGAAGTGGTGGGAGACAGTGGACGGCGCCAGACCAAGGTGCTCGGCGAAGTTGCGCTGGCAGTTCTGGATGTCCTCGGGCGGCTCGTTGATGACCTTTCCGGCCAGGCAGGAGGATAGCTCCTTGAAAATGCGCAGGCGGTGCGGGTTGGAGAGCGCCTTGAACATGCGGGCCGCTTCTTCCAGCTCCTGAGGATCCACTGGTTGCTCAAACTTCGACATGTTTCGAACTCTAATTGGTTTCTGTTGCAATGTCAAATGTCCGTAGCCAATTCGGTTTTTTCATGTATTGCCTATACTTTTGCAAAGGTATGGGAGTCGTCGCGAGCACGCGCCTCGCTGGGCGGATAGCCGAAGTGGCGCTTGAACTCCCTGCTGAATTGGGAGGAGCTTTCATAGCCCACCATGTGCGCGGTGACGCTTGCCTGAAGGCCCTGGCCGGCCATGAACCGGCGCGCCTTTTCCAGGCGGATGCGTTTGAGGTACTGCACGGGCGTGTGCTGGGTCACGGCCTTGAAGTGGTCGTGGAAGGAGCGCACGCTCATGTTGGCGGATTCGGCCAGTTGGGGCACGTCCAGGGTTTCGGCGTAGTTCTCGTGGATGGTTCTGAGCGAGGTGGCGATGCGGGCGTAGGCGGTCTCTCCGCGTGCGGCCGAGGCCAGGATATGCCCGTGCCCTCCCAGTAGCACACGGTAGTAGATTTCGCGCAGGATCTGTTTGCCCAGCACCTTTGTCTCGCCTTCGGTTCCCAGGCTTTTGAGCAGCCGGATGAGCGGTTCGATGATGTCGTCGGTGAGGGACTCCAGGTACACGCCGGGCTGGGGAGCCATGGAGGCGCTGGCCTCGGAGAACGCATCTCCCAGTTGTCCGATGATCTCCTGGACGGTGGCGAAATCGATGAGGATGGTGATGGCGAAGAAGGGCTTCTTGGGCGAGGCAAAGGTTTCGCACTCGATGGGCACCACGGTGGGAACCACCAGGAAATGGCTGGGGTCGTAGGTGAAGGACCGTTCCGAGAGGTGGATGATTTTCTTGCCCTGCACGGCGATGCACAGGCACTGGTCATAGATGAGGGGTTTCCGGGGAGAGGGGGAGTCGGCCCGGAACAGGATCACGTCGTCGAGAAAAGTGCTGGCGCAGCCGGGGGTAGGGGCCAGTCCCTCCAGGGTCTTCACAAGGGTATCAAGCATGGTCTTTACCTGTTTTTGTTTATCCGTAGGTTTACCTAAGCATATTTCCCTGCCCTGAAAAGCCCTGGCCGCATATTCGCAGGATTAGGCAAGCCTTCCGCGCAATCATGTATTCATGGCGGCCCGGCCTTCCGCCATAGTGGGCCCACGAAAATCAGAACCAACCGCAAGGAGTTGCATATGTTCAATTTCAATTTTCACAACCCCACCCGAATCGTATTCGGCAAGGACCAGCTCCGGGAACTCGATACCCTGGTCCCGGCCGACGCCCGCGTGCTGATCACCTTTGGCGGCGGCAGCGCCAGGCGAACCGGTCTGCTGGACAGGGTCAAGGCCGAACTGGACCGGTCGGGCAGAACCGTGCTGGAGTTCGGCGGCATCGAGCCCAACCCCCAGTTTGCCACGCTCATGAAGGCCGTGGAGATCGTCCGCGCCGAAAAGGTGGACTTCCTCCTGGCCGTGGGCGGCGGCTCGGTCATGGACGGCACCAAGTTCATTTCATTGGCGTCGGCCAACGACGAATTCAAGGGCAGGGAGGAAGCGGTCCTGTCCTACGGATTCGCCGGGGTACCCGCGCAGGCTGCCGTTCCGCTGGGCACCGTGGTCACGCTTCCGGCCACGGGGTCGGAAATGAATATGGGCGCGGTCATCAGCAAAGGCGAGGACAAGCTGGTGGTCATGAGTCCGCTGGTGTTCCCCACGTTCTCCATCCTGGACCCGGAACTGACCTGTACCCTGCCTGAAAACCAGGTGGCCAACGGCATCGTGGACACCTTCGTGCATGTGGTGGAGCAGTACGTGACCTTCCCGGTGGAGGGGCGGTTGCAGGACCGGTTCGCCGAAGGCATCTTGCAAACGCTCATCGAGGTGGGCCGCCGGACCAAGGACGATCCGCAGGATTACGACGCCCGCGCCAACCTGGTCTGGAGCGCCACCATGGCCCTGAACGGGCTGATCGGTTCCGGCGTCCCCCAGGACTGGGCCGTGCACATGATCGGCCATGAGCTGACCGCGCTGCACGGGGTGGACCACGGCCGCTCCCTGGCGGCGGTGCTGCCGGGCATGTGGCGCGTGCGCAGGGGCCAGAAGCGTGAAAAGCTCCTGCAATACGCCGAGCGCGTCTGGGGAATCCGCGAGGGCTCTGACGACGAGCGCATCGATGCGGCCATTGCCAGGACCGAGGACTTCTTCCACAGCCTGGGCGTGAGCACCCGCCTTTCCGACCTGGGCATCACCGAGGAGCACTTCGACGCGGTGATCGCCTCCCTGGAAAAGCACGGCATGACCGCGCTTTCGGAACATGGCGACCTGAACCTGGAGGTTTCCCTCCAGGTGCTTGAAGCCTCTCGCTAGGGTCGGCTCCTTATTATCGAACAACAAGGTCATGCCTTCGGGCGTGGCCTTTTTGTTTGGTCGGAAACGGGCCGTGGGCGTGGTGCGGGAAAGGAAAATGGCATCTCTCTCCTCCGTGAGGGAGATGCGTGCAGTCTGGCAAAGTGCGGCCACATGGGCCTAGAATTCCGGGCAGGCAGTCCTGCCAGCCGGAGGTGGAGGTTCAGTTACAGCATCTGCTGCTGATAGGCTTCCATGGCCTGGCGCTGCATCATGGCGGAGAGGCTGCCGTTGCCCATTCCCTGAAGCAGGGGGCCCAGGCTGGTGTCGCCGTTGCGGAAGGCCTGCAGCAGTTCGTCCATGCTGACCACGCCGTCCTCGTTCAGGTCATACTTGTCGTAGTCCTCATCGCTCTCGCTGCTTTCGGAGGCGGCACCGGACGCTGCGGACGCCAGCTGTTCGGAACCTTGGGCCACGACGGGTGCGCCCTCGGCCATGTTTTCCTCCATGTCGGCGCTCAGTTCCTCGGTGGTGATGAAGCCGTCGCCGTCCGCGTCAATGGCATTGAACCGTTCCTCGTCAAGGGGCGTTTCGCTCAGACTCAACACGCCGTCGCCGTCCGTGTCGTCATGCTCGACGATGGAGGCGGCCATTTCCGCGGGGTCCACGCCCTGCATCTTCATGTTCACCTGGCCGAACATTTCGTTCATGGCCTGCTGCCGTTTCTGCGCGTCGGCGCTCAGTTCCTCCGCCGAGATGAAGCCGTCGCCGTCGGTATCGATGGCGGTGAAGCGTTCCTCGTCAAGAGGCGTTTCCTCAAGACTCAGCAGGCCGTCGCCGTCCGCATCGTCCTTCTGGATGATCGATGCGGCGATGTCGTCTGAGCTTGGACCTTCCCCTTTGCCGGAACGTGACTTCTGCTGCAGCTGAAAGAACGTGCTGGCCGTGCTTGAGCTGCCCAGTGCAGAGATGCTCATCATGCTCTCCTTTGGGTTGAAGGTTTGAAAGGGCGGCAATATTTGCCGGACATAAGTCGCCGTAGGTAGCCAGCAAGGATTGCGCCTAAAACGATATTTTTGGGCGGGAAATAAATGGCGAGGAAGGACAGTGCGAAAAAGATGGAGGGATGCCGGCAGGATGTGGTTGATCGGATAGAACAGGAAAAACGCCGCGTTCCCGGGAACGCGGCGTTCATTTGTTGCCGAGGGGGACGCTGATGGCGTCCGGCCCTTATTTGGTTTTCTTGAAGACGATGAGCGGACAGTTCTTGCAGATGTCCGCGCCGGGGAATCCGTCGCCGGGGCGGGTGATGGAGCTGCTGGCGGCGTTGATGCGGTCCATGAGTCTGTCCATGACGGCGCCGAACTTCTTGCCCGGGATGATCACGTTGATCTCGCCGCGCTCGGTCTTGCCCGCATTGTAGCTGCCGGAGCAGGCCGGGAGCATGTTGAATTCCTGGTCCATCCAGGAATGGACGTTGCCGCCGCAGGCCGAGGAGTTCATGGTGATGTTCGGACGCAGGGGGTGGGTGTCCGTGGCGGCCATGTAGTCGACGGCCAGGTGGTAGGCCTGCATGTTGTCGCAGTAGAAATGGACGGTGTCCGGCTCGAACAGGCCGTCGATGGCGCCCAGGGGGGCCGTGACCACGCCCAGCAGCCCTTCCTTGAGGCGGGGCTTGGTGCGCACGAAGCGGTCGGCCTGGTCCTGGTCGCGAGTGTACTTGCGGTGGCCCTTGATTTCGCTTTCGTCCAGGTCCTTCCAGCCGAAACAGAATTTCGCGTTGCCGCAGCCGAGGCCGTTCACGTCGGAAAAGACGATCTGTCCCTGCATGCGCGCGGCGATTTCCCACTGGCAGAAGGTCATGGGCTTCACCGGGGTGTGGATCTCGGGAGCTGCGGCCTGGAAGGCGTCCAGCTCGGCCTGGTCATAGAAAAACTTGACTGCGACGGGGTAGTGATACAGACGCAGCTCCTTCATGAGCACGTCCTGCATTTCCTTGTAAGTCATGATTTGTCCTCCTGGGTATATTTCCTCTGTGGCCGGGAATCATCGTTTGCATGCCGACAGTGGGCAGTCACTAATAGCTGTGTCGGAAAGGGGGTAGTGAAGACCTTGATTGTGAAAAATATAACTTTCACAAGTGGAGTCGGGTTCCAAAACATGAATTGGCGGTTCGTGATTGTGATATTTTTCTCAATCTATGTTGCTTCATTATGGCTACGGTTTGGCCGCCGTACACGCCAAAAGGCGCAGGAAAAGGGGCTGGGGAAGAAAAGGGGAGGCCATGGCCTCCCCTGTGACTTATCCGAGATACGGGTTGAAGTAGCCGTACTCAAGCCAGGGCAGGGCCTTCTTGAGCCGCTTCTTGAAGTTCATGAAGCCCATGCAGGGGCCGAAGTCGAACGGCTTCATGAGCTTGAGGTACAGTTCCGGGTCCAGGTTCAGGTTGCGGAGTTGCACGAAATCGTAGTGGCACTCCTCGCCCAGCTTGATGAGCCCTTCCAGCTCTTCCTCGGTGTCGGTGACGCCCGGGAAGTAGAGCAGGTTGAGCGAGACGTGCAGGCCCACCTCGTGCGCCTTGCAGATGGTTTCGCGCACGTCCTCCCAGACGTAGCCTTTGGGCCGGTAGTAGGCCTCGTAGGGCTCCTTGCGCGCGCTGTTCAGGCTGACGCGGATGGAGTTGGCTCCGGCGATCTTGAGCGCGGGCATGGCCGGGGGCCGGGACCCGTTGGTGTTGATGTTGATGGTGCCGGTGCCGCCCTCGTGGCGATAGGCCTTGATGGCCTCCACCAGCAGCTCCACCTCGGTGAGGGGCTCGCCTTCGCAGCCCTGGCCGAAGGAGAAGATGGGACGGCGTTCGCGCGATTCGTGGCGGCGCATGATGTCCACGATCTCCCGGGCCGAGGGCGTGAAGCTGATGCGGCACTGGGGAGAGGGGAACCCGGAATCCTCGGGCTGCTCAGAAATGCAGCCCACGCAACGGGCGTTGCAGGTCCGGGCCGTGGGCAGCGGACACTCGAACCGGCCCAAGGCCAGGTTCTTGGCTGCGGGACAGCCATGGGTCAGGGCGCAGCCAGCCAGGTGGTTGACCAGGCGGTTGCCCGGCATTTCCTGCATAAGCTGGTGCGCGCCCGCTTCGATGCGGTCCGGGGAAATATTCTTGAACACCTGGCGCTTGTCCGAGTCCACCTTCTTGGCGCAGACCCAGAACTTGCCCTCGGCGTAGCCTATGGCGGCGTAGGAGAGCAGGGGCAGGGGCCGGGCGTCGGGGTCGGATTCATAGGCCGAGACGCCGGTGACCGTATGGCCCGGACAGGCGAATGCGGCCACGGCCAGTTCTTCCATGACCTCCACCTGGCCGGCTTTTTCGTTGTAGCCGACGGCGTGGCGGCCCGGGAGCATGAAGAATTCGCTCTCCTCGGGGAGCGGCATGATTTCATCGGGACGGGGAAGGCCGAACTCCGAGCCCCTGCGCACCATGAGCAGCAGGTCGGGGTGATCGTATATCTGGCCTTGTTCGTCGGAAAAGAGCAGTCGTGGTTGCGGTTTCTTTTTCGTAGCCATGGCCGGACTATAGGGATAATGCCCACCGGTGGCAAGAAGTGCTGATAAAATATAATATTCCCGTCACGGTAGATGAAAATCCCCGCCCGAAACCCCGGTTGCGGACTGTATGGCGCGGACAACGACAAAAGGTCGGCGCCCGAAGGCACCGACCTTGTAGAGTCGTATGGCAGCTTTCGCTCGGCTTAACGCTTGGAGAACTGGAAGCTGGCGCGTGCACCACGCAGGCCGTACTTCTTACGTTCTTTCTTACGAGCGTCGCGGGTCAGGAATCCGGCTTTCTTCAGCACGGAGCGCAGTTCCGGATCGTACTCGCACAGGGCGCGGGCAATGCCGTGACGGACGGCCTGGGCCTGTCCTGCCACACCGCCGCCGGAGCAGGTGACCTTGACGTCGAGCTTGTCGATGGTCTTGGTCATCTTCAGCGGCTGCTGGATGATCATCTGCAGGGTCTTGCGCGGAAAGTACTCATCATACGGGCGACCGTTGATGGTGATCTGACCGGAGCCAGCGTACAGACGGGTACGGGCGATGCCGTTCTTCCTTTTACCGGTACCGTAGTTGAAATCGCTCATCGTTTCTTCCCCTTAAAATTCCAAGGTTTTGGGCTGCTGGGAAGCGTGAGGATGCTCGGAACCAGCGTACACTTTCAGCTTTTTGATCTGCTTGCGTGCCAGGCGGTTCTTGGGAAGCATGCCCTTGACTGCGGTGGTGATCACCAGCTCGGGCTTCTTCTCCAGCATCTCGCCCAGAGACTTGGACTTGATGCCACCGGGGAAACCGGTGTGCTTGTAATACATCTTCTGGTTCAGCTTGTCGCCGGTCACCTTGATCTTGTCGGCGTTGATGACAACCACGAAGTCGCCCATATCTATGTGATGGGAGTACTCCGGCTTGTTCTTGCCGCGCAGGGTGTTGGCGATCTCGGTGGCCAGGCGGCCGAGAACCTTGTCAGTTGCGTCCACGACGTACCAGTCCTGACGGACGTCTTCGGGAGTCGGGCTATATGTCTTCATAATAAAATGCTCCTTGCACAAACTTGGAACGGGACATTTACGGGCAATGTCCACACATGTCAAGCGATGTCGCAGCTGTCACGAGCTGCCTCGGCGTAGCCAGGAACGGGTTGGGACGGGGATGTCCGGCTGCGCAAAGGGCCGTAGGGCGCCGCTTCATCGAAAGAAATATACTTCCAGACTTTTGGTCCGGGCGGGTTTGATAACGCGGTTGGAAAGAAAAATAAAGTTTTTTTTGCCGTATTTTTCACTTTTCTAACAGGGCCCGTTCCCGGTCCGGGTTGCCGGGCCATGTTTTTCCCGTTGCAAAGGAGTTTGCAGAGCGCGTATATTGTGCTGTCCCCCGTTCCGGGGCATGAGGGTCTCATACAATTCAAGAGCGCCGGCCATGCCGTGCGGCGGAGTGTATGCAGTGGGTATCATTCGGCTTTTACTGGCTGTTGCCGTGTTGCATTCGCACTTTCCCATCCACGAGGATCTGATGGTCGTGGACGGGCACGAGGCTGTCCTGGCCTTTTTCGCCATTTCCGGCTTCTACATGGCCCTGATCCTGGACCAGACCTACCGGTCCAGGGGGCATTTCTATCTCAGCCGGTTCCTGACGCTGTATCCCATGTACGTGTTCGCGCTGCTTCTGAGCGCGGGGTTGTTCGTGTCCCTGGGCATCCATCCCATGGTGGCCTCGGCCAAGCTGCACGCCGTGCTGGTCGATCCGGCCGGTTTCGCGGTCATGGCCTGGACCTCGCTCTGTCTTGTGGGCCAGGAGTTCCTGTTCTGCCTGGCCCCGGCAACGGGCGGCGGGCTCGGAATGGTCGCCCACAGTCACGGGGCGTTGTGGTCCATGGCGTTGCTGCCGCAGGCCTGGTCCCTTTCGCTGGAGCTGTGCTTTTATGCGCTGGCCCCGTTCCTGGTGCGGCTGCGCAGCAGGCAGTTGCTCTGTCTGGTGGGGGCCAGCCTGTGCCTGAAGCTCGTGGTCATCGCCCTGGGCGGCAACGAGGTATCCATCCTGCGGCGGTTCTTCCCGCTGGAGTTCTGGCTCTTCGGGCTGGGGATTCTGGCTTATAGGCTACACAGGCGGCTGCCTGGGCGGGCGCGTTTTTATGATCTGCTGGCCTTTGCGCTGCTGGTGTGCATGGTCATTGTCGCCGACGAGGTGCCGGACGCCATCGAGCCGTTCTTCCTGCCCGGCGCGACCCTTCTGACCATGCCGTTCATCTTCCGCTGGTTCCGGCGGTTCAGCTGGGACCGGCTTGTGGGCAAGATCAGCTACCCGTTCTATCTGGTGCATTTCAGCGTCATCGCCGTGTTCGAGGCGAACTTCGAGGAGCCTTTGGGCGTCGGGATACTGCTCGTGTCCCTGGCGCTGGCCGTGCTGGTGCATTGTTTGTTCGAGCCGGGCGTGGCGCTGCTCAAGAAGAGGATTGGGGGAAGGTGGGCGGCTGCGCCGGTTCGGGTCGTGTCGTAGTTTGTTAGTATATATAGTAATGGTGCGGGGAGGGTGCGTTCGCCATGTCTGGCGGGTGCGCTGACGCGCAGACAATAATTGGTTGAAAGTAATCAGTCGTTTTCAGGGGTCGCTCTGAAGGCGACTGAATTTTATTTAATGCCTTCCCAGTGATCGAACTTCGGCTTGTTTTGGGGCAAATTTGTTTTAGAAAAGGGCTAAGCAAGTAGTTCTTCACGGCTATTTCGATCATTTGGTGATTGTTATGAACTTATGGACGTTAAGACTTACGCCGAAGTCTTGCGGCTATCTATTTGAAATTGCAGAAATATGTTATTTAATTTTTCGTTTTTCTCTGTGCTTGGTGACCTTTTCCTCTCCTATTCGTATATAAATAGTAACTTTTCTTATTGCGTTTCCGTCATCTCTATCAAGGTGATTGGATGTTTATGTGCATTAGTTGTGCACGACTTGAGTTATGGAAAAAAAAGGGTATAGGAATAGACTGCTTTTCGGATTACTCTATTGGTGTATAGGTGTTATGGGAAAGAATGTAGTTATCCATGTTGGCATGGGAAAGGCTCTGTCGTCTTTTTTGCAATCCAGAGTTTTTCCGTATATCTCGAATTGCAAAAATGCTCGAGAAGGACAAAATCCTATAAAATCTGCATCGTTAACAATCATTAACGAATGCTTTCATAATTTTGATATAGAAGAATTGAGGCAGAAAGTTAATAAATATATTAGCCAAATTGATGAAGAGAGTGTCCTTGTATCGGAAGAATGGTTTGAAGGGCATGTTAATGCGGATTTCAGAGACAAGAAAAGCATAGCAGAGGCTCTGCATACGCTATTTCCCAATGGAAAGATACTTATCGTCGTCAGACGGCAGGACAAGTGGCTTGAATCCCTGTATAAGCAGATGATTTCCTATGGGTATTCAATGTCGTTCAGGTCGTTCATCAATTATAGGAAGGGACGGTTTCTCCCGTGGCGCTCAAGGGCTTTTCCCAACATACAGGTCGACCAGATTTCGATTCTTAATTTGGTGAATCTCTACCATTCGCAGTTCGGCGCCGAGAATGTCAAAGTCATTCCCTTTGAATTATTTCTGAGGGATAAAGAAAAATTTTTGAATGAAATATATGAGTTTTTTGAATTAGAGCCCTATTATCCCCCCCGGTATAAGGTGATCAACCCGTCCGTATCAAACGGTTGGATCTATTTTATGCGGGTGGTTAACAGGTTTCTTATCCGTCCTTACAATTCACTCGGGTTTATTCCCAGCCCTGAAAAACCGTTGGAAACGCCTCCGGCCAAGTTTTGCCGTTGCAGGCGGGTCAAGTATCGTGATCAGTGGAAGGCAACTCATGGGCAAGTTGTCAACGAGGGCTTTGGGCGTAATTTTTTGCGGTGCAGGGTCTTTAATAAGGATTACCTGCTTTCAAAGTGGTGGTCGACATTTGAAAAATTCTTTTCCACGTTATCGCTCGAAAAGATCCTGCTTCTTGTCGACAAAGTGGTCAAAGTGAAGGTGCCGATTTTGACAGAGGAGATGTCTCGGGAAATCATGAAGGTTCACGCCGAAGATAACCGTGAGTTATCCTCAAAAATCGGCTATGATCTCAAGGAGTATGGGTATCATTAATCTGTGATGGCGTACTTGAGTTGATAAAACGCCCAGCAGGAACAATCCTGCTGGGCGTTTTTCGTTTCAGTGCAAGTTTGTAATTAGCCGGCGATAAGCTCTTTCACCTTGGCGACAGCCTTGTCGATGCCGGAGGCATCCGAACCGCCGGCGCGTGCCAGGTCCGGGCGACCGCCGCCGGAACCGCCCACCTCGGCGGCCACGGGCCGGATCAGCTCACCGGCCTTGAACCTGTCCTGCAGGTCCTTGGTCACGGCCAGGGCAACGGACACCTTGCCGTCCTCGTGCCCCGCCACCAGGCAGATGATGCCGGACTCCATGCGCGAACGCAGGTTGTCCATCTGGTCGAGCATGATCTTCATGTTCGGGGCCTCGATGCTGGTGGCCAGCACCTTGACGCCGCCTATCTCCTCGGCCTCGCTCATGAGGTCCTTGCCCGCGCCCGAAGCCATCTTGGCCTGGAGCTTTTCCATCTCCTTCTGCATGTCCTTGACCTGCTTCTGGAGGTCCTTGACCTTGGCGGCCAGGGTTTCGGGCTGGGCCTTGAGCAGTTTGCCGGTCTCGGCCACGGCGGCGCGGCGCTCGTTCATGTACCGCAGCGCGTTCCAGCCGGTGGCGGCCTCGATGCGGCGGATGCCGGAAGCGACGCCCGCCTCGGAAACGATCACGAAGGAACCGGCCTGGCCTGTGGTTTTCAGGTGCGTGCCGCCGCACAGTTCCATGGAAACGCCGGGCACTTCCACCACGCAGACCTCGTCGCCGTACTTTTCGCCGAACAGGGCGGTTGCGCCCTTGGCGCGGGCCGCGTCAATGCTCATGACCTCGCGCACCACCTCGTGGTTGTCGAGGATGGCCTTGTTGACCAGCTCCTCGACGCGGGCGATCTCCTCGTCGGAAAGCCCCTTGATGTGGGTGAAGTCGAACCGCAGACGGTCCGGGCCCACCAGGGAGCCGGACTGGTTGGCGTGGTCGCCCAGCACTTCCTTGAGCGCGGCGTGCAGCAGGTGCGTCACGGTGTGGTTGCGCATGGAGGCGGCGCGGTTTTCGTAGTCCACCATGAGGCCGGCGGTGTCACCCACCTTGATGGAGCCGGCGGTCACGGAAATCTTGTGGCCGGTCAGACCCGGAGCGGGCTTGAGCGTGTCGGCCACCTCGGCGGTGCCCGCCGGGGTTTCGATGAGGCCGATATCGCCCAGCTGGCCGCCGGACTCGCCGTAGAACGGGGTGGCCTGGGCCACCAGCCAGCCGTTGTCGCCCTCGGAGAGCGAATCAACACGGTTGCCTTTCGCGTCCAGCAGGGCGGTGACCGTGGAGTCGTCGGTCAGGGTTTCGTAGCCGGTAAATACGGAGGTCATGGATTCCTCGAGCAGCACCTGGAAGGTGGAGGCCACGTCCTTTTCGCCGGAGCCTTTCCAGGCGGCCTTGGAACGTTCCTTCTGCTCGGCCATGAGCTTGTCGAAGCCGGGCTCGTCCACGCCCAGGCCGTGCTTTTCAGCCACGTCGCGCACGATGTCGATGGGGAAGCCGAAGGTGTCGTAGAGCTGGAAGGTCACGTCGCCGGGAACCAGCGCGGCCTTGGCCTTCTTGAGGGCTTCCAGCTGTTCTTCGAGCATGGCCAGGCCCTTGTCCAGGGTCTTGGCAAAGCGTTCCTCCTCCTCGGTGACCACCTTGACCATGAAGTCGCGGTGCCTGTTGAGCTCCGGATAGTGGCCGCCCATGTCGTCGCAGACCTTGGAGGCGGTCTTGTACAGGAAGGCGTCCTCCATGCCCATGAGCTTGCCGAAGCGGTAGGCGCGGCGGATGAGGCGGCGCAGCACGTAGCCCCGGCCCTCGTTGGAGGGCAGCACCTGGTCCGGGATCAGGAAGGCGATGGCTCGGCTGTGGTCCGCGATGACGCGCAGGGCCGTGTCGATGTCCTCGTCCTTGCCGTATTCGACGCCCGCCAGCTCGGCGGTGTAGCCGATGATGGACTGGAACAGGTCGGTGTCATAGTTGGAATTGACGCCCTGGCACACGGCCGCGATGCGCTCCAGGCCCATGCCCGTGTCGATGGACGGGCGGGGCAGGTTGGTGCGGGTGCCGTCCTCGGCCTGGTCGTACTGCATGAACACGAGGTTCCAGATTTCCAGGTAGCGGTCGCAGTCGCACTTGCCGATGCCGCAGTCCGGGCCGCAGCACATGTGCTCGCCCTGGTCGAAGTGGACTTCGGAGCAGGGGCCGCAGGGGCCGGTGTCGCCCATGGACCAGAAGTTGTCCTTCTCGCCCAGGCGGTAGATGCGCTCGGCCGGGATGCCGCAGAGCTTCTGCCACAGCTCGCCGGCCTCGTCGTCGTCCTTGTATATGGTAATGTAGAGGCGATCCTTGTCCAGGCCCACTTCCTCGGTCAGGAACTGCCAGCAGAACTTGATGGCGTCTTCCTTGAAGTAGTCGCCGAAGGAAAAGTTGCCCAGCATTTCGAAGAAGGTGTGGTGGCGCGCCGTGCGGCCCACGTTTTCCAGGTCGTTGTGCTTGCCGCCGACCCGCAGGCATTTCTGGGAGGTGGTGGCGCGGGTGTAGTCGCGCTTTTCCTGCCCCAGGAAGAGTTTCTTGAACTGGACCATGCCCGCGTTGGTGAACAGCAGGGTGGGGTCGTCCTTGGGGATCAGCGGCGAGGATTCCACCTCGGCGTGTCCGTTCTTTTTGAAATATTCCAGGAAACGTTTACGAATTTCAGCGGCCTTCATTTGGTTCACTCTCTCTGACAAAAAAATGGGTCTTTCAAGACGACGAAACGCCCCGGACGAATCCGGGGCGTCCTCGACGGGTAATATCGTTACGCCTCGACTTCCTCTGCGGCGTCCTCCGAAACGGAGATCTCGGGAGGATTGATGCCGAGGTGTTCTTTCAGCTTTGCCTCTATCTGTACGGCAATATCCTGATTTTCAAGCAGGTATTGCCGTACGTTTTCCTTGCCCTGGCCCAGGCGCTCGGACCCGAAGGCGTACCATGCGCCGGACTTGTCCACCACGCCCATCTCCACGCCCATGTCCAGCAGCTCGCCTTCGCGCGACATGCCGGTGCCGTAGAGGATGTCCACCAGCGCCTCGCGGAAGGGCGGGGCCACCTTGTTCTTGATGACCCTGATGCGGGCGCGGATGCCGTAGGACTCGTCCTTGTCCTTGAGGGTCTGGATGCGGCGGATGTCCATGCGCACGGAAGCGTAGAACTTGAGCGCGTTACCGCCGGTGGTGGTTTCGGGGTTGCCGTAGCCGGTCATGCCGATCTTCATGCGGATCTGGTTGATGAAGACCACGGAGCATTTGGACTTGTGGATGGAGCCGGTGAGCTTGCGCAGGGCGTGCGACATGAGGCGCGCCTGGCCGCCCACCTGGGTTTCTCCCATCTGGCCTTCCAGCTCGGCCTGCGGGATGAGCGCGGCCACGGAGTCCACGACCACGATGTCCACGGCGCCGGAGCGCACCAGCAGGTCCGCGATTTCCAGGGCCTGCTCGCCGTAGTCGGGCTGGGAGATGAGCAGATCCTCTGTGTTCACGCCGAGGCGCTTGGCGTAGTTCATATCCAGCGCGTGCTCGGCGTCGATGAAGGCGGCGGTGCCGCCGGCCTTCTGCGTCTCGGCAACGAGATGCAGGGAAAGTGTTGTCTTACCGGAGGATTCGGGACCGTACACCTCGATGACGCGGCCTTTCGGGATGCCGCCCACGCCCAGGGCCATGTCCAGGCCGATGGAACCGGTGGGGATGACCGGGATCGAGGTCAGCGCTGCATCGTCCATGCGCATGATGGATCCCTTCCCGAACTTGCGTTCGATGGTGGTGATGGCGGTGCCGAGTGCTTCCTTGCGCAGGTCTTCAGGGCTTGAAGTTTTCCTGGCCATGTTTTCTCCTTCGGGGGAACCGGCGGATCAGCCGGGTTTTGACAACGACAATATGAGCAACTCCACTCGATAGCAGATCATTCTATGGTGGGCAACAACCATTAGGGGCGTCGGGCCGGCGGGAAGGGCTTGATTGCGGTGTCGTTTCAATAAAGCACAGCCCCTTGTGTATGCTTAATGTACGTCGGGTCTGATTTTTTATACTCCGCGTATCTGCACCCTTCTCGCCGGCCTGAATATGAGTGGGGAGTTGTTGAGTGGACGTGAATATCGCCAAGCGATAGCCAAGAAGTTTTGGAAAAAGAGCGCGAGGGAAAACCTTTTTCAAAAGGTTTTCCCTCGCTTGGTTGTAATGATTATTGACTAGAACCGTTCGAAGTCCTGTTCCGAATCGTCGTCCATCCTGAATTCGACCCCGGTGGTTCTTGCCGTGGCCTGGGGAACCGATGCCTCGGGCAGGGCGGCCCTGGGAACCGTGGTGGCAACCAGCCTGCGGGCGGACTTGCCATGGCCGTTACTGTTCACGGTGAAGAAAGCCATGGTCGCCTGGAGCTGCTGCCCCTGGCCGGAAAGTTCCTCGCTGGTGGAGGCCATTTCCTCGGAGGCCGATGCGTTCTGCTGGATGACCGTGTCGAGCTGGCTGATGGCCTGGTTGATCTGGGTGGCGCCCGCGTTCTGCTCATCGCTGGCCGAGGTGATTTCCTGGACCAGGGACGCGGTCTTTTCGATGTCCGGCACCAGCTGTTGCAGCATGGAACCGGCTTTTTCCGCCACCTCGACGCTGTTGGTGGAGAGCTCGCTGATCTCGGAGGCCGCCGTGCCGGAACGTTCCGCCAGCTTGCGCACCTCGGCAGCCACCACTGCGAATCCCTTGCCGTGCTCGCCTGCGCGGGCCGCCTCGATGGCGGCGTTCAGGGCCAGCAGGTTGGTCTGGCGGGCGATCTCCTCGATGATGGAGATCTTTTCCGCAATGCTCTTCATGGCCTCCACGGTCTGGCTGACGGCCGTGCCGCTTTCCTTGGCGTCGGATGCCGCCTTTGCGGCCAGGGTGTCGGTTTCCCGGGCATTGGCCGCGTTCTGGCTGATGTTGGACGCCATCTGCTCCATGGAAGAGGAGACTTCCTGAATGGATGCCGCCTGCTCCGTGGCTCCCTGGGAAAGGGACTGGGAGGATGCGGAAAGCTCCTCGCTGCCCGCAGCCACGTTTTCCGTGGCCGACTGGACGTTGGCCACGACCTCGGACAGCCTGTCCTTCATATTCCGCAGGGCTTCGGCCAGCACGCCGATCTCGTCCTTCTGGTGGATTGCGATGGTTTGCGTGAGGTCGCCCTCGGAGAGGTTCCTGGCGAAATCCACCCCCATGCGGACGGGCCGCGTAATGGCCGTGGTCAGGAAGATGGCGATGCCCACGCCAAAGACAAGGGCGACACCGGCGGTGATGAGGCTGGTCATGTTGGCGGTGCTCATTTCGTCAATCATTTTGGCCTTCTGGTCAGCGCGTGCGGCGCGGCAGACTTCGTCGGCCTTTCGGGCCGAGGCCACCATGGCCGCTTCCGCCACCGTCTGCTGTTCCATGCTGTCCGTGAACTGCTTGAATTCGCTTTGGTACTGCTGCAGCGCCTTGCCCACCCTGTCGAGCTGGGCGATGTTGGCCTGGTTGCGGAACCGCTTCTTCAAATTTTCCGCAAGGGCGGTGATCTTGGTCAGGCCTTCCAGGTTCTGGGTCAGGTATCCCTGATCCCGGGAAATGATGAATTCCTTTTCGTTTTTACGGGCATCCAGGAACCACTTGATCATGCGGTTGGCGTCATCGGCCTTGAGCAGCTTGTCCTGCAGGTCCGCATTGCTGGCGACGCCCGACTCCAGGAGCTTTGCGAACTGCTGCTTCTGGTCCGCGCGGAGGGCTTCGGTTTCCCCCAACGCGATCTTGGCGTTGCTGCGCATTTGCTGCATGGCGTTGTTCTTGCCCTTTTCCAGCTGGAGGTAGCGGGAGAAGGCCTGCTCGTATTCGGTGACGGCCGCCGAGACCTGCGCCATCTGGTCCTTGTTGATCTTCTGGTCGAACTTGTCGCTCGTGGCCTTGGCCTGCTCATGGAGCTTCTTGACGATATCCGCGTGGGAGGTGAGAACCTTTTCGTCCTTGCGCAGCATGTAGTTCTTTTCCTGAACGCGGCTTTCAACGATGAAGCGGACGAGCCTGTTCACATCATCAGCCTTGTCGACACGATCCTCAACATTGCTCATGCCCCTGAATCCGATGAAGGCAACCACGACCGTCAACACCAGGACAAGTCCAAAACCCGTCCCGAGTTTTACACCTAATTTCAAGTCGTTAAGCATGGTATCTCCTTGGCTGTGATTTCGCGCTACCGCAATTTCGATATGGGATGACACGTATCCCAGGATTAGACCATTTGCCTATATTTATTCACCGTAAATAAGATTCGAAAGAAAATAACGTCCTAATATGACGGCATAATGTCGACTTCGCCGGGAGGTAATTTGCCGCGTGTTCACACCGCACGCGGGGGAGAGGGGGCACGGCTTCTTGCCTCTGCTCAAAACCTCGCGTAAGGGACGGCGCATGGCAAAACAATACGACGCATTGGCCCTGCTTTCGGGCGGGCTGGACTCCATATTGGCGGTGAAGCTTATCCAGGACCAGGGACTGACCGTGCTGGGCCTGCACTTCACCTCGCCCTTTTTCGGCAAGAGCCATCGGTTCGATTCCTGGAAGGAGCTCTACGGCATCGACGTGGTGGAGGTGGACATCAGCCGGGACTACGTGAACATGATGCTCCAGGGGCCGCCGAACGGTTTCGGCAAATGGCTCAACCCCTGCGTGGACTGCAAGATCATGATGCTTGGCAAGGCGCGGGCGCTCATGGAAAAGTACGGCGCGAAATTCATCATTTCCGGGGAAGTCATGGGCCAGCGCCCCATGAGCCAGCGCCGCGACTCCATGAGCCTGATCCGCAAGCAGGCGGGCGTGCAGGACGTGCTGCTCCGGCCCCTGAGTGCGCTCAAGCTGGAGCCGACCCCCATGGAGAAGAGCGGGCTGGTGGACCGCAGCCGTCTCATGGGCATTGTGGGCCGTACCCGCAAGCCGCAGCTGGAGATGGCCAAAGAAAGATACGGCTTCAGGGAGATCCCCACCCCGGCCGGAGGCTGCGTGCTGGCCGAGGCCAGCGCTGCCGGTCGCTTCATCAGGGTCATGGAGGAAAAGGACAGTCCGCATCCCATGGATTTCGTGGTGGCGCAGATCGGCCGCCAGGTCTGGGCCGGGCATCGCTGGCTGTCCATGGGGCGGAAGCAGGTGGAGAACCAGCGACTGGAAAAGCTGGCCCGCGATACCGATTACTTTTTCAAGACCGTGAACTTCCCCGGTCCGGTCGCTCTGGGCAGGCCCACGGACGCCGGGGACTGGGACGAGGTGAGCATCCGGGCCGCCGCCGAGCTGACCGCCTCTTATGCCTCCAAGGCCGTGCGGCACTTCGAGGCCACTGGCGAGCCCGTGACCGTGGCGGTGATCCACAAGGGCGAGACCGCTGAAATCCGTGTGGAGCCCCGGCGCGAGACCTCCGTGGACTGGCAGGAGCCCAAGCAGGACATCGTCAAGCCCTGGAAGCAGGCGCAGCTCGAAGCCCAGGGCTGAATCTGCCAGGACGATCAAAAGCGTGGGGCGGAAGCAGGGAAATAACCCCTTGCTTCCGCCCCATGCCTATTGCATTACAGGGTGACCAAACAACCAAGGATTTTTCATGTTCCTGAATATCGTCTATTTTCTGCTGGCCGTGGTCCTGCTCTGGGGCGGGGCCAACTGGATCGTCACCTCCGCCTCGCTCATCGCGCGCAAGTTCAATGTCTCGGAACTGGTAATCGGCCTGACCATCGTGGCCTTCGGCACCTCCGCGCCGGAATTCCTGGTCACGGTGAACGCGGCCTTGCGCGGCCACGAGGCCATTTCCCTGTCCAACGTGGTCGGCTCCAACATCTTCAACCTGGGCTTCATTCTCGGGCTCATGGCCATGATCAAGCCGCTGCCCACAGGCCCGAAGCTCATCTATCGCGACGGTCTGCTGCTCTTCGGCTGCTGCGTGGCCATTCTGCTCATGTCCTTTACCGGCGAACTGGGCCGCATGTTCGGCCTTGCGCTCATGGTCACCCTGGCGGTCTACCTGTTCTGGCTGGCGCGGATCAAGGAATCCCCGGGCGAGGACGAGCTGGAGGACCTGCCCGAGCGCGGGGCCAAATGGTACGACTGGTTCCTGCTGCTGGGCGGGTTCGCGGGCATCGCCCTGGGCGGCCATCTTATGGTCACCGCCGCCACGTCCATCGCCACTGCGCTCGGCGTTTCCTCCTGGGTCATCGGCGTGACCATCGTGGCCGCCGGCACCTCGCTGCCCGAGTTGGTCACCTGTCTGGCCGCCTCGGTCAAGGGGCGCAACGACATGCTGCTGGGCAACCTCATAGGTAGCGATTTCTTCAACTTCGCGGGAGTTCTGGGCCTGACCTGTCTCATGCGGCCCCTGGGCGTTTCCGAGGAGGCGCGCGGCAGCCTCATGGTCCTGGTGGGCATGGTGGCCCTGGTGCTCATATTTCTGCGCACGGGCTGGAAGGTGCGGCGCTGGGAAGGGGCGTTGCTGGTGGGGATTAACCTGATCCGTTGGGGCAGGGATTTTCTGGGATAGCGCGGCTGTCCATAAAGGCCTGATTGCGTTGTCGTGCCTGGCACAAAAACCTTTCAGAACGGCCTTAGGTTCGGTTTGTATCCCTTTGAATATTTGAAAAGGAGATGAAAGATTATGAGTACTATCCTGAATGTTCTGTGGTTCATTCTTGGCGGCATTTTCATGGGCATCGGCTGGGCGCTGGCCGGGCTGCTCATGTTCATCTCCATCATCGGCATCCCCTGGGGCCGGGCCTGCTTCGTCATTGCCGGATTTTCCTTTTTCCCGTTCGGCCGTACGGTCATCAGCCGGGACGAACTCACGGGCCAGGAGGACATCGGCACCAGCCCCTTCGGCTTCATCGGCAACGTGATCTGGTTCCTGCTTTTCGGCCTGTGGCTGGCCATCGGGCACGTGGTCTCGGCCGTGGCCTGCTTCATCACCATCATCGGCATCCCCTTCGGCGTCCAGCACCTCAAGCTGGCCTCCATTTCCCTGGCACCCATCGGCAAGACCGTGGTGCCTTACGAAGTGGCGGACGCGGCGCGCCAGGACAATGCCGCCTCCTTTGTGGACAGGGTTCGCCGGGGCTAGGGGGCGCTTTCCTCGAGGATGCGTCCGATCTCGCCGGAGTCGGCCATGCGGCGCAGCTCCCTGGCCAGGCAGTCCACCAGTCCCCGGTGGCGGCGGTTGACGTAGTGGTAGAGCCTGTGGCTGTCAAAGGGCGGGTTTTCCGGCTCGATGCCCTGCAACCCGGTTTTCTTGAGAGTCCCCAGACCGTTGATGTAGTCGGTCACCACGATGTCCACCCTTCCTTCGTGGAGCATCTGGAAGGCCTTCTCGTCGGATTCCGCCACAAAGTAGATCATCTGGAGGCGTTTGGCGTGCTTTTCCACTTCCATTGCCCCGCGCCGGAAGGCCAGCCGGTAGGGGGCCAAGTCGTCCCAGGAGCGCACGGGACATTCCAGGATCTGGCCGGTCCGCCTGAAGACCGTGGGTTGCGCCACGAACAGATGCACCGGGACCATGACCAGGTTGGAATACTTCTGGGTCACGCCTTCGGAACGGAACAGGGACGCGTCCACCTCACCCGTGTCGGCGAGCAGGAGCGAACGTTCGCCGGGGAGGAATTCGAAATCCACCAGGATGCCGCAATGCTGGTATGCCCTGGCCATGATCTGTTTCGCGGCATCGGTGTACCGGCTGTGCCAGAAATAGCCGATGACGAAGTGCTGGTCCGCCGAGGGCGTGCCCTGCAGGCAGGCCAGCAGAAGGAATGCGGCCAGCAGGTATTTGGTTGCGGCAATGGTTTTCGACATGGCTATATAAGAAATATCACTGGCCAGGTATGCAAGGTATGATTATCGTCCGGCCAAGCGTGGGTTTGGCGACGGATGTTTTCCCATGGGATTCCCTTGCCATGCCCGAAAAAGCTGATTATTTAAAAAACTCGGACCCAATGGTCTTGGTCCTGCATTGAAAAACGTTTGAGAGGAATTCAAATGAACAATTACACGAGATCGTTTCCCAGCCGCGCCGCCAATGCCGAGGTGGTCAACGCCTTCATGCGCGGCATTTACGCCTGGATGGGCGCGGGCCTGGCCCTGACCGCCGTGCTGGCATGGTGGGTGGCCAACACCCCGGCCGCACTCGGCCTGCTGCTGAATATCGACTTCGCCACCGGCACCCAGGGAACCCCGGTGCTGCTCTACGGCCTGTTCCTGGCCGAGCTGGGCATCGTGTTCTATCTTTCCGCCCGCGTGGCGAGCATGAACCCGGGCACGGCCACCGGCCTGTTCCTGCTTTACAGCGGGCTCAACGGCGTGACCCTGTCCCCGATCCTGCTGGCCTACACCGGCCAGTCCGTGGCGGCCACCTTCTTTGTCTCCGCGGGCATGTTCGGGGCCATGAGCCTTTACGGCCTGCTGACCAAGAAGGACCTGACCTCCTGGGGCAGCCTGCTGTTCATGGGGCTCATCGGCATGATCATCGCCATGGTGGTCAACATCTTTCTGCAGAGCCAGATGATGAGCTTCGTCATTTCCGGCGTGGGCGTGGTGCTTTTCACCGGCCTGACCGCCTATGACACCCAGAAGTTCAAGACCATGGGCGAGGTGATGCCCAACGACGCCGCAGCCGTCCGCCGCGGCTCCATCCTCGGGGCCCTGACCCTGTATCTCGACTTCATCAATCTGTTCCTCATGCTGCTGCGCATCATGGGCAACAGGCGATAAGGCACATCCGGGGAGGCCTTCGGGCCTCCCTTTTTCGTTATGAGAAAAGAGTACAAGCCCGTCGAAGAACTCCAGCAGCGCTTTCGTCCGCTGCTTGCGCCCGCAGCATGGCTCAACGCCCGCTTCATGCGCCTGCGCTCCCGGCTCTATGGCCGGGGCATCCTGCGTCAGTGGGAGGCTCCGGCGGTCACGGTCTCCATCGGCAACGTGAGCTGGGGCGGCACGGGCAAGACGCCCATGACCGGGTGGATGCTCAAGTGGGCCGCCAACCGGGGCATGGAGGCCGGGGTGCTGACCCGTGGCTACCGGGCCAGGCCCGCAACCTATCCCTTCCTGGTACAGCCCGGGAATCTGGTGGAGGAGGCCGGTGACGAGCCCCTCATGCTGGCCAAGGAGTTCCCGGAGGCGCGCATCATTGTGGACCCGGTGCGCAGCCGTGGCGGAAAGTGGCTTTTCGAGCACTACAATCCCAAGCTGGTGGTGCTGGACGACGGATTCCAGCACATGGCCGTGAAGCGGCACGTGGACATCGTGCTGCTGCGCCCCTCGGACCTGGCCCAGCACTGGAACCGGGTCATCCCGTCCGGATCCTGGCGCGAGGACTATACGGCCCTGCGCCGCGCCGATTGTTTCATGATCAAGGGTTCGCCTGAATATTTCGACAAGCTCGGGGAACACATCCGCACCCGGCTGGAGCAGTTCAACCGGCCGGTCTTCAATTTTTCCCTGTCCCCCAAGGGCTTCGTGCAGGTGCTAACCGGCAGGAAGGAAAAGGACTTTTTCGGCGAGCCGTTCCTGTTGGTCTCGGGCATCGGCGATCCCCGGCAGGTGCACCGCGCCGCCATCAAGTATTTCAACTACAAGCCCGTGGACCACATGGTCTACCGGGATCACCACACCTACACCAAGACCGACGTGTTGGACATCATCGCCACGGCCCGGCGCAAGAAGGCCAAGTACATCCTCTGCACCCAGAAGGATGCGGTCAAGCTCGGCCCCATGTGCACTCCCGATTTCTGGGCATTCGACACCCGCGTGGACTTCGGGCCGTCGCACTTTGCCCAGAACGGCAAGTTCAGCACCTGGTGGAACCGCCGTTTCAACAATCTGATGCTGGAGATTCCCGACGCCGGACGGCCGGTCCGGGAAAAGGACTCCGGCCCCGAGGACGAAGCCGGGGAGGAACATGGCGCGAAAGACTAGCAAACGGCAGCCCCAGAGCATGCCCCTGACCCCCGAGAGCCTGCTGCGGCTGTTCAAGGACGCCAAGCAGCCCCTTTCCCGCGCCGAGATTCAGCGGCGCATGAACCTGCGCAAGGCCGACAAGCGTCCCCTCAAGGATTTGCTCCGGGACCTGATGCAGGAGGGCAAGCTCATCCGCATCCGGCGGGCCTATGGCCTGGCCGGGGCCATGAATCTGGTCTCCGGGCGGCTGGAAATGACCCGCTCCGGCATGGGTTTCGTCATTCCCGACGACGTGCGGCGCAGCGATATTTTCATCCACCAGAAGAACATGGGCGGCGCCTGGCACGGCGACCGCGTGTCCTGCGCCATCATGAGCGAGCGCAGCGGCAGGAAGAGCGCCGAGGGCCGCATCGTGCGCGTGCTGGAGCGGGGCCGCGATCTGCTGCCCGTCAAGGTGCTCAAGCCCCTGGGCGACGGTGACTGGGCCGCCAGGCCCACGGACCCCAAGCTGGATTTCGGCATGATCGTCACCGCGCCCCAGGGCATGGAGCTGCAGCGGGGCGACATTGCCCAGGCCGAGCCCGGCGAGCAGCTGGACCGGTTCATGTGGGAAGGGGAGCTGGTGGAAAAACTGGGCCCCGAATCCGACGTCCGCGTGCAGGAGGCACTGGTCAAGTCCAACAACAACATCCGCACCCGGTTCCAGTCCGACGTGCTGGCCGAGGCCGAGGTCCTGCCCGCGGTGCCGTCCGAAGAGGATTTCAGGGGCCGCGAGGATCTGCGTCACATCCCGTTCGTGACCATCGACGGCGAGACCGCCCGCGACTTCGACGACGCGGTGTTCGTGGAGCGTTCGGGCAAGGGCTACCGGCTTTGGGTGGCCATTGCGGACGTGGCGCATTACGTGCCCGAGGGGTCCGCCCTGGACCGCGAGGCTCTGGAACGAGGCAACTCCTATTATTTCCCGTTGTCCGTGGAGCCCATGTTCCCGGAGAAGCTTTCCAACGGCCTGTGCAGCCTCAACCCGCACGTGCCGCGCCTGTCCATGGGCGTGGTCATGGAAATGTCGGAAAAGGGCGTGGTCAAGGAATCCCGGATGTTCGCTGCCGTGATCGAGAGCCATGCGCGGCTGACCTATACCCAGATCAAGGACGCCATCCTGGACAGGAAGCCCGAGGCGCGGGCGGGCATCGACGCGAGCCTGCTGCCCATGCTGGAACTGTGCGAGGAGCTGGCCCGCAAGATCAACAAGCTGCGCAGCCTGCGCGGCAGCCTGGATTTCGAGCTTCCCGAGCCCAAGGCCGACGTGGATGAGGATGGGCACATCCTGGGCATCCACCCGGCGCACCGCCATTTCGGCCACCAGATCATCGAGGAATTCATGATCGCGGCCAACGAGGCCGTGGCCCGCTATCTCGTGGAAGAGGGGCTGCCCTGCATGTTCCGCATCCACCCCGAGGCGGACGCGGAAAAGCTGGCCAATCTGTTCCGGTTCCTGCATCTCACGGACCCGGACATCGAACGGCCCAAGTCCATCACGCCCAAGGCCCTGCAGGAGCTCATCCGCAAGGTGGCGGGATCGCCGCGCGAATTCGTGGTCAACCGGCTGCTGCTGCGGTCCATGAAGCAGGCCAAGTATTCGCCGGTGAACGAGGGCCATTTCGGCCTGGCCTCGGAATGCTACTGCCATTTCACTTCGCCCATCCGGCGCTATGCCGACCTCATGGTGCACCGGCTGGTCAAGACCGCCCTGGGCACCGACGATGCGCCCCTGAACATCCCGGGCGGCAAGAAGATGACCAAGGTCGCGGGCAACCTGTCGGGCCGCGAGCGCACGGCCATGGACGCCGAACGTGAGATCTACAAGCGCCTGTCCGTGCTCTACATGCGCAGCAAGGTGGGCAAGACTTTCATGGGCGTCATCTCCCAGATCATGGATTTCGGGTTCCGCATCGAGCTCAAGGAGGAGATGGCCGAGGGCATCATCCGGCTTTCCAGCCTGGACGACGACTACTACGCCTACTGGCCGCACCGCGAAATGCTCGTGGGCGAGCGCACGGGCCGCGCCTTCACCATCGGCCAGGAAGTGGAGGTCATGCTGGAATATGCGGACCTGGAACGGCTGGAATTGAATTTCGTGCTTCAGTCCGTGGTTGCGGCGGCCATGGATTACAAGGATCTGGTGTAGGGCAAGGCTGCCGATAAGGGGCCGTCTGCCTTGTTGCCGCAAGAAAGCCAGGTCCTCACGTATAGTTTATACGCTGCGGGCTGGCTTTCTGTTGCGCCGCGCATCCGGCCCCTTCTTGACAGCCTTGAAGTGATTGACGTTTTTGGCGGGGCGGACCAGGCGAGGGCTGAAGGCGTGCCCGCATGTCATGCGGAAATGGTGAAATTCGATATTGACATAGATGTTTAGTTGTGGTTGACTGATTCGCAACTGCAAGTAGACAACAAGGCAGCGACAATGAGCAACATCGGTTTTGACGGTTTTTTCGAGCGGCTCCGCTCGGCGAGCGACATCCGCAACCAGTCCGACCTGGCCCGCGTTCTGGGCCTGGGCCGGGCTGCTGTCTCCCTGGCAAAGAAAAAGGATTCCGTGCCTCCGCGCTGGATCCTGGACCTGGCGTCCAAGTTCGAGCTTGATCCCATCTGGCTCGAAACCGGCCGAGGCGAACCCCAGGCCCGGGCTTCCGCCTCCCATGAGGACGAGGACGGCCTGTATTATGAACGCGTGCCCAAGGTGCGCGCCCGTCTGTGCGCGGGCGGCGGCTCCTTCGAGACCGAGGGCAGCATAGAGGGCTACCATTCCTTCCGCTCCGAATGGCTGCATGCACGGGGCAACCCGCGCAACATGGTCATCATGGAAGTGGTGGGCAACAGCATGGAGCCCGAGCTCAAGGAAGGCGACGACGTGCTCATCGACCAGTCCCGGAATGACGTCCTCTCGGGCGGCATGTACGCCGTGGGCGTGGAGGACACGGTCATGGTCAAGCGGGTGGAGCGCCTTCCCGGCACCCTGGTGCTGCACAGCGACAACACCGACTATTCGCCCATTCATCTGGCCGGGGACGAGCTGAACACGGTTCGCATCATCGGCAAGGTGCTCTGGGTGGGACGGGAATACCGTTAAAGACCAACTCGTTATGGTACAAGAGAACAGGCGGCTTCGGCCGCCTTTTTTTGTGGCGCAAGAAAAAAGTGTATTTTTATGTCAATTAATGTCAATTTTATATTGACATTAATCTGGCGTTTGTATACTTGTGTTCCATGGTCGGTTGACAAGAGCATTCAATTATTTTGAAGCATAGAGGAGAAAGGTCATGCAGGAACGTTTTTGCACGTGTGGAAAGATGGTTTTGGTTCAGTACGGCACCAATGACAGAATGTCCCGTAATCCGGTTTTCCTGACCGCCGACAAGAAAATAGTTGCGGCCATCCGCCTCTGCCCGGGCTGCGGCATGCCGCTTGATATAAACACTCTCCGCTAGATTCCCTTTCCCACCCTTTTGGGAATCTGCACCCTCCATTCCCCGTTTGTTGAACCCCGCTGTGCCCAAGCAGCGGGGTTCAATGGTTTTTGCGCTCCCGGTTGGGAATGAAAAAGGGGGCCCAAAGGCCCCCATGATGTTTCTGTCGCTTCGCTACTTTTCGTTGAGCGGGAATTCGTATGCAGTATCCTGGGTCAGCTTTTGCCGCTTCCCCGCGATCCTGACACGCACTTCCTTGTCGCCGTTCTTGCCGGAAACGCACAGGTGCACCTTTTCCTGGGTGATGGTCACATGGTACCAGTGCTTGCGGTGGCAGAACTTGAAGATCATGTTGCCCCAGTGGGGCGGCAGGTCGGGATTGATGATCACGCTTCTGCCCGAGAGATCGATTCCGGCGAAGTCCTGCTTGATGACCTCAAGCGTTCCGGCCATGACGCCGGTGTGGATGCCTTCGATGGTGGTTCCGCCCTGGGTGTCGTAGATGTCGGAGCGCATGGCCTCCATGAACCAGTCCCAGGCCACGTTGCTGGGGTAGATATGTCCGGCAATGACCGAATGTACCACCTTGGAGAGGGTGGACCCGTGGCTGGTGCGCTGCTCGTAATAGTCGTAGTTGCTCCGGAGCAGCTTGATGGGGTCGTCCACCTCGTGGCCGAGCTGCGTCAGGATGCGGGCCACCTCGTTGGGATCGATGAGGTACCAGGTCATGAGCACGTCGGCCTGCTTTGCCACCTTGTAGTTGTCCGGGGTGTCGCCCTCGGCCTTGAGGATGCGGTCCATTCTGTGAATGGAATAGAAGCGCTTCCGGTAGCTTTCCCAATCCAGCTCCTTGAGGTCCATGTAGCCGTCGAACTGGCTGATGATGCCGTCCTCGGTCATGATCACGTTGAGCTTGGTGGTCATGTCCTGCCACTTTTCTATCTCCGAATCGGTCAGGCCGATGCGGTTGCGCACGGTCATCAAGGCCTTGGGAGGTAGATCCTTGAGCAGGCGCAACGCCTTTTCGAGCAGCCAGACCACCATGATGTTGGTGTAGGCATTGTCCTTGATTCCGTGTTTCTTGGAGCCGGGCAATTGCTCGTGGAATTCGTCCGGTCCCATGACCCCGGAGATGTGATACTTGCCGGACTTTTCATCGAAATGGGCTATGTCGCCCCAGAACCGGGCGATGTCGAGCATCAGCTCTGCGCCGTATTTCTTGAGGAAGGTCCTGTCGCCGGTGGCTTCCACGTAGCGCCAGGTGTTGACGAACACGGCGATGGATACATGCCGCTGGCGGCGGGAGAGGTCCGGGTCCCATTTCTTGGATTCCGGGTTGTAGTGGATCTCCTGGGTTTCCTCGGAACCGTCGTCCGCGGTCTGCCAGGGGAACATGGCACCCACGTAGCCGTTTTCCCGCGCATAGGTGCGGGCCGCAGTGAGCCGGTTGTAGCGGTACTTGAGCAGCGCCCGGGAAACCATGGGGAAGTGCATGTCGAAGAACGGCTGGATGTAGACCTCATCCCAGAAGATGTGGCCGCGATAGGCCTCGCCGCTCAGGCCCCGGGCGGGCATTCCCGCGTCGATGTTCATGTTGTGCGGGCTGGCCGTCACCAGCAGGTGGTAGGTGTGCAACCGCAGCACGCGCTGGACAAAGCGGTCGCCGTCCAGGCGGATATCCGCCTTGTTCCACAAGGCCGCCCAGGCGCGGGTGTGCGGGCCGTAGGCGCCCTGGAAGGTCTTGACCTCGTGCAGGGCGTCCATGCCCTGGACCTGCAGTTCCGCAGTGGCGTCATGGTCCAGGGAGGTGCGGATATCCACGAACTTTTCCAGGGAATAGCTGTGGTTTTCCTCGGCCGTGAACTTCATTTCCTCCACGACCTTGGCCTTTTCCTGGAAGACCCGCTTCTTGACCTCCATGGGCTTGTGGTTTTCGAACATGGTTGTCTTGGCCGTGGTCACTATCTGGTAGCGGGAGTGGCTGGTTTCCACGTGCAGGTAGATGCCGTTGCCTATCTTGCCGCCCGCGACCCGGCTCAGGTGCTTGGAGGTCAGGGTGCTGTATCTGGCCACGCCGCCATTGATGACGTTGCCGTCGATGGCCGAGCGGATGGTGATCTTGCCGGAGTAGTTGAGGGGCGTGAAATCGAACTTGAGCACGCACAGATGCGGGTCCGCCATGCTGGCGAAGCGCGTGCTGGAAACGCGGGTGAGGCGTCCCACCTTGTCCTTGACCACCATGTGGCGTTCCATGACCGCATCGCGCATGTTCAGGCTGTGGCAATAACTCAGGATCTCCATGGACAGGGGGCTCATGAATTCGCCGTTGCCCACCTTGAACGAGACCGGCAGCCAGTTGGGGCAGTTGACGAAATCGTTGTTCCAGATTTCCTTGCCTTGCACCTTGCTGGGAACCTTGTTGAAGATGCCCGCGATGTAGGTGCCCGGATAGAAGTAGTAGGAGGCGCACTCGCATTCGTATGCGCCGCGTGTGCCGAGGTAACCGTTGCCCACCGTGGTCAGGGTTTCGCGCAGCTTTTCGTCACCGGGGTCGAACCCGTTGTAGGTCACGAACCAGTCGTCCGTGGCCATGCCGGATTCGAACCATTCGATCATGTCGTCCACGGTGATCTCCGCGAGGTCGGTGACCACCTGGTCCGCGCCGAACCGCTTGAGCAGTTCGCCCGCCACGTTTCGGGCCACTCCCAGGGTCATGCCGAAGTTGCCGGCCCGGCCCGCCTGGACCCCGGAAATGGCGTCTTCCACCACGATGCACTGGCCCGGGGTAAGCCCCAGTTCCTTGGCCGCGGTGATGAAGATGTCCGGGTCAGGCTTGCCCTTGAGTTCCAGCTTGGCCGAAACCACGCCGTCCACCTTGACCTCGAACAGGTCTTCCAGGCCGGCAAGCTGCAGCACGAGCTGGCAGTTGCGGCTGGAGGTGGCGATGGCCACCTGGATGCCGCGCCGCACGAGTTCGTTCACCAGCTCCACCGAGCTCTTGAACACCTCCGGGCCTTCCCTGCGCAGGACTTCCTGGAATATCGAGTTTTTCAGGTTGCCCACCCCGCAGATGGAATCCAGGCTGGGCTCGTCCTCGGGCGTGCCCGGGGGGAGCTGGATGTTCCTGGACTTGAGGAAGCTCAGAACGCCTTCAAAGCGGGGCTTGCCGTCCACGTAGTTGTGGTAGTCGTGGATGCGGTCAAAGGGCTGGAACGGCACATTATCCGTTTCCGCCCTGTGCTTGAGCAGCTGGTTGAACGCTTCCTCCCAGGATTGGGCATGGACCTTCGCGGTTCTGGTGATGACTCCGTCCAGATCAAAAACTACGCCTTTCAGTTCCATGGCAGCCTCGCAGGTTTTGCTTGCTGTTCTGCTAGGTCAGGGTTCCCAGTATGGTTACGAGCATGTCCGGTTCGGGCACGATGAGCGCATCGGGACAAACCCCTTTTACCCTTGTGGCCAGTTCGTCCTTTGATGTGACAAATATCGATTTGGTTTCCTTGGACATTTCCATGGCGGCCTCCAGCATGGGCACATCGCTTCCGGTGTCGCCGCAGATGAGGTTGGGGCCGTGGAACATGCCGAAGTTGAATTCCGTGTTCAGGAACCGCACGCCGTCTCCTTTGTCGAAATCCTTGGGACCTTCGTCCCCGGATTCGATGGTCAGGATGATTTCCACGTCCAGTCCCGTGTCCTCGATGCGGAAGTTGGTGCCGTCCGGGTCCAGGTCGGCCACCACTTCCCCCAGCCGCCGCAGGAAATCCCTGGATTCCTGTTCGTCCACGGATTTGCTGATGTCCTGGCGGGCAATGGTGGTCTGGCCGAACTTGAACTGCAGGCCCGATCCGATCAGGGAGTACTTTTCATACTCCGGCATTTTGACCAGACCCGAGAGCACTGCGTTGAGCTTGTCCAGCAGCGCCTGCTTTTCCTTTTCCACGGGGAAGGCGCGCCGCCTGCCCTCCAGGTCGATGCACTCGCGGCCCTTGGACCCCGCGTAGTACATGACCCGTTCCGGGGCCACGCTGATGTCCACCAGGCCGATGTTGGCCAGGGGCGCGGAGGTCAGGATGACCGAGTTGGCCGCGCTGCTCTGCGCGAAGCGGGTCAGCAGCACCGCGTTGTATATGGACTGGATCGAGGAACGGTACCGGCCGCAGTAGTTGTTGACCGTGCCGTCCCTGTCGGTGATGAAGCAGTTTATTTCGCGTCCGCCGAGATAGTTGCGGCCGCGTGCGACATGCTCCTCGAATTCCGGATGCAGGTCGGCCAGGTAGCCCATGAAGGTCTTTTCCCCGTTTTCCAGGAAAAAGATGTCCTTACGCGTTTCATTGATTTCGTAGTCCAGGTCCAGCTCGATTTTCCGGGAGCCGTCCAGGGAAAGGACGCGCTTGCCGCCCGCCTGGGCGACAGCCTCCAGGGAACTCAGTGCGTTTTTGAGCGACAGGACCGTGTCCCCGGCGGGCGCTTCCCCCGCCGAGATCATTTTGGTCGCCTCGAAGCGCACCTCGCGCGTGGCTTCCATGAGCTGGTAGAAATCCTTGAGCGTGACGAGTTCAGTCTGTTGGATGGCCTTGGCCATGCTGCCTCCTGAGCTGCTAATACGTGATTTCCGCCTCGTAGGTGATCACCGTGCCCTTGCCGTCATGGGAGGGCGGGGCCTGTACCGTGAATTCGATGCCTGCCGAGCCTATCTTGGTGTACTTCCGGCTGGCCCTGGTCACTTTCCACTGGCCCGGAAGCGTATCCCTGAGCAGGATGGTGCCGGGCTTGTCCGATCCGTTGCGTACTTCGATCTTCCAGGACATCTTGTAGGAATTCTTGCTGATCTTCTGGTATGCGGTCTGGATGCGCTCCACGGTGACGTCAAAGGCCTTGCCCATGGTCAGGGATATTTCCTCGCCCTTGGGGGTGTGCTGGATGCGGTCCTCGCCGATGAGCAGCACGCTGCCGTCCGAGCTTTCCTGATAGGCGCGCACAACGCCTTCGGGCAGGGGCATGCCCAGGCCGGACTGCTTGTCGTTCCTGAGCTTGAGGAGCACGTTCACGGGCGGTTTCGCCTTCTGCTTCTGGTTGCCGCCGGCGTGGTATTCGCAAACCAGTTCCTTTTCCACCTTGATCTTGGGGGCCTGAAGCAGGCTGACCTGCTTGATCTGCTTGTTGGCGATGTCCACCGGGCGGTCCAGGCTGTAGAGGTGGTATTCGAAGAATTCCTCCTGCTGCATGCCGTCGCCCATGGCGGCTTCCATCATCAATGCCTTGCCCCGGTAGGTGGGAGCGGGTTGCGGCGCTTCATGGACATCCCCGGCCACCAGCTTGAGGGCCGCCTTTTCAAAGGCCATGCCCGAGTTGTTGGTCAGGGTCACCCATCCGGACAGGCCCGCGTCCTTGTTGTCGCGGTCGACCTTGAGCACGTAGTCCGCCCGCCAGCCCATGCCCCGGGCCAGATAGGAAACCTCGATGTCCTGCTTGGCCGGGCCGTTGTTGTCCACCAGCCAGACCAGGGCGGGCTTGGCCCGCAGCCCCTGGGGCAGGCTGGGCAGCAGTACGGCCTCGTAGTCGCCCACATAGATTTCATTGCCCACCTGGAAAACGGGCCGGTCGTTGTTGGCGATGAGCGTTGCCTGCTTGAGCATGCGGGCCGTGGCGTCCGATGGATCGGGCAGCACCACGGTGAGCTGCTTGCCCACGTAGCGGTCCAGCAGGGTCTTGGTGCCCACGAGGTCGTATTCGTAGTTCATGTCCAGAACGCGGAAGTTCTTGGGCGATGTTTTGGAGGTCACGCGCAGGGATTGGGGCTCCACGGTTTCGGGCACGCCCAGGAATTCCACGCGTTCCTGCCCCTTGGGCAGTTCCATGGGCCGGACCTCGTTTATCAGGGCCCGGTCGTTGTTGTAGATGGTCACGGTCAGGGATTTGCCGGCCGCGCTGGCGAGAGCAGGGGAGATCGCGAGGGAGAGTGCGATAAAGAATATGAATTTCAGGTAGTTCATTTGTCCTCCATGGAGTGATTGCATGCGGTGGACCGGAATTTCCGGATCCACCTCATACACTTATTACATGCGTGCGGGATGTTTTGCAAAACCTTAAGGAAATTTATCAATGCCTCTGAAACGAACCTGTGACGACCGGAAAGCCGGTCTGAATCGGAAAAGTTTCCTGCAGCTCCGGCCACAGGACAAGCATGTGCAGAAAATTGCAACAAAAAACGCCCGAGGCATGCACCTCGGGCGTTCGTGTCTATACTGCGCCGGGAAGTTTCTAGTCGTCCCAGTCGCCGGACGGACCCTTGTCCGTGTCCATTTCCTTGGCGCGGGCGCGGATCTTTTCCTCGGTCCACTCGGCCGGGTCTTCAAAACGTTCGGTCTTGGGGCCGAGATCGTAGGAACCGGCTTCGATGAGCAGGTCGTATGCGTAGTCTGCGGTGTTTTCGGCGTTGAACACGTTGACGAGCAGGTTGTAGACGAAGTCTTCCACCTCTTTGGCCATGCGTTCGCGCACTTCCGCGCTTTCACCCTGCCAGCGACGTTCGAAGGGCAGGTTGAGTTTCTTGTAGTTGCCGCCGGTGATGCCGTTTTCATCGGCCCAGCCGGTCATTTCGGCCCAGAGTTCCTCGCTGAGTCCCTTGCCGGGGACCTTGTCGAACTTGCCGTCCTCGGTGAGGATGGCATTGCCGAAGTCGTTGACCTTGACGCCCCAGCCGACCATCTGCAGGGCCGTGGCGACGTTGGCCTTGGTGGTGTGGGTCTTGGCTGCGATTTCGCGCAGACGCTGGGAGTCGTTGCCCGAGGTGCCGTGCTGTGCGCCGGAGGTGCCGTAGGGCTGCAGGGCTTCGTGGATTTCGGCGGTCAGGGCCACCTGGATGCCTTCGCCCGAGGCTTCGATGCCGTGGGTGGTGCCGTTGTTCAGGGCGATCCAGTCCGGGCACAGGCCGTGGGCGTTGAGACCCTGGATCAGGAATTTGGCTTCCACCGGGGTGGACAGGCCGAACTTGCCCTTGATCTCGCCGATTTCGGTTTCATAACCGGCCCAGGACGGAATGACCGGGGAGAGCTCGATGTTGGCCAGCAGGTTGCTGTCGTCCGGCATGTGCGAGGCGTCCACCGCAATGGAGGTGACGCCGCTGTCGAACAGGGAGGGAATCTCGGCCTTGGCCTCGGCCACGTCTTCCCACTTCTTGATGAAGTAATGGTCGGCGTGGATGGCCACCGGCACGGTGATGCCCAGCTTGTTGCAGAGGTAGTCCACCCGACGCGCCAGGTTCCACATGGTGGTGGGGCAGTAGGTGGATTCGCTGCGGGCGATCTCGAGGATGACGGCTGCATTGGCCCGTTGGGCGGCCTTGAGCGTTCCCTCGACAATGAAGAGGTTGCGGCCGTTTGCCGCAATGGTCATGCATTTGCCTTTTGCCAGGCAGGCGCGGTCGATGACCTTGCCGCTGACGATCAGTGCTTTGGAATTGGGGAAATTCTTGACGACGTTCGGCGGGCGACCGACGGCCAAGGCCTGTTCGAATTTATTCTGGGACATAGCCCTTTCCTCCTGAAGTGATAAGTATGATCGGTGCACGCCCAATAAAACGAAACAATGGGCAAAGTCAAAGCCTGCCCATTATTTCGTTCTCCAAAAAAACAGGTCGAAACCCTTACAGGGACGCATGCATTGCGGCGCGCTTTTCGCCCACTGCGGTTGCATTGCGCTTGGCGGTGCGGGCGGGACGCTGGCAGGGTTGCAGCGTATAGCCGAGTTCCCCGGCCATGAATTCCAGCACCGAGACGTTGCGCGTCGCCTTGACGATGTCGAACAGGGTTTCCGCCCCGAGCTTCGCATGGGAATCAAAGGGATTCAGTTCGCGGAGCAGGGTCGAATAAGGCTTTTTGATCTTTGAACAAACTTCCTTGGCCGGCATTTTGCCTTCCAGTACCACATCCTGCATTTTCTTCGTGAGGCTCTTTTCAAACATACTGTCCACCCTCCACGTGTTGAAAATTTGAGGCTTATTCCAATACTAATGGAATTTTGGAATTTGCGTCAACGAATATAAAGAAAAAAGTGGTCGGCAATCCTGTGACGGATGTGCAAACATGGCGGTGGATTATTGTCTTTAGGAACAGAGAGGCTGGTTTTATGTGGATAATTATAACGCAGCTAAAAGGTCCGGGAGTACGGCGCGGAAATGGAAAAGAGCCGCAGACGGGATGTTGAAAATTCCGTCTGCGGCCCCTGGTTGTTGAAAGTCCTCAGAGCGAGTTCAGGAACCCGGAAAACAGGAAGGCCACTTCCGAAGCCAGCCCTCCCAGGCGGTGGTCTCCGGGCAGGATGTGCAGGGCCGCGTTGTGCAGCTTGGCGAAACGAATGGAATTTTCCACCGGAACCACCACGTCCTTCCAGCCGTGCACCACCTTGATGGTTTCAGGCAGGTTGAAGAAGACGTGTTGCTGGTACCCGGGCAGGTAGAAGGCCGGAGCCACCAGGAACAGCCCGGCGACCTCCACTTCCTGCGCCGCGGCCGCGCAGACGTAGCCGCCCATGCTGGAACCGGCCAGGACGATGGGGCCCTTTTTGCCCTTGATGTGACCCAGGAGCTTTTCCACCCGCTGGTCCGGGTCGGTCATGCCCCGGAAGTCCGGTGCGTCCAGTTCCAGGCCCATATCTTTGGCCGTCTCGGCCATGGCCTTGCTCTTTTCCCCCCAGGGTTGGGCGTCCAGCCCGTGCGCCCAGCATAGGTAGCCTTGCTTCATAGGTGTCTCCGTTGTTGCGGCCATCCACAATGTTCCGTGCCGCCCGGAGGGGCATGGGACGTGACGAACGGCCTTGAAAAGGGTCGGGGCATTCTCGTGTGATGGAATTTCCTATTGCCGACAGGATATTACCGAATGAGAGAAAAAATCAAGGCGGATTCAAAATCAGGCGATTTCAATATGGTTTAAATACGTTTTGAGTTCCTCGAGCACTTTCGCGCCGCGCAGGCTGTCGCCCGCGTCCGCAGCCTGCTGCAGCCGGGTGCCGATATGGCCGAGATCGTTGAGCGCCAGGGAGTCGCTTTCCCTGGCCAGCCGTTGGCCAATGCGGCTGGCGCCGGTAAAGTCCTCGCCGCTTAGTGCCGTCGCGGCCTCGGCCACCGCCGCATGGCAGTCCCCAATGAAACGGCGGGCGGTTTCCCTCATGTTCGGGGCCACTTCTATATTGATATGGGGCAGGGGATCCCCCGGGCTGCAGAGTTCGAGTATGGCCTGCATGAGTTGTTCGTTCCTGACCGGTTTGGGCAGGTGGCGGTCGGCTCCGGCCTCGAGGCTCTTGTCCGCGTCGCCGGAAAGGGCGTAGGCCGTGAGGGCCACGATGGGTACGGGTGTTTTGCCGGTGTCCTGCTCAAAGCGGCGAATCTGTCTGGTGGCCTCGTAGCCGTCCATGAGGGGCATCTGGATGTCCATGAGCACCAGGTCGAAGTCGCCGTCCATGAAGGCCGCCACCCCTTGCTCGCCGTTTTTCGCAACGGTCATCGTACAGGGCGTGTCCCTGAGATAGGTTTCGATGACAAAGGCGTTGTATTCGGAATCCTCCACCAGCAGAATGCTCAGTTCGGGCATGTCCGGGTTTTCTATCGGGCCTGCCGTGGCGGCCAGGGCCGAGGGGGCGCTGCCGCGTTGCAGCCGAGCCGTGGCAAAGAATGTGCTGCCGTGTCCCGGCCTGCTTTCCGCCCATATCCTGCCGCCCATCATCTCCGTGAGCTGGCGGCTGATGGCCAGGCCCAGGCCCGTGCCCCCGTATTCCCTGGTGGTGGATCCGTCGGCCTGGGTAAAGGAGTCGAAGATGGTGGGCAGTTGTTCGGGCGGGATGCCCACGCCCGTATCCCGCACCTCCATCTGGATTTCCAGGCTTCCGTCCTCGAGGTCCTGCATGTGCTCGACGTTCAGGGTCACTTCGCCCTGCTTGGTGAATTTTACGGCGTTGCCCAGCAGATTGATGAGGATCTGGCGCAGCCGGATGGGGTCGCCCCGGAGGATCGGGGGGATCGCATCGGCCACCGAGCAGGTCAGTTTCAGGCCCTTTTGCTCGGCCTTGGGGCGCATGACGTTGCAGGCCTTTTCCACCAGTTCCTCGAGGTCGAAGTCCGAGTCGCCCAACTGCATGTGGCCCGCCTCGATCTTGGAAAGGTCCAGGATGTCGTTGATCAGTTCCAGGAGATTTTCGCCCGCGGAACGGAAGACCTTGACGTACTTGCGTTGCGTTTCGTCCAGTTCGGTTTCCCAGAGCACGTCGGCCATGCCGAGGATGGCGTTCATGGGAGTCCTGATTTCATGACTCATGCTGGCCAGGAATCGGCTCTTGGCCATGTTGGCGATTTCTGCCTGGTGTTGGGCGTTCTGCACTTCGCGCAGCGCCTGGTTCAGGGACCGGTTTTTGCCGTCCAGCTCCTCGGTGCGCTCCTTGACCCGTTCCTCGAGCGTGGTGCTGTATGCTTCCAGCTTGTGGTTGGCCTTTCGCAGGTCGCCGACGAGCAGGCCGATGGAATTGCGCATGTCATGGAAGGTGCGGGCCAGATTGCCGATCTCGTCCTGGGCCGAGGTGTCGATGTCGGTTTCCAGGTTGCCGTCGGCAATGGATGTGGCGGATTCCTCGAGCCGCCTGAGGCGGTTGAATATGTGGCGGCGCGTGAAGATGATCGACGTCTGGCTGATGGTCAGGATGAGCACCAGGGCCAGGCCCGCATGGATGCCTGCGCTGAGGTATATTTCCCTGCGCATGGGGGCCAGGGAAAAGGCCACGTCAAAGGTTCCGATGTCTTCCCCGTACCTGTGCAGGGGCACGGTCAGGGCGCGGTAGTTGGCGTTGTGGCGGAAGTAGTCCATGCCGTGCATCTCGTGGCCCGGGCGGACCCGGATGGCGGCGGATTCGGCATCGGTGAGCACCTGGGCGAAGACGATGTTTGGGTCCTTGAAGACGGCGTCGACAAAACCGACCATGGCGGGCTTGTCCATCTGCCAGATGGCCGTGGCCAGCGTGCCCTCGGCCAGCTTGGCCAGTTCGTCCAGGCGGCTGTTCATGTGCCTGCTCATGCGCAGGATGGTGAAGGTGGTGATGGCAACGGTGAAGATGGCCACCACAATGGTGACGATGATGATCTGGGCCAGGTTGAACTTGCGGCTCAGCGATGTGGGGGTGCGGTTTTTTTCCGCCGGAGTTCCGGTGTGCGTCATATCCCTTCCCTGGCGATTTTCCGTCAGACAACAATATGGATACATCATAATGACATGGAACAGGGCACGGGAAAAGCCTTGATTGTTTATTTTTCCAATGCGCGAAAGGAGAGGCCAAGTTCGGTCGGGGGAAGTGCGGACGCATGCGGGCGTCCGGGAAGTATGGGGACGAGCTTAGGCGGAGACGGGCTGCTGTTCGTCGTCGGTTTTCAGCACCACGGAGACGATGCCCGCTGGCTGGCCGGACGTGTCCCTGTACAAGGCCCGGTGCAGGTGCACGTGGTGCCGGGCGCCGTCCGGGGTATAAAACGGCAGGGAGAATTGTTGCGTTGCCCCGGACTGGAGGAGCTCGCTGTCCTTTTGCTGCAGCAGGGCGGCCACGTCGGAGGGGTGCAGGTCCAGGGCGGTCTTGCCGACAATGTCCTGCGGAGCGATGCCGAAAAGGTCCGCAAAGGCCGTGTTGCAGCCGATGAAGAACCCCTTGGTGTCCTTGAGATACATGGGTTCGGGCAGGGCGTTCATGAATCCCTGCCTGCATTCGAAGGCCTCCCCCGGTACGGCGGCCGCCTGTTGGCCGTTCTTCCTTTCCTGGAGTTCCTTCAGGGCGAGGCGGAGCTGCTCGGTGCGCTGTTCCACCAGGGTGTCCAGACGGACCCGGTGTTCTTCCAGTTCCAGTTCGTTTTCCTTGCGCGCGGTGATGTCCTGGGTCACGGCCAGGATGTGCGGGGAACCGCTGTACATGAATATGGAGCCCCGGATTTCGGCCCAGAAGATGTTCCCGTTGCGGTGGACGGCCTGGGCCTCCACCTGGAAGGTGACGTTGTGCTCCATGGCGTCGTTGATTTCCTGGAGCAGGTCGCCGTTCTCCTTGAACATCAGGTCGGGCAGGGCCATGCGTTTCATGTGCTCGTGGCCGTACCCGAACAGGATGCAGGCCGAGTCGTTGGCTTCCACGATGTTCCAGTCCATGTCCACGGTGATGAGCCCCTCGGCAATGGCTTCGAGCACGTCCCGGTACTGTTCGCTGCGTTGCTGCAGGGCCTTGCGCTTGCGGAAAAGCTCCACGAACACGGCAACCTTGGACTTGAGCACCGGCGCGGAGACCGGCTTGTACAGGAAGTCCACGGCCCCGAGCTTATAGGCCCGCATGGCGTGTTCCTCGTCGCCGGTGGCGGCGGTAATGAAAATGATGGGCAGGTCCGCGGTTCGGGGGGCGCTGCGGATGCGCCGGGCGGTTTCAATGCCGTCCATGCCGGGCATTCGCAGGTCCATGAGCACCACGCTGAAGTCGTGCTCGGGCAGCAGGTCGAGCGCCTCCTGGCCGGAAAAGGCCGAAGCCACAAGTACGTTCAATTCCTTGAGCGCCTTGTTCATGAGCACATGGGTGAATTTCTGGTCGTCGACGACAAGGATTTCCGGCGTGATTTCCATAGGTTCCCCGTTAGAATCTTTCCAGTTCCTTTTTCAGGGCTGAAAAACGTTCCCGGGCCGTTTCCAGGTCCGTTTCCGCATTCAGTTCAATGTCCAGCGCCAGCTGCGCCTGGTCGTCCAGCCCCATGTTCAACAGGTTGCCCTTGATGGCATGGGCGGCTTCCCGGATCGCCCCCCGGTCATTGCCGTCGGCAAAAAGTTTTTCGAAGACGGTGATGTTCCGTTGCAGGGTGACCAGGGCTTCGTTGATGAGATCCTCCACATCCGCGGTATCCAGTTCAAATTCATCGGCGTAGTATTTTCGGGAAATGTCTCTGAGCATACGGGGTTACCTGCCTTGGCTGAAATCGTTCCGCACGGTGAAAACGTAGTGCACTTTCGTCCGGTTATATACCACCGAAAGGCCGGGCGGTATGATTTTGTTCATTGTTTTCCAGTCTTAGCCCGCCGCATGCTTTTCCAGCACCTGAAGCAGTTTTTCCAGCTTGTAGGGCTTGGCGATGAAATCGTTCATGCCCGAGTCCAGGCATTGCTTCCGGTCTTCGGGGCGGGCATGGGCCGTCAGGGCCACCACCGGAACCGTGATGCCCGCCGCGCGGATCTTGCGTGTGGCAGAGAGGCCGTCCAGCACCGGCATCTGGATATCCATGAGCACCAGGTCGTAGCGCTCGGGGTTTTCCAGGAGCGTGTCCAGGGCGATCTGGCCGTTGTCCACGTAGTCCACTCCGCCCACGGTGATCTTGTCGAATATCTTTTCCAGCAGGATCTGGTTCATGCGTGTGTCCTCGGCCACCAGGATCCTGGTTTCCGGGTACGCGCCGCTGAAGTGCTGGGCCTTGACAGCGTCCGGCTCGGCTGCGGGCGGTTCGGTTATCCGCAGCGGAAGTTCGAAACTGAAGGTGCTGCCCTGGTCCGGGCTGCTTTCCACCTTGATGCCGCTGCCACCCATGAGCTTGATCAGCCCGTTGGCGATGGTCAGCCCCAGGCCTGTGCCCCCGAATCTGCGCGCGGTCGAACCGTCGGCCTGAGTAAAGGCCTGGAACACGGATTCGATCTTGTCCGGCGGGATGCCCACGCCCGTGTCGCTCACCTCGAAGCGGATGATCGCGGTTTCCGGGGCCGGTGTTCCCGGCGCCGTGGAAACGGTCAGGTTCACGCCCCCCTGGGACGTGAACTTCACGGCGTTGCCCATCAGGTTGATGAGCACCTGCCGCAGCCGCACCGGATCGGCTTCCACCCATTCCGGGGCGTCCAGGAACATGGTCTTCAGTTCGATGTCCTTGGCCCGTGCCGGGACGCCGTGGATATCGGCCAGTTCGGAGACTAGGGTGCGCAGGTTGACGGGCTCGTTGATGATCTTGAGCTGTCCCGCCTCCGCCTTGGAGACGTCCAGGATGTCGTTGATGATCTGGAGCAGGTTTTCCGAGGCGGTCATGATCAGGCGCATGTTTTCCCGGTGCTCTTCGGAAAGGTCCTCGGCCTTTTCCACCAGCTGGGCCATGCCCACCACCGTGTTCAGCGGGGTGCGGATCTCATGGCTCATGTTGGCCAGGAAGCGGCTTTTGGCCTGGTTGGCCGCCTCGGCGGCGTGCACGGCCAGGGTGCGCTGGCGCAGGGTCAGGAAAAAGGCGGCCGAATGCATGATGAGCAGCGCCAGGAATATCGCGCCCAGGGAAAGGGACGCGGAGACGATGCCCGAGGCCACGGATTGGCGGCTCACGGAAAAGACCACTCCGAACATGCTGTCGAAGATGCGCACGGGATAGTAGGCCGAGACCACGTCCACAGGAGGATTTCCCTCGAGCTTGTGGCGGAGTATGCCCTCGTAGCCCAGGCGGATGTCCCGCCGGATGGTCGCCATCTCGTCCAGCGCGACGTTTTGGACCTGACCGGTCTGGTTGCTGATCGCGACCGTATTCAAGACCTCCCCGTCGTCATCAATGAGCCACATCCAGCTTTCCGGCCCCAGGAACAGGCTCTGGGATTCCGCGAGGAACATGTCGGAAAGGCTGGTGCTGACGATGATCCGCATGTCCACCTCGCCGCTGGGGCCGCGTACGGGCTCCACGTAATGGAACAGAGTCCTGTCGCGGATGAGCATGGGCTTGGCCGTTTCGAAGAGCAGCTTGCCCGGGGTTTCGTTGCGGTTCACCAGATAGTAGTTTTCCGGTGTCTTGTGGACGCTGATCCAGCGCCCGTCGTTCTGCTGCACGGTGATGCGGCGGATGATGTCCTGGTGCCGGGCATAGAAGCGCTTGATACGTAGCAGGGTTTCGGAGTCCTCCCGGTCCCAGTGGGAAAAATCGGTGAACAGTTTCTGGGAAATGAAACTGGTGAGGTCCTCCAGGAAGATCCTGTAGCGGTATTCCAGGTTGCGGCCCGCCCGCTGCGTCTGCTTGAAGAGGCCCTCCTCGCGGACCTGGGTGGTGTTGGCGATGATGTCCGTGACGATCCAGGCGCTGAGGCCCAGGAAGCAGAGCAGCAGAAACACCAGCAATGCCGCCGTGTGCTTGAAGGAGAGAGAGAAGAATCCCTTGCGGTGTCCGTGTTCAGTCATCGTGGTGTTTCCCGGATACTATTGGAACCAGTATTCCTTTTACTCCACGAGATACAATAACGTCCACCCCAGTTCAGGAATTCTTCGGGAAAGGATGGTGTGGGACCTTCCCCTGATGCTTATGCCCACCTGGTTGGAGGTGGCGCCCAGCAGCTTTTTGCCCAGGGCGCGCACGGCCTTGGACCGGCTCTTGAGCAGGGAATAGTCGTCCCGGCGGTAGGTGTCCTGCTTGATGGTGGTCAGGTATTTGTGGTCGGCGAGCGGCGGCAGGGAGAACAGGCTGATGAAATCCTCGTGCCCGGCGATGACCACGCCCTCGCCGTCCACCAGCAGGATGTGCTTGTCCCCGGGCCGGATGTAGCGGTCGGCAATGGTGCCGACGGTCACGTCGAGGCCCGGCACTCCCTTGAACTCCCCGTTCACGTAGACGGGAGCGATGACCGAGACGGTCCATCCCCGCCCGGCCGGGTCCACGTACGGTTCGGCCACCCATACCGGACCCTTTTTCGGATTGTGCTGCTCGTCGGCCAGATAATAGAAATTGAACTTGGTGATATCGATGCGCGGTTCGAACTGGGCCAGCACGTCGAAGGGGGGGTATATCCGGTTCAGGTTGTTGGCGCTGTTGTAGTAGGCCTGGACAACGGACGGGAAGTCCCGGCAGGCGGTTTCGAGATCTTCGTCGATGCCTTCGGTGAAGTAGGCTTCCTCCATGACCTCGGGGGTGATGGGGGTGCAGCCGGAAACGAACAGGGCCGCCTTGCCGTCGGAGACGGCCTTGTAGAGGATGCCGTTGTCGGCCATGCGGTATTTCGAGGTGTCCACCCGTTTCAGGACCGCGTCCTTGTCCAAATACAGGGCGCGAATGTTTTCGGCCAGCTGGACGACTCGCCGCCGGATGGGAATGAAATCGTTGTTGATGCTTTCCGCAAGGCGTTCCGCAGCCGCCTCCCCACGCTCCAGGCGGGCCTGTTCCGGGCCGCTGGTGCAGGCAGTGCTCAAAAGCAAAAGAACCAGACAGAGAAAAACCGTTGTCCTGCTCATGGGAGCCCCTTGTGGGCGTAAACAAAAAAAGGGGAACCCTTTCGGGCTCCCCGTGTCATCTAGCTTGCTTCGGCTGCGTCGTATTGTTCGGAGTAGTTCATGCGGTATTCGTTGGATGTCCCGTTCTTGAGGGTTTCAAGTGAATACCCCATTTCCGCAGCCATGAATTTCAGGGGGCGGGTGTCCTTGGTCACCTTCATGATGTCCAGCAGGGTTTCGGCCCCGAGCTTGGCGCTGGAATCAAAGGGATTGATCTCGCGCATGAGTGTGGAATACGGCTTGTTGATCATCTCGGCCACGACCTTGGCCTGGATACCGCTGTCAAGGATGCAGTCCTGTACGACTTTGGTCACGCTTTTCCCAAACATGTCTCGCCCTCCGCTTTGGTTTTGGCATTTTCCGATGCAATAACCACCCTTTGTAGATTTGGTACAAAGCAAGGGCCGTGCCATGAATTTGTCGCGGGATATGTTGCGGCGTTAGTTTTGTTATTTCGGTGAATTGGCTGCGGATGTGCAAAAGTGCAACAGATGGCGACACCTGTCGCATTGTGTCGTTATAATGCGACACTTTCGTGCAAGACTGTCGCATGCGACACTGTGTCGCACAATTGTAAAGAAGCGTGAAGGAATGGATTCAATCGTTTGTTTTAATTGCAGAAATGTAGCCGGATGGTGTTGCGTGAACGTATTAGATTTGTTGAGGAAGTGGGCTGAAAACAGGTCAAGGGGGCCGCTTGCGCGGCCCCCTTGCTTGCACCCGGAAGATGGGCGAACCTTCCCGGGTCGTGCCGGCCGGACGTCTGGAAGCTGGTTTTGGTTTGCGGTCCAATCCTGCGTTCCGTCGGAGGCGGCGTCCGGCTTCTGCACTGAATGCTGAGGAGGAGTGTCGGTCTTCCTCAGGCGGTTCCGGAAAACTGTTATGCTTTCCGCAACCAGGTGACGTAGGTGTCTATATCATCCCTCAAGCCTGTCTGCCGCGTCGAGTGTCGAGGAGCTGCACTCAAGGCTGCGTATGACGTGGCTGAGAGTTTCGGCATATATCCGGTCGGTGTCGTAAGGGGTGAGGAGCTTGGTTCTCACGGCGCCGATGATATTGCCGTATATGATCAGAGCGGTTTCCTCCATGAGGACCTCCCTGATTGTTCCATCTTCGATGCCTCGGGCAACTGCCTCGCGCAAGGCATCGATCATGTCCTGAAACTTGACTGCGACCTTGCTCGCATCCACACCCGGCTCAATGTGGCTGAACGGTGAGCAACGAAGGAGCACCGGAAAAGTCTTTCTGTGCTCGATGGTGAAGTCGAAATACGCGTCCATGTATTTGTGGATCGCATCCAGTCCATTTTCTCCACCAGCTGTCGCTTGTCTCAGGATAGTGATGAGGCGGTCTACCATGTCGAATCCAGCGGCAAGGAACAGATCGTGTTTATTGCCAAAGTAATGGGAGACCAAGCCGAAAGACACGTTGGCTCTCATGGAAACGTCCTTCATGGTGGTGCCCGAGTAACCGAGCTCTCCGAAGGCCTCCTGGGCTGCCAGTAAAATCGCGTCTTTCTTTGTCATCTTTTCAAGCCGTTTCCTTCAGTGGACTGGAAGGATTGATTCGTCAATCAATCGTTGAACAAGAGATATATTGATCGATCAATCAAAGTCAAGCACAAAAAAATATTTTTCTGCGTGCATCCGCTGTGTGCATGCCTTGGTGCGCATTTCGCCTCCAATGAGCGGCATTCGGGCATGAAAGTAATGATATACGCAGCTTGACGGCGGCTATATATATATATATACGCAAAACTCTTTCGTGGGAGGAGTTCGGCCGTGTTTTTGCGGCGATGCCGACGCCAGTGAGGGATGGCGTCTTCAACAAAGACGGGGGTGTGCATGCGTGTCATGTGTGCCGGTGTCCTGCTTCTGGCCGTGTGCTGGCTGGGAGCAGGGGCCGCGTTGGCGCAGGAGGCCCGGTTCATTGGAACCAGGCAGTGCGCAGAGTGTCATGAGGAGCAGTTCGAGAATTACCAGAAATATTCCAAAAAGGCCCATTCCTGGGAGAGCGTGAAGATCATGCTCTCCGACCTCAAGCCTAAGGAAGCGGCCAAGTGTTTTGAATGCCATACCACCGGCTACGGCAAACCCGGTGGCTTTACCAGCTACGAGGCAACGCCCGAAATGGCCGACGTGGGGTGCGAAACCTGCCACGGGCCGGGCTCGCTTCACGCCGAGGACGGGGATCCCGAACTGATCTCCCGAACTCCGACCATCCAGGACTGTCAGGTCTGCCACAGCGAAGAGCGCGTGGGCGACTTCAACTTCAAGCCGCTGCTGTTCAGCGGGGCTCACTAGGAGGTCGCCATGGATTGGTTCAAGAAACGTCTCAACGTCAAGATCTCAGTGCTTTTGACCGGTATTGCCGTGGTGGTTTTTGCGGGCATCACGGCAATGAACGCCCAGGAGCAGTATTCGGCCTTCACCGAGCAGCTCGACGTGAACATGACCCGGGTTTCCCAGCTCATGCGTCAGGCCATTGAAAAGCCCATGGTCGTGGGCGACGACGAGGGCACCAAGGAGCAGTTTGCCTTTCTGGCCGGGGAATACAAGGACGTGGCCCTGTTCATGACCAACTACAAGGGCAACGTGACCTACAGCACGGAGCCCGAGTCCGTGCGCAAGGATTTCACCACGGTCCGCTCCGACGCCGATCTGCTGGATTCCGTTAGGCAGGGGCTGGAAACGGCCCGGGCTGAAAATCTCCGCTTCAGCAGCGACGGGCGGGATTATTTCGCCCGCATCATGTCCGTGGAGAATCGCAGGGCCTGCCACCACTGCCACGGCGAATCCGAGCCCATCCTGGGCGAGATGGTGGTCGTTCAGGACATCAGCGCAAGCATGGACCACATTGCGGCCAACACCCTGACCGGGGTGGGGCTCTCCGTGGCCGGCATGATTGTTTTGGTGGCTGCGGTGCTCTTTTTCGTGCGCCGTTCCATCATCACCCGCCTGCTGCGCATAGCCCGGGCCAGCGACAAGGTCATGGAGGGCGACTACAATGCGGACTTCAACGTCAAGGGCGAGGACGAGCTTTGGCAGCTTTCCCGGAACTTGGGCGGCATGGTGGCCGAACTTAAGAACAAGCTCGGCTTTTCCGACGGCATCCTCAACGGCATGACCACGCCTTTCTTCGTGGCCGATTCTGAAGAACGCATCGCCTTCGTGAACCAGCCGCTGCTGGATCTGTTCGCGATCTCCGGCGCGCCCAAGGATTATCTCGGCGGCCGCGTGGATGAATTGATCTACAACGAGCGAAGGGACGAAACGGTCACGGGACGCTGCCTGCGTTCCCGCGAGCCCGAGCTGGGGCTGGAGCGCGACCTGCATACGCGCACGGGAGAGGTCCGGCATCTGAGTATCGACACCGCGCCGCTTTTCGACCTCGACGGCGAGCTTATCGGGGCCTTTACCCTGCTCAACGACCTGACCGAGATCAAGCAGAAGCAGGCCGAGGTGGTCAAGCAGAACGAGAAGATCGCCCGGGTTGCCGGTCAAGCCGTGGAAATCGCCTCTTCCCTGGCGGCCGCGGCCGAGGAGCTTTCCGCCCAGGTGGACGAGGCCAGCACCGGATCGGACGTGCAGCGGCAGCGCACCGAAGAGACCTCCACGGCCATGGAGCAGATGAGCGCCTCGGTCATCGAGATCGCGCGCAACGCCGCCCAGGCCGCCGAAGGCGCGGACAATGCCAAGGCCCACGCCCTGGAGGGTTCCGAGGTGGTGGTCCAGGCCATTGAATCCATTCATACCGTGCAGCGCCAGGCCGACACCCTGAAGAGCAACATGGCCGACCTGGGCGAGCACGCCGAGTCCATCAAGCAGGTCATGCAGGTCATCAACGACATTGCGGACCAGACCAACCTGCTGGCGCTGAACGCGGCCATCGAGGCCGCCCGCGCGGGCGAGGCCGGACGCGGGTTCGCCGTGGTGGCCGACGAGGTCCGCAAGCTGGCCGAACGCACCCAGGGCGCCACCAGCGAAGTGGGCAACGCCATAGGCACCATTCTGAACGCCATCAACGTGAATATCGAGGGCACGGAGGCCGCCTCCGCCGCGGTGGAGGAGAGCACCCAGCTTGCGGCCCGGTCCGGCGAGACCCTCAAGGCCATTGTGGCGCTGGTGCAGCGTTCCGCGGACGACGTGCGCTCCATTGCCACGGCGTCCGAGGAACAGTCCGCCACCACCGAGCAGATCAACCGCTCCACGGACGAGATCAACACCATTGCCATGGAAACGGCCCGGATCATGGCCGGTTCGGCAGAGGCCGTCTCGGAGCTGTCGCGGCTGGCGCAGCAGCTTGATCATCTCATTCAGGAAATGCGGCAATAGGGGCGTAAGCGCTTTCAGCGCACCCCGTGGAAATCCGAAGCATAAAAACGGCCCGTCTTGCGTAATACGAGACGGGCCGTGTTTTATCGAGCGGGGATGCCAGGAGAATGTTTTCCCTGTCCGCCTTTTGGTGCGTCTTATGCTTACGCCTGGGCCTGGGCGGGGGCGCTTTGCCTGCGCCGGATTAACCCCACGGCCGCGTAGACCACGGGCGTGTCCAGGGCGGCGATGGCGAGCTTGACGATCCACTGGCCCAGGATGATTTCCCCCACGGGCAGGATGCCCCAGAAGGCCACGGTCACGAAAATGGCCGAGTCCATGAGCTGGGAAAGGGCGGTGGAGACGTTGTTGCGCAGCCACAGGGCCCGGCCGAAGGTCTTCCGTTTCAGCAGGTGGAAGAGCCAGACGTCATGCTTCTGGCTGACCGCATAGGCCAAAAGCGAAGCGGCCACGATGCGCGGCGTGCTGCCGATGACGCCGGAAAAGGCTTCCTGGTTGTACCAGAAACCCGCTGCGGGCCAGACCACGGCCAGCCAGCAGATCAGGGTCGCGCCGAGCAGGCTAATGAATCCGGCCAGGACCAGGTCCGTGGCCCGTTCCGGGCCCCACAGTTCGCCCACGACGTCCGAGACCGCAAAGGTGACGGAATAGGCCAGCACCCCTGCGGGCACGGCCACGCCGAACACGGTGATGATTTTGCTGGAAATGACGGCGGCGCTGACCAGGCCGCCCACGAAAAGGCCGACGAGCAGGGTGTGCGCCCTGCGCTCAAAGGAATCCATGGTTTGTTTCTCCTCTGGGATAAACAGTCCGAAAGGGTGTTTTGCACTTGCGTCCGCTTGCGGGCGGAAAGACCCGGGCGGTTCCGTTGCCGATGGATCAGACCCTTGCCATCCCCGGAGGGAAAAGTCAAAATGCGCCACCAATTCAAGGAGAAAAAAATGACCAGAACCAAGAGCCAGGACAAGACCGACCATTTGAAAACCCTGGGCCAGGGCGGGGAAACCGAGTACCCCACCGAAGGGCCGCATGCCGGGATCCTGGAGGCCTTTCCCAATAACTATCCGAACCGTCCGTACATGGTGAGCATCGAATTTCCGGAATACACCTCCCTGTGCCCCAAGACCGGCCAGCCGGATTTCGCCACTATCGTTTTCGAATACGTTCCGGACAAGAGCATCGTGGAATCCAAGAGCTTCAAGCTGTATATGGGGGCCTACCGTAACCACCAGTCGTTCATGGAGACCATCGCCAACACCATGCTGGATCATTTCGTGGAGGCCCTGGACCCGCACTGGTGCCGCGTCAAGGGCTTGTTCACCCCGCGCGGGGCGACCTATCTGCATGTGTTCGCCGAGCGCTACAAGCAGGATTCGCCCATGCTCGACCAGGTGCGCGAGCTTGTTTCCGAATGGAAACGGGAGAGCGGACGACACAGCGCCTAGCCAGGCTGCCGATAAGGGCGCGTCTACGGCGTCGTTTCAAAAAAGGGCAGACCCTCGTGTATGTGTGAATACACGTCGGGCCTGCCTTTTTCTTACTCCTGGTATACCACGCCCTTCTTGGCAGCCTGGAAATTTGTAAGTCGCCCAATTGAACGTCAGGGGGATTATAGCAAGTCCGTGCAGCTGTTTGACGTTTTCGTTTTTCAAGCTTCCCGTGGGGGTGGATTCAGCTTGAGCGTAGCGAATGATGAAGACGCCCCCACAAGCCAGGTTTCCAAAGGGCTTAGCCCTTTGGCCGCCGGAGGCATAAAAAAGGCCCGCTCAAGGCGGGCCTTCTCTTTGTTATGTATCCGAGGGCTATCCCATCTGTTTTTGGATCTTCGCCCAGCTGTCCCTGAGGGTGGCGGTGCGGTTGAAGACCAGCTTGCCGCCCGGGACGTGGTCCCTGGAGTCGGCGCAGAAGTAGCCGGTGCGCTCGAACTGGAAGTTGGTGCCCGGCTTCATGTCCTTGAGGGCCGGTTCCACCAGGCATTGGGTGAGCACGGTTTTGGACTCGGGGTTGATGTAGTCGAGGAAGGTCTTGCCCTCCTCGGCCGCATTGGGGTTGTCCACAGTGAACAGGTGGTTGTAGAGCCGCACCTCTGCGGGCTCGGCGTGTTTGGCCGAAACCCAGTGCAGGGTGCCCTTGACCTTGCGACCGTCCTTGGACCAGCCGCCCCGGGTCTCGGGGTCGTAGGTGCAGCGCAGCTCGACCACTTCGCCGTTCTCGTCCTTGATCACGTCCGTGCAGGTCACGTAGTAGGCGAAGCGCAGGCGCACTTCGCGGCCCGGTCCGAGACGGAAGAATTTCTTGGGCGGCTCTTCCATGAAGTCGTCGCGCTCGATGTAGATGACCTTGGAGAAGGGCACGATGCGCGAGCCCATGGATTCGTCCTCGGGATGCAGGGGCATCTCGAATTCGTCCACCTGGCCTTCCGGGTAGTTCTCGATGACCACCTTGAGCGGATTCATGACGCCCAGGTAGCGCGGGGCGCGGTCGTTGAGGTCCTGGCGCACGCAGTGTTCGAGCAGGGCATGCTCCACGGTGCTGTCCGACTTGGCCACGCCGATGCGGTCGCAGAAGTCGCGGATGGATTCCGGGGTATAGCCCCGGCGGCGGAACCCGCAAATGGTGGGCATTCGCGGGTCGTCCCAGCCGTCCACGTGGCCTTCCTGCACCAGCTGGATGAGCTTGCGCTTGGAAAGCACGGTGCCCGTGATGTTCAGGCGGGCGAATTCGTACTGGTGCGGCCGGGCTGCAAAGCCGGGCTTGGATTTCAGGAATTCCAGAAATTCCGGATTTTCGCTGAACAGGGATTCGTCCTTCATGCCCTGCATGAGGGTGTCCAGCACCCAGTCGTACAGGGCCCGGTTGTTGTCGAATTCCAGGGTGCAGATGGAGTGGGTCACGCCTTCGTGGGCGTCGGACAGGCAGTGGGCGAAGTCGTACATGGGGTAGATGCACCACGCGTCGCCGGTGCGGTGGTGATGGGCGTGCTTGATGCGGTAGATGGTCGGGTCGCGCAGCACGACGTTGGACGCGGCCATGTCGATCTTGGCGCGCAGCACGCATTCGCCGTCCTTCAGGCCGCCGTCGCGCATGGCCCGGAAGATCTCCAGGTTTTCCCCCACACTGCGGTCGCGGTAGGGCGAGTTCTTGCCCGGCGCTTTCAGTGTGCCTCGGTATTCGCGGATCTCGTCGGCGGAAAGGTGGTCCACGTAGGCCTTGCCCATGCGAATGAACAGTTCGGCCACGTCATAGAAAAATTGGTAATAGTCCGAAGCGAAGAACTGGCGGTCCTCCCAGTCGAAGCCGAGCCACTTCACGTCCTCCTTGATGGAGTCCACGTATTCGGTGTCTTCCTTGACCGGGTTGGTGTCGTCCAGGCGCAGGTTGCACTTGCCCTGGTAGTCGCGGGCAATGCCGAAATTCAGGCAGATGGACTTGGCGTGCCCGATGTGCAGGTAGCCGTTGGGCTCGGGCGGGAAGCGCGTGTGCACTCGGTCGTAGGCGCCTTCTTCCAGGTGCTTGTCGATGATCTGGCGGATGAAGTCCTTGCCCTTTTCCGGGGCCTCGGGCTGGTTGCTCATTCGTACTCCCTTTTCAGTATCGTTCATGTCCGGAAAATACAGGAAACCCGGGCAGTGTTAGCGGTGAAAAATTATGCTGTGCAGGAAATACGGCAATTCCGCCGGACGGTCAACGGAGCTGTGGCCGGTCGGCCGGGGGGTGTCTTTGCAAAACGAATCGAACAGTCGATTATATGGCGATTCGCGTTTAAAACTGAATAATATTTTGCAAAATACGCCGCCTTGAGTTTTTTCTCCAAATGCTATTATATGTCTGCTATTGCTGCACCATTCCCATTGATTTGCTACTTTCGCGGGGGAGTTTCATGAAGGTATCCGACATTCGAATTGGGCTGAAGATTCTTGGCGGTTTCGCCGTCATCATCCTGCTGTTCGCCGTTACAGGGCTCCTGGTTTTCAACTGCAACCGGGTCATGGTGGGCGCGGGGAGCGTGCTCGATTCCGCCCGGACCATGAAACAGGCCGTTCAAGGCGACCTGCAGTCGGTGACCAAGATGCTGCGGGCCGAAAGCGAGGCGGACATCACCGCGCTCTGGGACCGGCACGAGCTGCAGGCCGCCGCTTTTTCCGAGGGCGCGCAGACCATCGAGGATGATGCCGGTTCGGAAATCCGGGGCCTTGCGGACGAGGCCGGGCAGTTTTTCGAAAAGGAATTCAAGCCGCGCATGGAGCGCATCCACGCCTTTGCCGGGGACATGCCCCAGGTCGTCGCCGCCCGCAAACAGTCCATGAGCCGCCTAGCCTCGGCGCGTGAGGAATTCGAGCGGGGAGCCTTGGCCCTGGACGAAAAGATTCGCGGGCAGATCACTGAGCGCCTGGATGCCGGGGCCTCGCCCTACAGCATCCTGGGCAAGGAAATGGTCTGGCAGGATACCATCATGGAGGCCCGGGTAGCCATGGCCGAGGTCCGCGCCGGCCTCGAAGCGGCCGCGCGCAGCGTCACGACGCAGGACCTGGACCGAGCTCTGGCCGAGTATGAACAGGCTGAAAAACATTTCCTGGATGCGGTCAATGCCTTGCTGGACGGTGGAGAAGTGGCCGGGCTCACCGTGCTCAAGCTGCGCCAGAAAAAGGTGCCCGAACTCCGTGCGCTGGCCCAGGTGCTCCGCGACGTGCATTCGCAGAAGCTGGCCCCGGCCTCGAAGGCCATGGTGGCTGCGCAGCGCGGCTATGTGGAGGCCCTGGTGGGCATCTCCGGTCTGGAAAAGGAAGCCGACGAGATCGGCGGCCGCATGGTGGGACAGCTCGACCAGGTTCTGGCCCTTTCGGAACAGTCCTTTGGCCGGGCCGTGGTCATGGCCGATACCGCGGTGATCGTGGGGCTGGGGATCAGCCTGGCCCTTGCCGTGGGCGTGGCCCTGTTCCTGAACCGCGTCATTACCAATCCCCTGCGCGAAACCATGGAGGCCGCCGAAGCCGTAGCCGGGGGAGACCTGGACGTGCGGCTTTCCCCCGAGGGCAGCGACGAGACCTCGCTCATGCAGCGGTCCCTCAACGCCATGATCACCACCCTGAAGACGAACATCACGGAAATGGAGACCAAGGAGGCCGAGGCCAACAGACAGGCCGAGGCGGCGCACGACGCCCTGCAAAAGGCCGAGGAGGCCATGGCGCAGGCCAGGGTGGCCACCAAGGAGGGCATGCTCACCGCCGCCGGACGCCTGGAGGGCGTGGTGGGGCACATCAACGAGGCCACCGGCGATATCGCCCGGGTGGGCGAGGAGATCCGGAGCGGCACGGACGTGCAACTGGAGCGCATCAACGAGGCGGCCACGGCTATGGAGCAGATGAACGCCACCGTGCTGGAGGTGGCACGCAACGCGGCGGAGGCCGCTGAGCAGGCCGACCATTCGCGGTCCAAGGCCCTGGAAGGGGCAGGGCTGGTTTCCGACACGGTGCAGGCCATGGCCGACATGCAGCAGCTGACCATGGAACTGCGCGAGAACATGCACAAGCTCGGGACCCAGTCCGAGGCCATCGGCCAGGTCATGAACGTGATCAACGACATTGCGGACCAGACCAACCTGCTGGCGCTCAACGCGGCCATCGAGGCCGCCCGTGCCGGTGATGCCGGGCGCGGATTCGCGGTGGTGGCCGACGAGGTGCGCAAGCTGGCGGAAAAGACCATGGGCGCCACCAAGGAAGTGGGCGACAATATCCAGGGCATCCAGCATCTGGCCAAGCTCAACGTGCAGGGCATGGACAGGGCCGTGGACGCCATTAACGGGGCAACGGAAATTTCCAATCAATCCGGCACAATGTTGCAGGAGATCGTGCGCATGGCCCAGGAGGCCGCGGCGCAGGTGCAGTCCATTGCCGCCGCTGCCGAGGAACAGTCCGCGGCGTCCGAGCAGATCACCCGCAGCGTGGACGAGATCAACGGCATTGCCCGGGACAACACCGACCGCGTCGGCCGTTCCGGCAGGGACATCCAGGGGCTTTCCGAGCAGGCCAGGGTGCTTTCGCAGCTGGTGGAGGATCTCAAGGCCGAAGGCAGCTAGGAGCGCCCCTTGGAATATGTGATGCAGGCCGTCCCCCGGGGCGGCCTTTTTTCATGGCTGTGTCCCGTGTGGACCGGTGCGGTCAGTGCCGCCAGGATGAAAAGCAGGATCAGGCCGAATGCAAGACGCTTCATGACTGTTCCCTCCCGTTCGGGTTGGGTGCTTTCCGCACCTCCCTGAATAGGGAAGGCTGTGGGGATGCGCGTTATGAAACGGCAAAGAATGGGTGACGTATTTACACGTACCTGTTTTGGCGCGCCTTTTTTCCGGGGAGGAACGAGGTGCGCACAAAACGCGGGGAAAGGAAAACCAGCGGGTTGTGCACCACCGTGTCCGGGAGGATGTGGTACCAGCGGTAGCCCAGGCTTCGGAAATAGGCGGCCGCCTGTCCGCGACACCCCGATTCCCGGGCCGCGAGCATGGCCGCGTCGCGCTGGCAGCGGGAGCGGGCCACCAGTCGCATGATGCGGTCGCGGTAGCCGTGCCTGCGGAGCATGGCCTTGATGCGCCGGTATTCCCGGTGCCGGGCGATGCCGTCGGCCAAGGCGAACAGGGAGACTGCGGACCAGCCTCCGGCCCAGAGCCAGAGGGCCGCGGCTTCGTAAGGGTGCCCGTCGTCCAGGAGCCACCAGCCGTCCAGCCCCAGGAAGACGGCCAGCGAAAGGGAGCCCAGGGCCGTCCCGTGGGGCCAGGGTGCTGCCTTGAGATAGGCGAAGGCGGATCGGAACCTTCTGAGCATCGCTACCGGTTTTCCGGCAGGGCCAAGCTCAGGCCGAGGGCCACGAGTACGCTTCCGGCAACGGCCTTCATGCGCGGCTCGAAATGCGGGTTCTGGCGCAGCTTGTCGCCGATGATCCCGGAAAAGAGCGCCACCAGGGAAAAGACCGAGAAACCGGCCAGCATGAACAGCGCGCCCAGCGCGATCATCTGGATTTCCGGGCTGCCGTTTTCCGCCCTCACGAACTGGGGCAGGAAGGCCAGAAAAAAGAGCGCCACCTTGGGGTTGAGGATGTTGGCGATGATGGTCTGCCGGAAGATGGCCCTGGGGCTGGCGATGTCGGCCGTGCCTTGCACGGACGTCTGCCTGCGGCTGCGCCAGGTCTGGATGCCGATGTAGATGAGGTAGGCCGCGCCCGCGTATTTCACGCCCTGGTAGGCCAGGGCCGAGGTGCGCAGGATGGCGGAAAGCCCCACCACCGCGAACAGGGTGTGGGCGATGACGCCGATGTTGAATCCCAGCGCCGCGAACAGGGCGGCCTTGCGCCCCTGGGTGATGCCCCGGGTGAGCACGTAGAGGATGTCCGGGCCGGGCGTCACTGCCAGGATGAGCGAGGCGCTGAAGAACATGATGAGTTGGGTTGTGTCGAACATGGCAAAATTGATAATCGCCCGGCAGGTTGCGGTCAACCTGCCGGGCGATTTCAGTCTTGAGCGATCAATCGCAGGCGATGTTTCCCGCTACAGGTTGGCCAGCAGGATCTCGCCGAATTCCTTGCAGCCCACCTGCTGCGCGCCGGGAATCTGGGCGGCCAGGTCCACGGTGACCTTTTTGGCGGCAATGGTCTTTTCCACTGCGGCGTGGATCAGGTTTGCGGCCTCGGTCCAGCCCAGGTGTTCCAGCATCATGGTGCCGGAAAGCACCAGGGAGCCGGGGTTGGCCATGTCCTTGCCCGCAATGGTCGGGGCCGTGCCGTGGGTGGGCTCGAAAAAGGCCAGCCTGTCGCCCATGTTCACGCCCGGGGCGAGGCCGAGGCCCCCCACCTGCGCGGCCAGGGCGTCGGAGATGTAGTCGCCGTTGAGGTTGGTGGTGGCGATGACCGAGTACTGCTCGGGACGCATGAGGCATTCCTGGAACATGGCGTCGGCAATGCGGTCCTTGATGACCACGGGGCCGTCCCCCTCGCCTTCGCGCACCAGCTTGCCCGCGTATTCCTGCTCGGCCAGTTCATAGCCCCAGGCCCGGAACGCGCCTTCGGTGTGCTTCATGATGTTGCCCTTGTGCACCAGGGTCACGGACGGGCGGCCCGTTTCCAGGGCGAATTCGATGGCCCGCTTGACCAGCCGCTTGGAGCCTTTCTCGGTCATGGGCTTGATGCCCACGCCCGCCGCGGCGTCCACGTTCGCGCCCAGCTCGTTGCGCAGGAAATCCACCAGCCGCTTGGCCTCCGGGGTGCCGGACTTGTATTCGATGCCCGCGTAGACGTCCTCGGTGTTTTCGCGGAAAATGACCATGTCCACGAGGTCCGGGCGTTTCACCGGCGATTCAATGCCCTGGAAATACTTGATGGGCCGGATGCAGGCATAGAGATCGAAGGTCTGGCGCAGGGTGACGTTGAGGCTGCGGAAGCCCTTGCCCACCGGGGTTTGCAGCGGGCCCTTCATGGCCAAGTCCGCGCCGGCCAGCACGTCCAGGGTGGCCTGGGGCAGGTATTCCCCGGTTTCCTGGAAGGCCTTTTCGCCCGCCAGGAGCTCCTGCCAGTCCAGGGAATTGGCCTTGCCGTAGGCCTTTTCAATGGCGGCATCCAGCACAGGACGCCCTGCGGCCCATACTTCCGGGCCGATTCCGTCACCTTCGATGAAATATACTGTCTTTTGTGGCAAACTGACCTCCGATCGCCTTTCGGTTGTCTGCTGTCCGACGCGTTTTCACGCGCTGTGCGCTCGGACCTTGTGAACAACCTGTTTTATTGAATGAAAAGCATGTGGTGTTGTGTTTACAAAAAGGGAAAAGCACTATAGCCAAGCGCGGGACCGGAAGGCAAGCGATTTGCCCGCCTTGAAAAAGTATGATTCAATAGACTGATATGATTGCTGAAAACCTGATCGCAAAAATGCAAACCGTCAAGGCGCTCCTGTCCGGGGCGCGAAGTCTTGTCGTGCTTACGGGGGCGGGTGTTTCCGCAGAAAGCGGGGTGCCCACCTTCCGGGGGACGGATGGACTATGGGAGGAGTACAGGCCAGAGGACCTGGCCCGGCCCGAGGCCTTTTCCCGCGATCCCGAGCTGATCTGGCGGTTCTACAACTGGCGGCGCGAGCTTGTGGGCCGCTGTGAGCCGAACCCCGCGCACCTGGCCCTGGCCGCCCTGGAGCGGCAGGCGCCGGAAATGCTGCTGGTGACCCAGAACGTGGACGGCCTGCACCAGCGGGCCGGAAACCGGAACGTGCTGGAACTGCACGGCAGCCTCTGGCGGCTGCAATGCACGGTTTGCACCTACGAGGAGGAGAACCGTACCGACCTGCCTCCGCTGCCCGCCTGCCCGAGGTGCAACAACCTGCTGCGGCCCGGGGTGGTCTGGTTCGGGGAGCAGCTTCCCGCAGGGGTGCTTTCCACTGTTCTGGACACCGTGGCCAAGGCGGACGTCATGCTCGTGGCGGGCACCTCCAGCGTGGTGCAGCCCGCCGCCTCCCTGGCGCACGTGGCCAAACGCTCCGGGGCCGTTACCATCGAGGTCAACCTGGAACCCACGCACAACACGGGATTCATGGATTTCGCCCTGCACGGCCGGGCCGGGGAGATCCTGCCGCAACTGGTGGAAGGGATATAGAAGGGGCCGGTAATTCCTGTTCCTGTGCGTGTCACGTCTTTTGAAAGAATACTATTCCATTGATCTTCCCGGTGGAGCTGTCGTATACGGGGCTGTGCCCGGCTGGCGTATTCGTCTACTCATAACCAACGGGAATAGTATGCAAAAACGATTCGTTCTTTTCGCGTTCCTTGTCCTTTCGGTAGTGCTCTGCGGCGCCTCGGCCGCCCGCGCCCACGGCGGTTTCGACGCCCGCGACGCGGTCTGTTTCAAGACCTATCCCACGGACCCAGCACTGTTCAACGACGTGGTGGGGCCCTACGTGCAGAAGATCATCGAGCGCCACGGCCTGGAGGAATGGAAGGCCACGCTGCTGACCAACGAGATGCATCGCCACCTGGGGCTCTGGTCCATCATCGGTGCCAAGATGGGGGTGCGGGCGCGCGAAGTGCTGGATGCGCCGTTCGATCAGCTGCGGGTGGTCTCCTTTGCCGGGCGCACGCCCCCGTTCAGCTGCCTGAACGACGGTATCCAGGTTTCCACGGGCGCGAGCCTGGGCCGGGGTACCATCAACGTGGCCGACATGGCCGTCCCCGAGGCGCAGTTCTTTCATGACGACAAGGGCTTGTTCATGAAGCCCAAGCCCGAGATCGTCAAGGCGGTGCGCGGGACCATCAAGGAATTGTCCAAGGCGTACGGCTTTCAGTCCGAGGAGTATTTCAGGCAGCTGGAAAAGGTCTCGGTGAAATACTGGCTGGTGTGGGACCGCTCCACCATGTTCGAGGAACGGCCCATGCCCTGAGCGGGGCGGTTTCGGCGGGAATGAAAAAGGCCTTGCTCCGGATGGGGCAAGGCCTTTTGTTTTCTAGCGGATGAGCATGGCTTCCTGGAGCTCCCTGGCCTTGTCCCCGCCAAAGAGCGCCTCGGCCAGCTTGAGCCCGAATTCCAGGGCCGGGCCCGCGCCCGCGCCGGTGATCAGGTTGCCGTCGCGCACCACGCGTTCGGGCGTGTGGCTTTTGTCTTCCAGCCGGTTGGCAAAGGACGGGTAGCACGTGGCCTTGCGGTCGCGGATGATCCCGTGCTTCTGCAGCACTACCGCCGGGGCCGCGCAGATGGCTCCGATAAGGCGGCCTGCCTTGTCCTGTTCGTGCAGCATGCCTTCCAGCACCGCGGATTCGGCCAGGTGCTCGGAGCCGGGGATGCCGCCGGGCAGGGCAATGAGGTCGTAGGGCCCGGCGCAGTCATTCAGCATGGCGTCCGCCACCACCGTGACGTTGTGCGAACTGGTGACTTCCCGGGTGGTGCCCAGGGCCGCGATGGTCACCTCCGCGCCCGCGCGGCGCAGCACGTCCACGATGCTCAGGGCCTCCACCTCTTCGAATCCCCGGGCCAGGGGGACGAGAACGGTCTTGCTCATTTCTTGCCTCCATTGATGCGCGCCGCGTAGAAACCGGAGTAGAGCGCGGCCGCCGGGTTGTGCCCGAGGACCCGGTCCTTGACCACCAGGGTGGTCACCGGGGCTTCGGACGCCTGATTGAATAATATGTCATGCCCGACGCACAGGCCGAAGGATATGTTCAGGTCGGTCTTGTCCCTGTTGAGGATCTCGGCCTGGCCCAAGGGGTTGCAGCTGATGGGAGCCTGCCGCGCCTTGGTGGGGATGTTCATCTCCGTCTTGCTGATGCCGCAGATCTTGCAGCAGGCCGAGGAGACCTTGATGCCCGCGTTCTTGAGCGCCCGGTTCATGGTCGCGGCCTCGTCGGCCAGCCCCTTGCAGAAGGCCAGGCCAACCTTGGCGTAGCCCATGCGCTTGATGAACTCGATGGTTTCCTCGACCCGGGTCTTCTGCATGTAGAAGTCGGAGATGACCGTGTCGGCCACCTGCATCATGCGCTCGACATCCTTGTCCTGCGTGCAGGCGTCGATCATTTCCTGGCGGAAGGGCGTGCAGTCCTTGCCCTTGTCGCATTCGCGTCTTTCACATTCGGCGCATTTCATGCGTGTATCCCTGAACGGCTAGAGCCGTTTCTTGAGTTCGATCCATTTTTCCACTTCCGGTGCCTCGTAGGTGAGGAACCGCTCCAGCAGCTCCTCGGGCGTCGCACCCGTCAGCACCATGTCGCGGTGCTCCTGCACCAGAAAGCCCTGGCCCACCACGTCGTCCAGGAACGACGCCAGCTTGGCGTAGTAGCCGTTGATGTTCAACAGACCGCAGGGCTTCTCGTGGTAGCCGATCTGGTTCCAGGTCAGCACCTCGAAGAATTCCTCGAAGGTGCCGATGCCGCCGGGCAGGGCGATGAAGGCGTTGGAGAGCTCGGCCATGAGCGCCTTGCGCTCGTGCATGGAATCCACCACGTGCAGCTCGCTCAGGCCGGAGTGGAAGATCTCCTTGGCCCGCAGTTTCTCGGGGATGACCCCGATGACTTCGCCGCCCGCTTCCAGGGCCGCGTCGGCCACCCGGCCCATGAGGCCCACGCTGGACCCGCCGTAGACCACGGTGATGTTGCGTTCGGCCAGGGTACGGCCCAGGTTTTGGGCCGCTTCGGCATAGGCCGGGGAATTGCCGGGATTGGACCCGCAGAATACGCAGACTCGTTTCAGGTTCATCGCACTTGCTCCACTGCTTTTTTGATGTCTTCGACGAACTCGTCCACCTGCTCCTCGGTGGTGGCCCAGGAGGTCATCCAGCGCAGGGTGTGGGAGTGCTCGTCCCAGACGTAGAAATAGTATTTCTTTTCCAGGATTTCCGTGGCCGCCGGGGGGATGTGGGCGAACACGCCGTTGCTCTGCACCTCGCCCTTGATCTCCACGCCCGGGATGGCCCCGGCCCTCTCGGCCAGGCGTTTGGCCATTGCGTTGGCGTGTCTGGCGTTTTCCAGCCACAGGTCGTCGCGCAGGTACCGCTCCACCTGGGCGGAGACAAAGCGCATCTTGCTCACGAGCTGCATGCCCTGCTTGCGCAGGTATTCGAAGCCCTCGCCGATCTCCGGATTCAGGAAGATGACCGCCTCGCCCATCATCAGGCCGTTCTTGGTGGCCCCGAAGGAGAGCAGATCCACGCCCAGGGCCGTGGTCATGTCGAAGAACGAGCAGCCCAGGGCCGCGCAGGCGTTGGCCAGGCGCGCGCCGTCCATGTGCACCAGCAGGTCGTGGTCGCGGGCGAAGTCCACGATGGCCTCGATCTCCTTGAGCGAGTAGAGCGTGCCTTCCTCGGTGCTCTGGGTGATGGAAATGACCTTGGGCTGGCTGGCGTGCACGAATCCCACATGGCCCAGGTAGGGCGCGATCATGCCCGGGGTCAGCTTGCCGTCCGGGGTGGGGATGGGCACCAGCTTGGTGCCGCCGAAGGCCTCGGGCGCGCCGCATTCGTCCATGTTGATGTGGGCCATGCTGGAGCAGATCACCGAGTTGTAGGTGCGGGTCACCGCGCGCAGGCCCAGCACGTTGGCGGCCGTGCCCGTGGTCACGTAGAAGATCCGGGCGTCCTCGCCGAAGTGTTTCTTGAGCAGGCGGTCGGCCGCCTCGCTGATGGTGTCCTCTCCATAGGCGCGCATGTAGCCTTCGTTGGCTTCGCACACGGCCTTGATGATTTCCGGATGGGCTCCGGCGTTGTTGTCGCTGGCAAAGGAGCGCAGTTTGGGTGTGTGGGTGTTCATGGCAGATCTCGTTTCTTGGGGTTATGGGGCGGCGGTCAGGGATTACTCCTTGATCCGCGCCGTGATGCTGGTGATGTCTATGGCGTAAGCGGCGGTGACGGCCACGACCTTGTCTTCCAGGGGCAGGTTCCTGCCCGCGAACTTGCGGGTGATGACTTCCAGGGCATGCCTGGCGTCATCGCCGGAGAGCCGACGCGGAGCGCCGAAGCCGAGCGCGCTCTTGAATCGGTACCCGAAGGCGCAGGCCTTGTCGCCGTGCTTGGGTTCCAGGTCCACGGCGCAGCTGAATGACAGGGGCGCACCGGTTTCCAGGGCTTCGAACTTGCGGCCCTTTGTGCTGGAGTGGACATAGATGACGTCGCCCTCGTGGGCGAAGTTCACCGGGACGCTGTAGGGGCCGTTTGCGTCGTTGACGGCCAGCCAGAGAACAGGGGATTTGTCGAGAATCTCATTGATCGTGGCCTTTTCGGAAGTAAGTCCTTTTCGCATGCGGGCTCCTTTCTTTATTTGTCCAAAGCGTTTATTAAACATCCATGCAGGGGAAGACAACAGGCAAGGGGGAAAAAATCCCGCTCATTTCCGTCATCGTGCCGGTCTGGAACGAGCAACGGGGGATTAATTCCCTGGTGCGCCATGTCCGGGAACTGGCCCGCGGGCTGGATGTGGAGATCCTTGTGGCCGACGGCCATCCGGACGCCACCACCCTGGCCGCGCTGGACGAACCGGCCGTGATCCGGGTGCGGGCTCCGCAGGGCCGCGCCGTGCAGATGAATGCGGGGGCCGCCGGGGCCACGGGCGATATCCTGCTTTTCCTGCACGCGGATACCCGGCTGCCGGGGGACGCATTCCGCAAGGTCGCCGGGGCCGTTGCCCTGGGTTTTCGGGCCGGGGCCTTTGACCTGGCCATCGATTCCGGGCATCCTTGGCTATGGCTGGTCGCCCGTGTCGCGAGCCTGCGCTCCCGCCTGGAGCGGCTCCCCTATGGCGATCAGGCCCATTTTTTCGACGCGGGGTATTTCCGTGAGCTGGGAGGGTACGCGGAAATTCCCATTATGGAGGATGTGGAGCTGTTCCGGCGCGTGCGCCGCGCCGGGGAACGCATCCGCATCCTGCCGGACCGGGCGGTCACCTCGGCCCGGCGCTGGGAAAAGGAAGGCATGCTGCAACGGACCCTGGCCAACTGGTGGCTGCGCTTGCGCTATGCGCTGGGCGCGGACCCCGAAGACCTGGCAGGGCGCTACAGACCCCATTCGGAGAACACGGAGCGGACATGAACCGATGCATCCTTTTTTTCGTCAAGTATCCCGAGCCCGGCCAGGTCAAGACCCGGCTGGCCGAATCCACCTCCCCGGAGCAGGCCTGCGAACTCTACAAGGCCTTTGTCACCGACATGCTGCCCGTGCTGGAGGACGTGGAGGGGGCCGAGGTCATGGTCTGCTACGCCCCGGAAGGAAAAGGCAGGGAAATGACCCAGTGGCTGGGCAGGCAACGGCGCTGCCTGTCCCAGAAGGGCGCGGACATCGGCCGCCGCATGGAGAACGCATTCCGCGAGGCCTTTTTCATGTTCTATGACCAGGTGGTGCTGGTGGGCAGCGATATCCCCGAGCTTTCGGCGGAAGTCGTGCAGCAGGCCTTTGACGGGCTCGACAAGGGCAGGGCCGCCCTGGGCCCGGCGCGGGACGGCGGCTACTATCTCATCGGTTTTCAGCGCGGAGCCTTTGTGCCGGAGGTCTTTTCGGACATGGTCTGGAGCACGGGGCAGGTCTTCGAGGACACGGTGCAGCGCCTTGTGGGCAGCGGCATGGCCGTGGAGGTGCTGCCGGAAATGGCCGACATGGACACCCTTGAGGATGTGCGCGATCTGGTGGACCGGGGCGTACCCGAGGGATCCCTGACCCTGGAACTGGCCCAGAAAATCGTGAACGGTTAGAAATCCATCAGGTTGAGCGGATCAAGCGACTGCTTCCTGATACGCCGGAAGATGATCCTGTCGTGAAAGAGATCCTCCTGGATCTCGATCTCCCATTCCCCCCCGGAACCGAAGCTGTTCCACAGCTCGTCCTGGATGCCCTGGCGCACGAGCACGTGCACCTCGTCCTCGTCGTGCCTGGAGAGTTCCGCGAGGATGGCCGGGACCAGCCCGCAGGTCACGTTCTTGAGGTCGATGTCTTGGCTTTGATTGATCATGGTTATTTCCCGATGCAGAAATTGTCGAAGATGGAGTCGAGCACTTCCTCGGAGGTGATGCGGCCGGTGATGCCCGCCAGCACGTTGCAGGCCGTTTCCAGGCGCACGCCCAGCAGGTCGTAGGGCACTCCGGCTGTCGCGTCGGCCTCCATGGCCTCCAGCTCCTGCGCGGCCCTTTTCAGCACCTGTGCCTGGCGCGCATTGGGCACCAGCTCGTCCGGGTCGGGCTGGCCCGCTCCCTCAAGGAGACGTTCGCGCATGCGCCCGGCCAGCTTGTCCAGGTTTTTGCCGGACTTGGCCGAGACCTTGACGATTTCGAACATCCAGCGCTTGAAGATTTTCCACGGCGGCGGCTCGGCCCCGATGACGTCCATCTTGTTCATGACCGCGATGGTCTTGGCCGGGTCGAGCTGGGTGGCCGCGTCCATGTTTTCCTCGGCAATGGTCTCGGAGTTGTCCACCACGTAGAGGATGAGGTCGGCCTGCTCCATGAGTTCCCGTCCCTTTTCAATGCCCGCCTCCTCGATGGAGTCCCCGGTGCTGCGCAGGCCGGCCGTGTCGGCCAGCCGAACCGTGAGGCCGCCTAGGTTCAGGCTTTCCTCCAGGTAGTCGCGGGTGGTGCCGGGGATCTCGGTGACGATGGCCCGGTTGCGGCCCAGCAGGGCGTTCATGAGGCTGGACTTGCCCGCGTTGACCATGCCCGCCAGCACCACCAGCGCGCCTTCGCGCCAGGCCTTGGTGCGCTCCACTGCGGTAAGCAGGGCGGAAATCTCTTCGCGCACTTCCGAGGAGGTGCGCGCGAGCTCCTCCATGGGCAGGCATTCCAGTTCCTCCTCGGGAAAGTCCACGGCCACGCAGAGCTGGGCCCGCAATTCCTCCAGCCGCTTTCGCAGACCGTCGATCTTCTGGCCCAGCACGCCCGAGAGCTTGACCTGTGCCAGGTGCATGGCCGCCTTGGAGGGCGCGTGGATGAGCTCGGCAACGGCCTCGGCCTGGGTCAGGTCCATGCGGCCGTTGAGGTAGGCGCGCAGGGTGAATTCGCCCCTGTCGGCCAGGCGCGCTCCCCTGTCGAGGCATTCCTCGAGCACGGCGGCCAGGATGGCCTGCCCCCCGTGGCAGTTGAATTCGATGGTGTCTTCGCCGGTGTAGGACTTGGGGCCGGGCATGAAGGCCGCCAGCACCTCGTCGATGGCCTTGCCCCCGCTGTCCGCCACGGTGCCGTGGTGCAGGCGGTAGGGCTTGAAATTCGTGAAGTCCTCGCGGGTGGCGCGGAACAGTTCTGCGGCGATCTCCACGGCCTTGGGGCCGCTGATGCGGATGATGCCGACGCCGCCCTGGCCGGGCGGGGTGGCGACTGCGGCTATGGTATCTTTTCTTCTCGCTGCATCACTCATGGGAACACCAACCTCTCAGATGATTATTTCTTGCCCACGGACTGTATAGGCAGAAAGCAAAAAACTCCAGTCCGAAACGCAGGTTGCCTGCGCTGGTCTGGAGCATTCACGCTTTTTCGCGGCTGCCCGCCGGGAGCCGAAAAAGGGGCCGGCGGCCTCACCAGAGAGACCGCCGGTATCACAATGGGAAAAGCAACTACTGCCGCTGGCGGCGGTTGTTGCCGTTCTTTCGTTTGGGAACGATGAGCACGCGCTTCATGGGGCCTTCGCCCTTGGAGCGGGTGAACACGGTTTCGTTTTCCTGCAGGGCCAGGTGCACCACGCGGCGGTGGTAGGAGCTGAGCGGCTTGGTGCTCTGGGTCCGGCCGATGCGCTTGGCCTTTTCGGCCAGGTGCAGGGCGATCTGGCGCAGCTTCTCGTCCTGGCGCTCCCGGTATTCACCGGTGTCGATCTGGATGCGCACGCTGGCTTCCATGGCCCGGGAAACCAGGCGGTTGACCAGGTACTGTAGGGAGGACAGGGTCTGTCCTTCGCGGCCGATGATCAGGCCGCTGTTTTCCTCGTCGTCGATGAATACCTTGACCCGGTCGGGGTCGAAGGTGATTTCCAGCTTGGGATCCTCGCCCACGATGGGAACGAGCAGCTTGTTGGTCACTTCGCGGACCACGGCTTCCAGCTTTTCCTTGTCCAGGTCGGCCAGTTCGTCCACCAGAGGCAGGGAGGGCTGCTCTTCGGGCATTTCCACAGCCTCGAACCGCGCCTTTGCCTCGGCGTCGGGATTGCTCACCGGTCCGGACGGGATTTCGCCCATGCTGACTTCGGGGGCAACCTTTTTCTCCTCGACCTTGGGCTCGGGCTTCTTCCTTTCGGGGCGCTTGCGTTCCTGCTTGGGACGCTCGGATTTTGCGGCCTCCTTCCTGGGGGCCTTGTCCTTTTTCTCCTCGTTCTTGCCGTTGAGGATTTCCTCGGTATCCACGGCGCCGCGCGGGCGGGCCTTGACCACGGCCTTCTTCACGCCCACCAGGCCGAAGATGCCGGTGGATCCGCCCTTGATTATCTCGATTTCGAGTTTGTTGCGCTGCAGATTGTAGAAATCGCACGCGGTTTCAATCGCTTCATCCAGGGTCTTGCCCTGGAACTCCTTGAAGTCGCTCATAGACGTTCCTTGATCTTTCGAGGGGGCCTGTCCTCTTGTTTATGAATGGGTTAGGCCTCTTTTTTCTTGTTCTTTGCGATCATGAGCCATTGCTGTCCAATGGACAGGAGGTTGTTCATCAACCAGTAGACCACCAGGCCCGAAGCGAAGTTCAGGAACATGATGGTGAAGACCACGGGCATGGCCAGCATCATGTAGCGCTGCATCTTGTCGCCGGTGGAGGGCGTCATGAGCTGCTGCAGGACCATGGTGGCGCCCATGACGATGGGCGTGATGTAGAGGGGGTCCTTGGCGGAAAGGTCGGCCAGCCAGACCCAGTCGGTGAAGGGCAGGTGCTGGATGAACGGCGCGTGGCGCAGCTCGATGCCCGCCATGAGAGCCTTGTACAGACCGAAGAACACCGGGATCTGGACCAGCATGGGCACGCAGCCGCCAGCCGGGTTGACCTTGTAGGTCTTGTACAGGGTCATGGTCTCCTGCTGGAGCTTCTGCTTGTCGTCTCCGTATTTTTCCCGGAGCTTGGTGATCATGGGCTGCAGTTTCTTCATGCGCTCCATGGATTCGTAGCTCTTCTGGGAAAGGGGCCAGAACACGATCTTGATGCCCAGGGTCAGCAGGATGATGGCGATGCCATAGTTGTGCACGTAGCCGTACAGGAAGTTCAGCGCCGTGAGCAGCGGACGGGCCAAGATGTCGAACCAGCCGAAGTCCACCACGGTCTTGAGATTGCCGGGCATGGTCTTCAGCATGGCGCGTTCGCACGGGCCCACGAAATAGGAGGCCTTGACGGTCTTGGACACGTTGGACTGCAGGGTGGTGGGCTCTTCCACGGCCAAGCGGAAGATGTCGTTCTGCACGCCCGAGTACATGACGGCGTTGTTTTCGCCGGGAACAATGGCGAACATGAAATAGTTGGAGTGGATGGCCGCCCACTGGAGCAGGTCGCCCGCGGTGGCTTCGCCCTTTGCGATGTCCTCGCGGTCCTTGACTTCCTCGCGGCCCGCGTCGTTGTACCAGGCGATGCGGGTGGGGTTGTAGCTGTCCTTTTCGGAGGACATGGCCTTGGCTGCGGCGGTGAAGGACACGGAGGCTTCCACGCCGGTGGCGCCCTGGTTGGTGACGGTCAGGTCTTCCTCGATGAGGTAGGTGGCCGCGTCAAAGGTCAGCCTGCGCTCCAGGCGGAAGTCGCCCACCTGGCCGGAGAAGACCAGGGCCTGCTTGCCGGTCTCGATGTTCAGGTCGCTGCCTTCAAAGGCCCACTGGCCCTTGAGCCAGGTGTGCACTTCGGAACCCTTGCGGGTCAGGATGATGCCCATGGGACCCTTGACCACGGACTGGTCGCCCACGATGTCCACGTTGGGAGAGTCGGGCTGGATGGTTTCCTTGTAATGCTTGAGCACGAAGGACTCGAGCACGCCGCCCTGGGAGTTGAACTTGGCGGTATACAGCGGGGTGTCCACGGTGACGGTGCGTCCCTCGGTGGGCACGAAATCCTGGGAGGTTGCTGCGGCCGGGGCCTCGCCGTCGCTCATGGGAGCCGCCTTCCGGGCTACCTGTGCCTTTTCGGCGGGTTGCTGAACGGGCTGCTCGGGGGCAAAGAAAAACTGCCATGCGAACAGGACGAGCATGCTCAGGGAAACGGCAAGAAGAAGTCGTTTGTTGTCCATCAATTCATCTCACTTTTGGGTTTTGGGCATGGCCAAACGGCCGGGACGGGGTCGTACCCGCCTTTGCAGAGCGGCTGGCAGCGGAGGATGCGCAAAAGCGCCATGAGGGAGCCCTTGCAGGCGCCGTGCATGGAAATCGCCTGGATGGCGTAGTCTGAACACGAGGGAATGAACCGGCAGCATGCCGGTTTCAGAGGAGAGATGCAGTACTGATAAAAGCGAATGAGCGCCTTGAAAATGAAGCGCATCATGTCCTCTCAACGGAGTCTGCCGTCATGGTTCCCCGGATTCGGGAAAGCATGGGCGTAAACTCCTCGTCTGCGAGGGCAAGATCCAGCTGCCTGGGATCAAGTTTGCGCTTGGGCACGATGGCCATGTCCAAGGGCAAGTCGAGCTCGTTTTGATGCAGCCTGAAATACTCGCGCACTACCCGTTTCACGCGATTGCGCACGACTGCTGGACCCACTTTACGGCTGACGACCAGGCCCAGCTTGAAGCCGGACCTGGTGTCTTCTCTTTTCAAAGCGAATACTATGAAAAATCTGGAGTGAAATTTTACACCCCGCTCAAAGCATGCCGTAAATTCTGGCCGCCGAAGCAGTCGGCGTTCCTTAGGCCAGGTTAAACGGCTAATCTCTTGCGTCCTTTGGCGCGGCGGCGAGCGATCACCTTGCGACCGTTTTTGGTGCGGGAACGCACCAGGAAGCCATGAGTTCTTTTCCTGCGGCACTTGCTCGGCTGATAAGTCCTTTTCATATCTAGTCTCCTGAGAGTAAAATTATCGTTGTTGCCAACGTTGTCGTCAATATTGAACGGAAGCATATAGCCGGAAGACCTGCGTCCGTCAAGGGCGCGGGAGGGGTATTTTGGTGATAATCTTCACCGCCCGCTCTTTCCGCTGTCCGAAGAATCTGGTACATGATTCTTCAGCCGAAAGCGAGGATAAATTCACAACAGAATCCGCTGGTTGCAAGGGGCGTTGCTTTGGAGGCCGCCTCGGGGACCGCCCCCGGCGCGGGCGCGACGCGCGCCATACATGATCATATATAAATAAAAAGCTGGGAATATTTCGGAGGGGCCTTGGTCCTTCTTCAAGCCAGCCGTGAGGTGCGACATGGAAAATCCTGTCAACAACTACTGGGAACTCAGGCTCAACGATCTTAAGGAATCGCTCGAGGACAACAATTTCGAGGTTTTCATCGCCGAAAGCGCCGCTGCGGCCAAGGATATCGTGCTTGGCCGCATCATTCCCGCCCTTTCGCCCGGGTCGGTTTCCTGGGGCGGATCCATGAGCATGGTCGCCGCCGGCCTGTATGACGCGCTCAAGGATTCCAGGGAGCTGGAGGTCATCGACACCTACGACAAAACCATCTCCAAGGAGGGCATGGTGGAGCGCCGCAGGCAGGCCCTGCTCGCGGACCTGTTCATCACCGGCACCAACGCCGTCACCGAGGAGGGCTGGCTGGTGAACCTGGACATGATCGGCAACCGCGTGGCCGCCATCACCTTCGGGCCGAAGAACGTGGTTGTCGTCGTGGGGCGCAACAAGATCGTGCCGGGCCTGGAAGAGGCCTTCGACCGCATCAAGGATTACGTGGCCCCGGTGAACACCATGCGCCTGGACAAGAAGACTCCGTGCCGCAAGACCGGCATCTGTCACGACTGTAGCAGCCCGGACCGCATCTGCAACGTCTGGGGCATCACCGAAAAGTCCTTCCCGCAGGGCAGGATCAAGGTGGTGCTGGTCAACGAGGACCTAGGCTTTTAGCAGCAGTTGAAAACGGCCCGATTGCTTCGTTGCCGTGAAAAGTCGGCTCCTCACGTAGTGTTGTATGCGCTCCGGGCCGACTTTTTCCGGCTCCTTGCACTCCAGCCTTCATGAACAGCTATGCGTTTAGCGTATGGATTCTACGAATGAGTAAAAAGCATTTATCCACGGAGCGGGGCTACCGCGAAATCATGCATCCGGCCTCGGGCGAGATCGGGTTTCAGGTGGTGGTGGAAGAGACCGACCTGTTCATCATAGCCACGCAGGACATCCACGAGGAAGTGGCCGCCCTGGTGCAGGAACTGCGCGGGGCTCTCAAGAATCACATCCTCTTTCATCCGGAGTTCCTTTCCAGCCTGGAGCCCCTGTCCGAAGACAAGGGCGCGCCCGGATTCATCCGGCGCATGTATGCGGCCGGGGAGGCCTGCGGGGTGGGGCCCATGGCGGCGGTTGCCGGGACCATTGCCCAGGAGGTCGCCGACCGGTTTCGCTCCCGGTGCCCGGACATTCTCGTGGAAAACGGCGGAGACGTGTACATGCATTCCACCCGCGAGCGCACCGTGGCCCTGCTGGCCGATCCCGAGGGCGGGGCCAGCATCGGCCTCAGGGTCGAGGCGGAGCAATGCCCGCTGGCCCTGTGTTCGTCCAGCGGCCGCATCGGCCATTCCCTGAGTCTGGGCACCGGCGATCTTGTCTGCGTGCTCTCCGAAAGTGGTTCCCTGGCCGATGCCGCGGCAACGGCCCTGTGCAACCTGCTGGGCGAGGAACGCGACCTGGAGCTTGTGGTGGAACGGGCGCAGGAGTGGGCGACGCTCGGGCTGTCGGGTGTGTTCGCCCAGTATGGGGACAAGCTTGCCGCGTGGGGGAATCTGGAGCTCGTGGCCCTGGACTAGTTGGCGTTCTATTCCTTTTTCTTCCTGCTTTGGATGACCTGGTGGAGCAGGTCGTGATGCTTGATGCGGATGACCCTGCGTTCGCGCTCGTCCTTTTCAATGGTGACGAAGCCCTCGTTGGCCAGCCCGAAGAGGTAGCCGGTGATGGTTTCGGGCGAGGAAACCAGGGTGTCGGCCATGCTGCGCACGGCCTGCTCGAAACCGATGGTCGTGCAGTCGTTCTGGGCGAACAGGTCCAGGGTGCGGACAACGGCCATGGGGATGCTGGGCACGTGCATGGCCTTCTTGGTGGTGGCCTTGAGCCGGGCAACCAGCACCGTGAGGATTGAGGAGATCACCTGGGGCGCGGTGCGCAGATAGTCGTCCAGGTCGTCGCGGGTGACCTCGATGACCTCGGAATCCTCCAGGCAGATGGCCGTGGCCGTGCGGGCCTGGTCGTCCAGGAACAGGGCCATCTCCCCGAAGATGGACACCGGGTTGAGGATGGCGAAGACCTTCTTGCGGCCGTCCACGTTGCCGGAAATCTCCACCTGCCCGCGAATGAGGATGTATGCGGAATCCCCGTGGGAACCCTCATGGAAGACGACATTGTGCTTGAGCATGGTCCGCGACAGAAAATGCCCGTGCGAAACCTGCTTCATGGGCATTGTGGGTTGCTGGCCGAGCAGGGGCATGGAGTCCTCCGTGGTTGGATGGGAACGGGCTGTCATCTTTCATAGCACAGATGTCCCGGCTTGCAAGCCCGGGATAGTCTATGCGTCCAGCTTCTGCTCCACGCTGCGCACCTTGCCGCCTATGCCGTTGGTGCGGCCCTTGCGCCAGTCCAGCTTCATGTTCATGTACACGCGTTCGCTGTCATCGCCGACGGCGCGGAAGCAGGCCTCCACAACCTCCATGACCTCGCGGTAGGAGCCTTCGATGCAGGTGCCCATGGGGCCGAAGCTGTGAGAGAGGCCGGATTCGCGGATGATGCCCAAGGCCTTGGCAACGTACGGGCTGACACTGGTTCCCTTGTCCATGGGAAAGATGGTAAGTTCGAGTATGACGCTCATTTTCCTGCCTTTTGTTGGGTTTGTCGCAGAATGATTGACACGGGTCCCTGATTTGGTTAGTTAACCTTTCCCTTAGGGAGAATCTTGCCGCAACCAGAGAGTGACGTAGGGAGTGGCATTTTCATAGAGAGGAGCGGGGAAGACCTTTGCGGGGTCTTCCTCTCTTTTTTTATTTTTCCGTATACATGCCCGCCAGGTCAATGAAACGGGCCACCATTCTTTCCGCTTCGAGCCGAGGTTCCTCGCGGCCCCGGAGTCTCTCCTCATACAACCGCGCAAACAGGATGGGCACTATGACCGTGCCCCGGGCGTTTTCGCCGTCGAAACCAGCCAGCGCACCTCCCAGGTCCACGGGGTGGTGTATCTCGGCCAGTTTTGCATCCGTAAACACCCGAGCGCAAAGCTCGGGCGGCGAAGTCACGCTGTATTGGCGACAGGCGATGGGCCGGTGCGGGTGGATGGAGCAGGACTCGTCCTCCAGGAAGGGACAGTTGATGGTCAGGTCCCAGTAAAGCTTTTGGATGGCCTTGTATTCCTCCACCTTGTGCACCCGGTTGTCCAGGAAGTCGAGGATGCCGTCCAGCAGGCCCGCGTTGCGCAGCTTTTCAATGCCTTCCGCATAGCGTTGTTCCACCCGTTTTCTGTGATCCTCGGGCAGGGTGCGCATGACGTCCATCATATAGAGGGCCTCGTGGTCCGTGGCCGGAACCAGCTGGCGGCAGCAGTGACAGCAGCCCGGCCCGCAGGTCACGGAACGGTCGGGCTCCAGTTCCTGGTAGGTCCGGATGAAGGTCCTGTCCGCAATGTCGAACAGGATGGGCAGGACCTCCTGAATGGTCACGGTCTTGTCCGGGATGTCCAGAATCAGGGGCAGCGGCGCTTTCCTGCCGCGTTCGAGCACGAAGTGTTTCTTGGGCATGGTCGTCTTTGGGTTGTGTGTTTTGCTGTTGCAAACATAACGCAAGAATATCGGGGATGAAAAGATGCTTTTGCGGCCGGGATGAATGTCATTCCCAAAGCTTGTCCAAAATGGTTCCCGTTTGTTACGGTGGCGGGTAGGAATGGCGCAGTGCGCCGTCACCTTTGAAAGTTTTTTGTCGGCATCTATTGATTTTGTTTGAAAAGCGGGGTACTCAAATCTTTATTAATCTTTTCAAAGGGTTACATAATACTTTTTAAAGATTGATATGCAATAAATGACACGGGCTTCAGTTTCGTGTTACATGGGTGGCTGGTGTGTGCGGGCGCATGCCCGATTCCTTATGAGTGGATAAACGACGCATTTGCGTCACAAGAGACTCATACTTTTTTACGGAGGTGTTCTATGAAAATTTCCGTAGGTCATGGCAAGAAAGGTGCCGTGGAACGGTTGGAAGAGCGAGGTGTGTCTCGCCGCGATTTCATGAAGTTCTGCGGAACCGTTGCCGCCGTCATGGGCATGGGACCCGCTTTCGCTCCGAAAGTGGCCGAAGCCCTGACTGCAGACAACAGGCCTAACGTGATCTGGCTTCACAATGCTGAATGTACCGGTTGTTCCGAATCCATTCTTCGTACTGTCGAGCCCTACATCGATGCTCTGATTCTCGATGTGATTTCTCTCAACTACCATGAAACCATCATGGCTGCCGCAGGTGAAATGGCCGAAAAGGCCCTGGAAGAAACCATGCACGATCCCAAGGGCTACGTTGCCGTTGTCGAGGGCGCGGTTCCCACCGCCGTCACCGGCACCAACAACGAACCCGGCGGACACGGCAAGGTCTCCGGACACACCATGCTCGACACCACCACCAAGGTGGTCAAGGGCGCACAGGCCACCATTGCCTACGGTACCTGCGCCACCTATGGCGGCGTGCAGGCCGCGGCACCGAATCCGACCCAGGCCAAGGGCATTACCGAAGTCGTGCCCGGCGCTCCGATCGTGAACGTTCCCGGCTGTCCGCCGAACCCGTTCAACCTGGTCGGCACCATCGTGCATTACCTCACCAAGGGCATTCCCGAACTGGACGATGTCGGCCGTCCCACCGCATTCTTCGGTGAGACCGTTCACGACAACTGTCCCCGTCAGGAATTCTTTGACAACGATCAGTTCGCTCCGTCCTTCGGCTCCGAAGAAGCCAGGAAGGGCTGGTGCCTGCGCAAGCTCGGCTGCCGCGGACCTGAAACGTACAACAACTGCCCCACGGTCAAGTTCAACCAGATCAACTGGCCCGTCCAGGCCGGCCATCCCTGCATCGGCTGCTCCGAACCCAACTTCTGGGACGGCGAAGCCTGGGAAGGCCGCAAGGACTTCTACGCTGACCTGACCGACATTTAGGCGTCATTGCAACGTTTCGAAAACAGTCGAGTTTAGACGAACTAAGGAGGAAACGACATGGCTGGTTGCACTCCTAAAGCCGCTCCCTGGACTTGGGCCAAGGATAAAGGCGAAACGGTGGTTGTCGACCCCGTAACCCGTATCGAAGGCCATCTTCGCGTCGAAGCGATCGTCGAAGACGGCAAGATCATAGATGTGAAGAGCAGCTCTCAGCTCTTCCGCGGCCTGGAAATCATCCTCAAGGGCCGCGACCCGCGCGATGCACAGCACTTCACCCAGCGTTCCTGCGGCGTCTGCACCTACGTGCACGCCCTGGCTTCCATCCGCTGCGTGGACAATGCCGTCGGCGTTGACAAGCACATGCCCCACAACGCCACCATCATCCGCAACCTGGTTCTGGCCGCGCAGTTCATGCACGACCACATCGTGCATTTCTATCACCTGCACGCCCTGGACTGGGTCAACGTGGCCAATGTCCTGAACGCCGACGTGAACAAGGCCGCCGAACTGGCCAAGGCCGTTGCCGGCACCGTCAGGACCCCGAACAGCTACTCCACCAAGGAAGATCTCCAGAAGACCAAGGATACCGTCAAGGGTATCGTTGAATCCGGTCGCCTGGGCATCTTCACCAACGCCTACTTCCTGAAGCCCGGCGGCCATCCCGCCTACAAGCTTCCTGCGGAAGTGGACCTGATCGCCACCTGTCACTACCTGAAGGCACTGCACCTGCAGGTCAAGGCCGCCCGTATGATGTCCGTCTACGGCGCCAAGAACCCGCATACGCAGTTCACCGTCATGGGCGGCGTGACCTGTTACGAAGGCCTCACCGACAAGTACATCAACGACTTCCTGGGTCTGTACGAAGAAGTGAAGGACTTCATCCTCGACTACTACATCCCCGATCTGATCGCCGTCGCCGGCTTCTACAAGGACTGGGCTGCCATCGGCGGCACCACCCACTTCCTGAGCTTCGGCGAATTCCCCGCACAGGGCGGCGAAGCCGATCTGGATTCCCGCTACATCAAGCCGGGCGTCATCTTCAACCGCAAGATCACCGACGTGAAGAAGTTCGATCCCTCCAAGATCGAAGAACACGTCAGGCACAGCTGGTACAAGCCGGGCGATCCCCAGCATCCCTACAAGGGTGTTACCGAGCCCCAGTACACCAGCCTGGACGACCATGACCGCTACAGCTGGATGAAGGCCCCGCGCTACGACGGTTACAACACCGAAGTGGGCCCGCTGGCCACCTGTCTGGTCAACTACGGTCTCGGCCATCCCGAGTTCGTCAAGTACGTCAACTTCGTGCTCGGCAAACTCGAAGTGGGCCCCGAAGCCCTGTTCTCCACCCTGGGCCGCACCGGCGCCCGCGGCATCGAGTGCCTGATCATCGCGCTCAAGACCGCTGAGTGGGTTGAAGACCTCAAGGAAAACGTGGCCAAGGGCAACACCGACATCTGCAAGGACTGGGACATGCCCGAAAGCGCCAAGGGCGTCGGCTTCGTCAACGCTCCGCGCGGCGGCCTGTCTCACTGGATCGACATCAAGGGCGGCAGGATCGACAACTTCCAGTTGGTCGTTCCCTCCACCTGGAACATCGGTCCGCGTTGCGACAACAACCTGCCCGGCCCGCTGGAAGAAGCGCTTCTGGACAACACTCCCATCGCCGATCCCGAGCGTCCGGTCGAAATCCTTCGCACCGTTCACTCCTATGACCCCTGCATCGCCTGCGGCGTGCACGTCATCGACAACAAGACCGGCAACGTGCAGAAGTTCAAGATCCTGTAATTCGCAGGAAACAACGATCAAACGACGGGAACCCGGAGCCCTTATCCGGGTTCCCGTTTTTACTCCATCCAGATGCAGAACACCGAAAAACGAATTCTTGTCCTTGGCGTCGGCAATATCCTGTATACCGACGAGGGTTTTGGCGTGCGCGTTGTCGAGGCGCTCGACCAGAAATACGAATTTTCCGGCAACGTGGAACTCATGGACGGCGGCACCCTGGGCACCAAGCTTATGGGACCGATTATGGAATCCGACGCGCTGGTCATCGTGGATATCGTTCTCAACCACGGCCAGCCCGGGGATATCCATCGCCTGAAGGGCGGCGACCTGAGCAAGAGCCTGGCCTTCAAGAATTCCATGCACCAGACGGACTTGCTAGACGTGCTGGCAAACTGTAAACTGGTGGGCCAGTGCCCGGATGCGGAGCAGGTCGTGCTTGTGGGGGTTGAACCGCAGGATTACGATACCATGTCCACCGGGCTTTCCAAGGCCCTTGAGGCGCGCATCGGCGACGTGATGCTGGTCGTGCTCAAGGAAATCGAGGGAATGGGCGGTTCCTACCGGGAACGCAGTGCCGATAACCCTTCCGGGGAGAAAATTTATGTGCCTCGCAGTACCGATTGAGATTCTCGAGATCAATGAAGACATCGCCACCGGCCGCGTGGGCGAGGGCGATGCCACCATCCAGGCCTCCATCATGCTCCTGGACGAGGAGGTCGCCCCGGGCGACTGGATCATCGTCCATGCCGGGTTTGCCCTGCGCAAGCTCGATCCTCAGGAGGCCGAGGAAACCTTGCGCATCCTGAGGGACATGCTTGCCCTTGCGGAAGAGGCGGGGGTGCGGCAGGACATGCTGTGATTTTTTGAAACGCAAAGGGCCGGGTGTTTATCACCCGGCCCTTTGCGTTTATTGAGACGGCTACCGATAAGGGCACGTCTACTTTGTTGCTGCAAGAAAGCCAGCTCCTCACGTATTTCCAATACGCTGCGGGCTGGTTTCCTTTTGCGCCGCGTATCCGAACCCATCTTGCCTAAGTCGTTGGTGAGTCTTCGAGCCTCACGGATAAGGACAGCAGCGATGCCTGCCGGAGGCTAATCCAGCTTCTTTTTCATCTTCATGATGCGCGCATGGGATTCCGAGATGCGCGCCCTGGTGATTTTGCCGTCTTCCACCAGCTTCTTGATGATGCCGTGCGCCTTGCGGGCGATGAGCGGGTCGTAGGACAGATTGTTGCCGAAGAGCAGCATGTCGGCCCCGGCCAGGATGGCCAGCCGGATGGATTTATCCAGGCCGTACTGGCTGGAGATGGCCTTCATGTTCATGTCGTCGGTGATGACCACGCCGTCCCAGCCGAGCTTCCGGCGCAGCAGCCCGTTGATGGTCGCCGAGGAAAGGGTGGCCGGGTACTTCGGGTCCAGCCGGGCGTTGAAGATGTGCGCGGTCATGATGGCGTCCGGCTTGTGCGTGGCGATGAGTCTTTCATAGGGGATCAGCTCCCGCTGCTGCCAGGTGCGGGTCACGTCCGTGACGCCCAGGTGGCTGTCCACACGCGCGCTGCCGTGCCCTGGGAAATGCTTGATGCAGGAGAGCATGCCCTGTTCGTGCAGGCCGTTGATGAACTCCCGCGCACAGGCGGCCACCAGCCGGGGGCTGGAGGAAAAACTGCGTCCCAGGGCGCCGATGGCCGGGCTCTCGGGATTGACGTTCACGTCCACGCACGGCGCGAAATCCAGGTTGAAACCAGCCTCGGCAGCCACCATGCCCACGATGCGCCCCGCCCACAGGGACCGGGAGGGATCGTAGGAGGCTCCCAGTTCGGCGGCGGACGGGGTCTCCATGAATCCGTTTTCCTTGCGCAGCCGTTGCACCCGGCCTCCTTCCTGGTCCACGGACACGAGCAGGGGGGACGCGGTCAGGGACTTGATCCCGGCAATGAGCTTGCGCACCTGGGCCGGGCTCTGGATGTTGCGCTGGGGCCTGCCCTGCATCACATCGTAATTGAAAAGGATCACGCCGCCCACATTGAGGGCCTTGACGTCCTGCAGCACGGGATTATCCATATCCAGGTCGTAGCCCCGAAAGCCCACCAGAAGCATCTGGCCGATCATTTCGTCCAGGGACGGCTGGGCCTGGGCGGCAGGGGCAAGGCACACGAGAAATGTCAGGATTGAGAAAATGAAGCGTTTCATGGGTTTGAAGGTAATTGCTTTTTGCTCCGTTGTGAAGTGCCTCCGGGTTTCCCGCTTTGCCTGACGGTAAAAATCGAATAATGTAGGCCTTATGCACATACGTTTTGCGCCTCCTTCCTTTACGCGCCGCCTGTTTCGTCCGGGCTGGACCGATGTGGTCTCCAGGGTGGTCGAGTCTTCGGCATCCTGGCCGGAAGACCGCACCGTGGGGGTGTGGGCGCTGGTGCTGGAGGCGCGCGGCATCCCGTACCGCCTCAGGCGGAGGGCGGCTGCCGAAGGGGGCGGCACCTCCATCCGGGTGCAGTCCTGGTTCGTGCAGCGGGCAGAGGACGAGATCCGGCTGTTCCAGGAGGAGAACCCCGGCCAGGGCAACGCAAGGCCCCGGCTTCACGGCCCGGTGGCGGGCGGCGGTCAGCTCACCTGCCTGGCCATGGCCCTTCTGGTCATCTTTCACGTGGCCACCACCATGGCCTATCCCGGCCTGGGCCTGTATCCGTCCGTGTGGGATTCCCTGGGCAGCGCCAATGCCGCCAGGATACTGGACGGCCAGTGGTGGCGGGTGGTCACGGCCCTGACCCTGCATGGGGACGGCGCGCATGTTCTGGGCAACGCCCTCATCGGTGGTTCCTTCATTATCCTGCTCTGCAGGGGGCTCGGCGCAAGCCTGGGCTGGTTCCTGGTCATGCTCTCCGGCGCGTTGGGCAACACGATCAATGTCTTTGCCCTTGGTCCGCCCCATGACGCCATAGGCTTTTCCACGGCCGTGTTTGGTGCGGCGGGCCTGCTGGCCGGGAGCCGTCCCTTTTTCGGCAGGCTGGATTCCGGGGAGGATCTGGGGTTCGGTTTTCGGCTGCGGCGCTTTATCCGTTCCGCGTTCGTGCCCGTGGCCGCCGGTCTCGGCTTGCTGGCCATGCTCGGCTCGGGCGGCGAGAACACCGACCTGGGCGCGCACCTGTTGGGCTTTGCGTCCGGGGTGCTGCTGGGCATAGCCGCAGGCTGGGGCGCGGCCCGGTTCGGGCGTCCCGGCCCGCTGCCGGGCAAGGCGCTTCTGTGGCTGACCTTCGGTTTCCCCGTGTTTTGCTGGGGGCTGGCCTTTTCTCAAAGATGATAGCTGCTGGCAAAGACCGGCAAATGTGCTAAGGTCCCGCAATGATGAATTGTAACCCTTGGTGGAGGCATTGTGTCTGAGTTTGCTGTGAGCCTTCGGAATGTGAGTTTCGCCTATGAGGGCGCTCCCGTGCTGGAGGACGTGTCCATGGATGTCAGGCACGGCGATTTTATGGCCATCCTCGGTCCCAACGGCGGGGGCAAGTCCACGCTGCTCAAGATCCTGCTGGGGCTGCTGGCTCCCCAGAAGGGCAGCGTCTCCGTGCTCGGCCTCGCGCCGGGGCAGGCCGGAGGGCGCATCGGGTACATGCCGCAGTATACCCATGTTTCCAGCTCCTTTCCCATCACGGTGGAGCAGGCCGTGGTCATGGGGCTGGTCAAGGGAGGGCTGGCCGGCGTGGCCGGGCTGCGCACCGGGCGCGCGCCCGCGAAAAAGGCGGAAACCGCCCTGGACCGCGTGGGCATGCTCGCCCACCGCGAACGCAGGGTGTCCGGCCTTTCCGGCGGCCAGAAGCAGCGGGTGTTCATTGCCCGGGCCCTGGTTTCCGACCCGGAGCTGCTGCTCCTGGACGAGCCCACGGCCAGCGTGGACCAGCACCACCGCAACACCCTGTTCAGCCTGCTCAAGGAATTGAACGACGACATGACCATCATCATGGTCAGCCACGATATTTCCACGGTGGCCACCAGCGTCAAGTCCGTGGCCTGCGTGAACCATTCCCTGCATTTCCACGACGCCCCGGTCATCACGGGCGACATGTTCAAGATGGCCTACGGCGGAGACGAGAACAGCTGCCCCGTGGAGCTGGTGACCCACGGCGACATCCCGCACCGCGTGCTGGAGCATCATCACCTGAGCGACGTGAAGGACGAAGAAGAATGATCATGGAAGCACTGCACATGGAATTCATGCAGAACGCGCTCATGGCCGGCGTGCTGGCCAGCATCATCTGCGGGGTCATCGGCACCTTGGTGGTGGTCAACCGCATCGTGTTCATTTCCGGCGGCATTGCCCATGCCTCCTACGGCGGGGTGGGGCTGGCGTTCTTCCTGGGCCTGCCTGTCATGCCCGTGACCACGGTCTTTGCCCTGGCCGCCGCCATGGTCATGGCCTGGGTGACGCTGCGGCGGAAGGAGCGGGCAGATACCGTGGTGGGCGTGCTCTGGGCCGCAGGCATGGCCCTGGGGATCATTCTTCTGGATTTCACCCCCGGCTACAACGTGGACCTCATGAGCTACCTGTTCGGCAGCATCCTGGCCGTGCCAAGGGGCGATCTCTGGATCATCCTGGCCCTGACCCTCGTGGTCATGGGATTGACCCTGTCCTGCTACCGGGGATTCCTGGTCATGAGCTTCGACGAGGAGTTCGCCCAGGCCCGGGGCGTTCCCGTGACCCTGCTCTATTTCCTGCTCATGGGCATGATCGCCCTGAGCGTGGTCATGATCATCCGGGTGGTGGGATTGATACTGGTCATCGCCCTGCTGACCATCCCTCCCTACATGGCCGAGCGCTGGGCCCGTTCCCTGGGCGGCATGATGGTGACCTCGAGCCTGCTCAGCGTGCTGTTCTGCGTCAGCGGTCTGTGGATTTCCTATTACCTGGACATCACGTCGGGCGCGGCCATCATCGCGGTCGCCGCCGTCTGCTTTTTCCTGTCTCTGCTGGTTCCCGCAGGCCGGGGCAACGGGGAGGAGGGCTAGTCCCTGAGCCAGTCGCGGAGCCTTTTCTGGAATTCGGGCTCGATCATATACCTGACCCGGGAGAGCTGAGGCTTGGAGCGGGCGTAATAGACCGGCACCTTGGAGCCTTTCTGCAGGCGCTTCCACAGCACCTCGGGCATGTTCGCAACGCCGATGTACTCCACTCCGCTCAAATCGTAATAGCGGTAGCTGATGACAAGCAAGGTGCCGTCCTGGTCCGGGACGGCCTTTTTTTCGAACACGGTGGCGTGGACCAAGCGTTCGCCCATGGCCCTGGCCCGTTCCTGGCGGAAGATGTCGTAGGGAATCTGGGTGAGCAGCCAGACGAATCCTGCGGTGAAGGCCAGGCCCAGGGCATAGCGGAACAGGCGTACGGGCAGGGGACGGACCGGAGAGGTGCGGTGAAATTGATCTGCTGTCATACCGGAGTGATACCGCTAGACACGCATCTGCGCAAGGCCGTTTCCCCCTTGAAAACGGTTGCTTTTTGTTTTGCCGCGAATACAATGGTTGAACCGGACAAGGCTCCGGCGCGAGGGAAAGATGGATCAGAGCAAGTTGGGACATATAGAGGAAAGCATCCGGCGCATGACCGCGGTGGTGCGCGAGACTTCGGCACGCGCGGTGGCGCGCAGCTTTGGCGAGGACCCGGACGCCAAGCCGCTGGGCTGGTGGGTGCTTGCCTGCGGCGATCCGCTCGATCCGGATGATTTCCAGAGCCGGGACCAGGCCCGGGACCGCTTGCGCAACAAGGTGGAGGAGTGCGGCATCATGCTCACCGAGCACATCTGGGTCTGGGACGAATCCGAGGCCGCGCAGCTGGTCATCACCACCCTGCCCACGCGGGAGCGCGCTGAAAGGGTGGCCGCGAAGCTGAAGTCCAAGGGGCTCGCCATTCGCGTACGCAAGGAAAAGATCTAGGCCTCCCGTTGCAATGAAAGGATAAAACCTCGCATGGAATACCATGCGAGGTTTTTTGTTGTCCGGTATTGTGATCAATGAGGGCAGGGGGACGGGGCCCGTGACGGATTTGCGGCCCCTGGCATTTTTCTTGAGCGCGTCGGCAGTCGGGTCACGCAGTGACGGGTTCGTTTTGGGTGGTGTTGCCTTGTCGAATTTTGATCAGAAGCAGTGGCTGGAACAGCGCCATGACTATCGACAGGAGCCCCACCCATTCCATGTTGACCAAGGCTCCATCCTGTCCTGTCGACAGGATGGCCGATGCCAGTAAGGCACCGATTCCGTTGCCGAGGTGTTGTGTGGAGGAGAACAGGGACATGAAGGCGGCTCGCTCGTGGGGCTTCGGAAGCTTGGAGGCTTCGGTCGTGGCCGACACGTTTCGGAAGCAGACCATTCCCATGAACATGATGAACACGACCAGAAGGGAGGACGCTGGTTGGTGCATGAATCCGTCATACAGGAATATCACCAGCAGAAGGGTTCCCAGGATGTTGGTCGGTATCGGGCCGATTTTGTCCGAAGCCCTGCCGCCGATCTGGATCAGGATGAGGCTGAATACCCCGCCGACGAGATACAGGAAGCCGAGCGACGAACGGGGATACCCGAGGTTGAGTTGATAGTACGCTGAAATGTTCGGGATGATCGCATATGACGAAATCATTGCCGTTGCCATCATAATGAATGCCCTTAGAAATTTACGATCCGAGAGCAGCCGGGCCAGTGCGAGCGGCCGGTGTTCGCCCTTCAGGTGTTCCTTCATGGAGGGGGTGAACTGGAGAATGAACCAGAACACGATGAATCCGAGGATGGATATGGCATAGAAAGGTGTGCACCAAGTGCCCCTTTCGGCCAGTTCAAGGCCAAAGGGAATGGCCGCCACGGCTGCCACCGAAAAGGTCCCCATGACGATGCCCATGGCCTTTCCCCGCCGTTCGGGGGCACTGCGTCGCAGACGATGGAAAAGGCGATGGCGGCAGCCGGGCCTCCGAACAGTCCGGCCATAACTCTTGCTCCGATCAGCGTTGCCAGATTCCAGCAGAAGGTCGCCCCCAATGTTGCCAGGGAAAGCCCGAGCACGGCGACGAGAGCGACGTGTTTTCTGTCGAACCGGTCCAGAAACTTTGCGCAGGCAATCCCGGAGATGCCGACAGCCAACGTGTAGCACCCGCAGATGATGCCGATATCCGAATTGGTGACGGGCAGGATCTTGGATATGTCTGGTCCCAGCGGCATTACCATCATGAAATCAATGATGTTGATCAGTTGTATCATGGCTGCGATCCAGATGATTCGAGTTTCCTCTTTCATGTTTAGTCCTTTTCTTAAACGTATGGTGTCCATACGTCTTGGGTAAAAAAATTACAGATGTTCTTTGATCATTTTGGTGGCCTTAGTCAGGAATTTACCGAGCACCGCCCGGCTCTCGGCATCCAGTGAAGCGAGGAAGTCTTCCATTTCCCGGTGGTTCCTCAGGTGATAGTCGACATGGGCCTGATAGGCCGTCATCCCCTTTGCTGTCAGGTGGACCAGTTGGCGGGTGTTGTTGCTTTCGTCCGTTGATTTTTCAACCAAGCCCTTGTTTTCCAAGCGTTTTACGATTTGGGAGACCGTTCCTTTGGTTACGCCGACCAGTCTTGAGATTTCGGAGATGTAAACCTCTTTCCGGTCGCCGATCATCTGGATGATGTGAATTTCGCTTCGGTAGATATTCACATCCGTGCCAAAGGAATTGTGTATCTTGGTCGTGTTTGAAATTTTTTCGACCAGCAACAGATATTGTTCGACGATTGAGTCCATGGGTTGGATAATGTATGGACACCATACGTTTGTCAACGAAAAAAAGCGGTAGTGATTATGGTGTCTAACATCTTGTTTTCTTTTGCTTCCATGCCTATCCCGTATGGGAATTCATGTGAAAGCCCGTTCGAAAAACGTTGGTCTCGGCATTCGGGAAGCGGGAAAAAGAAACCCCTGCCATGATGGTCGCTCATGGCAGGGGCGTGTTTTTATGGATGCAAGGGAGCCCTGTTTCTAAAGGGCTCTCCGTTCCCATGAACTATTCGATCATTCCGAAATTGCGGAGCTCGGTCTCGATCTTTTCCTGGCGGATGGGCTTGGTGATGTAGGCGAGCGCCTGCCCCTGGATGAAGGCGCGCGAGGCGTTGGCGTCGTCGTCCAGGGCCGTGGTGACGATGGTTCGGGTCTGTTCCTGCTCGGGCACGCCGAATTCGGCCTCGATGGCCCGGATGTTTTCCAGGGCCTGGAGCCCGTCCATGCCGGGCAGCATGATGTCCATGAAGATGAGGTCGAAGGGGTCCTTGGCCTCCAGGGCCTCACGGAAGGCTTCCAGGGCGGCTTCGCCTGTTTCCACCACCACGCACTGGCCCCAGTCCTCCATGATCATCTTGAGGAATTCCTGGTTGATGAGCGTGTCTTCGACGATCAGGGTCTTCATCTTTCCCCCTGTTATTCAGCCCCGCCGGAAAGATACGGGGTCAGTTCGGCCACTTCCTCGAACAGGAAATGGTCCACCAGAAGGCAGAGCATGTGCCCGGCCGCAATGTGGATCTCCTGGATCACGGGCGTATCCCCGGACGGCACCAGCAGCAGGTAGTCGCTCACGGGCAGCATTTCGCCGCCGTGCTGGCCGGCCATACCCACAGTGATGACGTCGCGCTTGCGCGCCTCGCGCATGGCCCGGATGACGTTGGTGCTGGTGCCGGAGGTGGACAGTCCCACAAGCACGTCGCCCGGTGCGCCCAGGGCCATGACCTGCTTTTCGAACACTTCGTCGTAGCTGTAGTCGTTGCCGATGGCCGTGAGAATGGAGCTGTCCGTTGTCAGGGCGATGCCCGGCAGGGGCGGGCGCTCCATCTTGAAGCGGTTCACGAATTCCGCGGCCAGGTGCTGGCTGTCCGCTGCGCTGCCGCCGTTGCCGCAGAACATGACCTTGCCGCCGTTGGCCATGCACAGGGCCATGGTCTTGGCGATGTCCACAAGGGTTTCGGCCTTGTTCTGGAAAAATTTCTCGCGCGCCTCTATTCCGGCCTGCGCGTGATCCATGATTTTTTTCAGTGCGTTTTCTGACATTATGTTCTCCCTGAAGGGTATGTCTCGTGTTTGTCGAGAGTTCGTGAGGATAAAGCAATACTACGAACGATGCAATCAATACACAAAGGGACATGGGGAAGAAAAGACTTTTGTTTCCTAAACAATTGGGCTAGTGGAGCCCTTGGTAAGACTGCCCGCCACGCTGTTTTCGGCCTGCGCCCGAAGGGGTCCTCCAGACCGATGGCAATATATTCCAAAGAGTTGATGGAGAGAGAGTTTTATGACTGAATCACGCAAAGGCGTTGCCCGCCTGCTCATCAAGTGTTCGGACAGGCCCGGGATCGTGGCCGCCGTGTCCGGATTCCTGCATTCCCGCGGGGCCAACATCATCCACTCGGACCAGCATTCCTCGGATCCGCAGGGCGGCACCTTTTTCATGCGCAATGAATTCTATCTGCCCGGCCTGGACATGGACGGCCTGGAGGCCTTCAAGGAGGATTTCCGGCAGGAGGTGGCCACCAGGTTCGACATGGTGGACTGGAGCATGAACCCGACCTGGGTGCGCAAGAAGGTGGCCATCCTGGTTTCCCGCTACGACCACGCGCTCATGGAGCTGCTCTGGCGCTGGGCGCGGGGCGAGCTCTACGCGGACATCACCATGGTCATCAGCAACCACCCGGACCTGCGCGAGCCCGTGGAGGCGTTCGTGCCGTACCACCACGTTCCCTCGGGCAAGACTCCCGAGGAAAAGGACCTTGCCGAGGCCCGGATACTGGAGCTGATGAAAGGCAAGGCCGACGTGGTCATCCTGGCCCGCTACATGCAGATTCTCTCGCCCAGGTTCGTGGAAGCCTATCCCATGCAGATCATCAACATCCACCACTCCTTCCTGCCCGCCTTCGTGGGCGCGGATCCCTATCGCAGAGCCGCCGACCGGGGCGTGAAGCTCATCGGAGCCACGGCCCACTACGTGACCGCCGAGCTGGACCAGGGCCCGATCATCGAGCAGGACGTCATCCGCGTGAACCACAGCCACACCGTGGAGGACCTCAAGTCCTGCGGGGCGGACGTGGAACGACACGTTCTGGCCCGGGCCGTGCGCTGGCACATGGAGGACCGGGTCATCGTGGACGGGAACAAGACTATTGTGTTTCCCCGCTAGCAGGAGCCTGGGAAGCTGATTCGGCTTCCCGGGCTTTTTCTTTTCCATTGCCGAGCGAGACGCCGTAGAGGGCGAGGATCTCCGCCAGCTTGGCCGAGAGATTGGTGGTGGTGCGCGCCACCTGCTGCAAATTCACCAGGACCATGATGTCCACGCGCTGGGCCGCGCCTTTCCAGAGTTCCTGGAGCTGTTCCACCAGCTTGGGCGGTTCCAGGTTCAGGGTCTTAATCAGGTCCATGAGCTGCTGGGCCGTGCGCGAGCGGAACAGGAGGTATCCCTCGCGGCTGGTGTCCTTGGCGAACAGATTCTTCTTTCTGATCCGGTTCATGCGCGTGAGCTTTTCCACGGTTGCGTCGGACACGCGGCGCGCCCGGGCGCTCTTGACCATGATCTTGCCGCCCTCGGGAATGCCTATTTCGCGCAGCATGTGGATGAAGTGGTGCTCCAGCAGGAAGATGAGCACCCCTTCCAGGGCGTTGGTGTTGAAGTTGCGCATGAGCGGCGCGATGGGCTGGGTCTGCCCCGGGATGAATTTTTCCAGGGCCGCGAAAAAGTTGCGGGCGGTCATGCCGATGGCGAGGGTGGCCCCCACGCCGAGCGCGATGATCTGGTTGAGCAGGAACTCGAAGGACTGTTCCCGGTTCTGCTCGGCATCCGGCTGTTCGGCTCCTTCCTTCTTCTTCATGATCCTCTGGGAATACTCCTCGGCAAAGTTCGCGGCGACGCCGTCGATGCACACGATGCGCGCGGCGTTGAAGTAGTCGCTTTCCCTGAGAAATCCCTCGGGCATGAACGAGAGGCCCTTGGTCAGGGTGTGCTGCACGATCTTGGCAGTGCGCCGTTCCTTGAACCCCGCGTCGGAAAGTTCGTAGGTCTTCTGGATGCGGGTCTTCTCGATGGCGGCCGTGGTGGGGTTGAGCTGGGCGAGGATGTCGTCGAACAGGAAACGGATGACCAGGAAATTCTTTTCCTTGGACAGGGAGTAGGTCTTGTTTTCCAGGATGCTCTTGTGGGCGGCTTCCACCCGCTTGGTCACGAACTGCTGCACGAACGCGTGCCAGAAATTCTCGTTCAGTTCGTGCTGTTCGATGAGCGAGCTGTATTCGTTGAGCGACCCCTGCCCGAAATAGCGCAGCACCACTTCCTCGAAGTTGTCGGTGATGAGCGCCATGCCGTAGACGATGCCCTGGATGCTCTTGGTGAGCAGCACCTCGGTGTTGTGCAGCTGGGAGCCGTATTTGTCGATGGCTTCCTGGTCGCTGTTGGAAACGGCCTTTTCGTACCGGGTGATCAGGGTCATGAACACGCCGGTCATCTTCTGTATGTAGTCGTACCCCGGATGCCTGCCCCGGTTGCACATGAGTTCGATGACGCTTTTCTGCTGGGCCTTGAGCAGGGGGAACTCGTTGATGTTGCCGTGGTTGACGCGCACGAATTCCAGCAGCAGTTCCCGCTCCATCACTTCCCGCAGGGCGGAGCTGTCCTTGAGCTGCCGGAGCCGCTTCTGGTAGGCGAGATACCGCTGTTCCCGGCTCAGTTGTGGGGCGCCTTGCGGCGCAAAGCTTTCGTCGTTCATTCTTTTTCGCTGTGCGGTTGATCCGGTTTCGCTACCATACAGTTTGTTACAGCTAATGGAATAGCTCAATATATTTTGCAAAGCAATAATGCCGGGCCTTCTGGTGGCCACAAGGCGCTGGCATTGCGTATTTTCTTGGGCTATGTTTCGCGGGTCATGCAGAAACAGAGATCCCATACAAGCCCGGCCCCGCCCATTTTTCCGCCGGAAGGCGGTGTGCGCGGGTGATCATTTGTACGCGCTGCGGCGCTCCCAACCTGGACGAGGCGCGTTTTTGCGCCAAGTGCCGCCACAAGCTCCAGTCTTCGCGCAAGGCGGTGCAGACGGAGGATTCCTCCTGGCAGCGCCTGGAAAAGATGACCAATCGTTTCAGTGAAAAGGACCGCGCCGAGCTTTTGCGCATGGCCGAGGCCTGCGGCTATTCCCTGGCCGTGGTTGCGGCCGTCGTCTTCAGCACATTGTACGGCGACTGGCGGCCCTTGTACGCGGTCATCGGGGTGGTGGCCCTGGTCGCCTGGATCCGCAAAATATGAATGCATCCCGGCTGCGCACAATGGCTTGTGCGCGCGGCGCACCACAGGCGTGAGATCTTGCTCGGCTCGAATACCCGCCGACAATTCACTTAACATGGCAAGCGGGCTGTTCTCGGCCGGCTATTGCGCTTCCGTGGCGTTGAGGCCTTCCAGGGCCCTGCGCAGGTCCTCGTCCAGCAGGTCGGGGATGGGCCGGTTCCAGAAGTCCTCGGTGGCCTGCTCGTCCAGGGTCTTTTCCGCGCAGACCACGATGCGCCGCATGTCCGGGCATTCCGGGTTGGAATACTCCACGATGCTGCACTTGGAGGGGCGGTCAAAGGTATAGGGAATGGTTCGGGTGGTCTTGAGGAAGTCCTTGCCCTGCACCTTGATGTAGCCGCCGCCCACGCCGCAGAAGAACTTGGCCTCCTTGTTGGCGTAGAAGGTGCTGAACAGGTAGACTCCGTCCCGGACCTTGGCCACGTAGTTGAAATCGATCACGTCCTTGCACATCATCTTGGCCATGACCTGGCGGCACAGATCCACGTTCATGTTGTCGAGTTCGTCGGCGCAGGCCGGGGCGGCCCACAGCAGGCAGGCGGACAGAAGGAGCAGGGTGGTCAGTATGGTGCGGCGCATAGTGTCTATTCCATCATAAGGAAGGGTTGGAACCCCTCCGGGCCGGGGGTTTCGCACTGTTCCTTGCAGCCCGCGCACTGGTAGCTGTCCTTCTTGTGGTACCAGACGGCCCGGTGCGCGCACTTGCAGCCAAAATATTCATAGACGGACTTGTCCACTGTCCCACGATAGCGGACATAGCCTTCCTTTTTCAGATATTCCGTAAATTTCATGCCTTTTTCCGTGGCGGCACACTGCCGCGTTGAGGGTGGCCGGCGCCATCCCGTAGCAATTCACGGTGCATGGTAAGAGACTCATCGGCCCAATTGCAAGGATAATTTAGGGGTTGCGTTGACAGCCGTGCCCTGTGCGGCGTTATACTGGGGCAAATTCCCGGGGAGGTTCCCATGGGCCGGATCAAGACCTTTATCCACGACCTGCTGGAGGAACAGTATGCGCCGTCCCTGCGGGCGCGGGTGTTCCGGGCGGGGCTTATCGCCCTGATTACGCTCAATGTGCTGGCCTACATGCTGGAGACCGTGCACGAGATCTCCGCGCCGCACCGGCATTGGTTCCTGGCCTTCGAGCGTTTTTCCGTGTGCGTGTTCACCGTGGAATACGTGCTGCGGGTCTGGGTCTGCGACCAGTGCCTTGTGGACGACCACCCCGTGCTCTGCCGCGTCCGGTTCATGTTTCGTCCGCTCATGCTCGTGGATCTACTGGCCATCCTGCCGTTCTACCTGCCCCTGCTCATTCCCATGGACCTCATCTTCCTGCGCACCCTGCGTCTGCTGCGCCTGGCCCGGGTGCTCAAGCTGGGCCGCTATTCAGACGCCATGCAGGTCTTCGGGGCCGTGGTCCGGAACAAGAAGGAGCAGCTCGCCGTGGTCTGCTTCATCCTCTGCATCCTGCTCGTGGTGGCCTCGAGTCTGGTCTACCACTTCGAGCACGAGGCCCAGCCCGCCGTGTTCGGGTCCATTCCCGAGTCCCTGTGGTGGGCGGTCATCACCCTGACCACCGTGGGCTACGGCGACGTTTATCCGGTCACGGCCATGGGGCGGATCATGGCCTCGCTCATCGCCCTGCTGGGCATCGGCATGTTCGCGCTTCCCGCGGGCATCCTGAGCGCCGGTTTCGTGGAGTGGCGGGAGAGGCAGGAAAAGCCCAAGGTTTGTCCCCATTGCGGAAAACGGATCGAGTGAGTGAGGTCGCCCCAAGGGAACCTCTGAAGGCTTGAACCATTGCTCAGATATCGATGTTACGGCTTTGTTTCAGGGCTGCCGGTGGGTTGCGGCTGTCAAGCGGTAAGTCAATGAAATGCCCATATTTTTTCTGTGGATTTTCCGGGGAATTCTCTTCCCAGCCCTAGGGTCTTGTGGTATATAGTTTCTCGCTTCAGCGCCTTCCTTTTTTCCTTCCCGGATACGAACTTCATTGTCGAAAACCCCACCCGGTCTAGAGTTGTTATTTTTTTTTTCTAAACTTGTTCTAGAAAAACCCCTGTATTTTCGGGGGAGTGCTATTTCTCTACATGTGGAAAAAGTTTTCCAATCGCGTGTAATCGGGTGAGAGTTGCTGTAATTCCTGCGTGCGGCTCGAGTAACGAAAAAAAGACCAATACCCCCCTGTACAAAAAAAAACCTGTGGGTTACATCTGTTTTCGTGCTTCGGCGCATTCCCTTTTCGGGAAAAGCCGATGCGAATCGAAGTCTGGCGACCGGTCGGAACCGGCCTTTCTGGGCAGAGAAGGGCGCAGATTCCGAACGGCTCGGCCGGGGTTCCGGCCTCGCCTGAATTCGATTTTCAGTATTAATTCAGTATGCGCCGTTCTGGCGCAATGACGAGGGGATAATGGACAAACCTACTGGTGTGTGGAATTGCGTTCGCGGTTTTGAGCATTTCAGCCTGTGCGACTGGCCGGGCAGAACCTCATGCGTCATCTTTCTCGGCGGATGCAATCTTCGATGCCCCACCTGCCACAATTTTGAGCTTGCCTGGGAAATGCACAGGCTTCCGGTCATCCCGGAAAACGATCTCAAGGTGTTTTTGCGCAACCGCGCAAAATGGCTCGACGGAGTGACCGTGACCGGAGGGGAGCCCACCAATGTCCCGGGACTTGGCGAGCTTCTTTTTGCGATCAGGAAAAACAACCTGCCCATCAAGGTGGATTCCAACGGCATGCGGCCCGAGGTGGTTCGGGACATTCTCGAATACCGTCTGGCCGACGTCTTTGCCGTGGACGTCAAGGGGCCGTACTCCAAGTACCCTGAGCTGACCGGCGACGCCATGTCCGCCATTGCCGCCAAGTCCAATCTCGAGCAGATCTTCGATCTGGCGCGGCAGTTCCCCAAGTCGTTCTATTTCCGCCTGACCAAGGTTCCCGGCCTCACCGCCGAGGACATTGCCGAGGCCAGGTCGTATTTGCCGGAAGGGTTTGAATTGAAATTGCAGGATTATGTGCCACCTAGAAGGAGGAAGACCGAGCATGCCCAGCCAGATCATGAAACGCGACGGGCGGCTGGAAACGTGGTCAACTGACCGCATCGCCCACGCCATTTTCAAAGCGCTCAACGCCAACGGCATCAAGGATCCGCTGCTTGCCAAGCGTCTTGGCAAGAAAGTGGAGCAGAAGCTCGAAGGTGTTGACATCCCCGAGCAGGAGCATGTTCAGAACATGGTCGAGCAGGTGCTCATGGAAGCGCGCCAGTACGATGTGGCCAAGAAGTACATCGTCTATCGCGAATCCCGCCGCGCCATCCGTTCCCAGAGGGAAGCCGTTCTCGACGTCATGAACGTCATCGACGAATACCTGGGCAAGGCCGACTGGCGCGTCAACGAGAACGCCAACATGACCCACTCCTTCCAGGGCATGATGCTCCACCTTTCCGGCACGGTCCAGGCGCGCTACGCCCTGGAAAAGTACCCCGAGGAAGTCCGCCTGGCCCACGAGCACGGCTATTTCCATATCCATGACCTTTCCTTTGGCCTGGCCGGGTACTGCGCGGGCTGGTCCCTGCGCGACCTGCTGCTGGAGGGTTTCAATCTGGAGGGCCGCGCCTCTGCCGGGCCCGCCAAGCATTTCGACACGGCCCTGGGCCAGATGAACAACTTCCTGGGCACGCTTCAGAACGAGTGGGCCGGGGCCCAGGCCTTCAACAACGTGGACACCTACCTGGCGCCGCTGATCCGCAACGACGGTCTTTCCTACGACCAGGTGCGCCAGTGCATGCAGAAGTTCGTGTTCAACCTGAACACCACCTCGCGCTGGGGCGGCCAGTCGCCGTTCACCAACCTGACCTTCGACCTGGTGGCTCCCAAGCACATCGCCAACGAGCCGGTCATCATCGGCGGCAGGTTCCACGACTCCCTGACCTACGGCGAGTTCGAGGAAGAGATGGCCATGATCAACAAGGCCTTCATCGAGGTCATGATCGAAGGCGACTACCATGACCGCATCTTCTCCTTCCCGATCCCGACCTATAACGTCACCGAGGATTTCCCGTGGGATTCCGAGATCGGCGAACTGCTGCTCAAGCTCACGGCCAAGTATGGCGTCCCGTACTTCCAGAACTTCATTAGCTCGGATCTCAATCCCGAGGACGTGCGTTCCATGTGCTGCCGTCTGCAGATGGACCTGCGCGAGCTGCGCACCAAGACCGGCGGCCTGTTCGGCGCGGGCGACCTGACCGGCTCCATCGGCGTGGTCACCCTGAACCTGCCCAAGCTGGCCTACCTGGCCCAGTCCGAGGACGAGTTCCTGGACATGATCACCGAATACGCCGAGCTGGCCAAGGATTCCCTGGAATTCAAGCGCAAGGTCGTGGAGGACAACCTGGAAAAGGGCATGTTCCCCTGGTCCAGGCGCTACCTCAAGAACGGCCTCAACGCCCATTTCTCCACCATCGGCATCCTGGGCGGCCACGAGGCCTGCCTGAACCTGCTGGGCAAGGGCATCGAGACCGAGTCCGGCGTGCGCTTCATGCGCCGCACCCTCAACCACCTGCGCCGGGTCACCTCCCGGTTCCAGGAGGAAACCGGGCACCTCTACAACCTGGAAGCCACGCCCGCCGAAGGCACCAGCTACCGGCTGGCCAAGATCGACAAGGCGCTTTACGCCGACATCAAGACCCAGGGCAACGGCACCCCGTATTACACCAACTCCACGGCGCTGCCCGTGGGCATCTCCGATGACGTGCTCTACGCCCTGGAGCATCAGAACAACCTGCAGCCGCTCTATACCGGCGGCACGGTGTTCCACACCTTCCTGGGCGAGGCGGTTTCCGATATCCAGGCGCTCAAGAGCTTCATCATCAAGGCTTTCACCAAGACCAAGATTCCCTATGTGTCCGTGACTCCCACCTTCTCCATCTGCAAGGAGCACGGCTATATCCAGGGCGAACACTTCGAGTGCCCGACCTGCGGGCAGGAAGCGGAAGTGTATACGCGCATTGTGGGCTATTACCGCCCGGTGTCGCGCTGGAACAAGGGCAAGCAGGCCGAATACACGGACCGCGTGGTTTTCGGCGACTGCCTCTGCTCCTGATTACGGTCCTCCTAAAACGGGTATATACTAACCTCCAACACAGCAGGGGGGTGGTGGCTTCGGCCCCACCCCCTTGTTGTGTCAGGCGGCTGAAAAGCGCACATTCACGGCGTTGCCGCAAGAAATCCGATTCCTCGTGTACGTGGTTGTACACGTCGGGTCCGGCTTTCTTTTTGCGCCTTGTGACTGCACGCTTTTGAGCCGCCTGAGAGAATTGCTGAAAAGCGCACATTCACGGCGTTGCCGCAAGAAATCCGATTCCTCGTGTACGTGGTTGTACACGTCGGGTCCGGCTTTCTTTTTGCGCCTTGTGACTGCACGCTTTTGAGCCGCCTGAGGGAATTGCTGTAAGCGCACATTCAGGCGTTACCGCAAGAAATCCGATCCCTCGTGTACGTGGTTGTACATGTCGGGTTCGGCTTTCTTTTTGCGTCTTATGACTGCACGCTTTTGAGCCGCCTGAGGGAATTGCTGTAAGCGCACATTCAGGCGTTGCCGCAAGAAATCCGATTTCTCGTGTACGTGGTTGCACACGTCGGGTCCGGCTTTCTTTTTGCGCCTTGTGACTGCACGCTTTTGAGCCGCCTGAAAGAATTCGCTGAAAAGCGCACGATCTGTTCGTTGCTGCAACCAAGCCAATCCTTGGCGTATGTCTTAATACGCGTCAGGCCGGGCTTTGTTTTGCGCCATCGCTGTTGTTTTTATTCGTAAGACTCGCTTGAATGGCTCGCCTCACGACGAAATCTTTCGCTCGCACTCTTCTGAGTCATCTGAAATATTGGATCAAAAGAAAAGGCCGGAACATCAGTTCCGGCCTCGCTAAAAAGTCTTGAGGGGGAGAGCCCGAGAGGGGGAACTTCTTCAGAAGTTCCCCCTCTCGGGTTTATTCTTCAATCCCGTTGCGGGCGATCTCGATGAGAGTACGCACGGCGAATCCGCTGGCCCCGCCCATGTGGATGGGGTTCTTTTTCATGCCGTCGGCCGGACCGGCGATGTCCAGGTGGGCCCAGCGGGTGTTCTCCTCGATGAACTGCTTGAGGAACACCGCCGCGTTGCTGGCCCCGCCCATGCGGTCGCCCACGTTCATCATGTCCGAGACGTCGGACTTGAGCGGCTCGAAATAGAGATCCCAAAGCGGCAGGGGCCAGAACTTGTCGCCCACGCGCTTGCCCGTGTCGCGGATCTGATCGCGCAGGGCCTCGTCGTCGCAGAACACCCCGGCCACCTCGGTGCCCAGGGCCACAACGCACGCGCCGGTGAGGGTGGCCAGGTCGATGACCGCCTCGGTGTCGTATTCCTGCTGGGCCCAGGTCAGGGCGTCGCAGAGGATGAGACGGCCTTCGGCGTCGGTGTTGATGATTTCCACGGTCTTGCCGGACAGGGTGCGCACGATGTCGCCGGGCCGCGTGGCGTTGCCGTCGGGCATGTTGTCCGTGCAGGGCATGACGCCCACGATGCGCCGCTTGATGTCGGAATGGCCCAGGGCCTCGAAGAGCCCGAAGATGGCCCCTGCCCCGCACATGTCGCACTTCATTTCGTGCATCTTGGCGCTGGGTTTGATGGAGATGCCGCCCGTGTCAAAGGTGATGCCCTTGCCCACGAACACGATGGGCCGGTCCGTCTCGGTGCCCTTGGGCGCGTGTTCCATGACAATGAACTTGGGGTCTTCCTGCGCGCCTTTGAATACGGCCTCGAACGCGCCCATTCCCAGCTTGAGCACGTCCTTGCGCTCCAGCACCCGCACCTTGAAGCCGTACCGCTTGCCCATGTCCTGGGCGGTCCTGGCCAGGAAGGTGGGGGTCACGTGGTTGGCCGGGCCGTTGCCCAGGTCGCGGGTCTTGATGACGCCCTTGGCCGCTGCCTGGCCGCGCTCGGCTCCGGCCTGGATTTCCCTGGCCGCGTCCTCGTCGGCCGAGAACAGGGTCAGTTCCTCGATGGCGAAGTCGTCGTCCTCGGTCCTGGTCTTGAATTCGTCGTAGGAATACAGGGACAGGGAGGCGGCGCAGACGATTTCCTCGGCCATGACCGACATGGGTTCGCCCAGCCTGGAAAGGTTCTCCATGTTCACGGCGCAGCTCTCGGCCTTGAGCGCCTTGCAGCGCTGGATTGCCGTGGCCGTGGAGAAGCGCAGGCCCTCCAGGTCGAACCTGTCGCGCTTGCCCAGGCCCACCACGATGATGCGGCGCAGCAGGCTGCCCGCCGGGGCGTAGAGCACCACGGTTTCCTTGGCTTTGCCCGTGAAGTCCTTGAGCGCGGGGCTGTCCTTGATCCACCCGGCCTCCTCGGCCAGGGCCGGGACGGTCTCGGGCAGCGATTCGCCCTCAAAGCCGAAAAGAATCACAGTCTTGAAATTCCAACCAGTTGCATGAGCGTCGAGATAACGAATTTCCATGATATATCTGTCTCCGTTTGCGGGTTGCGATATCCTATCCGGTAGCACCGGAGGCTAGCCTAGTTTGTGCGGATTGTCATGGGGGGAGGGGAGAAAAAGAAGCCCCGGTTCATCCGGGGCTTTTGAGTCAAAGAAGCTGGGCGGCGGCGTGGAGCGCCTTGTTCAGTTCCCGGTCCAAGATGGCGTACAGCTTGTCCATGTCCACGGGTTTGGCCAGGTAGTCGTTCATGCCCGCATCGAGAAATTTTTCCTTGTCGCCGGGCATGGCGTATGCCGTGACCGCCACAATGGGGATGTCCTGCTTGTCCCGCCCCGCCTTTCCCCTGCGGATGCGGCGTGTGGCCTCCATCCCGTCCAAGGTCGGCATCTGGATGTCCATGAGCACGAGATCATGGTCGCCGGAACGGATCATTTCCATTGCCTCCGCTCCGTTGCCCGCGACATCCACTTCCAGGTTTCGCAGTTCCAGCTGCCTTCGGAGCACGGCCCGGCTCACGGCGTCGTCTTCCACCAGCAGAATCCTGTATGGGCCGGAGCGGCTGTTCTTCGACAGGGCCAGCACGGGACTGTCCCCGGCCCGGCAGGCCTCCTTCAGGGGAAGGCATATGCCGATCTCCGTGCCCGCTCCTTCCTCCGTGGAGATGGCGAGGGTGCCCCCCATGAGCTCGGTGAGCCTGCGGACAATGGCCAGCCCGAGCCCCGCTCCGCCGTATCTGCGTATCATGAAGTTTTCCCCCTGGGTGAAGGGGGAGGTTATTTCCCGCATCATTTCCTCGGAGACGCCCGGGCCGGTGTCGCGGACCGTGAACAGGGCCAGCAGCTGCCCGTCGCTTTTGGGGTGCAGCCGTTGCGCGGAGATTTCCACTTGCCCGCGTTCGGTGAACTTCACGGCGTTGCCCACCACATTGAAGAGGATCTGCCGCAGCCGGACCTCGTCGCCGAAGACCGTGGCGGGAAGCTCCTGGTCGATGGTCAGCCGCAGGTCGATGTCTTTTCCCTTGGCCTCGTTCCCGTATATCTCCCTGATCCCGTAGAGTGTTTCCGGCAGGTTGAACCCGGCCTCGTGAATGTGCATCTTTCCCGCCTCCAGGCGGGAGAGGTCCAGGATGTCGCTGAGCAGCAGGGTCAGGCGGCGCGAGGAGGTTGTGGCCATCTCCACATAGGAGTGCTGCTCGCCGTTGAGCCGGGTGTTTTCCAGCAGTTGCAGCATGCCCAGGATGCCGTTGAGAGGGGTCCTGATTTCGTGGCTCATGTTGGCGAGGAATTCGCTCTTGGCACGCATGGCGGCTTCGGCGTCCAGCTTGGCCTGTCGCAGTTCGTTTTCGATGGCCTTCTGCTCGGTGACGTCCTGGACCGTCCCGAGGGAACGCAGGGCCGCGCCGGAGCTGTCGTAAAATGTCCGGCACCGCTCATAGACGTGCCGGGTCTCGCCAGACTTGGTGATGATGCGGTGGATGATGTCGTATTGCTTCCCGTCCTGCAGGGACTGGCCGTATTTTTTTCTGACCAGGTCCAGGTCCTCGGGGTGGATGAGCGCGAAAAAGGCGTCCAGGGTGCCGTCGAAATCCTCCCGCTGCATGTCGAAGATGCGGAAGACCTCGTCCGACCATGACAGGACGTTGTTCTGGATATCCAGGTCCCAGTGTCCCATGCGGCCGATGCGCTGGGCGTCCTTGTACCGTTCCCGGCTGATGCTCAGCTCCATTTCGGCGTTGGCCACGCGCCTGGAGTCGCGGTAGCGTTTCGTCAGGTCGATGGCGCCGATGAAAAGCAACGCGAGACCGGCAAGGAGCAGGGCGTAGGTCGCGAAGTGCAGGTCCGGCATGGTTCCATCCTCGGGCCGTGGTTGGACGGCCCTTTCGGAAGGTTGATTTCTCTATGCTCTAGAGAGCACGCGAACCTGCCGGAGGCAATTAGAATTCGGTAGGGAGGAAATCCTGCGGGGCCTTGCCTTTTGATGTGGCCCTTGCCCGAACAGGGGACAGTTGAAGCGCTGCGCACCCAAAAAAAAGCCCCGGTTTCCCGGGGCTTGGATTATTTTTTCATGAACTGTTCGGCCATGTAGCTGCTTCGAACCAGCGGGGCGCAGAACATGTGCCTGATGCCCTTGGCCTGGCCCGCGGCCGCGTACTCGTCGAAGAAGTTGGGCGGCACGTAGCGCTTCACCAGCGGATGCTGGCGGCTGGGTTGCATGTACTGGCCGATGGTCACGATGTCGCAGTCTATGGCGGCCAGGTCGTCCAGCACGCGCATGACGCCCGAATCGGTTTCGCCCAGGCCCACCATGATGCCGCTCTTGGTGGGGATGTGCGGGGCCAGCTCCTTGGATTTTGCCAGGAGGTCCAGGCTCTGCCGGTAGTCGGCCTGGGGGCGGATCGTGCCGTAGAGATAGGGAACGGTCTCCAAGTTGTGGTTGAGCACGTCGGGCCCGGCGTCCAGCACGGTCCTGAGCGCGTCCCAGTCGCCACGGAAATCCGGGATGAGCACCTCGATGGTGCAGTCCGGCAATGCCTGGCGCACGGCCCGGATGGTGGCCGCGAAATGCGCGGAGCCGCCATCGGGCAGGTCGTCGCGGGTCACCGAGGTGATGACCACGTGGCGCAGCTCCAGGCGTTTGGAGGCCTCGGCAATACGCGCGGGTTCGTCCTCGTCCAGCGGAGTCACATGGCCGGAGCCGATGTTGCAGAAGGCGCAGTTGCGGGTGCAGACCGTGCCCATGATCATGAACGTGGCCACCTTCTTGCCGAAACATTCCCAGCAGTTGGGGCATTTGGCGCTCTGGCAGACCGTGTTCAGGTTCAGGTCGTCCAGCAGGTTCCTGGTGCCCGCGAACTTGTTATCCTTGGGCAGCTTGATGCGCAGCCACGGTGGAATGCGCAAAGGCTTTTCCGAATTCTTCACGGAAGACATCCTTCACTTCCTTTACGGTGATTTCACGTCCGGCCTCCTTGCTCAGCGAGGTGGGAACCGCGCCCTGGATGCCGCACAGGGTGATGAGATCGAACAGGCTCACGTCCGGGCCCACGTTGAGCGCCAGGCCATGGTAGGTGACCCATTTCTTCACGCCGATGCCCATGGAGCAGATCTTGCGGTGCTCGTTCACCCAGACGCCGGGGTGGCCTTCGCGCCGCTTGGTGGAGACCCCGAAACGGGCGCAGGTGCTGATGACCGCCTCCTCCATGTCGTGGAAGAACTTTTTCATGCCGCCGGGGCGCTTTTCCACGCGCCAGATGGGATAGCCCACCAGCTGGCCCGGGAAGTGGCAGGTGATGTTGCCGCCGCGCGTGGTCTGGGCCAGGGTGATCCCCTGCTGGGTCAGGAACGCGTCGCTCACGTGCAGGTTTTCGCCGCCGCCCTGCCTGCCGTAGGTGATCACCTTGGGGTGCTCCAGCAGGTAGAGGGTGTTGCCTTCGCGGCCGTCGATGACCGCCTGCAGCCGGTCAAGCTGCAGGGCTTCGGCTTCCTTGTAGTCGATGAGACCGAGGTCGATGATGTTCATTACTTCTTCGGGGGCTTGGCGTTATCCGGTTTCCGGATGTCGAGTTTTGCCGTGACCGGCAGGATCACCGCCCCGGACTTGAGGTCCGTGCGGGATTCCTCGGGCCATTCCGGGTCCACGTACTGGCCGGGGAAAAGCACGGGGCCGTGCTGCGGGTATTGCAGCAGGGTCAGTCCCCGGGACGAGCAGGCGTACTGGCCGCGCCCCTGGGGCAGGCGGAAGACTTCGGAGACCGCGCGCACGCTGCCCACGTAGTTGACCTCGGCCGTGGTCATGTACAGGAAGCTGATGCTCAGTCCGGTCTTGGTCAGCCGCGCCTTGTGGGTCAGGTCGGCGAGCCACTGGGGCGCGCCTTCCACCCCGAAGTTGAAGTGGCACCAGCGGGAGTCCTGTCCCTGGCCGTGCATGGGACAGTATCCAGCGTGCGGGCAGGGAGCCAGGGGCATGAGGCCCTGGTCCATGAGTTCGGCCCGCAGCTGGGAAAGGTTGCGCGCCGCCTGGCGCAGGCCCGGTTCCACCAGGAGCAGCCTGCCGTCCTTCTTGAGATATTTCGTCAGCGAGTGGGCCACCTTGCCGTGCATCTGGTCGCTGTCGCGGCCGGTCCAGTTCAGTTCGTTGAGGGTGTTGGCGGCCACCACGAGATCGGCGCGCTCCCGCAGCTGCATGCCCAGGGACCCCTTGACCGTGACGATCTTCCACTTGGATGCGCCCTTGGTCAGGACGTCGAAGAGCTTGCGGCCCTCGGCCATGACCTTGGAGGCCCGGTCCACGCAGACGAAGGTGAGCGAACGCTCCCGCATCTTGGGCAGGGCGATCCACAGGGCCATGGGCACGGTGAGCGGTCCGGAGCCCAGGTCGATGATGGTGCCGCCTTCGTTGACGTAGGGCTCGATGCCCGTGAACAGCCGGGAGAGGCGGTACAGGTTCCAGGGCAGGAAATAGTGCAGGTAGGCCCCCATGAAGCGGGAGTCGGTCATGTAGTCCTTGCGCAGGCCCTCGCGGTCCGAGGTCAGGCTGTCGGACAGGGCGCGCACGTTCTTGTGCAGCACCTCGAAGTGCTTGCCCTTGAGAGGGACCCCTTTTCTGAGGACGCGTCCGAACTCGTCGAGTTCGTGCAGTGTCTGCCTGTCGAGCAGGGGGAATAAATTCTTAATCAACATAGGTGAAACGCATCCTTTCCATATATTGTGCGCCAAAGCTTCCGTCGCCGGCCAGGTCCAGCACCCGGGTTCTGCCCGGCAGCGCCGCCACCCAGTCGCGTGCGCCGGGGACGGTCAGCAGCGCCTGGGTGCCGCGCAGCGAGGTGTTGCCCGCCTTGACGGTCTTGTACTTCAGTTCCGTATTCAAAAAGCCCAGGGCCTCCAGGTCGTCCAGGTTGACGTGCTCGCCCAGCGCGCCCGCCAGGTACAGGGTGCGCAGCCCGCTCGGCGCGATACCCGCCTCGGCCAGCAGCCGGGACAGGGCCAGGTTGAAGGCCGCCTTGACCTTGAGGATCTCCTCCACGTCGCTGGCGGGCATGTGCAGGCCGGGGAGCACCTCGAAGGCGGGCTCTCCGTTCTGCCTGCTGATCCGCCGGGCCAGCTTGTGGGCCTGTGGCGTGCTACCTGACTGATAAAGGCCGCTTTCGTCAAGCACTCCTTCGCTGCGCAGCAGGGCGGCCAGCGAAAGATAAGCCGTGCCGGTCATTCCCTGGCGCGCAGGCCCGCTTTCGCCGGGGATACGGCGGGGCGCGATGCCCGCCGGGGAATGGGCGAATCCGGATATGGCTCCGGGGCTCGCGGTGCGGCCCGCGCTCAGGCCCACGCCTTCCAGGGCCGGGCCCATGGGCACGCTGGCGCAGAGGTATTCGTCTTCGGACAGGGCCAGGATGAATTCGCCGTTGGTGCCCAGGTCGGCCAGGAGATAGGGATGCTCGGGCGGTGTTTCGGAAAAATGCAGGGCCGCGAGCCCGGCGCTCAGGTCTGCGCCCACGAACGGGGCCAGCAGGGGCGGAATGTAGGCCTGCGGCATGTTGTCCGCCAGCGTGCGGAGGTCGCCGCCCGCGTAGCTCAGCGCATAGGGCGCCGAGGCCAGGCCGTCCGTTTCCAGGCCCAGCAGCAGGTAGGTCATGGCCGGGTTGCCGGAAACGGCCAGTCCCACGCATTTGCCCTGGATGTTGATGTCCATTCCGGCGATGAGCATGTCTATCGCGTCGAGGACGAGTTTTCGGAGAATTCGTGCGCCTTCCCTCGTGGCCGCAAAGGAGAGTCGGGTCATGATTTCGCTGCCCAGGCCCACCTGCGGGTTGAGCCGGTTGCCCGAGACAACGACTTCGTCGCCGACAAGCACGGACCAGTGGATGGAGGTGGTGCCCAGGTCCACGGCCAGGGTGTAGTCGCCCCCCCGGGCCTTTTGCACGTGGGCGCTGCGTTGCGTGCGCAGCGGTTCGGGCAGGCCGATGGTGCAGGCCGTGGCCGGGTGCAGGCAGGCCAGCCGCCAGCCCTTTGCGATCTCGTCGTCGGAAAGTTTCTTGAGCTCTTCTTTCCTTGGTTCGGGCGGTGCGGAAAGGAACAGGATCCGGCACAGGCCGCATTTGCCCAGCCCAGAGCAGAGCGGCACGTCCTGCCAGAGGCCCTGCAGAAAGATCAGCTGGCCCAGGGACAACTCGGGCATGGGCGGGACGTTCAGTTGCGTTCCGTCATGGATGTGAATGCTGACCTGGGTCATTGATATTCTCCTGAAAGAGTGTAAATTGACAATAACCCAAGGAGGTTGGGGTGTAAACGCATCAACGCGTAAAATAGTATTGGAAAAATATTGTTTCGGTGATAGAAACCCGTTGGGTTGTGGGGTTATGCAAACAGAAACAGGGAATAAGCAGTTATATCGGGCGACAAAGTTCGGACTCTACGCAAAGGTGGCCAACCAGAGCGTGGTCTTTGGCGTGCGCGATATCTCGGCCGAATCCATCGGACTGGACGTGAAGGGCGGCGCTTTGCGGCTCGGCATGCAGTTCAGCATCTATGTCTTCTGCGGGGAAATCCCCGTTGCCAGCAACCTGCGGGTCCAGGTGGTCAGCTATGGCCAGGGCTATGCCAAGTGCCGCTACGTGGACCTGACCCAGGGCCAGTCCAAGTCCCTCCAGAAGATCGTCACCCGGGGCTATGTTTCCGGGGCTCCGCTTCGCCGCCGCCGCAACTACATGTATTAGCGGCTGCCGAAAATATCTCGTCTTCGTTGTTACCCTGAGAAATCCGAATTCTTTTGAGCGGCCGCCGGTTTTAGCTGACGGACGGCTATCTGCGCTCCAGCCGAATCATGGCGTCCTTCAGGTGATCCAGCCAGATGTTGGCCAGCACGTCGTATTCGCCCGCGCCCTTGAGCACCGCCTCGCATTCGATCCCGCCGGATTCCAGCACGCTTTTCCATGATCCGGGCTTTTTGCCCACCATGTCCTTGGAGGCGTGCCAGCCCGCGCCGAACAGGAAGGGAAGCAGGTAGGCCCGGTTCACGCCGCGCCGGGCGAGGATGTCGCGGATGCGTTCGATGCCGGGTTCGGCCTCCAGTGCGCCCACGAACACGTTCTCGTCCTTCTTGCGGATGCAGGCATTGAGGCTTTCGTAATAGACGTTTCCCGGATGCAGGGTGCCGTGGCCCATGAGCAGCACCGCCTCGGCGGGCGTGCGCTTTTCGGGCAGCACCGAAAGGATGGCCCCGCAGACCTGTTCGATGTCCTCTTCGCCCGCCAGCAGGGGAAAGCCCACTTCTACGCGTTCGAACCCGTCCTGGCGCAGCATGTACCTGTTGGCCAGGGGCAGGAGGTCGTGGAATTCGGAACCCGGGATGATGTGCAGGGACTGCACGGCCACCCGGCGGATTCCCTGAGCCAGCAGGGCTTCCAGGGCGTCCTTGACCGAGTCGGCCTGCTCCCCGGCGCGGTTCATGTGGCCGCGGATCTTCTTGGAGGTATAGGCCAGGCGCACGGGCGTGCCGGGCCATGCGGCCTGGACCCGTTGTTTCATGTGTTCCAGGGCGGCCACGGCCCGTTCGTGGCGGGAGCCGTATGCGGCGAGGATGATGGCGTTAGTCATGCGGATTCTTTCGTACCAGGGCCAGGCTGAAGTAGTGGGGCTTTTCCGGGGCGTCCCGGATATCGTGCAGGATGCTTTCTCCCTCCATGCCCAGCCTGGAGACGAGCACGGTTTTCTCCGAGAGTCTCAGTTTTTCCAATGAGTCTCGTATATCAGTAAAATTCTTGTATGTCTTCATGATTACGGCGTTGTCGGCCACGTCCAGGAGCTGCTCAAGGCGTTCGGGGCTGCACACGCCCGAGGAAACCACCAGGCTTTCCTCGGATTCGGCCAGGATGAAGCCCACCCGGGCGGCGGCCGCCTGGTAGGAGGTGATGCCCGGCACGGCCTCGCAGGGCAGGGTCGGGTCCAGCCTCTTGAGCGTGTTCAGCAGGTAGCCGTAGGTGGAGTAGGTCAGGGAATCGCCCAGGGTCAGGAAGGCGGCCTGTCTGCCGCTGCGCAGCACCTCGGCCACTTCCTCGGCGTTCCTGTCCCAGGCGGCCTGGAGCTCCGTCTTGTCCTTGGTCATGGGAAAGCCGAGCTTGCGGACCTCCACATCCTCGCGCATGTGGGGCCGGGCAATGCCCAGGGCCGTCGAGTAGTCGTTCTTGGTGGAGGCGGCCGCAAAGACCACGTCCACCTGGCCGAGCACCTTGGCGGCCTTGATGGTCAGCAGGTCCGGGTCGCCGGGGCCGACCCCGATGCCATAGAGTTTTCCGGGCTGTGTCATTGTATTTCCTTGTTCTCCCCGAGGGGATGCGAATGTGAATGGTTTTGGTGTCGGGGTCAATTACGGCGTTTGCGGGTAGAGCAGCCCGTGCAGGGTGCGGATGCCATGGAGCAGGCGGCTGGTGGGCCGCGAAACCAGCCGCTCGTCCATGAGAAAGACTCTGCCCTCGCGCACGGCCCTGATGCTCGAAAAGCCGGGCTCGTCCACGATGTCCCGCACCGTGACCTGGTTCATGGTTCCCGACTGGGACACGTAGACATCGATGTCCTCGGCCTTGGCCAGGATGCGTTCCTTGCCGTAGGCGGCCACGTTGGTGCCGTGTCGGGGCTCGGCGTCCGGGGCCGCATTGACGCCGCCCGCGCTGCCGAGCACGAACAGGGCCATGGAGCCCGGTGAAAAAGTGCTCAGCTTGCGGTGGATGGATTCGAAAAAGACCTTGGGCCGTCCTGTTTTCGGGATGGTCGCCAGGGCCTGTCGCGCTTGGGCCAGGCCCGCACGGAATCGTTCGGTCATGGCGGTGGCGGCTTTTTCCCTGCCCGAGAGCGCCCCCAGCGTCTTCCAGTAGGCGTACATTTCGTCCACGTTTCCGGGCTGGAGCACGGCCACGGCGATTCCCGCCCTGCCGAGCGCCTCCCACAGGGCCGGGTAGCCGCGCCAGTGCATGGGCCGGATGAGCACAAGGTCCGGCTTGGCGGCCAGGAAGCGCTCCACCCCGTCCCGGGCGTTGAATGCGGGCTTGGACAGCGCCGTCGCGGGATAGTCCTCGCCCCGCGACACGCCGATGATTTCCCGGTCCAGGCCCAGTTCGAACAGGTTTTCGGTATGGGCGGCATAAAGCGAGATGATGCGGGAAAACGGCCGGTCAAAGTCGAGGGTGCGCCCTGCATGGTCGGTGACGGATGCGGCCCGGGCCGGAAGGGCGGCCAGCAGCAGGAACAGGAGTGTTGCAGGAATGCGCATCACGGCTCCAGGCGGTAGGTCACGGACAGGCTTCCGGCGAAGTTGTCCCAGCGTACGGCGCAGTCCACGCCGAACACGGCGCGCACGTTCTCCGGGGTCAGGGTTTCCCGCATGGGCCCCTGCGCCAGCACGGCTCCGCCCCGCAGAAGCACCACGTGGTCGGCAAAGGACGCGGCCAGGTTCAGGTCGTGCAGCACGGTGATCACCGTGCGTCCCTCTTCCCCGGCCAGGCGCTTGAGCTCGCGCATGGTGGCCAGGGCATGGCGGATGTCCATGCTGGATGTGGGCTCGTCCAGGAGCATGACCGGGGCCTGCTGGGCCAGGGTGCGGGCCAGGACCGTGCGCTGGCGTTCCCCGCCCGAAAGCTCGGACACGCTGCGGCCGGCCATTTTCTCCAGGTCCATGATCTCCAGGGCCGCTTCCACATGGGTCTTGTCCTGTTCCGATGGCGTCGAAAAACGGGGGATGTGCGGGTGGCGGCCCATGAGTACGGCCTCGCGCACGGTGAACGGAAAGGTGAATCCGAATTCCTGGGGGGCCATTGCCGTGAGGCGCGCCAGTTCCCGCTGGCCGAGGTCCGTCAGGCTCTTGCCCAGCAGTTCCACGCGGCCCGCCTGCGGCCTGCGAAATCCGGCCATGATGTCCAGCAGGGTGGATTTGCCGCTGCCGTTGGGGCCCACCACGGCCGTAAGCGCGCCCCGGGAAATGGTGAGGTCCAGGTCCTTGATGACCGGGGTTTCTCCGTAGCCGAAGGCCACGTTTGCGAGTCGGTAGGCGTCAGCCACGGCCGCCTCCCATGTGCCTGCGCCGGAAGATGACGCAGAAGACCGGCCCGCCCAGGAGCGCGGTGAGCACGCCGATGGGCACCTCCTGGGGCAGCACCGCCCGTGTCAGGGTGTCTGCGGCCAGGAGCAGGATGGCCCCGCACAGGCCCGAGGCCGGAATGAGCAGCCGGTTGTCCGGTCCGGTCAGGAAACGCATCAGGTGCGGGACCATGAGGCCCACGAACCCGATGATGCCGGAGACCGAAACGCACACGGCGCTCACCAGGCTGGCCGCCGCCAGCAGGACAAGGCGCACGCGGCCCGTGTGCACGCCCAGGGACCGCGCCGAGCGGTCGCCCATGGACATGACGTTGAGGTCCCGGGCGAAATGCAGGCAGACCGCGAACCCGGCCAGCCCGATGCAGGCGGTGAACAGCACGTCGCCCCAGGTCTTGGAGGCGAAGCTGCCCATGAGCCAGAAAATGATCACCGAGACGCGTTCGTCGGCCATGTATTTGAGAAAGCTGATGCCCGCGGACAGGATGGCCGAGACAATGACCCCGGACAGGATCAGGCTGGTGGGGGAGAGCCCCGCATCCCTGCCCGCGATGGCCATGACCGCCAGCAGGGTGAGCGTGGCGCCGGCAAAGGCGAACAGGCACACCGAGGGCGGCGAGGCAAAGGACATGCCCAGCAGCAGGGCCAGGGATGCCCCGAAGGCGGCCCCGGACGAGACGCCCAGGGTGAACGGGTCGGCCAGGGGATTGAGCAGGATGCCCTGGAACACGGCCCCGGAAACCGCCAGCCCGAAGCCCACGGAGGCCGAGGTCAGGATGCGCGGCAGACGCACCTCGGAAACCACGCTGACGAACAGCGGGTCCAGACCGGAAACATCCGCTCCCCACAGCTTGTGCGCCATGACCTGGAGCACGTCCGTGGCCGGGATGGGGATGAAACCCATTCCAGTGGCCGCCACAGTGAGGCAGAAGAGCGCACCCGCCAGCAGGGGGATCCAGAATCCCGCCCGGGCGGGGCTGTGGGGAGCGGTTTTATACATCTATTGCGCAGTCCTGGTCATGGCGTCCCTGAGGTGGGACACGTACAGGTCGGCCCAGGCGTCGACGCAGCCGAGGCCGCGGAGCTGGGTCTTCACGGCATAGCCCTGCTTGGTGAGCATGACCTTCCAGGAATCGTCCTCATCCCCGGCCATGTCGTTGTTGGCGTGGTCGCCCGCAACCACCATGAAGGGCTTCATGAGCACGTTCTTCTTGCCGGCGGTCTTGAGGTCCGCGGCCATGTCGTCGAAGGCCGGGTAGCCTTCCACGCAGCCCACGAACACGGGCCAGCCGTATTCCTGCTGCAGGGCCTTCTGGAACTCGGCGTAGATGCCGGTGGAGAAGAAGTCGTTGCCGTGTCCCATGTAGACCAGAGCGGCGTCCTGCTTTCTGGCCTCGGCCACGTCGACCTTCAGCGCCTTGACGGCGGCGGCGATGTCGTCGGTGTAGGGGAGTTCGTCACCGGGCAGGCCCAAGGCCGGGCGGCCCAGGGCAAGGCGTTCGAACGGTGCGAATTTGGCTTTCAGGGTCCGGATGGAGCGCAGGCTCGAAACCATGACCTGGGTGTCGTGAAATTCCTCGCCGGCGAAGACATGCAGGGACTGCACCGTGATGTCGCGGTATCCGTCGTTCTGCAGGTCGGCGATGGTGGCCAGGGGCGTCTTCACGTAGAGCACTTCCCTGGGCACTTCGGGGTGGGCCTTCTGCCAGGCGGCGTCGCCCTGGCGTTCCTGCCAGATGGCGCGGATGATGTTGGAGGTGAAGGCCAGGCGCACGGGAATCTGCGGGTTGGCCTTTTCCACCTTGGTCTTGATGTTCAGGATGGATTGCAGGGCCTCGGGATAGGAGGTGCCGAAGGCGGTCAGGACAATGGCCTTTTGGGCAGGGCCTTTTGGCTCGCCGTGCCCGGCCATGGCCGTGGTGGTGAACAGCAGCAGGAGAATGAAAACGGTTGCAATGAAACGCATTGCTTCCTCCGTGGGTTGGAGGGGCGATGTTGGGAGGGAAAAATACAATACCTTCCACCAATGGTCCTGGCGGAAGGCGTCCCGTATTTTCCTTCGCTATGGCATGGCGGACAAGTAGCCCCGTTGCCGACATGCAGGTCCTCGGACAACATTCAGGCAGGTCTTCCGGCTTCCCCTTCGCTGCCTCCTTCCCGGTTTCCCAGTGGCTCTCTTGGCGGCGATACAGCGGGTATCACGGCGGCGGGTCCGCTCCCGATTTCAACGGGATTCCCTATCAAGTCCTTGCGGACACCTGAATCTCGGTTTTTCTATGCAGGGGGGGATTTTCTGTCAAGCGTTCCCGGTGCCGCCGCTCTGGTCCACCTTCTGGAGCAGGTCCTCCACGTCGATGACCAGGGCGTCGGATTCGCCCATCATGCCGTAGCCCAGGATGGGCAGGTCGTAGACCTGTTCCACGGGCACGGTGAAGCGGGTGATGACCACCTGCTGCTGGCGGATGACCTCGTCCACCAGGATGGCGGCCCGGTAGTCGCCGGTGCGCACCACCACGCTCTGGGCGCGGTCCACGCGGTCCACCTCGGCCTCCAGGCCCAGGAAGTCCGCCAGCCGCAGCAGGGAATGCACATGGCCGCGCACGTCCACGGTTTCGCGGCCGTCCGGCAGCTCCACCACCTCGTTGGGCTGGGGCACGTATATTTCCACCACGTCCCGGCTGGGGATGATGAACACGTCGCCGCCCACCTTGCAGACCAGGGCGTCCACAATGCCCTCGTTGGCCGAGCGGTCCAGGGGGATGCTGATGGTGAAGGCGGCTCCCTTGCCGAGCTCGCTCTTGATGACGATGTCCCCGTCCAGGCCCACCTTGATGGCGTTGACCACCGCGTCCATGCCCACGCCTCGGCCGGAGACGTCGGTGATCTTTTCCGCAGTGCTGAACCCGGACATGAGCACGAACTGGAGGATTTCGTCCTCGGTGTATTCGGTTTCCGGGTCGGCAAGGCCCTTTTCCAGGGCCTTGTTGAGAATCTTTTCCGGGTTGAGTCCCCGGCCGTCGTCGCTGACCTCGATGAAGGCGTGCTCGCCCTTTCTCCACGCGTTCAGGCGAACGTCGCCCACTTCCTTCTTGCCCGTTGCGGTTCGTTCGTCCGGCATTTCCATGCCGTGGTCCACGGCGTTGCGCAGCAGGTGCACCAGGGGCTCGTTCAGGGATTCCACAATGGTCTTGTCCAGGGCCAGCTCCTCTCCGGAGATGTTGAAATCGAGCTTCTTGCCGATCTTCTGGCTCAGGCTCTTCACCAGGCGGTGCATGGGCATGAAGATCTGCTTGAGCGGCACCAGGCGGATGGCGTCCACTTCCTGTTGCAGCCTGCCGATGACGTTGTCCAACTCGCGAAGGCTGGAGGTGATCTTGCTGTCCACGCGCATGCCGCTCTGGGCGATGACCGCGTAGGTGACCATGAGCTTGCCTACCAGTTCGATGACCCGGTCCAGCCGGTCTGTGGGAACGCGGATGGAGGAGATGGCCTGAGCGGCCATGGGTTTGTCCGGAGCCTCCTGCTTGGCGGGCTTGGCCTTTTCCTGCTCCGCTTCGGGAGCCGGGCTGGCGGGGGAGTCCGCCCCTTCCGAGGTGGCGGCCCCGCCGCCCATTGCCGCGGCAATGGCCTCCTCGGCGGCCTCCATGTCCTTGGCCTCGGCCTCCACCTCGGAGGCCTTCAGAATGGCCGGGCCCTCATCCAGGATGCCCGCCAGGGAGTAGAGAAATTTCTTCTCGGCTTCGGCAACGCCCAGCATGGCCGTGACAATGTCCGGGGTGATGGGCGTGATACCGTCCGTGAGCATGTCCAGGATGGCGATGACCTGCGCGGACTGGACCTTCATGCGCGAAAGGCCCAGGGCGTTCATGATCGCGTCGACGCCGCTGCCCTTGCCCGCTTCGAGATCCAGCACCTCTTTTTCGAGTTCTTCTATGCATTCGAGAATGTTGTCGCGCATAAGACTGTTGTCTCCGGGCTAGTTGCTCACGCTTTTGAAATAGGTGTCCTCATCCGGGAACAGGGTGATGTTGCTGTCGAATCCCCAGGAGAAAAAGACCTCCTTGCAGGCCGGGCCCAGACCCACGGCCGAGATTTCAAAGGCCTCGGAATAGGAGATCAGCGTATCCCAGGCCGCGGAGTTGAAGGTCAGGACGGTGCTCAGGTCCACCAGGACCTTGCCGCCCGGCTCGGCCTTGAGCAGGGCGCTGACCAGCAGCTCCCGCTGGGCCGCCAGGTGCACGCGGGCGTCCTTGACCCGGAGCACGAGCACGCCGTTCTTTTCCTCGGTGTCCACCCCGTCGAAGGCCAGGCTTTCCTCGCCGCCGTCCCCGCTGGAGGCGTCGGCGATCTTGTCCAGCACCTCGTTGGGCTCGGTCTCGTCGGGAACGCCGTCCTCCTTGAGCTGTTCGATCACCTGGAAGATCATGTTCACCGCGCGGGAGAGCAGGGTGATGTTGTCCGAGCTCCGGTCCACGCTGCCCGCCTGAACCTTTTTCAGGAAGTCCTCCACCTTGTGGGTGAAGCCCGAGGCGTATTCGAATCCCGCCATGAAGCCGGTGACGCCCTTGATGGTGTGCAGGGGGCGCGAAAGTATCTCGATGCCTTCGGCGATGTCTCCGCCCTCCAGCAGTTCGATCCCCTCCATCACCTGGGGGTAGTACTTGTCGTTGACTTCCGAGAAGAACTCGTCAACCAAGGCATCGTCTTCACTCATGGGCCGACTTCCTGTCACTTCTTGATCAGTTTGAGCTTTTCCAGTTCGGCGAACAGCTTGTCCTTGTCCACGGGTTTGACGATGTAGCCCGAGGCCTCGCCTTCGTGAAAGGACTTGATGACCGTCTTGGGATCATCCAGGGCCGAGGTCATGATCACCTTGACCCTGGGAGAGAGTTTCTGTTCGCGTTCCAGCGAACGGATTTGTTCCAGCGCCTCTATGCCGTCCACCTCGGGCATCATGATGTCCATGAGGATGAGCGCATAGGGGTTGTTTTCCTTGTGCGCCAGCCTGAAGGCGTCCACCGCCTCCTTTCCGTTCACCACGATGTCGATGTCGAAAAGACTCATGAGAAAGGAGCGCAGAACTTTCCGGCTCAGGAATTCGTCTTCTACAATCAGGGCCCGCATACTTTCTCCAGTGTTCTGTTTGCAGTCTATTACAGAAACTGATTCTACTCTCTTATATACTTTGAAAAAAAGTCAACACGAGTCGGGAAATAATAACGTTGCCCTTGCATTTTGAGCTTCGAGCCGATACGACCCCACACATGCCAAAAGCCATCACAGAACGCAGAAAGCAACGCATCGACCAGGTGCTGGCCCGCCGGCAGAAGGACCTGACCCTGGTCATGGACAACATCTGGGATCCGCACAACGTATCCGCCGTGCTGCGCAGTTGCGACGCCTTCGGGATTCCCAAGGTGCACCTCTATTACACCCATTCCCCCTGGCCCGAGCTGGCCAAGAAGAGTTCCGCATCCGGCAAGAAATGGATCGAGCGTGAACGGCATCAGGACGGAAAGGCCATGGTTCAGGGACTTCTGGATCAGGGCTATCAGGTGCTGCGCACCGGGTTCTCCGAAAAGGCCCGTCCGGTCATGGATTTCGACTTCACGCGGCCCACGGCCGTGGTCTTGAGCAACGAGCATAGCGGCACCGCCCCCGAGATCGTCGAGATGGTGGAGGACGAGCTTTATATCCCCATGCAGGGCATGGTGCAGAGTTTCAATGTTTCCGTGGCGGCCGCCATTATCCTCTACCAGGCCTTTGTGCAGCGCCATGCCGCCGGAATGTACGATCAGCCGAGCTTTTCCGAAGAAGAACTGGAGAGGCTGCGCCGGGAATGGTACGAGCGCTGATGTGTTTTCTCCCGCCGTCCCTGTGTGGCGAATAAATAATTTCACTGCGGCATGTCCTGTGGCATGCATTTGAGGAAGAATGGACGTGGATAAGGTGCTTGAAGCGTTGCGGGGCGGAGGCGTCGTGGTCTATCCCACGGAGACCCTCTACGCCATCGGCTGCATGGCCACCGACCATGCGGCCTGCGTGCGCGTTGCGGCAACAAAGGCCCGGGACATGGGCAAGCCCCTGCCGCTGATCATCGGCAGCCTGCAGGGCCTTGAGGCGGTCACCGGCGATGTCCCCGACATGGTGCGGGAACTGGCCGGGGCGTTCTGGCCCGGCCCCCTGTCCATTCTGGTCAAGGCCCGCAAAGGACTTTCGCCGCTGGTTTCGGACGACGAGGGCTACACTTCGGTGCGTTTGAGCCCGCATCCGGTCGCCGCGGAGCTGAGCCGCCGGGCCGAGGCCCCGCTGGTCGCCACCAGCGCCAACAGGAGCGGCCTGCCGGCAACCGCCGATCCGGACCGGCTGGATCCGGCACTGCTGGCCGGGGTGGACGCCGCATATTTGGAAGAGCCACGGCCCCTGGGCGGCGAACCGTCCACCGTGGTCCGGGTGCTTGGAGACCGGCATCTGGAGATTGTCCGCCTGGGAGCGGTGGGCGTGGAACAGCTGTGCCAGAAGGGGTTTGTTCCGGCCTGACCGCCTTGAAAGCGAGGTAAGGCTTATGGCCCATCAGGAAGAAGCCGAACGTCCCGTCATCCTCATCGTGGAGGACAGCAAGACCGTCCAGCAGGAACTTGCGCGCCAGCTCACGGCCAGCGAGGAATTCCGGGCGGAGACTGCCTCCACCTTTGCCGAGGCCCGGCAATACATGGACGCCCGCGCGAGCGAGGTGTTCGTGGCCATCCTGGACATCACCCTGCCGGACGCCGCCGACGGCGAGGTCGTGGATTACGCCTGCAAGCTCGGGGTTCCCAGCATCGTCTTCACTTCCAATCTGGACGAGTACGTCCGCAGGAAGATTCTTTCCCGAAACATCATCGACTATGTGGTCAAGGACAACCTGGGGGTCCCCACCCTGGTGAACCAGGTGCATCGCCTGCGCCGCAACCAGGCGATCAAGGTCATGGTGGTGGACGATTCCACCTCGTTCAGGAATTTTCTCCGCCACCAGCTCGAATTGCAGATGTTCCAGGTGGTGGAGGCCCCGAACGGCGAGCGGGCCCTGGAGCTCTACGGGCAGGAACCCGACGTCTCCATGGTCATTGTCGATTATGAGATGCCCGGCATGAACGGCCTGGAAGTGACCCGCGCCCTGCGCCGCAAGAGCGGGCCGGTGGACCTGGCCATCATCGGGGTCTCGGCCCGGGACAATTCCCCGCTTTCCGCCTGGTTCGTCAAGTCCGGCGCCAACGACTTCCTGCACAAGCCGTTCATGCAAGAGGAATTCAACTGCCGCGTGCTCCAGAACGTGGAGATCCTGGAATTGGTCCGGGCGCTGCGGAAGCACGACCAGGAGCGCACCAAGTTCCTGGGCATCGTGGCCCACGACCTGCGCACGCCCATCAACGGCATCAGCGGATTCGTGAACCTGGTGCTGGACGACGGCGGCAACCTCACCGACGATCAGCGCGAACTGCTCGACATCGTGGGCACGGCCGCCAACAACATGCTGGGCATGGTCAACGACCTGCTCGACATTTCGGTGATCCATTCCGGCAAGCTCGACCTGCGCATCCGCAGCTTTGACCTGGGCCAGCTCATCCTGGAGCGGGTCCGTATCCAGAACATGGTCGCCGCAGGCAAGAACATCGTCATCAAGGCGGAATTCGAGAAGGTGCCGCCCGTGAGCGGCGATGCTGCCCGGATCGCCCAGATGGTGGACAACCTGCTTTCCAACGCGGTCAAGTATTCGCCCCTGGGGTCGGAACCCGTCGTGAGCATGCGGCGGGACGGACAGGACGTGCATGTGGTGGTGCGCGACCAGGGGCCGGGCATTGCCGCGAAGGACCAGAAGAAGATCTTTCGCAGCTTTGCGCGCACCTCGGCCATGCCCACGGGCAACGAGTCCAGCGTGGGGCTCGGACTCATGATCGTCAGGAACATTGTGGAGGCGCACAGGGGCAGGGTCTGGGTCAAGTCCGAACCGGGACAGGGCGCGGCATTCCATGTTTCCCTGCCCATGGTTCACGCCGAGGGTGAAAAAAATTGAACTGCCGGGTAAGGCGGTTTCTCTGTTTTTTCGGGTCCGGTACAAATAATTTAACCCGAAGGCCGCGCCATTTGTGGTGATTTTTTTCTTCTGCCTCTTTATAACATGCTTTAATTTTAGACTAAAATATAATGAGTGCTTGTAGGGGGAAGTTTGGCATGGCGGTTGCTACTGTGAAAATATCCTTCTTCCTTTTTTTGCACGATTAGCCGAAAGGAGCTTTCAGGGAATGGCCCTGGAAGCTTTTTTCGTTTTTGGCGCATTGCGGGCGCAGACCGGTTTGTGGAAAATCGGGGTTCGCGCTGAAACGGTCCGTGGGCGTTTCAAGAGGGGAGGCTGTGCACCAACGGGGCGGTGCAAAAATTTTGATTGCCGGGTATTGGGATTTGACAAGCCGAACCGCTTGGGCAAAAGTTCCGGCCTAGGAGAAGAAGCGCATGAACAACACACGCAACTGCCCGAAATGCAACACTCCGGTGGAAACCTACCGCAATCCGTTTCCCACGGTGGACGCCGTGATCCAGGTGGCGGACGCGGACGGCAAGGGGCCGGGCGTGGTGCTCATCGAGCGCAGCAATCCGCCGCACGGCTGGGCGCTTCCCGGCGGTTTCGTGGATTACGGCGAGTCCTGCGAGCAGGCCGCGGTGCGCGAGATGAAAGAGGAAACCAACCTGGACGTGGTCCTGACCGGGCTGCTGGGGGTCTACTCCGACCCGGCCAGGGATCCGCGCTTCCATACCATGAGCGTGGTCTATCTGGCCGAGGCAAGGGATATTTCACGGCTCAGGGCCGGGGACGACGCCGGCAAGGCGCGCGTCTTCGCCCTGGACGATCTGCCTCCCCTGGCCTTTGACCACGGCCGGATATTGGAAGACTACAGAAAACATCTGAAAGCATCAGGCGAGCAGGAATAATGAGCCAGCATACATTGTGCATCACCGTGGGCGATCCAGGCGGGCTTGGCCCGGAACTCATCAAGCGCAGCCTGCCCGGCGCGCTGGACGGGGAATGGAAATATCTGGTCATCGGCCCGCGCGTGGCCCTGGAGCGCATCCTGGAGCCGGGCGAGGAACCTTACTGGACCGTGCTGGAGGAACCCGAGGACATCGCGGACGCTGGTCCGGGCATCTATCTCTACCAGCCGCCCGAGCTTTCGCGCATCGGCTACCCCGTGGGCGCGCCGTCCATGGAGGGCGGGCTGGCCTCTGGCGCGGCCCTGAAAAAGGCCGTGGAAGTGCTCAAGGCCGGGCTGGCCCAAGGGCTGCTCACCTGCCCTCTGAACAAGGCCATGCTCCAGAAGGCCGGGTATGATTTCCCGGGGCATACGGAATTTCTGGCCGAGCATTTCGGCGTGGGCGCGGACGGGGTGTGCATGCACCTGTGCGGCCACGATCTGGACGGCGCGGGCGGACCCCTGCTGCGCGTCAGCCTTGTGACGACCCATCCGCCCCTGGCCGAGGTCCCTTCCCTGGTTTCCCGCGAGCGCATCCTGCGCTGTTTGCGGCTGACCAGCCGGTTCCTGAAAAGCCTCTGCCTGCACGGGCCCATTGCCGTGTGCGGGCTCAACCCCCACGCCGGGGAATCCGGCAGGATCGGCCAGGAAGAGGAAAAGACCGTTATCCCGGCCATACGGGCGGCGCAGGAAGAAGGACTCAACGTGGAAGGGCCGTTCCCGGCGGATACGGTGTTCCATTTCGCGGCCAAGGGGCAGTATCCGGCCGTGTTGGCCATGTATCACGACCAGGGGCTGGCCCCGCTCAAGCTGCTGCACTTCGGCGAGGCCGTCAACGTGACCCTGGGCCTGCCGTATCCGCGCACCTCGCCGGACCACGGCACGGGCTACGACGTGGTGGGCACGGGCAAGGCCTCCACCAGGAGCTTCCTGTCCGCCCTGGACATGGTCCGAAAGATGATCCTGGGTTGCGGGGAGCGGGCGTGATGGGCAAACGTTTCGTTCTGCTGGACCGCGACGGCACGGTGATCGTGGACAAGCATTACCTGCACGATCCGGACGGGGTGGAGCTGCTGCCCGGTGCGGTCGAGGGCCTGCGCCGCATGCGGGAGCTGGGATTCGGCCTGGCACTGCTCACCAACCAGAGTGGAGTGGGGCGCGGTTATTTTTCCGAGGACGACATGCACGCCTGCAACGACCGGCTGGTGAAAATGCTGGCCGAACAGGGCGTCGTGATCGATGCGGTCTACCATTGCCCGCACGCGCCGGAAGAAAACTGCCGCTGCCGCAAGCCCGAGCCGGGCATGATGATCCAGGCTTCCGAGGAACTGCGTTTCGATCCGTTCGAGGCCTTCATGATCGGCGACAAATGCGCGGACGTGCTTCTGGGGAAGAATACGGGAGCGGTCTCCATCCTGGTGCGCACCGGCAAGGGCGCGAAGGAGGAGGCCAAGTGCGGCGACGCGGCCGATTACGTGGTGGACGACCTGCGCGGGGCCGCCGAGGTCATTGCCGAGCTCAAGACGAAACAGGACGGGCGCATGGCTTCCCCGAGGCGTCCTCAGTAAGCAGCACTTCCATGGATCCGGCCTCCACGGCCGTTCCCCCCACCTGAATGGTTTTGGGCGCGCCGTTTTCGCGGTGCACCGTGACCTCGATGACGCCTTCCCTGCCCATGGTCACGCCTTGGCGGCCCTTGTAGGCAAAGACCGGCGCGTCCGGAATCCTGCCGTACCTGGAAAGATAGGCTCCGCACGGACCGTTGCCGTTTCCCGTGACCGGGTCCTCGTCAATGCCCGCGGCGGGCGCGAACATGCGGCCCGAGGTCAGGCACTCGTCCGTCTCATCGTTGAAGGCGAAAACGAAATAGCCGTTGCAGGCGATCCGTCCGCTGATCTCCCGGAGGCGTTCCATGTCCGGCCTGAGGCTGTCCAGCCTTTCGACCGAGGTGATGGGCACCATGACCTTGGAGTGGCCGGTGGAGACCTCCTGCACGGGCAGCCCCTCGATCAGGTCCGAAGCGTCCAGCCCCAATGCCTCCAGTATCTCGTCCCTGAGCGTTTCGCCATACTCGGGCGTGAAGATGATTTCGCCCTGGGTCATGACGATTGTGCGCCTGTTGTTTTCCATGCCGATGTCCACGGGCAGGATGCCCGCGCCGATCCTGGCCACCACCCGGCCGTTGTTCATGCCCAGGGCCGTGGAGCGGGCAAAGTGCGAGCCGATGGTGGCGTGTCCGCAGGTGGGCACCTCCATGGCCGGGGTGAAATAGCGGACCCAGAGTTCATGGTCGTCCCGATCGGGCGTGGGGATCATGAAGGCGGTTTCCGAAACGTTGACCAGGGTGGCGATGGCCTGCATCTGGCCGTCATCAAGGCCTGTGGCGTCGAGGACCACGCCCGCGCGGTTGCCCTTGCCGGGAACGGTGGTGAAGGCGTCCACCAGAAGAACGGTGATTGTTTTTTCCATGAACAGGTGATTACCCGTTCAGGCGATGCCGCGCAAGGGGAGGCCGGACCATCACGAATGGCGTGGAAGATTTTTGAAAGGGATTACCCGGTCAAGGCGTCGCAGATGGTCTTGGCCGAGCGGGCGGCCAGCAGGGTGCGGCGGTCGTCGCAGGAATCCATGATCTGCGCCAGTTCCTTGCGGAAGGTTTCCAGTCCGGGGCGCGGTCCGAACAGGGCGTGCCGCTGCATTCCAGCGCGGATGAATTCCATGTCCAGCTGGTACTGATCCTCATGCAGGGCAAAGGCCTCGGCCGGGGGCTGATGGTCCCGATTCCCGGCCTTTGACTTCAAGGCCCGCATTGCGGCGTCCATTCCGGCGCGCCTGCCGAAGACCTGGATGGCCAGCACCATGCCGCCGCCCATGCGGTTGGCCCCGTGCATGCCCGTGGCGCATTCGCCCGCGGCATACAGGCCGGGCACCGAGGTCCGGCCGTGCTCGTCGATGACGGCCCCGCCATTGCCCGCATGGGCCATGAGCGCCAGGTGCAGGGTTTCCCGGCCATGCTGCACGCGGCACCAGCCGTCGTTCCTGACATGCTCCAGCAGCAGTTCGTCCAGGCTGGCGTCCTCATGCCCGTAGAGGGCCGGGCAATGGGGCGCGCGGGCTGCGGCGAGATCCTCGCGTGCGTCCGGGACCATGCGTCCACCTTCCTGGCGAAGGATGGCCGTGTTGCCGCCCAGCAGGGGGCCTGGATTGTGGAAGCGCCCCTGGCTGTCGTACCACATGAATTGCAGAAAACCTTCATTGGCGGTGCGGGCCCCCGCCTCGGCAAGCATGCCCAGGGAAAGGCCGGGATTGCCCGGTCCGCACACCCTGTGCCGGTACAGGGGGGCCGGGCCGCCCAGGGCCATAATCACGGCCGGGGCGTGCAGCACCGTGGGCTTGCCCTTGTCGTCCAGCCCCCAGGCTCCGCAGCAACTTCCCTCCTGTGTCAGCAGGCCGAAGATGGTCAGGCCGATTGCAAAATCGACATTGCAACTCTTTGTTTTTGTGAGAAATTGATTGAAAGCGTGTTCGAGGCCGTCAAAGACTGCGGCCCGGGCGTGCGGACTGCCGCAGCCGGTAAAACGCCGCAATTCCCCGGAAGGTTCGCGCCGGAAGTGCAGGCCCAGTTCCAGCAATTCCTTGAAGCGGTCCCGGCTTTCCCTGGCCAGTATTTCCACAAGACGCCTCTCCGCGAATCCGGGCGCGGCCAGGGCAAGGGCCTCCCCGGCAAAGTCGGCGCATTCCTGGTCGGATTCAAGCACCTGCATGCCCAGGGCGTTGTTGCGGTTGGCAAAGGAGGACCCCGAAGGCCCGGACGGACCGGTGGCCACCAGTACGGAAAGCGCCGGGCCTTGTTCCTTGGCCGCCCATGCCGCCCGAAGCCCGGCCAGGCCCGCCCCGAGCACGAGAACGTCGCAGTGGATGTGGTTCATGGTCCCAACCTATCCGAAAGAATGGGATATGGGAACATCGTCAAAGCCAGCGGGCGCACGGCGCAAAAAAAAAAGCCCAAACCCGATGGCTTGAGCTTTTTGGTTGCAACACAGTGCGCGATTGCCGGCGGCCGGGTCAGCCCATTTTCTTGGAGGCGAAGGCCAGCATCTTGGCCGCTTCCTTGAATTTAGGGTTGATGTCCAGGGCGTGTTCCGCGGCCTTGGCCATCTTGGGCCACTTTTTCCAATCGTAGTAGAGTCTGCCCATGTTGAAGAGCAGGTATTCGTCGCTGTCCGTGATGGTCAGGGCCTTGAGATAGTACTTTTCCGCCGTCTCGAAGTCCTTCATCTTGCGCAGGACAATGCCGATGCGGTTGTACAGGAACAGGGCGTTGGGGTCGTCGCGTAGGGCGTCGTCCAGCAGGTTGAAGGCGTCCTGATAGCGCTCCGCATTGAGGTAGCGGTCCGCGATGTCGGCCTTGAGGTCCACGTCGCCGCCGAATTCGGAGATGAGCTTGTCGAAGATGCCCTTTGCCTTGTCGAACTCGCCCTGGTCCAGGAATTCCTGGCCCTTCAGCAGGCTATCCGTCCTGCGGGCCTCGATGGCTGCGATATCCACCTGGGCGTCTTCGTTCATCTTCTCCTGCAGCAGGCGCAGCAGTTCCTTCATGGCCTCGAGGAATTCCTTTTCCTTGCCTGGATCATAGCTGATGACCAGCGGGTAGACCTGACGCAGCTTCTTGTCGGAATTCAGGTTGTAGGCCACCTTCCGGAGCATGTCCTCGAATTCCGAGCGTTCGGCCTTCATGAGGGTCTGCCGGAGCATGGCCAGGGTGCCGTCGTGCGCGGCCTGGGCCGCAGGCATGTACTTGCCTTTTTTCAGCAAGCTGCCCACGCTGGTGAGTTTCTTTCGTGCCTGAATCAGTTCATTGGACATAGACGCCTCTTCGCTGGGGGAGTTCCTTTGCTACTTTCCGCACTCGCTCCGGACCATTTCCCGGAAGCGGCTGAAGAAGTACTTGCTGTCGTGCGGACCCGGAGCTGCCTCGGGATGGTACTGGATGGCCAGAATGGGTTTATCCTTGTGCGCAAATCCCTCGAGAGTCCTATCATTTAAGTTAATATGCGTAGCTTCCAAGAAGTTCAAGCCATTTATATCCACGCAGAATCCGTGGTTCTGGGAGGATATCTCGATCTTCTCGGTGGTCAGGTCCATGACCGGGTGGTTGCAGCCGTGGTGCCCGAACTTGAGCTTGTAGGTGGTGCCGCCCATTGCCAGGCCCAGGATCTGGTGGCCCAGGCAGATGCCCGCCACCGGGTAGTCCTCGGTCAGGTCCCTTGCGGCGGCCACGCCCGTTTCCACGGCGGCCGGGTCGCCCGGGCCGTTGGAAAGGAAGATGGCGTCCGGGGCCAGTGCGCGCACGTCCTCGGGCTTGGTGCGGGACGGCACGGCCACGATGTCGAAGTCCTGTTCGGCCAGCCAGCGCAGGATGTTCCATTTCACGCCGAAGTCGTAAACCACGACCTTGGGACCTTTGCCGGACCAGACCACGTCTTTCAGGGAATTGAAATATTGGGGCTTGTTGTCGATCCAGGCATAGGCCTTTTCCGAGGACACGCGGTCGGCCAGGTTCAGGCCCTCCATGGACGGGATGGCCCGGGCTTTGGCCACCAGTTCCTCGGGAGAGACGTCGCCGCAGGCGATGAAGCCGCGCATGGCGCCGTTGATGCGCAGATGGCGGGTCAGGGCGCGGGTGTCGATCCCCTCGATGCCCATGACGCCCGCTTCGGTCAGGTACTCGGGCAGGGACATGACCGAGCGCCAGTTGCTGGGCTTCTTGCAACATTCCTTGACGATCATGGCGGCGGCCTGGACCTTTTCGGACTCGACGTCCTCGTGGTTCACGCCGTAGTTGCCGATGAGCGGGTAGGTCATGCAGACCATCTGCCCGGTGTAGGAGGGGTCGGTCAGGATCTCCTGGTAACCGGTCATGCCGGTGTTGAAGATCACTTCGCCGCAGGCCTCGCCCTCACCGGTGAATGAGACGCCCTCAAAGATGGTTCCGTCTTCAAGGGCCAGAATAGCTTTCATTGCTCCTGCTCCAAAATGCTGATGACTTTTTCCAAATCCTCGGGGCGGTCCACACCGTGGCAGGTGTGTCTGGTCTCGGTCACGTAGATGGTGTGGCCGTCTTCGAGGAACCTCAACTGTTCAAGTTTCTCGCGCTGTTCCAGCGGGCTGGGGTCCAGCTCGCCGAAGCGGATGAGCGCCTCCATGCGGAAGGCGTAGAGCCCCACATGCAGGTGATAGGAATGCATGGCGTTTTCCCGGTCGAACGGGACCATGGCCCTGGAGAAATAGAGGGCACGGCCGTCGTGGGTGACCACTGCCTTGACCCGGTCCGGGGACTGGGCCTCTTCCGGGCTGATCTGGCTCACCAGAGTGGTGACCATGGCCTGGCAGCGGGTGAAGGGCTCCAGCAGCTCTTCGAGCATGGCCGGGTCCAGGGCCGGTTCGTCGCCCTGGATGTTGACCACCACCTCCTCGGGGTCCACGCCGATGATGCGCGCGGCTTCCAACACGCGGTCCGTGCCGCTGGCGTGGGTGGTGGAGGTCATGACCACGGGGACGCCCATGTCCAGGGCGGCCTTGTAGATGCGGTCGTCGTCGGTGGCCAGGGTAACGCTTTTCATGAACGGGCATTGCCTGGCGCGGTTGTACACGTGCCAGAACATGGGCTTGCCCAGGATTTCGGCCAGAGGCTTGCCCGGAAAACGCGAGGATTCGTACCTCGCGGGGATGATGCCGTGGCAGTCGGGAATGGTGATCATTTTTGTACCGTGCTGGCTCTTTAATCGTTTATGAGCAAATGGGCAATATGTTTGCAGACGGTTTTCGCGCCGCCCCGCCGCTGCTTGATATAGGCGCGGACCTTGGAGAGGACGGCCTTGCGCGCCGGGGGCTCCGCCAGCTGGCCCAGGAGCAGGGCGAGCACTTCCTCGCGTCCGTTGCCCATGAGGGCCAGGCCGGAATCGAAGATCTCCCCGCCCACCCAGGAAAAGTTGTGCCAGCTCGGACCCACCACCGGAACAACGCCGCAGGTGAGCGGCTCCAGGAAGTTCTGGCCGCCCAGGGGGGCAAGGCTGCCGCCCACGAAGGCGGTGCTGGCAAGGGCATAGGCCGGAATCATTTCCCCGAAGGCGTCCCAGAGCACGGTGGTGCCCGGCTTTACCGCGTCGTTCTGCTCGCTGCGCAGGACCCAGGGCAGGCCCGCCAGGTCCAGCAGCTCCTTCCAGCGCTCGATGCGTTCCATGTGCCGGGGGAACAGGCCTATGACCGTCTTGGGGGATGTGCGGTGCAGGTCCGCGACCAGTTGCTGGACCTCGCGCTCCTCCTCCCTGCGCACCGAGCCCAGGACCACGAAGTCGGTTCCGGGCGCAAGCATGTCCTTCAGGGGATTGTCCTTGCGGGCCAAGGCCGACGAGGAGTTCATGCGGTCGAACTTGATGTTGGGCATGGTTTGGACGCGGTCATGGCCGAACAGGGTACCGAAGCGCAGGGCGTCCCTTTCGGAAAGGGCCAGCACCAGGTCCGGGGCCAGTTCGCGGAACAACCCCTTGGCGGCCAGGTATCCGGCCAGGCTGCGGGGATTCATGCGGCCGTTGGCCAGCACGATCCTGGTTCCCTGTTCCTTGCAGGCGCGTAAAAAGCCCGGCCAGATCTCGGTTTCCAGGATGAGCGCCGCCCTGGGGGCCACGTGGGCCAGGGCCTTGCGCATGATCCGGGGGGCGTCGAACGGGAAATAGTGCGCCTGCAGGGTGATGCCGCGCCTGGACGAGTTGATGTCCTCGGCGGCCCGCTCCAGGATTTCCATGCCCTGCTTGGTGTTGGTGGTGGCCAGCACGTTGCAGGGGCGGTCCGGGAACGGGTTTTCCAGGTGTCGGAGCACCTCCCAGGTCAGGTAGCATTCCCCGCCGCTGGCGCCCTGTATCCAGAGGTCCGCCCGGGCGGGTAGGCCGCCTTCCAGGGTGCGCTGCTCCAGCCCCTGCCTGAGGCGCTTGTTGTTCTCCAGCAGGGGAGCCGCAGCGCGCCAGGCAAGATCATAGACCTTGAAGGCCGTGTTCAGGAAAGCGCCCATGACTAGCCGCGTTGCTCCATGCCCAGACGGATGAGCTCGGCGATGAGCTCGTCAAAGGGCAGGCCGGATTCGGCCGCGGCCTGGGGCAGCAGGCTGGTGGCGGTCATGCCCGGCAGGGTGTTGACCTCCAGCAGCCAGGGCGTGCCGTTTTCGTCCAGCATGAAGTCGGCCCGGCTGTAGCCGGTGAGGCCCAGGGCCTCGTTGGCCTCGAGCGTGTACTTGTGGATCAGGTCGCGCACGGCGTCGTCCACCGGCGCCGGACAGATCTCCTCGGCGCCGTCGGCCGCGTACTTGTTCTCGTAGTCGAAGAATTCCGCGCTGCCCTTGGGGCGGATCATGATCAGGGGCAGGGCCTTGCCGCCCAGCATGCCGCAGGTGAGCTCCGTGCCCGGCACCAGACTCTCCACCAGGGCCAGGTCGCAGCCGTCGAAGATGATGTTCAGCTGCCGCTCCAGGGAGGCTTGGTCCCGGCAGATGCCCATGTGTACGCTGGAACCGCCCGTATTGGGCTTGGCGAAGACCGGCAGGTCCAGGCCCAGGTCGAAGCCGGACTCGGGACGGCTGGTCAGCAGCCTCCAGTCGGGCGTGGGGATGCCGCGCTCGCGGAAGACCTGCTTGCTGGCCGCCTTGTTCAGGGCCAGGAAGGACGGGGCCGGGCCCGGGCCCTGGTAGGGGCAGCCCGCGCATTCCAGCATGGCCTGCACCAGGCCGTCCTCGCCGGGGGAGCCGTGCATGTTGATGAAGGCGAAGTCCGCCTTCTTGGCTTCGGCGATCAGGGAATCGAATTCCGGGGCAGGGTCGAACATGCGGACAGAGTGGCCGAGACGTTCCAGGGCGGCGCGGATGATGGCCGCACCGTTCAGGGAGACTTCACGTTCGCTACTCCATCCGCCCGCTATCAAAAGAACATTCATTGAGTGTGATCCCGAGGGCCTCGTCGAAGGTGCGTTCCACCTCGATGGCCTGTGTTTTGGTTATCCGGATCCGGCTGGCGATGAGGTCGGTGGTGCCGTAGCGCTTGATGAGGTCGTCGAACCTCGGCTCCACGCCCACCACTATGTCGTGCTGCACGCGCTTGTCCGCGTAGAGCACCGCCAACTGGTGAAAGTACTTGTTCAGGTCGATGTCGAAGGGCCAGTAGACGTGATGGGTGACGCCGGAGGCCAGCACCGGGTTACCGGTCAGGTCCTGGACCCAGGCCCCGCCCAGCTGGCTGTGGTTGCCGCCGAACTTGATGGAATAGGTCTTGGCCAGATCGTGGAGCAGGGCCGAGGCGCGAATCAGCCTCACGTTGACGTCGTACCCGTGCTCCAGGCCGCGCTGGGCGACGCAGGTGGCCACCTCGGCCACGGTCATGCTGTGCCGGCGCACGTTCTCGAACATCTCGAACTTGTCCCAGAGGGAAAAGCATTCCTCGTCGCCGGGGATATGCCAGGCCGGGTCGATGCGGGCGCCGGGCGGCGCCGGAACCTTGGGCAGGAAGGGTTTCCTGACGGTCTCGTGGTCAAGCGTGGGCTGGGTCATTCCAATGCGGAACCTGTTGAAACGGTTTGCCGGTCCTTGGACGCGGGCCGGTGTGCGACATATTCCGATTCATTACCATCTCGTGGTGTAAAAATAAAGCGGGGACGGGGCCGATTCCGTCCGGCGCGTTTGCGGGCAAGGGATGGTTTTAAATTTATTTTCTACTTGTATTTTTCCCGTTCACCAATTAAACGGTGTAATCGAACTTCATAGATGTACTATGTGAAGTTGCCGGCGCAACGTGCCGGAATCATTAGTAGCTAAATTGAGGAGGCATTACAATGGCAGTTGTAGAATTCCAGGGCAAACAGTTTGAAGTTGATGAAGACGGTTTCCTGCTCCAGTTTGACAGCTGGGCTCCCGAGTGGGTCGACTACGTGAAGGAATCCGAAGGCATCAAGGACCTGACCGACGACCACCAGAAAGTCATCGACTTCCTGCAGGACTACTACAAGAAGAACGGCATCGCTCCGATGGTCCGCATTCTTTCCAAGGTCACCGGCTTCAAGCTGAAGCAGATCTACGAACTGTTCCCGTCCGGACCCGGCAAGGGAGCCTGCAAAATGGCCGGCCTGCCCAAGCCCACCGGCTGCGTCTAATTCGCAGAAACGTGGAAACAATGGGGACGAAAGCTTCGGCTTTCGTCCCTTTTTTATTGGCTTTCCCATTTGCGTCAGAGGCCGCTTCCGTATATGACTACTCCCTGACATGCTGTTGCAAATCCCTTTCGGGCCCCAATGACGTTTCAAACCTGTCCTGCCCGGCACAACTGTCCGGCAGGGTTGTCTTTTTTGTGCCTGGTCCAGAACGGGGCATGTCCGCAATGCGTCCGGAACCCTAAGCTGTGAGAGGTGGGGAGTTGAGCTTGAAACTTCTGGATAGATTTCGTGACCCCGAGCTGTGCAAGGCCCTGCTCGGGAAGCTGGAAAAAGAACTGGAAGGGGAACTGCGTTTCATGGAGGTCTGCGGTACGCATACCGTGGCCATTTTCCAGAGCGGGCTGCGTTCCCTGCTGCCCGAAGGCATCGTGCACCTGAGCGGCCCGGGCTGTCCCGTCTGCGTGACCCATGAATCCGAGGTCAACGCCTTCCTGGACCTGGCCGAGCGCGACGACGTGATCGTGGCTACCTTCGGGGACCTCATGCGCGTCCCCGGCCACGGCGGGCGCAACCTCAAGGCCGCCCAGGCGGACGGCGCGCGGGTCAGCGTCATTTATTCCCCGTTCGACGCCCTGAAAATCGCCAGGGAAAATCCGGACAGCAAGGTGGTTTTCCTGGGCGTGGGGTTCGAGACCACGGCCCCCACCATTGCGGCCACCATGACCATGGCCCGCAACCAGGGGCTTTCCAATTTCCTGGTGCTGCCGTTCCACAAGACCGTGCCCAGCGCCCTGGCAGCGCTCATGGACGACACGGCCACGCGCATCGACGGCTTCATTCTTCCGGGGCACGTGTCCACGGTCATCGGCCTGGATCCCTACAAGTACATTGCCACGGACTACGGCCGCAGCGCCATCATCACCGGGTTCGAGCCCGTGGACATTCTCCAGTCCCTGCTGGACATGGTCCAATGGCGGAACCGGGGCGAGGCCCACGTGACCAACAACTACACCCGCGCGGTGGCCGACAAGGGCAACGCCAAGGCCCGCCAGGTGCTTTATGACGTGTTCGAGCCCGCGGACGCCCTGTGGCGCGGCATCGGCCTGATCCCGGGCAGCGGCCTGGACATCCGCGAGGAATGGGCCGACATGGACGCCAAGCGAGTGTTCGGCATCGAGATCACCGAAGTGCCGCCTTTGCCGGGCTGCAAATGTGGCCAGGTTCTCAAGGGCATTCTCAGCCCTGACCAATGTCCCCTGTTCAAAAAGGCCTGCACCCCGGCCAACCCGGTGGGGCCGTGCATGGTTTCCACCGAGGGCAGCTGCGCCGCCTACTACAAATACAAGGTTGACTAGCCATGAGCGATAAAGTTCTTCTCGACTACGGCAGCGGGGGGAGGGCCTCCCAGCGCCTCATCTCCAGGCTTTTCCTGGAAAACTTCAGCAACAGCGAACTGAACCGGCTCAACGACGCCGCCGAGCTCCTGGTCAGCGGGCGCATCGCCGTGAGCACGGACTCCTTTACCGTGGATCCCATCTTCTTCCCCGGCGGCAACATCGGCTCCCTGGCCGTGCACGGCACGGTCAATGACGTGGCCATGATGGGGGCCGTTCCGCGCTACATGACCTGCGGCTACATCATCGAGGAAGGCCTGCCCATGGCCGACCTGGAAAAGATAGTGGTCTCCATGGGCGAGGCCGCCCGCAAGGCCGGAGTGGATATCGTCACCGGCGACACCAAGGTCGTGCCCAAGGGCGCGGTGGACCGCATCTTCATCAACACCACGGGCATCGGCGAGATCGTCGTGGACCCGGCCCCTAGCGGCGAGAGCGCCAAACCGGGCGACGCCATCCTGATCAGCGGCACCATGGGCGACCACGGGCTGACCATTCTGGGCACCCGCGAGGGCCTGGAGTTCGAGGCGGGCGTGCAGTCGGATTCGGCCGGGCTCAACCACCTGCTGGTCAAGTTGGTGCGGGAGCTGCCCGAGGTCCACGTGCTGCGCGACCCCACCCGGGGCGGCCTGGCCACCACCATGAACGAGATCGCGGGTTCCTCCAATGTCTGTTGCGAGCTGGAGGAGGGCGCCATTCCTGTGCGGCCCGAGGTGAGCGGCGGCTGTTCGTTCCTGGGCCTCGATCCCCTGTACCTGGCCAACGAGGGCAAGTTCCTGTGCATCCTGCCCGAGGCCCATGCGGAAAAGGCCCTGGAGATCATGCGCGGCGACGAGCTGGGCCGGGACGCCTGCCGTATCGGCACCGTGACCGACGCCAACCCCGGAAAGGTGGTACTCATCACCCGGCTCGGCGGCAAGCGGCTGCTGAACATGCTCGAAGGCGAGCAGTTGCCGAGAATCTGCTAACGGGGTTTCATGACGGATTGAAGACACATAAGGCCGCCTGTTTCGGGCGGCCTTTTTCGTTCGGGGAGGGCTTCTATGGTCAGGCCGCTGTTTTTCCGATTGTTGTTGGCGCTGGTGTTACTCGGCGGGTGCGTGCGTACCGTTCCTGCTCCCGACATGCTGCGCACCGTTCCGGTGCGGCGGGTGGAGGTCGACGGCGCGAGGATCGCCTATAGGGAACTCGGGGCCGGGCAACCGCTGCTGCTGGTCATGGGCTATGCCGGGACCATGGACGTCTGGGATCCGGTGCTGGTGGACCGCTTGTCCCGGCGCTATCGCGTGATTTTGTTCGACAATCGCGGCATGGGCCAGTCCGGCCCGTGGTCCGGATCGCTGAGCATGGAGCTCATGGCCCGGGACGCCCTGGCGGTTCTGGATGCGCTGGATGCCCGGGGGGCGCATGTGCTGGGGTGGTCCATGGGCGGCATGATCGCCCAGGAGATGGCGCTGCGCGAGCCGGACAAGGTGGGCAAGCTCGTCCTCTACGGCCCGACTCCTTCCTATGCCGCAACGGTTCGGTCCGCCGTGGACCGGATGATGACCTGCAGTCCCGAGGATTTCGCGGGTCTGTTGTTCCCCGGGGCCTGGGTCGAAAGCCATCCCGGCGTCTTTGCCCGGCTTCCGGTCCCGGAACGGGCTGCGGATCCTGACGTGGTCGCCGCACAGAAGCGGGCCATGGAGCAGTGGCCGGGCACCAAGGACAGGCTTTCCTTCTTGTGCAAGGACGTCCTGCTTGTGGTGGGCGACGAGGACTGGGTGACGCCTCCGTCATTGGGGCTGCGCATGGCCGCGAACCTGCCCGGCGCATGGATGGTCCGGTTCCGGCAGGGCGGGCACTGGCTCATGTATCAGGAACCGGAGCGGCTGGCCGACACGGTGCGGTTTTTCCTGGAGACGAAAGAACAGTAGGATGCCTTCGGAGGATTTTGGGGCCATGCAGGCAAAACAAAACCCCGCAGGGCTTGCCCTGCGGGGTTTTGCATAAATTCAGGAAGAGGTTGCCCTCGGCTATTCGCCTTTGCTGCGGCCTTCGATGAGATTGGCGGCGCGGATGGCCAACTGGGTGATCTCCGGTTTGGAACACTGGTCGTCGGCCCCCACGGATTCGCCCTTGTGGCGCAGCTTGTCCGTGATGATGGACGAGAACAGGATGACCGGCAGGTCGTGCAGCATGGGGTCGTCCTTGATGCGCTTGGTCAGGTTGTGGCCGTCCATCATGGGCATTTCAATATCCGAGATGATGACCTGCACGTAGTCGGAAATGGGGCGTCCCTCGTCGGTGGCGTGCTGCTTGAGTTCCTTGAGGCGATCCCAGCATTCGCGGCCGTTGTTGGTCTTTTCCACCTGGAATCCGGCCTGCTGCAGCAGGTCGCGGATCATTTCGCGGATGAGCGGGGAGTCGTCAGCGATCAGGGCCCGGTAATGGGCCTTGGAATCGAAGACCACGTTTTCGTCCAGCTTCAGGCGCAGGCTGGGGTTAAGCTCGGCCACGATGCGTTCCAGGTCCAGGATGAACACCAGCCGGTCCTTGAACTTGACCACGCCGGTGATGGATTCGCTGGACAGGGCGGAGACGTACTTGTTGGGCGCTTCCACGTCTTCCCAGCTGATGCGGTGGATGCGGGTCACGCCCGAAACCATGAAGGCCGAGGTCACGTTGTTGAATTCGGTGACGATGACCTTGGGCGGCTCGTTTTCCACGCGCTTCTTCTTGAGCCATGCGGAAAGGTCCAGGAGCGGGATGATGCGGTCGCGCAGGTTGAAGGCTCCCAGCACGGAATGGTGGGATACCTCCGGCATTTCCGTCACTTCGGGCATGCGGATGATTTCCAGCACCTTGGCGACGTTGATGCCGTAGTAGGCTTTCTTGCTCTTTTTCGGGCCGTTTTCGCCGTCTTCGGTTTCCTCGATGACGACATTGCCGTTGCTATCTTTTCCCTTGGGTACTTCCTCAAGGTAGAACTCAACAATTTCAAGCTCGTTGGTTCCGGCTTCGAGCAGGATTCCGTCTTTGTTCGGGGCCATGATCTCTCCGTTTTCCGTATCACTCGGATTGTTAATATAGGTCCTGATAAACTTTACAGGCAGTTGTCGTCAACAGGGGTAGAAATTCTGTCTGCTTTTTTCATGGTTTCGATCTCCGAGGCGGCTGTTTCAAGATCTTCCCAGCTTGCGCACTGGTTCAGCCTGCCCCGCAGGGCCCGGATGCCCTCCAGTCCCTTGGCATAGCGCGGGATGATGGAGCGTATCTTACGGAATGATCGGCCATCTCCCTCATAATCTTTAGTGAATTTGATGTGTTGACGAACCACTTCCGCCAAAAGCGTCCCGTCCAGGGGCGGCATCTCGCGTCCGGCGCGCAGGGCGCGGAAGCGGTCGAAGATGGTGGGGTCGAACATGGCACCCCGTGCGAACATGACGCCGTCCACGCCGGTTTCCTCGATGCAGCGCACCCCGTCCCGGGCCGTGTACAGGTCGCCCGAGGCGATGACCGGGATGGATACCGTGTCCTTGAGTTTCCTGAGCTTGTTCCAGTCGGCGTCGCCGCGAAAGAGCTGCTTGCCGTAGCGCGGATGCATGGTCACCCAGTTCACGCCGATGTCCTCCAGGCGCGGGGCCAGGTCCAGATAGGTCTCGTCCCCGTATTCCGGGCCCAGGCGGAACTTGACGCCCACCCGGCCGCCGTCGGGATGCTGTGCGGCCTTTTCCACCATGATCCCGGCAATGCGCACCAGAAGGCCCACGTCGCGCATGAGCGCCACGCCGCTGCCGGACTTCATGACCTTGCGCACGGCGCAGCCGCAGTTGAGGTCGAAGTTGCGGAAGCCCATGGACACGAGCTTTTCCATGGTCTCCGGGAAGTACTGCGGCTCGGCACCGAATATCTGGATTACCACGGGCTCGTCGTCGGGGCAGGTGTTCAGCAGCCGCCGCGTGCCGGAGTTCTTGAAGGACAGGCCCTTGACGCTGACCATCTCGGAACAGGTCACCCCGGCGCCGTGGCTGCGGCACAGGAGGCGGAAGGGCAGGTCCGAGTAGCCGGCGAGCGGGGCCAGCCAGGGGCTGTCCGGTGTGATTTCGAATGTTGTCATGACGGGTTGCTCATATAGCGTGTTTTCCGAACAGTCAAAAGGAATCCGTTTCAGGCCGCCCTATGGGCGGAAGGTGATTCTCGGCGGGAGTAGGGCGGCAAGCCACGGAATATAACGGGAAAAAGGCGGGTTTCGTTTGAACATTTCAAATATATAATGTAAGACTAACGACCAGTAGCTAATCGTTGTGGGCTTAATCGCTTGATTTTAAATGGATTATTGCTTTTCAAGAGAGGAAAAACGGCCTTTTGGGAAAAAAATGGAACTTCGGGGTTGACAACGCGGCCGATTACCGCTTAAACACCTCCGTTCTCTGGCGAAAGAGACGCCGGAACAAAACTTAGAAATTGTTCCAAAAAAGCCTTGCAATCAAGGTCAGTTCGACGTAAAGGATTCGTCCCCGGGCTGGCGTAGCTCAATTGGTAGAGCAGCTGATTTGTAATCAGCAGGTTGCGGGTTCAAGTCCCATCGCCAGCTCCATATTTGACATGGTGGGGTTCCCGAGTGGCCAAAGGGAACAGACTGTAAATCTGTCGGCGTACGCCTTCGGAGGTTCAAATCCTCCCCCCACCACCATAGTAAAAGCCGCGCTGTAGGAGGTAGGACATAGGGCCTGCTGGTGACTACAGGAAAGTGAGCGGGAATAGCTCAATTGGCTAGAGCATCAGCCTTCCAAGCTGAGGGTTGCGAGTTCGAGTCTCGTTTCCCGCTCCAACCTCACAGTCCCGCCGTTCCTCATGCCTCTCAAGCGAAGCTAATATACGGGCCCACATAGCTCAGTAGGTAGAGCGCATCCTTGGTAAGGATGAGGTCAGCAGTTCAATTCTGCTTGTGGGCTCCATAGTATTTTTACCGAAAGTGAACAAAACCAGAAATTCTAGGGGGAATTGCAATGGGTAAAGCTAAATTCGAGCGCAGTAAGCCGCACGTAAACGTCGGTACCATCGGTCACATCGACCATGGTAAGACCACCCTGACCGCAGCCATCACCAAGCTGGCCCACATGGCTGGCCACGGCGAATACGTCGCATTCGACGAAATCGACAAGGCTCCGGAAGAAAAGGAACGCGGTATCACCATCGCCACCGCTCACGTCGAGTACGAAACCGCCAACCGTCACTACGCACACGTCGACTGCCCCGGCCACGCTGACTACATCAAGAATATGATCACTGGTGCAGCTCAGATGGACGGCGCTATCCTCGTTTGCGCAGCCACCGACGGTCCCATGCCGCAGACTCGTGAGCACATCCTGCTCGGTCGTCAGGTCGGCGTCCCGGCCATGGTCGTCTTCCTTAACAAGTGCGACATGGTTGATGACGAAGAACTGCTCGAACTGGTTGAGCTCGAAGTTCGCGAACTTCTTTCCAAGTACGACTTCCCCGGCGACGACTGCCCGGTCATTCAGGGTTCCGCTCTGAAGGCTCTGGAATGCGATTCCGCCGACGATCCGGCTGCCAAGCCGATCTACGACCTGCTTGACGCTCTGGATTCCTACATCCCCGAGCCGCAGCGCGAAGTCGACAAGCCGTTCCTGATGCCCATCGAAGACGTGTTCTCCATCTCCGGCCGCGGTACCGTTGTTACCGGTCGTGTTGAACGTGGTCGCATCACCGTTGGTGAAGAAATCGAAATCGTGGGTATCCGCGACACCGCCAAGACCACCTGCACCGGCGTTGAAATGTTCCGCAAGATCCTGGACCAGGGCGAAGCCGGCGACAACGTTGGTCTGCTGCTCCGCGGCATCAAGCGTGACGAAGTTGAACGCGGCCAGGTTGCTGCCAAGCCGGGTTCCATCACCCCGCACACCAAGTTCAAGGCAGAAGTTTACGTTCTGTCCAAGGACGAAGGCGGCCGTCACACCCCGTTCTTCTCTGGTTACCGTCCGCAGTTCTACTTCCGCACCACCGACGTTACCGGCGTCGTCACCCTGGAAGAAGGCGTGGAAATGGTCATGCCCGGCGACAATGCAACCTTCGAGGTGCAGATGATCGCTCCCATCGCCATGGAAACCGGTCTTCGCTTCGCTATCCGCGAAGGCGGCCGTACCGTGGGCGCCGGTGTTGTCACCGAAATTCTGGAGTAAGACATGCGCGTCAACATTCAACTGCAGTGCACCGAGTGCAAGCGTAAGAACTACGCCACGCAGAAGAATAAGAAGAATACTACCGGTCGCATCGAAATGAAGAAGTATTGTCCTTGGGACAAGAAGCATACTCTTCATAAAGAAGCCAAGTAGTTTCGATAAAGCAGGGGTGTAACTCTAACGGCTAGAGTGCCGGTCTCCAAAACCGGAGGTTGGGGGTTCGAATCCCTCCACCCCTGCCACTTTAAATTTTTGGGATGCTGAGAAGATATGGCCAGAAAGAAAGGCAATAAAGCGGCGCCTCAGGCAGCCGAAGTCCAGGGCGGGCTCATGGGGAAACTCCGTGAGCTCATGACCTTTTTCGAGGAGTCCAAGGTCGAGATCAAGAAAGTGGTCTGGCCTTCCCGGAAGGAAACCGTCTCCACTTGCGTGGCAGTCGTGGTTGTCACCCTGGTTATCGCCCTGTATTTGGGCTTGGTCGACCTTGGGCTGAGCAAGCTCGTCTCGGTCATTCTTTCCTAATCCCATTGAGGCTAGACTGAAGTGAATCCTACAGACGTCATGAGTGAACCGACGCAGCGAAAGGGCCGCTGGTATATTGTTCATACCTATTCCGGCTTTGAGCAGCGTGTCGAAAAGACCATCCGGGAAATGATGCGCACCGGCCAGGACAACGGCCTCATCGAGGAAGTTGTCATGCCGACCGAGCAGGTCGTGGAACTGGTCAAGGGGGAGCGTAAAACCTCCACCCGCAAGTTCTACCCGGGCTACGTCATGATCAAGATGGTCCTGACCGACGATTCGTGGCATCTGATTCAGTCCATTCCCCGCGTCACGGGGTTTGTGGGCGGAAAAAACCGTCCCACTCCGATGCGGGACAGCGAAGCGCAAAATATCCTCAGCATGATGGAAGCCCGTCAGGAAAAGCCCCGTCCGAAGTTCAACTTCGAGCGCGGCGACGAGGTCCGTGTTATCGACGGTCCTTTTGGCGGCTTCAACGGTGTTGTGGAAGAAGTCAATTACGACAAGGGGAAGCTTCGCGTCTCCGTATCCATCTTCGGGCGTCAGACTCCTGTCGAGCTGGATTTCGTTCAGGTCGACAAAGGATAGCCCGCTCCGCGCACAACGCGAATTTTCTCATCGAGGAATTATATCATGGCCAAAAAAGAAATTGGTAAAATCAAGCTGCAAATTCCTGCCGGCTCTGCGAACCCCTCTCCGCCGGTCGGCCCGGCTCTCGGTCAGCACGGCGTCAACATCATGGAATTCTGCAAGGCGTTCAACGCCAAGACCCAGGACCAGAAGGGCATGCTCATCCCGGTCGTCATCACCGTGTACCAGGATCGCAGCTTCTCCTTCATCACCAAGACTCCGCCCGCATCCACGCTGCTGCTCAAGGCAGCCAAGCTGTCCGGCGGTTCCGGTGAGCCCAACAAAGTCAAGGTTGGCAAGGTGAGCATGGACCAGGTCCGTGAAATCGCCGAGCTGAAGATGCCTGACCTGAACGCGAATGATATCGATGCCGCTATGCAGTCCATCATGGGCACTGCGCGTAGCATGGGCATCGAAGTGAAATAGTGAGGACTGCCATGCCGAAGCACGGAAAAAAATATCGTAATGCCGTCGAAGGCCTGGATGCGCAGCAGCGCGTCGCGGTTGAAGATGGTGTGAAGCTGGCAGTGGAAAAGGCTTACGCCAAGTTTGACGAGACCGTTGATATCGCTCTCAACCTGGGCGTGGACCCGAAATACTCCGACCAGATGATCCGCGGTGCGGTTTCTCTCCCCAACGGTCTGGGCAAGGACGTTCGCGTCGTGGCCTTCTGTAAGGGTGAAAAGGAAGCCGAAGCCAAGGAAGCCGGTGCCGAATTCGCAGGCGCCGAGGAACTGGTGGAAAAGATTCAGGGCGGCTGGATGGATTTCGACAAGGCTGTCGCAACTCCTGACATGATGGCCCTGGTCGGTAAGATCGGTCGTGTTCTTGGCCCCCGTGGCATGATGCCCAACGCCAAGACCGGCACCGTCACCTTCGAGATCGGCAAGGCCGTTTCCGAAATGAAGGCCGGTAAGGTCGAATTCAAGGTCGACAAGGCCGGCGTGCTGCACGCACCCATCGGCAAGGTGTCCTTCGGGGCCGACAAGCTGCTGGAAAACCTGCGCGCGCTTCTGGACACGGTTCAGCGCATGAAGCCGTCTTCCGCCAAGGGCACCTACATGAAGTCCCTGGCAGTGGCCACCACCATGGGCCCCGGCATCAAGATCGATCCGCTGACCATCAAGAAGTTCATTGACGGTTAATAATTGGTAGGTATCCCGCCGGATTCGTCCGGCGGGGTTCATGATACGCACGGGAAGTATCGTCAGAGAAAGCAGGTGGGACCGTGTCCCTCAATATCCTGCCGAGACAACGCTTTGACAGCTTTCCGGGCCGAACGACGAGGAGTGATGATGAACAGGCAAGAAAAAGCCCAAATCATCGAGCAGTTCCACGAAAAGGCTGCACGCGCGAGCATCGCCGTCGTCTCCGAATTCAAGGGCATGACCGTTGAAGAGCTTACCGCTCTCCGCGGCAAGTGCTTTGAAGCCGGAGTCGATTTCCAAGTCGTCAAGAATACCCTGGCCCGGTTGGCACTCAAGGACACCGAACACGGTGAACTGGGTGAACACCTGAAGGAAAACTGCGCTTTTGCACTGGGTTATGAAGACCCCGTCGCACTGGCCAAAGTTCTTGCTGACTTTGCGAAGACCAGCAAGAAGTTTGAGCTGAAGTACGGTTCCCTCGAAGGCAAGTATCTTGACGCGGACGGCATCAAAGAGCTCAGCAAGATGCCCAGCAAGCCCGAGCTTCTCAGCTCCGTGCTTGGCACCATGCAGGCCGTGCCCCGCAACTTCGTGTCTCTGTTCGCCAACATTGAGCGCAAGTTCCTGTATGCTCTGGTAGCCATCAAGGACCAGAAAGAGCAGCAGGCTGCGTAGAACCAATTCAAAGCGTTTTTAGTATCCCTTTAGGAGGAAATTACAATGGCTGATATCACCAAAGATCAGGTTGTAGAATTCATCGGTAACATGACCGTCCTGGAACTCTCCGAGTTCATCAAGGAACTTGAAGATAAATTCGGCGTTGAAGCCGCTGCTCCGGCTGCCGCCGTTGTGGCTGCTCCGGTTGCTGGTGGCGATGCCGCCGGTGGCGAAGACGAAAAGACCGAATTCGACGTCATCCTGGCTGGCGCCGGCGGCAACAAGATCGCCGTCATCAAGGCTGTCCGCGCCATCACCGGCCTGGGCCTGAAAGAAGCCAAGGCTCTGGTTGACGAAGCTCCGAAGCCGCTCAAGGAAGGCGTTTCCAAGGAAGAGGCTGAAGAAGCCAAGAAGCAGCTGGAAGAAGCCGGCGCGGAAGTTGAAGTCAAGTAAATTCGCTTACTTGCGTTTATTCGCAGAGAGCGCAAGCCCTTTGTCTCGGGGCATGCGCTCTCTGTGTTGTCTATATATATAATATCGCTTTGAATAGGTTTGTGGCATGATGATCATTGGCGCTTTGGCCAGGGATCACTCCCGTAGCTCCCAGGACGGAGCATCAGGCTTCGTTCAAACCAAGAATTTTCTTCTCGAATTTTTTTAGATCGGCGTCGGTGGCGCCCAAGGGCCCTTATTCAGGCAACACCGATGTCCCGTCCGAACACCATAACTACTCGCAGAGGGTACAATGGGTCAGCTTAGAAAAGAATTTGGCAAGATCGGCAACCAGTTGCCCATTCCGCATCTCCTTGAGTTGCAGGTGGACTCCTATCTGAAGTTCCTTCAGGAAGAGATCCCGCCCGCAAGCCGGGGCGATTTCGGTCTGGAAGGGGTTTTCCGTTCCGTCTTCCCCATTGAGGATTTCAACAAGACCGCGAGCCTTGAGTTCGTCAGTTATGAGATCGGCGAACCCAAGTACGATCAGGCCGAGTGCATTTCCAAGGGTCTCACCTACGAAACCCCCATCCGCATCAAGGTTCGCCTGGTTGTCTTCGATGTCGACGAAGAAACTGACAACCGCACCATCCGCGACATCAAGGAACAGGACATCTACTTTGGCACGCTGCCGCTGATGACCGAGAAGGGTACCTTCATCATCAACGGCACCGAGCGCGTCATCGTCAACCAGCTGCAGCGGTCCCCGGGCATCATCTTCGAGCATGATTCCGGCAAGACCCACTCCAGCCGCAAGGTCCTGTACTCCGCGCGCATCATTCCCATGCGCGGCTCGTGGCTCGATTTCGATTTCGACCACAAGGATATCCTGTACGTGCGCATCGACCGTCGCAGGAAGATGCCCGCCACCATCCTGCTGCAGGCCATGGGCCTCACCCGTCAGGACATCCTCGATTACTATTACGACACCGAAGACTACATCTTCGAAGGCGGCCGTCTGCTGCGCAAGGTCAAGGAAGAGCAGTTCCGCAAGGAACCCTGCTACGCCGAGATCGAGCACGGCGGCAAGGTGCTCTGCAAGCAGGGCGATCCCATCACCAAGGCCGTCTGGCGCAAGCTCCTGCGGGCGGGCGTCGAGGCCATTGAGGTGGACCCCGATTCCCTGCTCGGCCAGTTTGCCGCCCGGGACATCGTGGACGGAAACGGCGAGGTCCTCGTCGAGGTGGCTGCCGAAATCACCGTGGACAGCATCGAAAAGATCAACGGGGCAGGCATTGCGGAAATTTCCGTGCTGCACACCCTGGGGGCCGATGTTTCCTCGTCCCTGCGCGACACCCTGATGCTGGACAAGACCTCCAGCATGGACCAGGCCCAGATCGAGATCTACCGCCGCCTGCGTCCCAGCTCTCCGCCCACTCCGGAGATCGCTTCCAGCTTCTTCGAGAACCTGTTCCGCAGCGCCGACTACTACGACCTTTCCCTGGTCGGCCGCTACAAGCTGAACAGCCGCCTGAAGCTCGACGTGGACAAGAACACCCGGACCCTGACCAACGAGGACATTCTTCAGGCTCTCAAAGAGCTGATGATGCTCAAGGATACCCACGGTCCGGCTGACGATATCGACCATCTCGGCAACCGCCGAGTCCGTCCGGTGGGCGAGCTGGTGGAAAACCAGTACCGCATCGGCCTGGTCCGCATGGAGCGCGCCATCAAGGAGCGCATGAGCCTGCAGGAAGTGGCCACTCTGATGCCGCACGACCTGATCAACCCCAAGCCGGTTGCAGCCGTGCTCAAGGAGTTCTTCGGCACTTCCCAGCTCTCCCAGTTCATGGACCAGACCAACCCGCTTTCCGAAGTGACGCACAAGCGCCGTCTCTCCGCACTGGGCCCCGGCGGCCTGACCCGCGAACGCGCGGGCTTCGAAGTGCGCGACGTGCATACCTCGCACTACGGCCGCATCTGCCCCATTGAGACTCCGGAAGGCCCGAACATCGGTCTTATCGTGTCCCTGACCTGTTACGCGAAGGTCAACGACTACGGCTTTATCGAGACCCCGTACCGCACCGCTGGCGACGGCAAGGTTTCCGACGAAATCATATACATGGACGCATCCCGCGAGCATGGCGAAGTAGTGGCCCAGGCCAACGCCGTGCTGGACGAGAAGGGCAACTTCGTGAACCCCCGCGTCCAGGCCCGCCAGGATGGCGACCCGCTCATGGCTGCCAATGATGAAATCACCTTCATGGACATCAGCCCGAGCCAGACCGTTTCCATCTCCGCGGCACTGATCCCCTTCCTGGAGCACGACGACGCAAACCGCGCACTCATGGGCTCCAACATGCAGCGCCAGGCCGTGCCCCTGCTGCGGGCAAACATGCCCCTGGTCGGCACCGGCATGGAGGGCCCCGTGGCCCGCGACTCCGGCGCCTGTATCCTGGCGGAAGAGGACGGCGTGGTTCACTATGTCGACGCCGAACGCGTCATCATGAACTACGACAAGGACTTTGCTGCCAAGACCGGCGGTTCCAAGCATTACGAACTGCAGAAGTGGCACAAGTCCAACCAGAACTCCTGTTTTGGCCAGCGCTCCGTGGTGCAGGTCGGACAGGTGGTCAAGAAGGGCGACGTCCTGGCCGACGGACCCAGCATCAGCAAGGGTGAGCTGGCCATCGGCAAGAACCTGACCGTCGCCTTCATGCCCTGGTGCGGCTTCAACTACGAGGACTCCATCCTTATTTCCGAACGCATGGTCAAGGAGGACGTCTACACCTCCATCCATGTGGAGGAATTCGAGCTCGTCGCCCGCGACACCAAGCTCGGACCCGAAGAAGTCACCCGGGACATCTCCAACGTTTCCGAAGAAATGCTTCGCAACCTGGACGAGTGCGGCATCATCCGCCTCGGCGCCAAGGTGAAGCCCGACGATATTCTGGTGGGTAAGATCACGCCCAAGGGCGAGACCCAGCTCACCCCGGAAGAAAAGCTGCTTCGCGCCATCTTCGGCGACAAGGCGCGCGACGTGAAGAACACCTCCCTTAAGGTTCCGCCGGGAATCGAGGGTACGGTCATCGACGTCAAGGTCTTCAACCGCCGTTCCGGCGACAAGGACGACCGCACCAAGTCCATCGAGGAATACGAACTCGCCAAGTTCGACATGAAGGAAGCCAAGCACATGGCGGCCCTGGGCGAAGGCACCCGCAAGCGCATCGCTGAAGTGGTTGTCGGCACCAAGCTGGCCAAGGACCTAGTCGATGCCCGCAAGAACGTGGTGGGCAAGTCCGGCGAAAAGGTCACCGAGGAAATGCTGGCTCCCGTGCCCGTGAAGAAGCTCGCCGGTTGTTTTGACAAGGGCGGCAACGAAGCTGTCCGCGACATCATGGCCGACTACGAAAATCAGGTGAAGTTCATCAAGAACATCTACGACCTGAAGCGCGAGAAGGTGACCGAAGGCGACGATCTGCCTCCGGGCGTCATCAAGATGGTCAAGGTCTACGTGGCCGTGAAGCGTAAGCTGGCCGTGGGTGACAAGATGGCCGGACGCCACGGGAACAAGGGTGTTGTTTCCTGCATCCTTCCCGAAGAGGACATGCCGTTCTTTGCCAACGGCACTCCCGTGGACATCGTGCTCAACCCCCTGGGCGTTCCCTCCCGTATGAACATCGGGCAGATCATGGAAACCCACCTGGGCTGGGCCGCCAAGAAGCTTGGCGAGCAGATCAACGAAATGCTCGATGAAGGCTCCGTACTCAAGGATGTGCGGGCCGAAGTGAAAGATATATTCCAGTCCAAGACCATCGATGAACTGGTGGACGGCCTGGACGACGACGATTTCGTCAAGGTGGTCCGCGAGGCCCGCGAAGGCATCATCACCAAGACCCCGGTCTTTGACGGCGCCACTGAAGAAGAAATCTGGCGGCTCCTGGAGCGCGCCGGCCAGCCCGACGACGGCAAGATCATCCTGTACGACGGCCGCACCGGCGAACCGTTCCATAACAGGGTTACCGTCGGCGTCATGTACATGCTCAAGCTGCACCACCTGGTCGACGAAAAGATCCACGCCCGTTCCACCGGCCCGTACTCCCTGGTTACCCAGCAGCCTCTGGGCGGTAAGGCCCAGTTCGGTGGCCAGCGTCTCGGGGAAATGGAAGTCTGGGCACTGGAAGCCTACGGCGCGGCCTACCTCCTACAGGAGTTCCTCACCGTCAAGTCCGACGATGTGCAGGGCCGCGTGAAGATGTACGAGAAGATCGTCAAGGGAGACAACTTCCTTGAAGCCGGTCTGCCCGAGTCCTTCAACGTTCTGATCAAGGAACTCATGTCCCTCGGCTTGGACGTGACCCTGGAGCAGGAAGAGAAGGCAGGCCGTCCCGGCCGCGACGAGTTCGTCCAGAAGCGTCCGGTCATTTCCTAGGACGGTCGAAAAGAGTTGATAAGGCCCGGCCGGGTTCGCCCGGCCGGGCATGAGATAACATTTAGCAAGAGGGACTACAGATGACGTTGGACGATCTGTTCACTCTGCGCGGAGCCCCCAACGCCGCACTGGCGGGCAAGGGCCTCAAGTCGATGAAAATCTCCATTGCCGCACCCGAAAAGATCAGGGAATGGTCTTTCGGTGAGGTCAAGAAGCCGGAGACGATCAACTACCGTACGTTCAAGCCTGAACGCGACGGTCTGTTCTGCGCCAAGATTTTCGGTCCGGTCAAGGACTACGAATGCAACTGCGGTAAGTACAAGCGCATGAAGCACCGCGGCATTGTCTGCGAAAAGTGCGGCGTTGAAGTTATCGCATCCAAGGTTCGCCGCGAGCGCATGGGCCACATCGAGCTGGCCGCTCCCGTGGCGCATATCTGGTTCCTGAAGACTCTGCCCTCCAAGATCGGCACCCTGTTGGACATCACCATGGCCGACCTGGAAAAGGTGCTGTATTTCGACTCCTTCATCGTTCTGGAGCCGGGCGAAACCCCGCTGAAGAAGCACCAGATCATCTCCGAAGATCAGTACTTCCAGGTGATCGAGCACTTTGGCGAGGATGCGCTTGAAGTGGGCATGGGCGCGGAAACCGTGCGCAAGCTCCTGGAAGCCATCGAGCTGGAATCCCTGCGCCACGAGTTGCGCGAGGAAGCCCAGAGCACCCGCTCCCAGACCAAGAAGAAGAAAATCACCAAGCGGCTGAAAGTCGTGGAGGCCTTCCTCGAATCCGGCAACAAGCCGGAATGGATGATCATGGAAGTTATTCCGGTCATTCCGCCCGAGCTGCGCCCCCTGGTTCCCCTGGATGGCGGCCGTTTCGCCACCTCGGACCTCAACGACCTGTACCGCCGCGTGATCAACAGGAACAACCGCCTCAAGCGCCTGCTTGAGCTGGGTGCTCCCGAGATCATCATCCGCAACGAAAAGCGCATGCTGCAGGAGGCTGTCGACGCCCTGTTCGACAACGGCCGCCGCGGCCGCGCCATCACCGGCACCAACGGCCGTCCGCTCAAGTCCCTGTCCGACATGATCAAGGGCAAGCAGGGCCGCTTCCGTCAGAACCTGCTCGGCAAGCGCGTGGACTACTCCGGCCGTTCGGTCATCGTTGTGGGCCCGAAACTCAAGCTGCACCAGTGCGGTCTTCCCAAGAAGATGGCCCTGGAGCTGTTCAAGCCTTTTATCTATGCGGAACTGGAGCGTCGCGAGATCGCTACCACCATCAAGTCCGCCAAGAAGATGGTCGAGCGCGAAGACCTGGTGGTCTGGGAAATCCTCGAGGACGTGATCCGCGAGTACCCGATCATGCTCAACCGCGCTCCGACCCTGCACCGGCTCGGCATCCAGTCCTTCGAGCCCCAGCTCGTTGAAGGCAAGGCCATCCAGCTGCACCCGCTCGTCTGTTCCGCATACAACGCGGACTTCGACGGTGACCAGATGGCCGTGCACGTGCCCCTGTCCGTGGAGGCGCAGATTGAATGCCGCGTGCTGATGATGAGCTCCAACAACATTCTGAGCCCGTCCAACGGCACGCCGATCATCAACCCCTCCCAGGACATCGTTCTGGGCCTGTACTACCTCACCTGCGCCCGTTCCTTCCAGAAGGGCGAGGGCATGATCTTCTCGGATCCGGGCGAGGTCATCGCCGCCTACGACGGCGGGGCAGTGGGGCTGCACGCACGCGTCAAGGTGCGCATGGACGGCCAGCTGGTGGAAACCACCACCGGCCGCATCATTGCCGGCGAGATCCTCCCGGCGGACCTGCCGTTCGAAATGGTCAACCTGGTGCTGAGCAAGAAGAACATTGCCGCGCTGGTTTCCGGCGCATACCGCCTGGCCGGCACCAAGGCCACGGTCATTCTCTGCGACCGTCTCAAGGACCTGGGCTACGAGTTCGCAACCCGCGCCGGCGTGACCATCGCAGTGAAGGACCTCTGCATTCCCGAGGCCAAGAAGACCCTGCTCAAGGCCGCCCACGACGAAGTGGAGAAGATCGAGAGCCAGTTCGCGGACTCCATCATCACCCGTACTGAAAAGTACAATAAGGTCGTCGATGTCTGGACCAAGACCACCAACGACATCTCCAACGCCATGATGAAGGACATCTCCGTGGACATCCTCGAAGATCCCGTCACCGGCAAGACCGAACCCAACTCGAGCTTCAACTCCATCTACATGATGGCCACCTCCGGCGCTCGAGGCAACCAGGACCAGATGCGCCAGCTCGCGGGCATGCGTGGTCTGATGGCCAAGCCCTCGGGCGAAATCATCGAGACCCCGATCACCGCGTCCTTCCGCGAAGGCCTGTCTGTGCTCCAGTACTTCACCTCCACCCACGGCGCTCGTAAGGGTCTCGCGGATACCGCGCTCAAGACCGCGAACTCCGGTTACCTGACCCGTCGTCTGGTGGACGTTGTCCAGGATGTCACTGTCACGGACATCGACTGCGGCACTGTGGACGGCCTGGAGATCGGCCACCTGGTGAAGGGCGGGGAAATCAAGATGCGCCTTGCCGAACGCGTGCTTGGCCGCGTGACCCTGTTCGACATCTATGACGAAGAAAACGGTGAGCTCCTGGTTCCGGCCAACGAACTCATCGACGAAAAATACGCAAAGCTCATCGAGGAGCGCGACGTCAACTCCATGACCATGCGTTCCGTGCTGACCTGCAAGAGCCCGCACGGCATCTGCGCCAAGTGCTACGGCCGCGACCTGGCCCGCGGGCACCTGGTCAACGTGGGTGAAACCATCGGCATCATCGCGGCACAGTCCATCGGTGAGCCCGGCACCCAGCTGACCATGCGTACCTTCCACATCGGTGGTACCGCATCCAAGGAAATCGAGCAGTCCAACATCGAATCCCAGCACCAGGGTAAAGTGATCTTCTCCCGTATGCGCACCGTCGTGAACCGGGACGGCCAGACCTTGGTCATCGGGAAGAGCTGCCAGGTCGGCATCGTGGACGAGCAGGGACGTGAACGTGAAAAATACGTTCTGCCCTCGGGCGCGCGTCTCCTGGTCACCGAGGGAGCGGACATCAAGAAGGGCACCCTGCTCGCAGAGTGGGAGCCGTTCATGGAACCGTTCATCGTCGACGTCAAGGGCCGCGTGAAGTTCCACGACATCATCGAAGGCAAGACCGTGCAGGAGGACCGCACCCAGCGCTCCATGCTCACGGTCATGGAATACAGGACCACCAACTACAAGCCCGCCATCTCCATCGTGGACGCGGACGGCAACGTGCTGACCCGTCCGGATTCAGCCGCGCCGGCCACCTTCCAGATGCCGGTGGGCGCGATCCTCATGGTCAAGGACGGTGCGGAAATCGAGGCCGGTGACGTCATCGCCCGTAAGCCGCGTGAATCCTCCAAGACCAAGGACATCGTTGGTGGTCTGCCGCGCGTCGCCGAACTCTTCGAAGTGCGCAAGCCCAAGGATCTGGGCGTGTGCTCCGAAATCGACGGTATCTGCACCTACGGGCCGGACACCAAGGGCAAGCGCAAGATTATCGTCACCCCGGAAGTGGGCGAAGCCAAGGAATACCTCATTCCCAAGGGGCGCCACATCACCGTGACCGAGGGCGACTTTGTCGAGGCGGGCGACCTGCTCACCGAAGGCAACCCCGAGTTGCACGACATCCTGAAGATCAAGGGCGAAAAGCACCTTGCACGTTACCTGGTGGAAGAAATTCAGGACGTGTACCGCTTCCAGGGCGTCGGCATCAACGACAAGCATATCGAGATCATCGTTCGCCAGATGCTGAAGAAGGTTTCCATCCTTGATCCGGGTGAGACATCCTTCCTCATGGGCGAGCAGGTGGACAAGCAGCGTTTCATGGACGAGAATGCCAGGGTTCGCAAGGAAGGCAGCAAGCCCGCCACTGCGGAACCCCTGGTTCTCGGCATCACCCAGGCATCCCTGTCCACGGACTCCTTCATCTCCGCGGCTTCCTTCCAGGAAACCACCAAGGTGCTCACCGAGGCTGCCCTCAAGGGCAAGTCCGATGACCTGCGCGGCCTGAAGGAAAACGTCATCGTGGGGCGCCTGATCCCGGCCGGGACCGGCTTCCGCAGATACGAGGAAGCCTCCATCGAAGTGCCCGAGCAGGCGGAACGTCCGGACAAGTTCCTCGAGGAATTGGAAGATGATCCGCTGCTGGTGGACGCCAGATAATTATATATGTAATAGGCGTCTTCTAACTGATTGAAAAAGCTGGGGAGGTGTTCCTCCCCAGCTTTTTTTGCGAATCGCTCTTGCAAAGAATAATGCCGGGGTTTTCGAAAAGCCTTGACATTGGCGATTCTTTGCGCATACAAGCGGTTCTCTTTGCCGTATGGTTTTATTGTTTAAGGTTTATTGTTTGTAACTCGTTTTGGAGGATTTATGCCTACCATTAACCAGCTTGTGCGGAAACAACGCAAGTTGCAAGTCAAGCGTTCCAAGACCCGTGCACTCCAGCAGTGCCCTCAGCGCCGCGGCGTGTGCACCAGGGTTTACACCACGACCCCCAAGAAGCCGAACTCCGCGCTTCGTAAGGTCGCCCGTGTTCGCCTGACCAACGGTATCGAAGTCACCGCATACATCGGTGGCGAAGGTCACAACCTGCAGGAGCACTCCGTGGTTCTGATCCGTGGCGGTCGTGTAAAAGACCTTCCCGGTGTCCGTTACCACATCGTTCGCGGCTCTCTCGACACCTCCGGTGTTGACGATCGTCGTCGCGGCCGCTCCAAGTACGGCGCCAAAAAGCCGAAATAGGTTGTTGTCAGTTTTTTATTAACGCCGTGGATGACGCCAAAGTAGGGCTGAGGCAGCCCGAAATAATGTCCCCTCGGAACAAATCAGGAGTGTAAAATGCCTCGTAAAGGTCCCGTCGCAAAGCGACAGATCCTTCCGGATCCGGTTTACGGCAGCAAGCTCATCACTCGTTTCATGAATCGTCTGATGTTGGACGGCAAGAAGAGTACTGCCGAAAGAATTTTCTACGCCGCTCTCAATGAATTGGCCGACAAGACCAATGAAGAGCCCTTGCGGGCTTTTGAGAAGGCTCTGGACAACGTCAAGCCCGCCGTGGAAGTCAAATCCCGCCGCGTGGGTGGCGCCACCTATCAGGTGCCCATGGAAGTTCGTCCCGACCGTCAGATGGCCCTGGCCATCCGCTGGCTCATCGGCTACGCCCGCGGGCGTGGCGAGAAGGGCATGGTAGCACGCCTTTCCGGTGAGCTTCTGGATGCATTCAACAACCGTGGTGGAGCCGTTAAGAAACGGGAAGACACCCACAAGATGGCAGAAGCGAACAAGGCTTTTGCTCACTACCGTTGGTAGTGCTTGGAGAGATAAGCCGTGCCCAGATTGGTATCGAGAGATAAACAGCGCAATATTGGTATCATGGCCCACATTGATGCGGGCAAGACTACCACTACCGAGCGTATTCTGTTCTACACAGGCGTGTCCCACAAGATCGGTGAGGTGCATGACGGCGAAGCCACCATGGACTGGATGGTTCAGGAACAGGAACGCGGCATCACCATTACGTCTGCCGCGACCACTTGCTCCTGGCGTGAACACCGCATCAACATCATTGACACTCCCGGCCACGTGGACTTCACCATGGAAGTCGAACGCGCACTTCGCGTTCTTGACGGCGCCGTGGCTGTGTTCGACTCCGTTGCCGGCGTCGAGCCCCAGTCCGAAACCGTCTGGCGCCAGGCCGACCGTTACAAGGTCCCCCGCATCGCGTTCGTCAACAAGATGGACCGCGTGGGCGCCGACTTCTTCCGCTGCGTGGATATGATCAAGACCAGGCTCGGCTCCAAGGCCGTTCCCCTGCAGATCCCCATCGGAGCCGAAGACGAGTTCTCCGGCGTGGTCGACCTGATCACGGGCAAGGCTTTTGTCTATGTTGAAGGGAACAAGTACGGTGAAGAGTACGAAGTTGCGGAGATTCCCGCAGACCTCATGGATCAGTACGAACTGCTCCGCGGCGAGATGATCGAAGCCATCGCCGAAGAGGACGAGGAACTCCTGGAAAAATACCTCGGCGGCGAAGAGCTTTCCGAGGAAGAACTGCGTAACGGCGTCCGCAAGGCTACCAACAGCCTGACCATTTGCCCGGTCCTGTGCGGCACCGCCTTCCGCAACAAGGGTGTCCAGCCCCTGCTGGATGCCGTTGTCGATTACCTGCCTTCTCCGCTGGACATCGAAGTCATGAAGGGTATCAACCCGGATAACGGCGAGGAAGTGGAATGCCCCTGCGACGACGACAAGCCGCTCGCAGCCCTGGCGTTCAAGCTGGCCACCGACCCGTTTGTTGGCCACCTGACCTTCCTGCGTCTCTATTCCGGTGTCCTCCGCAGTGGCGACACCGTCATGAACGGCGCAACCGGCAAGAAGGAACGTATCGGCCGTCTCCTGAAGATGCACGCCAACAAGCGTGAGGAGATCAAGGAAGCCTATGCAGGCGATATCGTCGCCGCCGTGGGTCTGAAACACGCATCCACCGGTGACACCCTGGCTGACCTGAAGAACGCTGTGGTTCTGGAGTCCCTGGACATCCCCGAACCGGTCATCGAAGTCGCCATCGAGCCCAAGACCAAGGCCGACCGCGACCTGCTGACCAATTCCCTGGCCAAGCTGGCCAAGGAAGACCCCAGCTTCCGCGTCAAGTCCGACGACGAGACCGGCCAGACCCTTATCGCTGGTATGGGTGAGTTGCACCTTGAAATCATCGTTGACCGCCTGCTGCGCGAATTCAACGTCAACGCGAATGTGGGCGCTCCTCGCGTCGCCTACCGCGAAACCATCAGCAAAGCTGTCAAGGTTGACGTGAAGCATGCAAAGCAGTCCGGTGGTCGTGGTCAGTACGGTCACGTTGTTCTCGAAGTCGAACCGAACCCGGAAAAGGGCTACGAGTTCGCAGACGAGATCAAGGGTGGTGTCATTCCCAAGGAATACATCCCGGCCGTCGACAAGGGTATTCAGGATGCCCTGAAAGCAGGCGTTGCAGCCGGTTACCCGGTTGTGGACGTCAAAGTGAAGCTGGTGTTCGGTTCGTACCACGACGTGGACTCCAGCGAACAGGCCTTCTACATCGCCGGTTCCCTGGCGATCAAGGACGCCTGCAGGAAGGCAGAGCCCAAGCTGCTCGAACCCATCATGTCCGTGGAAGTGGTTACCCCGGAAGATTATCTCGGCGACGTCATCGGCGACCTCAACGGCCGTCGTGGCCGCGTGGGCGAGATGGAAGCGCGCGTTGGCGTGCAGGCCATCAAGTGCTTCGTGCCGCTGTCCGAGATGTTCGGTTACGCCACCGACCTCAGGTCCCGCACCCAGGGTCGCGCCACGTTCTCGATGCAGTTCGACCACTACGAGCGACTGCCGAACTCTTTGGCTGATGAATTGATGAAGAAAGATTAGTGTGATCGCTGAGTCTTCAGGCGAAAGACCGGGGCTGGCAAACAGGCGGAAACGCTTGCCGATGAAGCCCCGGCAGCCTTGACTTCCAGCGTCATCGTGGAAACAGGATCAAAAATAGGAGAATCCGATATGGCTTCCATGACGAGCGATCGTATCAGGATAAAGCTCAAAGCCTACGATTACCGCATTCTGGACAAGGCGGTGACCGAGATCGTGGATACCGCCCGGAACACCGGTGCGGCCATTGCCGGTCCCATCCCCCTTCCGACCCGTATTCACAAGACTACGGTTCAGAAGTCCGTGCACGTGGACAAGAAGTCCCGCGAACAGTTCGAGATGCGCATTCACAAGCGCCTGCTGGATATCCTTGAACCGACCCAGCAGACCGTTGATGCCCTCGGTAAATTGTCCCTGCCTGCCGGCGTGGACGTCGAAATCAAGCTGTAGTGGGGGTAATCATGGCCAAGAAACTTGGAATACTCGGCAAGAAACTGGGCATGACTCGTGTGTTCAGGGAAGACGGCACCGTCTGCCCCGTCACCGTCATTCAGGCAGGTCCGTGCCCCATCATGCAGGTCAAGACCGACGACAAGGAAGGCTACACCGCCATCCAGGTCGGTTACGATGCCATTGAGGAACGCAAGGTCACCAAGCCGATGAAAGGCCACCAGGCCAAGGCTGACAAGGGCCTGTTCCGCCACCTCAAGGAATTCCGTCTCGAAGACGCAGCCGAATACGAGGTGGGCCAGGAAATCACTGTTGATATCTTCGCTCCCGGCGAAAAGGTCAAGGTGACCGGCAAGAGCAAGGGTAAAGGTTTCCAGGGCGTTATGAAGCGCTGGAACTTCGCTGGACAGCGCGCCTCTCACGGTGCGGAAAAGGTCCACCGCGTCCCCGGTTCCGTCGGTAACGCAACCTTCCCCGGCCGCATCTGGAAGAACAAGAAGATGCCCGGACAGATGGGTAATGCGCGTGTCACCGTTTCCAACATCGAGATCATCGAAGTGCGTCCCGAGGAGAATATCCTCGTGGTGAAGGGCCAGGTGCCCGGACCGAAGGACGGCCTCGTCATGATCCGTAAAACGGCCTAGTTGCTGAGCCAGAGGTATCAAAAATGGCGAAATTGAGCATCGTTGATCAAAATAAGAAAGAAGTGGGCAACATCGAGCTTGCTCCCGAGGTTTTCGAGGTCGAAGTCCGTCCCGAAATCCTGCAGCTCGTTGTCAGGGCTCAGCTCGCAGCCAAACGCGCCGGCACGCACGCTACCAAGAACCGTGCACTGATCACCGGCGGCGGCCGCAAGCCCTGGAGGCAGAAAGGCACCGGTCGCGCCCGTGCGGGTTCCTCGCGTTCCCCGCTGTGGCGTGGTGGTGCAACCACTTTCGGTCCCCAGCCCCGCAGCTATGAATTCAAAGTGAACAAAAAGGTTCGCAAGCTGGCTATGAAGATGGCCCTGTCCTCCCGCCTGTCCGAAGACAAGCTCATGGTGGTCAAGTCCATCGATCTGCCGGAAGTGAAAACCAAGGCCATGGCCAAGGTCAAGCAGGACCTGGGTCTTGGAAAAGCCTTGATTGTCGTGAAAGAAGCTGATAAGAATCTCGCTCTTTCTGCCCGGAATATTCCGGGCATCAAGGTTGTCGAAGCTGATAAGCTTAATGTTTACGACGTGCTGCTTCACCCCGAGCTGGTCATGCTCGAGGGTGCTGCCGTTGACGTTCAGGAGAGGTTGAAATAGCCATGGATTATTCCAAGATATTGCTCAAGCCCGTGATCTCCGAGAAGGCGACCGAAGCCAAGGAGCAGGCCAATCACATCTCCTTTTACGTCCACCCCGAAGCCAACAAGGCCGAGGTGAAGAAGGCCGTTGAGGCAGCCTTCGACGTCAAAGTCGAGTCTGTGAACATCATTCGCAAAAAAGCCATGCCGCGCGTTCGCTTCGGCCGCGTGGTCGGTCGTCAGTCCGGCTACAAGAAGGCCATGGTGAAGCTTGCTGCTGGTGAAAAAATCGAATTCTTCGAGGGAGTATAACAAATGGCAACCCGTAAGCTGAAGCCGACTTCTCCGGGCCGCCGGTTCCAGACCATCTCTGATTTCGCAGAGATCACCAGGACCACTCCCGAGAAGTCTTTGACTAAGGGCCTGACCACCAAGGCAGGCAGGAACAACAACGGTCGCGTTACCTCCCGTCGCCGTGGCGGCGGTGTGAAGCGCCTGTACCGTATGATCGACTTCAAGCGTAACAAGCTTGGCGTGCCCGCTAAGGTTGCCGAGATCGAATACGATCCGAACCGCAGCGCCCGCATTGCCCTGCTGCATTACGCAGACGGCGAAAAGCGCTACATCCTCTGCCCGGTCGGCCTGAATCAGGGCGACCAGATCCTGGCAGGCGAGGGCGCCGACATCAAGCCGGGCAACGCCCTGACGCTGGCACAGATCCCCACCGGTACCGTGGTTCACAACATTGAACTGCATCCGGGCCGTGGCGGTCAGTTTTGCCGCGCAGCCGGCACTTACGCCCAGCTTATCGCCAAGGAAGGCAAGTATGCGCTCCTGCGCATGCCCTCCGGTGAAGTTCGCAAGGTGTTGGTTACCTGCATGGCCACTGTCGGCCAGGTCGGTAACATCCACCATGAAAACATCTCCCTGGGCAAGGCCGGTCGCAATCGCTACCTCGGCCGTCGTCCGAAAGTCCGTGGCGTGGCCATGAACCCCATCGATCACCCGCTCGGTGGTGGTGAAGGTCGTAGCTCCGGTGGTCGTCACCCGGTTTCCCCGTGGGGCGTCCCCGCAAAGGGCTACAGGACTCGCAGCAAGAAGAAGGCGTCTTCCAAGCTGATCGTGAAACGCCGCGGACAGAAATAGGAGTTGAATTATGCCTAGGTCTCTTAAAAAGGGCCCCTTTGTTGACGGCCATCTGATCAAGAAGGTCGCAACTGCCCAAGAAAATAATGATCGTCGCGTCATCAAGACCTGGTCCCGCAGGTCCACCATCCTGCCGGAAATGGTAGGTATGACCTTTGCGGTTCACAATGGACGCAAGTTCATCCCCGTGTTCGTTACCGAAAACATGGTCGGACACAAGCTGGGTGAATTCTCCCCGACCAGGACTTACTTCGGTCACGCCGCTGACAAGAAGAAGGGTAAATAGGTGATACCAAATGGAAGCTAAAGCAGTAGCAAAATTCATTCGAGTGTCTCCGCGCAAGACCCGTATCGTTGCTGAGAACATCAAGGGCAAGCCCGTTGAGGACGCCCTGAACATCCTGCGCTTCACGGCCAAGAAGCCCGCGCAGATCCTCAGCAAGGTTCTGTACTCCGCCATCGCGAATGCGGAACAGAAGCCCGGCGTGGACGTGGACGCACTGATCGTGGATAAGGTCATTGTCAATGAAGGCCCCACCTGGAAACGCATCCAGCCTCGGGCCATGGGTCGCGCCTACCGCATCCGGAAGCGCACCAGCCATATAACCATCGTGGTTAAGGAAGCTTAGGGGGACAGCCATGGGTCAAAAAGTACATCCTTACGGTTTTCGTCTGGGGTATAACAAGAATTGGCTGTCTCGCTGGTTCAGCAAGAAAGACTACCCGGCTTTCGTCTACCAGGACGACAAGCTGCGCAAGTACGTCAAGAAAAAGCTGTACCAGGCTGGCGTAGCCCGCATTGAAATTGAACGCGCAGGCGGCAAGATCCGTCTGATCGTCCACACCGCCCGTCCGGGTATCGTTATCGGTCGCAAGGGTGTGGAGATCGAAAAACTGCGCGAAGAGTTGAAGAGGAAATTCCAAACTGAATTCACCATTGAAGTGAACGAAATCCGTCGACCTGAGGTCGAAGCCCAGCTCGTAGCTGAGAGCATCGCCCAGCAGCTCGAACGTCGAATTGCTTTCCGCCGTGCCATGAAGCGTACGGTGGGCCTTGCCAGGAAATTCGGCGCAGAGGGTATCAAGGTCGCTTGCGCAGGCCGGCTTGCCGGTGCTGAAATCGCACGCGGCGAATGGTACCGAGACGGTCGTGTGCCCCTGCACACCCTTCGTGCTGACATTGACTACGGCTATGCCGAAGCCTCCACGACTTACGGCGTGATCGGTGTCAAGGTCTGGATCTTCAAGGGTGAGATTCTGGACAAAGAGGTTGAACAGTAATGCTTGCTCCAAGAAAGGTTAAATTCCGTAAGCGGCAGAAAGGCCGCCTCAGAGGCAAGGCCCAAAGGGGTAACAGCGTGTCCTTCGGCGAAATTGGTCTGAAGGCACTGGAGCACGGAAAAATCACCAGCCAGCAGATTGAATCGGCGCGTGTTGCAATCATGCGTCACATCAAACGTGGTGGTAAGGTGTGGATCCGTATCTTCCCTGATTTCCCCGTCACCAAGAAACCCGCTGAAGTCCGTATGGGTAAGGGTAAAGGCGCTCCCGAAGGTTGGGTGGCGCCGGTGAAACCGGGCCGGGTGATGTATGAAGTTAAAGGCGTGGACATCGAGCTTGCACGCGAAGCCCTGAAAAGGGCCTCCTACAAGCTCCCGATCCGTTGCGCCATTGTTGTCAAGGAGGGTCTTGAATAATGGACATCAAGGAACTTCGTGAATTGGACAACGCCCAGCTGAACGAAAAGCTGGCGGAATTCCGCCAGGAGCTTTTCTCCCTGCGTTTCAAGCACGCAACCGCTCAGCTGGAAAACACCGGCAAACTGGGTGACGTCAAGAAGACCATTGCGCGTATTCTGACCATCCAGCGTGAAAGACAGGGAGCATAAGTGATGGCTGAGTTCAAGTACACAGGCAACCGTCGTGTGCTGACCGGAGTCGTGATTTCCGACAAGGCCGACAAGACCATTGTCGTTCGCGTCGAAACCCTGGTCAAGCATCCGTTGCTGAAGAAATACATTCGTCGTCGCAAGAAATTCATGGCCCATGATCCGGCCAACGAATGCGGTGTCGGTGACAAGGTACAGATTGTTGAATCCAAGCCCCTGAGCCGCCGCAAGAGATGGCACCTGGTTCAGATCATTGACAAAGCCGTTTAGGTTGAGAGGGAATAACCATGATACAGGTTGAATCCAAACTCGACGTTGCGGACAACTCCGGGGCCAAGAAAGTATCTTGCATCAAGGTTCTTGGTGGCTCCAAGAGGCGCTACGCAAGCGTCGGCGACATCATCGTCGTTTCGGTAAAAGAGGCAATGCCCCATTCCAAGGTGAAGAAGGGCGCTGTCATGAAGGCAGTCGTTGTACGTACCAGGAAGGAAATCGGCCGTCCGGACGGTTCCTACATCAAGTTCGACAACAACTCTGCCGTGCTGCTGAACAACAACATGGAACCCGTCGGTACCCGCATCTTCGGCCCCGTGGCCAGAGAACTGCGCGCTGCCGGTTTCATGAAGATCGTATCCCTCGCTCCCGAGGTTCTGTAAGGAATTGAGCAATGAAGACTAAAATTCGTAAAGACGACAAGGTCATGGTCATTGCCGGGAAGGACAAGGGAAAGATCGGCAAAGTCCTGAAGATTCTTAAGAAGAAGGACTGCGTACTGGTCGAAAAGGTCAATGTGGTCAAGCGCCACACCAAGGCCAACCCGTATGCCAACCAGCCCGGCGGCATTGTCGAGAAGGAAGCCCCGATCCATGTTTCCAACGTCCAGGTGGTTTGCGATGCTTGCACCAAGCCGACCCGGATCGGGTACAAGAAGACAGAAGACGGTAAGAAGGTCCGTTTCTGCAAAAAATGCAACGAGATCTTCAAATAGGTAAACCGCTATGACTCGTCTCGAGAAAGTATATAAGGAAAAAGTGGCCCCGGCCCTCCAGAAGGAGTTCGGGTACAAGAGTTCCATGCAGCTGCCCAAGGTCGAGAAGATCTCTCTGAACGTGGGCCTCGGCGAAGCCAGCCAGAACAGCAAGCTCATCGAGGGCACTGTTGAAGAGCTGAGCAGGATCGCCGGTCAGCGTGCTGTTGTGACTCGCGCCAAGAAGTCCATCGCCGCGTTCAAGCTGCGCGACGGCATGCCGGTCGGCTGCCGCGTGACGCTGCGTCGCGACATGATGTGGGACTTTCTGGACAAACTGGTAACATTCGCCCTTCCGCGCGTCCGCGACTTCCGCGGCGTTCCGGACAGGGGTTTTGACGGACGTGGCAACTTCACCCTCGGTATCACCGAGCACACCATCTTCCCCGAGATCGAAATCGACAGGGTGGAGAAGGTCGTGGGTATGAACATCACCATTGTCACTTCCGCAGAATCGGACAAAGAAGGCAAGATGCTTCTCGACCTTCTTGGAATGCCCTTTAAGAAGTAGGAGAACAGAGATGGCTAGAACTGCACTGAAAGTTAAAGCTCGTCGCAAGCCCAAGTTCAAGGTTCGTGCCTACAATCGCTGCCCCATCTGCGGGCGGCCCAGGGCTTTCCTGAGGCGTTACGGCATCTGCCGTATTTGTTTCCGGAATAAAGCTCTGGCAGGCGAACTGCCCGGCGTGCGCAAATCGAGCTGGTAATATTTAAGGAGAATACAATGGCTGTTGTTGATCCCATTGCCGATATGCTTGCCCGCATCCGGAACGCCCTCCAGGCGTTCCACACGGATGTCAAGGTGCCGACCTCCAAGATGAAGGTCGCCATCGCGGACATCCTGAAGGCGGAAGGCTACATCGAAGATTACAAAGTCGAAGGCGAGGAAATCGCAATTGCCCTGAAGTATGCCGCTGGCAAGCCGGTTATCTCCGGCTTGAAGAAGGTGTCTAAGCCTGGCCGCCGCATGTATGTCGGCGTCCATGACATCCCCCGGGTGCAGAACGGTATCGGTATCTGCATCCTTTCCACCTCCAACGGTGTGCTCGAGGGCACCGTTGCCCATGACAAGCGCGTGGGCGGCGAAATCCTCTGCGAAATTTGGTAACCGAGGTTTAAAATGTCTAGAATAGGTAAACAACCGATTGAAATCCCTTCGGGCGTCGAAGTCAAAGTCGGCGCTGAGGAAGTTCAGGTGAAAGGCCCCAAGGGCTCCCTGGCCACTCCCGTTCACCCGAAGGTCGAATATGAAATCGTGGACAACCAGGTCATGGTCAAGCGCGCAGACGAATCCCGTCTGGCCCGCGCCCAGCATGGCCTGCGCCGTACCCTGCTGGCCAACTGCGTCGAGGGTGTCACCAAGGGCTTTGAACGGGGCCTGGAAGTGATTGGCGTCGGTTACAAAGTCTCTGTACAGGGCAAAAAGATTGTTCTGAACGTGGGCTACTCCCATCCCGTGGAGTACGACCTGCCCAAGGAACTGGAAGCCCGCGCCGAAGGCAGCAAGCTGTTCATCTCCGGCATCGACAAGCAGTTGGTCGGTGAGGTGGCAGCCCAGATCCGCCGCGTGCGTCCGCCCGAGCCTTACAAGGGCAAGGGCATCAAGTACATTGACGAAACCATCAAGCGCAAAGCCGGTAAGGCCGGTAAGGCGTAGGGGTAGGGTAACGATATGGCTATGACCAAAGAACAGGCAAGACGCCGCAGGAAGATCCGTATCCGGAAGAGAATTTCCGGTACCGCCGAGCGTCCCAGGCTGGTCGTTTTCCGCTCCAACAAGCACCTCTACGCCCAGCTGGTCGACGATAATAACGGCAAAACCCTGGCCACTGCTTCCACGCAGCTCATGGCCAAGGATGGTGAGGCCCTCAAGCCCAACCGCGAATCCGCCGCAAAGGTCGGCAAGGAAATCGCGGCCAAGGCCCTTGAGCAGAAGATCGAATCCGTGGTTTTCGACCGCAACGGGTACATCTATCACGGTAAAATCAAGGCTCTTGCCGACGGCGCTCGCGAGGGCGGCCTCAAATTCTAGAGGGTTAGTATCATGATGGAACAAAACGAATCTGGACTGATCGAGAAAATCGTCTACCTCAACCGCGTTGCAAAGGTTGTCAAGGGCGGTCGTCGCTTCAGCTTCAGCTGCCTCGTCGTCGTCGGCGACGGCAACGGCAAGGTCGGCTACGGCCTGGGCAAGGCTAACGAAGTCCCCGAAGCAATTCGCAAGGCTTCCGAAAGTGCCAAGAAGGACATGATCGACATCCCCCTGCTGGACGGCACCCTGCCTTACGAGGTTCTCGGCCGTTTCGGTGCGGGCCGCGTCATGCTCAAGCCCGCTTCCCAGGGTACCGGTATCATCGCCGGCGGCCTGGTGCGTGCGGTCATGGAAGCCGTGGGCGTCAGGGACATCCTGACCAAGGCCATCGGCACCAACAACCCGCATAACGTGCTGCGCGCCACCATTGCCGGTCTCGCTTCCCTGCGGAGCGCCGATGAAGTGTCCGCCCTGCGCGGCAAGCCGGTTTCCACGCCGCGTAAGTAAGGAGTCCGGTATGTTGAAGGTAAAACTTATCAAGAGCAAGATCGCGTGCAAGCCCAACCAGGTGAAGACCCTGGAAGCTCTGGGCCTGCGCAAGATCCGCCAGGAAAAGTCCTTTGAGGACCGCCCGGAAATCCGCGGCATGATCAATAAAGTGAAACACCTGGTGGAGGTAACGGAATCATGAGGTTGCACGAACTGTATCCGTTCCCGGAAGAGTACAAGCAGCGCAAGCGCGTAGGCCGTGGCTCCGGTTCCGGCTGGGGCAAGACCTCCGGCAAGGGCCACAAGGGCCAGAACGCCCGCTCCGGCGGTGGTGTTCGCCCCGGCTTTGAAGGCGGCCAGATGCCTCTGGCACGCCGTCTGCCCAAGCGCGGCTTCAAGAACCGCTTCCGCGAGGAATATGCAGCGGTCAACATCGGCCGCTTGGTCGCCATGTTCGAAGGCAAGGACGAGATCACTCTCGCCGACATGATCGAACGCGGTATCGTCGCCAAGGGCGCAGCAGTCAAAGTGCTGGGCGTCGGCGAAGTGACCAAGGCCGTGACCGTTGAAGCACACCGCTTCAGCGCATCCGCTGCCGACAAGATTCAGAAGGCCGGCGGTACCGCCAAGGCCATTGAAGGCTAAGCTACAACTATATTGGAAGGGTTAACGTGGCATTGTCAGGAGTCGAAAATATCGCCCGGCTGCCAGAGCTGAAGAAAAAACTGCTCTGGACGTTCGCACTGCTCGCTGTTTACAGGCTTGGAATTCACATTCCTGTTCCCGGCGTCGATAGTGGCGCTCTTGCGGAATTCTTCGCAAGCGCCCAGAACACCCTGTTCGGGCTCTTTGACATGTTCTCGGGTGGTGGACTGAAAAATCTGTCCATCTTTGCACTGGGTATCATGCCCTACATCTCCGCATCCATCATCATCCAGCTGCTTACCGTTGTCAGCCCCGAGCTGAAGCGCCTGCAAAAGGAGGAGGGTGAAGCGGGACGTAAGAAGATCACTCAGTACACCCGCTATGGAACCGTGCTTATCTGCCTCATTCAGGGCTTCGCCATCGCGGCGGGCCTGGAAGGAATGAGCAGTCCCACCGGTGCGCCGGTGGTCTTGCACACGGGCCTGGGCTTCAAGCTCATGACCGTCATTACCCTGACCACGGGAACCTGCTTCCTCATGTGGCTTGGCGAACAAATGACCGAAAAGGGAATCGGCAACGGTATCTCCTTGATTATCTTTGGAGGTATCGTTGCCGGTCTTCCCACGGCCGTCATGAACACCACTCGTTTGATGACGGTCGGGGAAATGTCCCTGTTCATGCTGATCATCATCGGCATCGTCATGGTCGCCACCTTGGCATTCATCGTGTTCATGGAACGCGGCCAGCGCCGCATTCCCATTCACTATGCCAAGCGTCAGATGGGACGCAAGATGTTCGGCGGGCAGACCACTCATCTGCCCCTGCGGATCAACACCGCCGGTGTCATTCCGCCCATCTTCGCATCCTCCATCCTGATGTTCCCGGCCACCATGGCCCAGTTCTCCAGCGTGGAGTGGCTGCAGAACCTGAGCGGGTACATGAATCCCAGCTCGGTGATCTACAACATTCTTTTTGTTGGAATTATTATTTTCTTCTGCTACTTCTATACGGCGATCGTCTTTGACCCCAAAGGCATCTCCGAGAATATTCAGAAGCAGGGCGGTTTCATTCCCGGCATCCGCCCAGGCGCCAAGACCCGCGAATACATCGACCGCGTCCTGGCCCGCATTACCCTGTACGGCGCATTCTACGTTTCCGCTGTCTGCGTATTGCCCATGCTGCTGATCTCCAACTTCAACGTGCCGTTCTACTTCGGCGGCACCTCGTTGCTGATCGTGGTGGGTGTGGGCATGGACTTCATGGGACAGATCGAGTCGTACCTGATCTCCCGTCAGTACGAAGGACTGATGGGTAAAGCCGGAAAGATCAAGGGAAGGCGTTAGCCTTGAAAAAGTTCAGAGGAGTATTCCTCAAGAATGAAAAAGAGATTGGCCTCATGCGTGAGGCCAATCGAATTGTAGCAACAATTCTCGATGAACTGGGCGAACACGTCCGACCGGGCGTGCCCACCATGGAATTCGAGAAAATTTGCCGAGCCCGGTGCGACGAGTACGGGGTCCGGCCTGCATTTTTGGGGTACCAGGGCTTTCCCTACGCCTTGTGTTGCTCCGTGAATGATGAAATAGTACATGGCTTTCCCTCGGAGACGCGCTTCCTCGCCGAAGGGGATATTGTCAGTTTTGACATGGGAGTCGTGTACGAAGGATTCTTTGGTGACTCCGCAAGGACCTACGCCGTTGGCAAGGTCTCGCAAGAGGCCCAGAAACTCATGGATGTAACCCGTGAGGCGTTGTACCAGGGAATCGCTGAAGCCACACCCGGAAACAACCTGTACGATATTTCCGCGGCAATTCAGGAATACGTAGAGGGATTCGGCTTCGGCATTGTCCGGCGGTTCGTCGGACACGGCATTGGCGCCCGGCTTCATGAAAAGCCGGAGATACCGAACTTCGTTCCCAGGGGCATGCCCGGGGTGCCGCTCAAGGCGGGGATGGTTCTGGCCATCGAACCCATGGTCACCCTCGGGAGTCACGAAGTGGAAGTCCTGGAGGACAAGTGGACTGCGGTGACCAAGGACAGGAAACTGTCCGCTCATTTCGAGCACACCATTGCGGTCACGTCCAATGGACCGGTAATACTCAGTTTGTCCGAGTAGGGCGGGTAAACTTTAAAGACTTGCTCTTTTGACGAAACTGCTGTAAAAGATGCAGCTTCGATTTGACGGCCAGACCCAATGGCGGGTTCTGGCGATACGCTATTGATTGGGAGTTTGACATGAAAGTCAGGCCTTCTGTTAAGAAAATGTGTTCTAAGTGCAAAATTATTAGGCGCGGCGGCGTCCTGCGGGTGATCTGCGAGAACCCCAGGCACAAGCAGCGTCAAGGATAAAGGGGAAAAGCAGTGGCACGTATTGCTGGTGTAGATCTGCCGAGAAACAAGCGCATCGACATTGCGCTGACGTATATTTATGGTGTCGGCCCCACCTCGGCCCTGGAAATCCTGTCCAAAGTCAATGTGGATTGGCAGAAAAGCTCCGACGACCTCACCAACGAGGAAGTCAACGCCATCCGTAATGAATTGGAACAGAGCTACAAGGTTGAGGGTGACCTCCGCCGCGAAGTGATCACCAACATCAAGCGTTTGATGGACATCGGCTGCTACCGCGGCCTGCGCCATCGTCGTGGTCTTCCCTGCCATGGTCAGCGGACCCACACCAACGCACGTACCCGCAAGGGCCCGCGTCGTTCGGTTGTCGGCGGCAAGAAGAAAAAATAGCGCTTGAGTGTTCGATAATAATTGAGAAAGCCGGGGGCCTCGCAGTAGGCTGCCGCTTTACTCTTAACGGAAATATTTTAAAGGGAGTGTCCGGCAATGGCTAGACCCCGCCGTACTAAGAAGAAAGAGAAAAAGAACATTCCTGTTGGCGTCGCCCACATCCAGGCCACGTTCAACAATACCATTATCACTTTCACCGATCCGAAAGGGAACGTTGTGAGCTGGGCAAGTGCCGGTGCAGCCTTCAAGGGCTCCCGCAAGTCCACTCCGTTCGCAGCCCAGATCGCCGCTGAAAACGCTGCCCGTACCGCTCAGGACCACGGCATGCGCACTGTCGGCATCGTGGTGAAAGGCCCCGGTTCCGGCCGTGAAGCCGCCATGCGTGCCATCAGCGCCGCCGGTTTCAAGGTAACCTTCATTCGTGACGTGACCCCGATCCCGCACAACGGTTGCCGTCCGCCGAAACGCCGCAGGGTTTAAAGGAGATTTAAAGTGGCAAGATATACTAAAGCCAAGTGCAAACTGTGCCGCCGCGAGGGTCAGAAACTGTTCCTCAAGGGCGATCGCTGTTACACCGACAAGTGCGCCTACGAAAAGCGTCCTTACGCTCCTGGCCCGTCCGGTCGTATGCGCCGCAAGATGAGCGACTACGCCATCCAGCTTCGTGAAAAGCAGAAGGTCCGCCGCATGTACGGCGTGCTGGAAGGCCAGTTCCGCCTGTACTACCATCGTGCCGACGGCATGAAGGGCGTGACCGGTCACAACCTGCTGTTCCTGCTCGAGCGCCGCCTCGACAACGTGATCTACCGTCTTGGTTTCGCGAACTCCCGCGACCAGGCTCGCCAGCTGGTGCGCCACGGTATCTTCGTCATGAACGGCCGCCGCGTGAACATTCCGTCCATGCAGGTCAAGCCCGGCGATGTCATCGAGGTTCGTGAGGAAAGCAGGAAGATTCCCGTGATCACCGAAGCCCAGGAAGTCATTGCTCGCCGCGGTTGCCCCGAGTGGCTCGAATCCGACGGTGCCAACTTCAAGGGCATGGTCAAGGCCCTGCCCCGTCGGGAAGACATTCAGTTCCCGATCAACGAGCAGCTCATCGTCGAATTGTATTCAAAATAGTATAGGTGCACTGCATGCTTATTCAGAACGGCGACAAGCTTATCAACACACGCAACTGGTCCGAACTCGTCAAGCCCGAGAAACTCGTTCGCGACGCAAAGTCCTCCGGGACGTATGCGAAGTTCGTGTGCGAGCCTCTGGAGCGCGGGTATGGAACGACCATCGGCAACGCCATGCGTCGTATCCTGCTCTCCTCCCTGCAGGGCTGTGCCATCGTGGCCGCCCGCATCGAAGGGGTTCAGCACGAGTTCACGACCATGGAAGGTGTGCTGGAAGACATGACCGAGGTTGTCCTCAATCTCAAATCCATCCGGCTGGCCATGACCACTGACGCGCCCCAGAAAATCGTTCTCGAGGCCGACAAGAAGGGTCCGGTCACCGCCGCGATGATCAAGGAAAACCAGAACGTCACGGTTCTGAATCCCGAGCAGCACATCGCAACCCTGACCGAGGACCGGCCCCTGAAGATGGAGCTGGAAGTCCGCATGGGCAAGGGCTACCTGCCCGCCGACATGCACGAGGGCCTCGCCGACGAGATCGGCCTGATCCCCCTGGACGCCAGCTTCGCACCCATCGTCAAGGTCGCCTACAACATCGAGCAGGCTCGTGTTGGCCAGATGACCAACTACGACAAGCTCCTCCTCGAAGTCTGGACTGACGGTTCCGTCACTCCGGAGGACGCGTGTGCATACAGCGCCAAGATCCTCAAGGACCAGCTCTCCGTCTTCATCAACTTTGATGAAATGACCTCCGAGACCCACGAGAGCGAAGAAGACAACATCGATCTCAACCCGAACCTGTTCAAGAGCATCGATGAGCTCGAACTTTCCGTTCGCGCAACCAACTGCCTCAAGGCCGCCAACATTCAGCTGGTTGGCGAGCTGGTGCAGCGCACCGAGGCTCAGATGCTCAAGACCAAGAACTTCGGCCGCAAGTCCCTGGACGAAATCCGCCGTGTTCTGGATGGAATGCAGCTCAAGTTCGGTATGTCCCTTGAGGACTTTGATAAAAAATATCAGGAATGGCTGAAGAGGAAAGAGAAAAATGAGGCATAGGAAGTCTGGAAGAAAGCTCAACCGGAGTGCGTCTCACCGTAAGGCCATGTTCAGGAATATGGCCAAGGCACTGCTGACCTACGAATCCATCCGTACCACTGAAGCCAAGGCTAAAGAACTGCGGAAGATCGTTGACCGCCTGATCACCATGGCCCTCAAGAACGACCTGCACGCCCGTCGTCAGGCTTACAAGATTCTTGGCAGCCACCAGATGGTCCAGCGTCTGTTCGATGAAATCGGTCCCCGCTTTGAAGGCGGAACCGGCGGATACACCCGCATCATCAAGCTGTCCAGCCCCCGCAAGGGCGACGCAGCTCCCATGGTGATCATCGAGCTGACCAAGCTTGCCGGTGAAGCCAAGGCTGAAGAGCCCAAGGCCGAGGAAGCAAAGCCCGCCAAGAAGGCAGCCCCCAAGAAGGAAGCCAAGGCTGAGGAAAAGGCTGAAAAGCCCGCCAAGAAAGCCGCTCCCAAGAAGGCAGCCGCCAAAAAGGATGAAGGCGAGGAAAAGCCCGCCGAGGAATCCGCTGAAAAGTCTGAAGAATAATCTGAAGACAAATTCGGTTTCTTATGGAAGGCAGGCCTTGCGCCTGCCTTCTTTTTGTGTTTTGGTATCGAAAATTTCTATCAATAGGATCGACTGAAATGGATATCAGAAAGCTCGAAGCGTTTTGTAAGGTCTATGAATTGCGCAGTTTCTCCAAGGCAGGCAAGGAACTGTTTCTTTCCCAGCCCACCATCAGCTCGCATATTTCCTTTCTGGAAGACGAACTGGACGTTCTGCTCTTCGATCGTCTGGGGCGGCGCATCGTTCCGACCCAGGCCGCTGAGATCCTCTACACCAGTGCCAGCAGGGTCTTCGAGAACCTGGAGCGGGTGCAGACCGAAATCCTGCTGCTGCGGGACAAGGTCATCGGCGATCTGAACGTGGGCGGCAGCACCATCCCCGCCAACCACATGATGCCCCGGCTTATGGCCGCCTTTTGCCAGATGCACCCGGACGTTCGCTTTTCCCTGACTGTGGGCGACTCTGCCCAGGTGCTGAACAAGGTCTACAACGGCGACCTGATCATGGGGCTGGTGGGTCGCAAGCCCGACCTGCCGGGTCTTGCTTCCTCCCTGATTCTCCAGGACGACATGGTGGTGGTTGCCCCCGTGCAGTTCAACAACCATCTCAACGGGTTCAAGGGGCCGTGGAAAATCGCGGACCTCGAGCAGCTGCCCTGGGTCATGCGCGAAAAGGGCTCCGGCACCCGCAAGGCCTTCGAGGAGGCCGTGCAGGGCAAGCTTTCGCTGCAGGAGCTCAATGTCCGCGCCTGGGTGGACAGCACCAGCGCGGCCCTGGAATGTGTCCTGGCCGGGGTGGGGGTCTCCACCACCTCCAGGTTCGTTGCCCAGCCCTATATCGACCGGGGCCAGCTGGTCGTCCTGGACGTCCAGGACCTGGTCTGGAAGCGGGAATTCTACCTGACCTATCATTCCGAGCGGGATCTCTTCCCTGCAGTGCGCGCCTTCCTGAATTTCTGCGAACGCCGCGCGGGCGACATTTTCCTGAACGGAACCGGATCGTGACGGATTCGCCTTGCCATAATTCGTGAAAACCCGGTATCCTGCGAGCGATAACCGGAGGATTTTCATGAAGACCAAAATCATTGCCACTCTCGGACCGGCCTCCAGCGGACTGGAGACCATGCGCGGCCTGGCCAAGGCGGGTGTGCGCATTTTCCGCCTCAATTTTTCCCACGGTTCAGCGGATTCCTTCACCGAAGTCATGGACAACGTCCGCAGCCTGGAAAAGGAACTGGGACTCACGCTCACGGCCATGGCCGACCTGAGCGGCCCGAAGATCCGCATCGGCGACCTGTACAAGTCTCCGGCCCATATCATCCGGGGCGACCGGCTGGTGCTCGGCCCCGAGGCCGACCGCATGGAGCACGAGGGCGGGCGGCTCTACCTGCCGTTCGAGGATACGGCCATCCTGAAGGATCTCGCCAAGGGCGACACCGTGCTCCTGAGCGACGGCATGGTGGAACTGACCGTCACCAGCGTGCTCAAGCCCTGCGCCGTGGAGCTCAAGGCCCACAACAACGGGCTGATCACCTCCCACAAGGGCATCGCCTTTCCCGGCAAGTTTTTCTCCATCCCGGCCCTGACCGAAAAGGACCGCGTGGACCTGGAGGGAGCGCTCAAGCTGGGCGTGGACGCGGCCGCCATGTCCTTTGTGCAGACCAAGCAGGATATCGTGGACTTGCGGCGGGCCATGGAGGAGTGCGGCCGGGTGGTGCCCATTATCGCCAAGATGGAGCAGAAGGCCGCCTACGACAACCTGGAAACCATCCTGGACGTGGCGGACGGGCTCATGGTGGCCCGGGGCGACCTGGGCGTGCAATGCCCGCTGCCGGACCTGCCCATCATGCAGAAGCAGATCATCGATGCCTGCCGCCGCAGGGACAAGCCCGTGATCGTGGCCACCCAGATGCTCATTTCCATGGTGGACAACCCCGCGCCCACGCGGCCCGAGACCACGGATGTGGCCAATGCCATCCTGGACGGGGCCGACGTTGTCATGCTTTCCGAGGAGACCGCCATTGGCAAGCATCCGGTGGAGGCCGTGGCCTACATGGCGCGTATTGCGGACAAGGCCGAAGGGTACGGGCTGCAGCGAAGCGGGGGACCGCTTTCGCCGGGCGGCAAGCCCGATCCCGAGCGGACCCTGGCCTATTGCGCCTGCCTGCTGGCCGAGCAGACCCGGTCAGCCGCGCTTATCTGCCACACCCGTTCCGGCACCACGGCCCAGCGCGTGAGCGGGCGGCGGCCGGTTGCGCCCATCCATGCCCTGACTCCACGCGCCATGTCGCGGCATCTGCTCAATTTCAGCTGGGGCGTGATCCCGCACCATGTGGACCGCGACCAGCCCAGCCATCTGGCCCGGTGCCAGCATTTCGTGGAGCAATGGTCCGGCATCCAGCCCGGCCAGAGCGTGGTTATTACCGCAGGGCAGAAAACGCCCGGCAGGGAGGATCTGCATACCAATGAGGTCAAGGTCTATTACAAAGGATAGGAAAGGCTGCTGAAAAGGGCCTGTCTGCTTTGTTGCCGCAAAAAAGGCGACTCCTCACGTATTGGTAATACGCTGCGGGTCGCCTTCTTTTTGCGCCAGGTCTCCAATCCTTTCTGAACAGCCTTTGATGCGGCTGTGCATGAGGGGGATTAAAGAGTGAAATCCGGAAGAAATTCCAGCTCGGGAACCTTCTTGATGAGGCCGGTCTTGGCGAGCTGGGTGTAGAAGTATTTCATGCCGATCTGTTCGGCCGGGCCCAGGTCGTAGACCAGGCCGTCGAAGTAGGAGCACATCTCCTCGCTGTTCATGTGGCTGGATTCGGCTGCCAGGGTGCACATGGCCTTGATGTTGTCCACGCCCCACTGTTTGGCCGTCAGCAGCGTCCTGCACGCGTTTTCCACGCCTTCCCTGTTCCGGGCCCAGGCGTCGCGCTGGACGATCCAGACGCCGAAAATGAAGGGCAGGCCGGTCTGGTTGCGCCATTCCTCGCCCAGATCCACGCGCACGGGGTAGTCCTTGTGCCTGCGCAGTTCCAGCGCCTCGTCGCCGATGCACAGGATGGCGTCGGGCCGTTCTCCCCGGTCCAGCACCGCCGTGGCGTCTCCGGTGATGAAGTTGGAATACACGCCCCAGTGCTGCTGCATGAGCACCTTGAGCAGCGCGGCCGAGGTATGGGTCTGGGAGCTGACGAGCACGGTGCGTCCGTCGAGCCTGCGCGCCGGAATGCGCGAGAGCAGCAGCACGCTCTGCACCGGGCCGCGGCTGCCGATGGCGATATCCGGGACAAGGTAGTACTTTTCCGGGTGCCGGGCGTATTCGATGCTGGAGCTGGCCGAAACCTGGAGCGACCCCTCGTCCATGAGCCGGTTCAGGTGCGAGGGCGGCCCGGAGACGATGTCGAAGTCGTTTTCCACCAGCCCGTTTTCCAGCGGGTGGTAGATGGGCAGCACGTTGAGGTAGCCGATTTTGCCGAGCCGGATCACTGTCTGTTCTCCAGCAGTGTATAGTCCATGGTGCGCTGCCTGGGCGTGAACCCAGCGTCCTCCACCAGCCGGTGGATTTCCTCGCGCGAGAGCCGGAAGGCCACGCCGGCGGCCTTGACCACGTTCTCCTCGATCATGGTGGAGCCGAAGTCGTTGCCCCCGAAATGCAGGCCGAGCTGGGCGATGCCCGGGCCCATGGTCACCCAGGAAACCTGGATGTTGTCCACGTTGTCGAGCACGATGCGCGAAAGGGCCAGGGTGCGCAGGTATTCCACGCTGGTGAGCTTGCGGCAGTGGGGCAGGGCCGTGTGGTCGGGCTGGAAGGTCCAGGGGATGAAGGCCGTGAACCCGCCGGTGCGGTCCTGGGACTCGCGCACGTTGAACAGGTGTTGCAGCCGCTGCTCGGGAGTCTCCAGATGGCCGAACATCATGGTGGCCGTGGTGCGCAGGCCCAGCTGGTGTGCCTCCTCCATGACGCCGAGCCACTGGCCCGCGGGGCATTTGCGCGGGGAGACCTGGGAGCGGACCTCGTCCACCAGGATTTCCGCGCCGCCGCCCGGGATGGAGTCGAGCCCGGCCTTGTGCAGCCGCTCGATCACCTCGGTGGTGCCGATGCCTTCCAGCTCGCTGAAGAAGACGATCTCGGGCGGGGAAAAGGCGTGCACGTGCACCTTGTAGTTGGCCTTGATGTACCGGAGCATCTCCTCGTACCAGGTGAGCGGCAGGTCCGGGTGATGCCCGCCCTGCATGAGGATCTGGGTGCCGCCCAGGTCCAGTGTCTCCTGGATCTTCTGCCCGATCTCCTCGAAGGTGTGCACGTAGCCGCCTTCCTGGTCCGGCGCGCGGTAGAACGCGCAGAACTTGCAGCCGCACACGCAGATGTTGGAGTAGTTGATGTTGCGGTCCGAGACGTAGGTGACGATGGGCTCGGGATGCTTCCGGAGCCGCACCTGGTGCGCCAGCCATCCCAGTTCGTGAAAGCCCGCATCCTTGTAGAGCGCATCGGCCTCATCGAAACCGATACGTTCTCCAGCCAATACTTTTTCAAATATATTTTCCAAACTCATTGTTCACTCTCAGGGCGAAGCCGCCAAAAAGTTTTGGAAGGGAGCTTGAGGGAGATCTTTTTCAAAAGGTTTCCCTCAAACACCTCTAAATTTCATTGAAATACGAATCGCGCTCCACGGGGGTGAACCCGCAGCCGGTGATCATGCCTTCCAGCTCGGCGCGGGTCATGGCCTGTGCCGAATCCGCGCCCGCCTCGTGGCCGATCTTTTCCTCGACCACGGTGCCGTCGAAGTCGTCGGCGCCGAACTTGAGTGCGGCCTGGGCAACCTTGACCCCGAGCATGACCCAGTAGGCCTTGATGTGCGGGATGTTGTCGAGCATGAGACGGCTCACGGCGATGGTGCGCAGCTGCTCCAGGCCGGTGAGCGGGTTGTCGATGGCCAGCTTGCTGTTTTCGGTCAGGAAGGGCAGGGGGATGAAACAGGTGAATCCACCGGTCTCGTCCTGCTGGCGGCGCAGCCGGTCCAGATGGTCCAGTCGGTCCGCATGGGACTCGATGTGCCCGAAGAGCATGGTGCAGTTGGTCTTGAGCCCCAGGGCGTGCGCCTCGCCGTGCACGCGCAGCCATTCGTCGGCATCGCTCTTGCGGGCGCAGATCCGGGTGCGGACCGCCGGGGCGAAGATCTCGGCCCCGCCGCCGGGCAGCATGTTCAGGCCGGCGGCCTTGAGCCGGGCGAGCACCTGGGTGGTGGGGATGCCTTCCAGCTTGGCGAAGTGGGCGATCTCCACGGCCGTGAAACATTTGAGCACGGCCTCGGGCAGACGCTCGCGGATGGAGGAGAGCATGTCCTCGAAATAGGCCAGCCCCAGCTTCGGGTGGCAGCCGCCCACGATGTGGATCTCGCGCGGGGCCATGCCCGCTCCGTCGATCTTGGCCAGCATGTCGTCCCTGCCGAGCACGAAGGCTCCCTGCTGCCCGTCGTTTTCCCGCTGGTAGGCGCAGAAGGAGCAGGCGTTGACGCAGACGTTGGTGTAGTTGATGTGCTGGTTGATGACGTAGAAGGCCTTGCAGCCGTTCATGCGGATGCGCGCCTGATGGGCCAGCGCGCCCACGGCCAGGGGATCGTCGCATTCGAACAGGCGCATGCCGTCCTCGATGCCGAGCCGCTCCCCGTCCAGGACCTTGTCGCGCACGGTTCCCAGTCCCATGTTTTCAAAATAGTCGGATGAGATGAATTTTTCGATCATGATGCACCAGTGCCCGACAGGCCGTCCTTCATGAAGGCGATGACGCTGTCGAGCCGGTTTTCTATGGTTGTGCGGTCTGCCTTGTACAGGCCCGCGTTGGCGTCCAGAAAGGGCAGGGACACGGACTGGAAGAAACGGTCCATGACCCCGTCCAGCAGGTACACGGCCATGTCCGTGTCCAGGTCGTCCCGGAGCTGCCCGTTGCTCTTCGCTTCCTCAACCAGCCCGCGCAGGAATTTGGTGGAGGCCTGCCGGATCTGGCCCAGCAGCTTTTCGCGCAGGGGGAAATTTTCCTGGTAGAGCATCTTCAAATAGATGCTGTAGAGGCGCGGGTGGGCCTCGATGAAATCCAGCCCGGCCAGCATGCTTCTGCGCACGCGCTCGAAGAAGTCGCCGTCCCTGGTGGATTCGCGGATCTCCTTGAGCGGGGCCTTGAACAGCTCGATGGCGTGGCCGAAGAGGTGTTCGAAGATTCCCTGCTTGGTGCCGAAATACTTGAACAGGGACCCCTTGGCGATGCCCAGCCTGCCCACCATGCGGTTGACGCTGGCCTGGTGGAAGCCGTGCTCCGCGAATTCGCGGGTGGCCTCGTCGAGGACGCGCTTGCGTTTTTCTTCGGGAAGGTTCAGAAATGTCTCTGGATTTGCCGGCATCGTGCTTGCTTTTCTCGGGGTTGTTCAGGCGTGGTGACCACCTGGTCACCGTTGTTGTATAGCCGCCCCGAAACCCTGTCAACGACAATGACCAGAAAGACGACTTCGACCATGACCAAACTGACTCTCGGGTACTCGCCGTGCCCCAACGACACCTTTATTTTTTACGCCCTGGCCGCCGGTGTGGTCCCCGCTCCCGCCGAAAGGCTGGACGTGACCCTGGCGGACGTGGAGGAACTCAACCAGCGGGCCGCCCGGGGCGAGCTGGATATCTGCAAGGTTTCGGTGGCTGCCGCGGCCGAGATCCTGGACGAATACATGCTGCTGGGCGCGGGCGGTGCGCTCGGCCGGGGCGTGGGGCCGGTGCTGGTCAGCGGTCGGGACTGTCTCCTGCGCGACCTGCACGGAACGAGGATAGCCATTCCGGGCCGCAGGACCACGGCCAACCTGCTTTTCGGGTTGTGCTGCCGCCAGGCCGGAATCGAGGTGGAGCTGGTGGAGATGGTCTTTGACGAGGTCATGCCCGCCATCCGGGAGGGCCGGGTGGACGCCGGGGTGGTGATCCACGAGGGCCGCTTCACCTATGAATCCTACGGCCTGTGCAAGCTCATGGATCTGGGGCAGTGGTGGGAGGAATTTTCGGGCCTGCCCATTCCGCTGGGAGCCATCGCGGTTCGCCGGTCCCTGGGTGTGGATACTGCGCGGGCCGTGGAAGCGGCCATCCGCGCAAGCCTGCAATATTCCTGGGACAACCCGGGAGCGCCCATGAATTATATCCGCGAGCACGCCCAGGAGATGGACGAGGCGGTCATTGCCGAGCACATCAGGACCTTTGTGACCGAATACAGCATGGATGTGGGTGAGGAAGGGCGCGGGGCCGTCATGGCGCTGTTGCAGGAGGCGGCCCGTATGACCGGCGGGAACCTGCCGGACAAGCCCGTGTTTGTGCCCTGCGATTAGGGCAGGAAGAGCAGCGACTCTCCCGCGTCCGCGTATTCCCCTTTTTCGAAATATCGCTCCACGGCCGGGGCGGGCAGGATTTCCCTGCTGGTCACGGTCTGGACGCGTCCGTACCCCCTGAAGGCGTCAAGCACGGCTGTGGTCTTATGTTCCACCAGTGAGGTCCGTTCGGCTTCGGCCAGGCCGATCCCCAGGTTCCGCGGGTGCAGGGAGAGCAGCACCACGGGCTTTCTGTCCTCCAGAAATTGCTTCATGGCCGGGATGGTGGCGTATTCGCCGCCCTCGATGTCCATCTTCACGAATTCCACGTGAGACAACCCATTCGCAAACAGTTTCGCGGCGTCCAGGGCCGGAGCCGTGAACGTTTCGCCCGCGCCCGCCAGCAGGCTGGAGGTCTCGCTCATGCCCTGCCTGCCCGGTGCGGCCATGGGCAGCTCGCCCTCGAAATCCGCCACGGCGGCGTTTATTGCCCGGATGCGCGGGGCAAGCTCCGGATTGAGATCCAGGTTGGCCGTGAGCGTGGCAAAGGCGGCAGGGTCGGGCTCGAAGGCGTGCACCTCGCTTGCGATGTGCGCGGCGAACAGGGCGGTGGAGCCGATCCAGGCTCCGATGTCCGCGAAGGCGCAGCCCGGGCGGATGTACCTTTCAAATGCTTCGAAGGTGGCCGGCTCCCAACGCCCCTGTTCCACCAGGTCCCAGAACCGGGCAAGACGTTCCCGGACGTGGGCCCTGAACGAAAACCGCCCGACATGAAATACTTTTTTCATGCGGGCAATTATGACACGTATGGAGAATTTTGTCAGCCTGTTGATTTATTGTCCTGGCTGTACCAGACGCCCACGAGCACCAGGGCGCAGGCCGCGTACTGGATCATGTTCAGGGTCTCGCCCAGGATGAGCCAGCTCATGATCAGCGTGAACACCGGGATGAGGTTGATGAAGGCCGAGGCCTGTGCCGCCGGGATCTTGCTCATACCCACGTTGTAGAGCCCGTAGCCGCCGATGGTCACGAAGACCCCCAGGTAGACGATGGCTCCGATGCCGAACAGATCGAACCCGGCGGGCGCTGCCGTGGTCGGCAGGAAAAGTAGGGGGAAGAAGAACAGGGAGCCCACAAAGGCCTGGATCATGGTCAGGAACCAGGGGCTGTAGCGCTGGGTCAGGTTCTTGAGAGTGATCATGTAGCCCGTGGCAAAGACCATGGCCATGAATTCGTAGAAGTTGCCGAGCATGGGATTGGGCGCGGTGCCCGTGGGTTCGGCGGCCAGGGACAGGGTTATGGCCCCGACCACGGCCAGGGCGAATCCGATGCCCGTCTTGCGTGAAAAGTGCTCCTTGAGGTAGAAGCGGGCCACGCAGCCCACCATGAGGGGCAGCATGGCGCAGATCATGCCCGCCTGGGTCGCCTCGGTGTTCTCCAAGGCCATGGCCTCGAACACGAAATACAGGCCCGGTTCGCACACGGCCATGAACAGGAGTTTCTTCCAGTCGCCCTTCTGGTAGTTGATGGTGCGGAAGTTCTTGATCACCAGCAGGAAACACAGGCTGGCCACGAACATGCGGCCGAAGATGACCACCATGGGGTCGTAGACCTCGAAGGCCAGCTTTAGGGCCGGGAAGGAGCTTGCCCAGAGCAGGACAGCGCTCATGAGGGCGAGAAAGGCAACGGTTTTACCGTCTTGTAAGGTCACGTGCGACTCCTGATATATTTGTGCGACTGGCGAGAAGTAGCACCCTTTGTGGCGAAAGCAAATGGAAAAAACAGGCGGGAAGCCGGGTGTGAAGGCGAAAAAAAAGCCCCGGGATCGCCGGGGCTTTATCCATAGAGATGTTTAAGTTAGCGTAGTTTTGATAGGCAGTTTGGGATAATACAAATGCTACCGTTTGGAGATCAGTATCCGATAGCCACTGGCCGTTCTGACTTGAGTGGCTTTCAAAGAGCAATTTGGGTCAGATTGGATAAACAATTCGTAACTCCAAACTTCGTGTGCATAGGCGATTTCATTCAGATCGATTGACTTCTGCATTTGATTCTTGCAGGGGTGCGCCTTGATTTTGATTTGGGATTCTATCAGGACGCCATCGCCGGTGTCGATTCCCAATATCGGCATGTCGTCACCGCTAACATTGTTAACACTGATATTTGTGGTCAAAAGTCCGCCTTTGTTCATCCGGTCGTCAGCAAGACGAATGGACGGGGTCTGACTTTTTACTGTGAGCCTATGATTTTTTTGCGAAATAATACAGGCCCAGACTGCTGCGACCAGAGTTGCCATAGAAAGCACCGTCAGCCAATTGTCGACGATCAAGTTTATATAACTACACATGCGGCCATTATTACAAGGCTGTGTGTTTAATCGCAAGGATTTCAAAATTATTTGATTAGTACCAGAAAAGGTGGGCGACGATTGCAACGGACAAGAAAAAATGTCTTATAACAGTACGCTGCTTACGATCATATCCAAAAGGGAGTTCGGCACAACTAAGCGATTTGAGAACATATATTGCTTAAAGAAAACCCCCTATTTGCTTAAGCAAACAGGGGGCAATCTATTTCATGCGATTCCTTTAATATTATTAAAATGTCTTGTGAATCGCCGGGGCTTTTCTTGCTGCATGGGCCGGTCTAGCGGCAGACGGCCAGGAGGTTGAAGGGCTTGTACCCGTTGTCCGGGTTTTCCGCGTAGCGGCAGCCCAGGTGCGAGTCGTCGCGCTTGTTTTCGATGTCTTCCTTGGAGCCCGTATAGTGCGGACATTCGTTGTTGTTGCAGACCAGGATCACTCCCCAGCCGGACTGCGGCGGGGCAACCCACGGTTCAAGCGGCGTGTTGCAATGCGGGCAAACCCTGTCCTCGAGCTCTGTGGTGACACCTGCATAGGTATGTTTCACGACTGTATCCTCCTGTGGCCGTGGCCGTTGAAATCTTTTTGTTGTTCAATAAGTAAGGCGTAAAAGGATTGCGTCAAGCCTCGGGGGCGTTTTCGTCGGCAACTTGTTCCTGGGCGGCCCGCAGCATGCGGAACAGCTCGCGAAACGCCTTGGGCTTTTTCCCGGATTCGCGTTCCTTGCGGGCGTTGCGCACCATCTGGCGGAAACGCTGGATGTCCATGTCCGGGAAGCGCTCGACGAGTTCTTCCACGAGTTCGTCGTCCCCTTCCATGAGGCGGTCGCGCCATTGTTCCAACTCGTGGAAGGCCCCGGTCTGGGCCTGGCGGCCGCTGCGGATGGTCTCGATGTAGTCCTGCAGGGACTGCGGATCAATGTCGCGCATGAGTTTGCCGATATACTGGAAATGCCTGCGACGGGCTTCGTGCTTCTTGATTTTGAAGGACTCGGTGACTGCGGCCAGAAGATTGTCATTCAACGGCGCTTTCTTGGCCAGCTCCGGCCCCAGGTCCACCAGCTCCTCGGCCAGCTTTTGCAGCGCGGTCATCTCCCGCTTGAGCTGCGAGCGGCTCGGGGCTGAATATTCCCGTTCCTCGTCGTTTTCGTCTTTGTATGGGACCATGTTTCCTCCGGCGGTTTTTGTTACATGGCGAGGGCTGCTCTGGCAAGCTCCCCGGGCGCTGCTCATGGCCGGCAATGGGCGAAACGCGATCGGTACTCGCCGGGAGTGAGCCCCACCTTTTTCCGGAAGACGCGCCTGAAGCTTGCGCTGTCCTCGTATCCCACGGCATAGCCGATCTGCTCAACGCATTGGGTGTCTGTCGCGAGCATTTTCTTGGCTTTGTCCAGGCGCAGGTCCTGAATGAATTCCAGGGGGGAGATGCGCAACGCCCTTTGGAAGCGGCGGTTCAGGGTCCTGCCGGTTATGCCGGCCTTCCGGGCCAGCTCTTCGATGTTTAGTTTTTCCGGCAGGTGTTTCTCGATGTATTGCTGCACGGCAAGCACCTCGGGGTCGCCGTGGTCCGTGGCGTAGGTGGTGCTCATGTACGGGGTCTGGGAATTGGTCCGGGCGTCGATGAGCAGCACGCGCGAGCATTCCGCGGCCAGCTCCGGCGCCCCCAGCTTGCCCAGCAGGTACAGGGAAAGCTCCAGATAGGCCGTGGCCCCGCCCGAACATATGTAGTCCCCCTCGTCCAGGAGCATGCGGTCTGCCCGCAGCAGCACATCCGGGTATCTTTTCCGGAAGTCGCCGGCCAGGCCCCAGTGGGTGGTGGCAGGGCGTCCCGCAAGCAGGCCGGTTTCGGCCAGCAGGAACGAACCGGCGCAGACCGTGCAGATGCAGGCTCCGCCCTGGTGCTGGGAGCGAATCCAGTCGATGACCGGCCGGTCGGCCAGGTGGCGCTTCAGGCCGCCGAACAGGGCTGGGATCAGGACATGGTCGTACTGTTCGCCGTCCCCGATGGTGGCGCTGGGCGTCACTGGGATGCCGCTGAAGGACGTGACCGGTGCGGGGCTGCGGCCCACAATGGTGGAATGGATGCGTAGGGTGTTCTCGTTCTTCTCGCGCCTGGCCGTGGCAAAGACGTCCAGGGGACCGAAGACGCTGGAGGAGAGACACCCTTCCAGGGCGAGCAGGGCGATTGTGGTCATGGTGCCGATTGTCCGATATGGCAATAAAAATGTCAAATACGACACTATGGGACAACAGGACATTTCCCTATCCTGGCCGCACCAACAAGGAGGAATGCCATGAGCAAGACGGCGTTATTGATCATTGATTTGCAAAACGACTATTTCCCGGGCGGCAAAATGGAACTGGTGGGCGCCGCCGAAGCCGGCGAAAACGCGCGAAGGCTGCTGGAGCGTTTCCGCAGCGAGGGGATGCCGGTCATCCACATTCAGCATGAGTCCGTGCACGAGGGAGCCTCCTTTTTCCTGCCCGGTTCGGAGGGCATGGAGATTCACGACTGCGTGCGGCCCGTGGAAGGCGAAAAGGTCATCCTCAAGCATTTCGCCAACAGCTTCCTGCAGACCGGGCTTGAATCGTTCCTCAGGGAACAGGGCGTGTGGGCCTTGGTGGTCGCGGGCATGATGGTCCAGAACTGTGTGGACTCCACGGTGCGCGCGGCAAAGGAGCTGGGCTTCGCCGTTACCCTGGTGCACGACGCCTGCGCCTGCCCGGACCTGGAGTTCGAAGGCGAGATGATCCCAGCCGGGATGGTGCGCAAATCGTTCATGGCCTCCCTGGGGTATGCCTTTGCCCGGGTGGTGGATGTACGGACGTATCTGGCGGGCTAGTTGTTCGCCGGGATGTAATCGAAGGGCGGCGTCTCGGTCATGCGCGAGAGGGAAACGCGGGTCACCAGGGGGATGAGCCCGGCCTCCACGGCCTGCTCGTAGACCATGGCAGCGTTCTCCTCGGAAACGCAATAGTCCACGGAAAAGACCGGGATGCCGCGTTCCTGGTATTTGAGATATTGCGCCAGCCGGTCTTCGGTGGAGTAATCGTCCTGGTTCTGGTCGTGGATCAGATGCAGGTCGCCCGCGTGCGGGTCGTCCCAGTCCGCGTCCGCCTCGCCGTGGAACCAGGTGTCCTCCACGGCCAGGGCGTCTATGGCCTCCTCGTATCGTTCGGGGTCGGCGTCGATGAGGTAGGGGGCGTTCTGGGCGACGATCATGAAGTTCTCGTTGACGGCGGTTCCCGCCTCGCCGATCTCCTCGATGAAGGTCAGCATTTCCTTGGCCGGGTCGCGCTGTTCCGCTGACGCTGCCTTGATCACGTGTTCATCGTCATAGGCCTCGATCCAGTCCAGATAGACGCCGTCGAAGCCCATGCGGGCCAGTTGGGTGATGATGCCGTCTTTCCCCAGCCATATTTTCTTCCAAGTGGGCCGCCAGTAGGCCACCGTGAAATTGCCGCTCCAGCCGTCCGGGTCCGGCGTGACCAGGAAGTCCGGTGTGCCCGGCTTGCCCGGTTGCGGGGCTTTCCATCCGGGCTGCCAGTAGTCCCGGTAGTCTTCGGCCTGGCCGATGTCCACATACGCCAGCAGGATGCGCCGCGCGCCGTCGGGAGCGGTTCGCAGCCGCCGGACGATCCTTTCCGTCTCGTAAGGGCCGTCGCTGAAATTGTGGCCGGGTTCGATGACCAGCAGTTCATAGGGGGAGTCGGCCAGGGCTTGAACCGAATCATTCATGTCCAGGTCCTGGATCAGGTACATCCATGTCTTCACCTGCGCCAGCCGTTTGGACATGGGGCCGGCCTGGGCCGCGCCTGGAAGCGCCAGCAGGGCGAGCAGGAAAAGACAGGCACACCGGTGCATGGCTATTCCTGTGTCCTTTCCCAATCCCTGCGGATGAGTTCCAGCATGGCCTTGGCCTCGTCCGTGTGCAGGTTGACGACCCCGAAATCCGGCTTCCAGGGAAGTTTCTGCATGATGAACCCGTCGGTTTCGAACCATTGCGGCAGCAGGCCGCCCAGGAAGTATCCCCGCTCTCTGAGCAGCTCCACGGTTCCGGGTGCGGCCGGGTCGCCCAGGTTGAGGTGCACCTGCATGAGGCTTTCCGGGGTTTCCCGCTCGGCATTTTGGAGCACGGACTCGAAGTCCCTGCCCACAGCGCTGACCACGAGGCGGGCCACCCTGGAGTCCCGGAAGTCGGAAAAGGCGCTTTCGGTTTCGTCCCCGGACGGTCCCGAAGGATCGCCCAGGTCACGTTGCACGCCCAGCAGGGCGTGACGGCTGGTGATGAAATCCCTGTACGCCTCGGGCAGGTAGGCCGTGTTTCGCCTGGGCTTGTCCACCCGCAGCACGTCCACCAGGGTGACGCGGTGCGCGCCGCCGCCCTCGTGCTCGAAGGCCTCGGCGGGCATGACGTCGATCTCCATGCCGCATTCCGTGGTCTTGTAGCGCACGCCCAGTTTCTGGGTGAACAGGTGGGTGGTCACGGGCTGGCCGAAAATGCATTCCATGCCGTATTTTTCCGGCAGGGTGGACATGAGAAAATCGTTGAGCTTGAACCCGATGCGCGTGTGCCGGTACTCCTTGAGCACCATGAGCTGGCCGAGCTCATAGATGCCCGGGTTGGGGGCGGTGCGGAACATGCCGCCGAGGCCGACGATGTCGCCGGACTCGGTCCGGGCCACGGCCGTGAAATGGTTGTCCCCCTCGTTCTGCCGGATGATCTGTTCCGGGTCGTAGACATAGTCCACGGGAAAGGCGTCCGCCCAGATGGAGTGGTAGCAGCGGGCCACGCCCAGGGCGTCCTCGGGCCGGAACAGGTCGATGACCGCCTTCTGCCCGTGCTCGATGGTGTACGGCGTTTTCTCCAGCCTGCGGATGTATTCCTCTCTGCTCATTCTGTCCTCGTTATTTTTGCAGTACTTCGCGGAAGGCCTGGCAAAAGGCCTCCATGACCGGCCGCTGCACCAGGCTGACGCGGATCCAGTTGGGGAACCGGAACCCGGTCATGGTGCGGACCATGACGCCCTTTTTCATCAGCTTGCGGTAGAGCAGGGTGTCGGACATGGGCACATGGACCATCATGTAGTTGCCTTCGCCGTGGACGTGCTCCAGGCCCATGTCGTCGAACAGCCCGGAGAGCAGCTCCTTGCCCTCGGCCACCATGTCGCGCGTGGCCCGGATGAAGCCGGTGTCGTCCTCCAGGGCGGCCGAGGCCGCGGCCTGGGCCAGGGTATTCACGGAATAGACGATGTGGGTGCGCCGGACAATGTCCACCACCTCGGGCGCGCCGCACAGGTAGCCGATGCGCAGGGCGGCCAGGGCGTACATCTTGGAAAAGGTGCGGAAGGCGATGACGTTGGGGTAGCGCTCCATGAGCCGCATGGCATCCGGGTAGTCGTCCTTTTCCACGTATTCGAAATAGGCTTCGTCGATGACCACGATGCGCTCGCCGCCCACCCCGTCCAGGAAGCGGGTCATGGTGGCCGTGTCCCAGTATGTGCCCGTGGGGTTGTTGGGATTGCACACGAACAGGATCTTGGTGCGCTCGTCAATGGCCTCGAGCATGGCGTCCGGGTCGACCCCGTAGTTCCTGAGCGGGATGAGCCGGGCTTCGAATCCGGAGAACTCGGCCACCCATTCGTAGACCGCAAAGGTCTTGTCCGCGGTGATGATGTTGTCGCCTTCCTCGCAAAAGGCCTTGATCACGCTGGTGATCACCTCGCAGGAGCCATTGCCCACCAGGAACTGATCCGGGGTCTTGCCGAATTTTTCCGCCAGTTGGTGGCGCAGGTAGTAGCAGTCGCCGTTGGGATAGACCGGAACCTGCCTGGGCGGGAACCCGTCCACGATGCGCCCGGCCTCGGGCGGCGGGCCCATGGCGTTTTCGTTGTTGTTCAGCCGGTGCAGGTGGTCCACCTTGAACAGGCGCATGAGCTCCGGGTCGGGCTTGCTGGGGTAGTAGGCCTCGAAACCCTGCACATGGGCCGGGACGAGCCGTTCGAGAGGCAGGCTAGACATGGGCGAACACCGCCACGTCGGATTGGCCCGCATAGGGCAGAACCAGCCTGGGTTGGAAGCCGTTCTCCAGCAGGGCGTCGGCCAGGGCCGCCTGCCAGCCCGAGCCCAGGTCGAGGTGCACGATGATGTTTTCGCATCCTTCCTGTTTGAGCACCTGCACGTGCTGCCGGATGTTTTCGGCGCTGTCCGCGCCGGCCAGCATGGGCCGCAGCGTGGCCTGTCCCGATTCCTTGTTCAGCTTCACCGCGAAGACCGAGCGGCCCGAGACGTGCTCGCCCATGGCGTTCGTGGGCTGGATGTCGCGCATGAGCACCAACTCGTCGTAGGCCTGTTCCAGGAATTCCGTGAGCGACTCCGGCGCCCAGACCACCATGCCGTTGTCCTCGCGCAGGTGGCGGAACCAGATGGGGATTTCCCGCGTGGCCTTGTCCAGGCCGATCATGGGCAGGGTGGCCAGCATTTCGAAGTCCCCCTCGGGCAGGTCCTCGGTGTTGCGCAGCCCGAACAGGCCCAGGGTGGAGGTGCGGGCCACGGCGTTGACAAGGTGGTCCACCAGCAGGCGGGCGGTTTCCTCGCGCTGCGTGGCAAAGACGTAGGGGCCGTCAAAGGAGACGCTCTTTTCCGAGCGGCTTTCCCAGCAGATCATGCCGCAGACCGCGCCGCTCTCGTCCAGAGCCAGGGCCGTGTGCATGTCCCCGCCCAGGGTGGTGTCCACCACCTTGCCGGGGGTGCGGAAGGCCAGGGGTAGCTCGTGGGGTTGGTACAGGGCCAGGGCCAGGGAGCAGGCCCGCTTGATCTGGGCCGGTTCCGATTCCTCGGTCACCGTGACCGCTCCCTTGGCGTCGAACCGGCTTGCAACCTCGGGCTCGACGGCCGGGTAGGCGCGGTTCATGCGCAGGCTGAGCCGCAGTTCGCGCCCCTCGCGGTGGATCTCGAAATCGTCGGTCATGCGCGAGGCCAGGAGCAGGCCCATGGTCTGCATGGCCTCGTCCGAGGAGAGGTCGCCCCGGGAGGTGAGATTCAGGGCGTGCAGGTCTGCGTCGGCAGCCCGGAAGGAAAAACGGGTGGTCACATGGTCGCTGCGGGGCAGGATGTCCAGGCCGATGCGCTCCTCGTTGGCCAGGGACGCGAGGTAGGCCACGATCTCTTCCACGGCCATGGTCAGCCGCAGGGCCTTGCCCGCCTCCAGCCCGAAGGCCTTGGCGCTGGTTTCGGCCGCCCGCTGGGCCACCGGGATCATGGACGGGTCCGCGGGGAGCCTCAGGGAAACACTGTTTGCTTGTTCTGGCATGAACTGTCCGTATTTGTTTGGGATTGTTCGCGTAATGCTGAAGATTCTCGTGCCGAATCAATAGCACAGGGAGCCCGGATAATCCATTAGCAACTGGTCGGCGGAAACACACAAGCCCCGGCTGGGCCGGGGCTTGTGTGTTTCGCTAATTTTCCTGAATGGCCTTGAAGGGCGGGCGGGTGCGGTCCGCGATGATGGTGGCCAGAGGCACCGGGGTTTGGTCCTTGCCGCAGAGCTGTTCGTGCAGGACAAGCACCACCTTTTCAAAGCCGAGGACCCCGACCATCTTCACCAGCGCCGTGGGCGTGAACGTCCACCATGTGTCGTAGAAATCCGGATTCCGGCAGTCGGGCTGGAAGGTGATGTTCGCGCCCGGGGTCTCGGGCGTCCAGTCCGGGTGGTATTGCTCCACGATGATGACCCGCTCGGTGGTCATGTCCAGGTTGTGCCGCAGGGCCTGGAAGGGGTTCTGCATGTGGGTGAGCACCGAGGCGAAATAGGCGATGTCGTAGGGGCCGGACTCATGCGGGGTGTCGTAGGCCGAGCAGGAGATGACCCTGTTTTTCGAGCCCAGCGCCCGGTGGGAGAGCCAGTAGGAGCGCTTGACCCGGCGCATGTTGGTTTCGCGCCCGGCAAACACCCGCACCGGATTGGCCGCGGCCAGGGGCACCACGTCCCAGTTGTTGCCCGAGGGCAGCTCCACCGAGGTCACTTCGGCTCCCAGCGCTTCCATGCGGAAGCCGAGCGCGCCCGTGGCCGGTCCGATCTCCAGCACCCGTTTGCCCGCAAACTTCGTGTTGGAGAAGAAGAATTCGTCCTGGCCCCGGAAATCCCAGGCCCCTTCGACGAGGCCGTGCCCGGGCAGGTCCATGGTGTGGTACCAGAAGCAGTTGTCCGGGGAATCGACTTCCACGGGCTCGGCATAGGAAATGGCGTTGCTCATGCAAGACCTCGTTTATGTAATGGTTCTATAACGCTACGGTTTTGTATGGCATAGGGCGAGCCTTGGCAAGTTGTCGCCTGCGGGAAACATGTTGGCACTGGGGCGGCCGCCTGGTTGCGCATAGGGTGGGTTTGCCCTCCCGCACGCCGCGTTCTGCAGGCCCGGGAAAGGGCGGCGGCTCAGGCGTTTCGGGCGGCAGGCCTTGCGGTTCCGCCAATGCCCGGTTGATGTGTGAATCCCAAGGCAGGAGTTTTTTTATGCGCAATTGTTTTCAGGCGGGCCCCATGTCTTTCCCGGTTTGCATCCGGGCCTGGTTTCCGGGTCTGGTGCTCATGGTCCTTGTTGGGCTGTGCGGTGCGTGCACGACGTCGGACGCGGATGCGTTCACGGTGTATTTCAACAACAGCAACGACGATATCCCCGAGGTCTGGCTCCAGGTGCAGGATCCCCACAACGGCACGGATTCCAGTTTCAAGGCCTCCTACGGCGGAAAGTCCATTGATTTTTCGGAGAACGGCACCGAGGTGATGATGTCGGTCCCGGTCCGGCTCTTGGATATCGGGGTGAACGGCCTGAATGTCGAGTATTCCAAGGGGGCCCTGCTTTACCTGTTTTTTGATGATCCAAGCGGCAACCCCAGGACGGCCGCTCCGGCGCACATGGTTTCCGGGCTGCGCTTCCAGCCCTTCGAACTGACCATGACCGGCAATGCGGGCGATCAGGGCGATCTGACGGCGATCAACTATTACACGGCCCCCTTGAATCTGACGAGCTATCACGGGACGCCCGGCGGCGCGGTGGAAATGTTGCAGCATACCGGGTTCGGCTCCAATACCACGGCCACGATAGCGACGGCCCTGAACGCCGCGTGCAGGTATGCGCCCGGGGCCGTGGTCAGGAATTCGTTGGGCGATATTGTCCGTTTTCTCGGGCCGAGCAATTTCACCGGGGAGACCGCCAACCCCTGGCCTTCGATGGTTCCCTATATGCAATCGGTCCGCGCTGCCCGGCAGGTGACGACCATACAGAACGCCAATGGATTCAGTTTTGCCGCGCCCGACAATGTTCCGACGTACCAGTTCGGATGCGACTTGAAGGCCACGGCAAAACCCGACGGCAGTATTGTCGCGTCGGGCAAGATCACCGTGCAGGTCCTGGGAGCCGCCAGGAAGGGCAACCCCGCGCCTCCTGCCAGGGGGGCATGGCCGGATGCGACCGTCACCATTTCTGCGGAGGACGTGAAAGCCTTCAATGCCGCGATCTACGGCCAGGTCCGGAACGCGGCCGTTTCCTTCGGCGGAACGGGGTGGGACAAGTTTAGGAAATTCACGCAGAACACATGGAAGGACCCGGACAAGAGGGATAAGTCTCTCGCGGATCTGGGCGCCTACGACACCACGCTGGACATGATCGTGGGGGAAATCACCACCGGTATTCTCGGGGGCTTCCTCGACAGCGACTACGCTGTGGGGGGGACATGCCTCAAGGACATGCCCAGCAAGATGTGGTGGAGCTTGAAACCCATGCAGGCGTTTTCCAGGATCCAACCCGAGCATCCCTATTATAATGTATATGCAAACGTGATTTACGACCTGTCGGGCAACACGGTCTACGGCGTGCCCTACAGCGACCGTTTTGGCAGCGGCCCGTTGGTCAACTCCGTGCAGTTCGACGGAAAAAGCGTGGATTACTGGGTGGTGGACATCGGGACCCCGCTGGGAGCTGTCCCGGCACAGTAGGGTTTGGATGTTTGTTGCGAAAAAGCCCCGTCCGAAAGGCCGGGGCTGCTTTGTTCTCGGCGATAGATATTTCCCTAGATAGTTTGTTTTTTCTCTCCCCTCTTTTGCTCCGATAAGAATTTTCAGTTCTTTTCAGTTCTTTTCGGAACAAAAAGTTCCTATCTTAGTTTATTCTTTTCTTTTCATATGGTTATGTTGTGTTTTGCTACTGCGTTAATGGCATGAAACAGCCTGTGGTTTGCTGATATTTGCAAAACGGAATTATTTATTCCTATTATGGCGACTTTTCTTAAAATTTATTTAATTATTTCAATATATTATAAAGTTGGCATTCGAAATGCTTTCGCGCGCCAAATATAGACGAGGGAGAAAGACATGGAAAGGGCAGATTACAGGCAGGAGCCGAACTGGGAGACCTTTGTCGGCGTTCTCATCCCCAGCGGATGGGATGGCGATTTCCATGTTTCGAAGATTTCCCTCGCCTGCAACGGCGAAAAGGACATTGCCATTGCGAATCTCGAGGAACGGCCCGACCTGCTTGCCCTGCTGCAAAAGCGGGTGCGCATTGCCGGCCCTGTGGATCCAATGAGAAAGGCTGTCACCGTGAAGTGGTGCCGGCTTGAAGATGAAGATGCAAACCATCGATCGCACAAGGAGTAGTCATGAAGTCCCTGAACAACATCATCCTGGCCCTGGCCGTGTTGCTGCTTTTTGCCGGAACCGTGCATGCGGGGAATTCCCCGTCCGAGGATGAACCCATTGTGGTGACCGGCTTCGTTTTCGAGGAGCAGGACGGCTTCTACCTTGACGACGGCAACAGGACCTACCGGCTCGTGGGTATGGATGATCCCAACTACTCCGGGCTCATGACCGAAGTGCGCGGCAACTATTTCATGATGGAAGACCAACCCGCCATCCAGGTCGGGGACATGGTCGTCATAGAGGAAGCCATGGGGGCGGAAGACCAGGAGGAAATCCCTTCCGCCGACGATGGCTACTAACGCTATTTGCATGAGGAGGTAATCATGCTTGATGTCGTAACCAACGAAGAACAGGAGCCCCCCGACCTTTTGCCGGTCTCGCACGAAAAACGCGGGGCCGTGCAGGGGCCGGGAGGCGGATGCGCCACGATTGCCGAGTTCCGAAGCCGTTATTATCCGCTGGTTTCGGACGAGAAATGGAACGACTGGCGCTGGCAGATAGCCCACCGCATCAAGGATGCGGACGAAATGGAACATGTGTTCGGAACCGCGCTCGCGCATACGCTGCCCCTGGGCAAGGGGCTTCCCGTGGCGGCCACCCCGTACTACCTCGGCGTTGCGGCGACGGCCGTCTCCGACGGAGTCCGGCGCTGCATAGAACCCACGGTGAATGAATTTATACGGTCCCTCCACGAGGCGGACGACCCCCTCGGAGAGGAAGGCCACACGGCGGTGCCGGGCCTGGTGCACCGCTATCCGGACAGGGTCCTGTTTCTGGTGACGGACTACTGCTCCACCTATTGCCGCTACTGCACGCGCTCCCGGCTGGTGGGGCAGAAGAGGCATCCCCATTCCAAACGGGAATGGCGGCGGGCCATCGCCTATATCCGGGAGCGCGAGGAGGTCCGGGACGTCCTGCTTTCGGGCGGCGATCCACTGACCCTGCCGGACGACAAGCTCGACTGGCTGCTCACGGAGCTGCGACGCATCCCGCATGTGGAGATGGTCCGCATCGGCACCAAGGTCCCGGCGGTCCTGCCCCAGCGCATCACCCCGGAGCTGACGGCCATGCTGCGCAAGCACCATCCGCTGTTCATGAGCCTGCATTTCGCGCACCCGGACGAGCTGACCGGGGAGACCGCCGCGGCCTGTGCGGCCCTGGCGGACGCGGGCATCCCGCTGGGCAGCCAGACCGTGCTGCTCAAGGGGGTCAACGACGACGTGCAGACCATGAAGCGGCTCATGCAGGGACTGCTGCGCGTGCGGGTCAAGCCCTATTACCTCTACCAGTGCGACCCCATCCCCGGTTCCGGGCATTTCCGGACCAGGGTGGAAAAGGGGCTGGAAATCATAGCCGGGCTGCGCGGCCATACCTCCGGGTATGCGGTGCCCAGCTACGTCATCGACGCCCCCGGCGGCGGCGGAAAGATTCCGCTGCTTCCCGAGAGCGTGGTGGGCAGGGATGATAATTTCATCCTGCTCAAGAACTATGAAGGCGGGGTTTTCGGGTATCCGGACTCCGATGCCGCGGCGGAAGAGGAATGCCGCGGTGCGAGGGTTTCATGATGAAGATCGGCATGACCTATGATCTCAAGGACGATTACCTCAAGCTGGGGATGTCTCCCGAGGAAGCCGCCGAGTTCGACTCGGAGGTGACTGTCGAAGGCATCCGCAAAGCGCTTGAGGGACTGGGACACAAAGTGGTCCGAATCGGCAATATCGCCGCCCTTACCTCACGCCTGGCGGACGGAGAGACTTGGGACATGGTCTTCAACATAGCCGAGGGGCGCAGGGGCCTGGGACGAGAAGCCCAGGTCCCGGCCCTGCTGGACGCCTACGACATTCCCTATACCTTTTCCGGGCCGGACCTCATGGCCCTGACCCTGAACAAGGGGTTCACCAACGCCGTTGTCCGTTCCCTGGGGCTGGCCACGGCGGACTTTACCGTGGTGCGCAGCCTGGAGGATGTGGAGGAGGTCGGCCTCGGCTTTCCCCTGTTCGCCAAGCCCGTGGCCGAAGGCACGAGCAAGGGCATCAGCAGCCGTTCCCTGACCCGGAACCATGACGAGCTGCGGGCCACCTGCGGCGACCTGCTGGCCCGGTTCCGGCAGCCGGTGCTGGTGGAGACGTTCCTCCCCGGCCGGGAATTTACCGTGGGCATCCTGGGCAGCGGCGACGAAGCGCGCATCGCCGGGGTGCTGGAAGTGTTGGCCACGGAAAAGGGAGATGCGTCCGCCTACACCTACGAAAACAAGCAGGATTGGAAAAAGCGCGTTCGCTACGAGCTGGTGGACGATTTCGCCGCCATGAGTTCGGCCAGGCTGGCGCTTCGGGCCTGGAAGGGGCTGGGATGTCTGGACGGCGGACGCATAGACGTGCGCCTGGACAGGGAGGGTATGCCCACCTTCATCGAGGTCAACCCCCTACCCGGACTCAATCCGGAAAGCTCCGACCTCCCCATCCTGTGGCGGCAGGCGGGGCACCGGTACGAGGAACTGATTGGCGCCATTTTCCGGTCTGCGGCGGCTCGCCTGCCCAAGGGCGATACCGAACCCTGGAGAGTCGCATGACCAGGAAGACCGTGGCTATCGTGCGCACCCGACTCGATCCGGGCGCATCGGCGGATGACCTTGACGTGCTGGCCCAGTCCGAATTCGTGGCCCGCATCCTGAGGCAGCTGGACTGGAGCGTGGTGGAGGTGGAGCTGGGGGACAACCTGGCCGAGGCCTGCGGCGCCTTGGAATCCATCCGGCCCGACGTGGTCTTCAACCTGGTGGAAAGCATGCTGGGCTCGGACGCCCTGGCCGGCATCGCGCCGGTGCTTTTCCAGAAGGGCGGCCTGCCCTTTACCGGGTCGGACAGCGCCGTGCTGAGCCTGACCTGCGACAAGCTGTCGGTCAAGAAACGGCTGAACGCGGTGGGGTTGCCCACCCCGTGGGGAGCCGGGCTGGCCGAGGTGGAGAACGGGGCGTTCCAGGGGCCGGGGATGTATATCATCAAGAGCCGCAGCGAGCACGCATCCGTCGGCCTGGACGACACTGCGGTGCTTCGGGCAGAGGAAAGGGAAGCGCTGCTTTCGTCCATGCGGGATTTCCGGGAAAAAACCGGGAGTTCCTGCATTGCGGAGCGGTTCATCGATGGCCGCGAATTCAGTGTGGCCCTGGTGGAGTATCCGGTCCGGAAGGCCGTTTCCCTGGGAGCGGCGGAGATCGTTTTCCGCAAGGACCTGCCCACCAAGATCGTGGGCTATTCCGCCAAGTGGGTGCAGGGCTCGGACGAGGATCTTGCGTCCGTGCGGAGCTTCGATTTCGCCGGGGAGGACCCTTACCTGGCGCACCGGCTGCAGCACACGGCGAACAATTGTTGGAGCGCACTGGGCCTGCGGGGCTATGCCCGCATCGATTTCAGGACCGACGCCCAGGGCCGGGAATACGTCATCGACGTCAATGCCAACCCCTGTCTTTCCGAAGACGCGGGATTCATTGCCACCTCCCGCCATTACGGATGGGAGGACGCCGACATCATTCAGGCAATCATTGAAGGAGCCTTGAACAGGTATGAAAAAGCAGGAAGCTGAGCCTGCCCATACAGTGGGGTGCACGCTGCGGTTTTTGGATGAAGTCCGCATGGAGGACGTCAGGAGCCTGTGCGCCATCACTGCGGGTACGGGATTTCTTTCCGAGGATGAGGTCAACGTGGTGGAAGAGCTGGCCTGGGCCGCCATCACAGGTGGGGAGTCGAGCGGGTACATGTTTCTGCTGGCCTTTTCGCATGACGGGGAGAATCGGTCCCCGGCCGGATTCGCCTGCTACGGGCCCATTGCCTGCACCGAGGGCAGCTACCATCTCTATTGGATCGTGGTGGACCGCCTGTGCCAGGGGCAGGGATACGGTACGCAGATTCTGCGCAAGGTCGAGGAACGGGTTGCCGCGCGGCAGGGGCGCAAGCTCTTTCTGGAGACTTCCTCCCGGCCCCTGTACGAGCCCACCAGGAATTTCTACTGGAGCACCGGGTACATCGAAGAGGGCAGGTTGAAGGACTATTACGCCCCGGGCGAGGACTGCGTGCATTTCGCCAAGGAGCTTCAGCCCGCGCGGGGCTGAGACAGCCTGAATCCATGAGGGCCCGGAAATTCTCTTCCGGGCCTTTTTCTTGTGCCGGTTACAGGGAGGCCCGGTGAATGTTGTCCGTGGAGTGCTGCACGGACCGGTGGTATTTCACTGCGGGTTTCCCGAAGACCATGGCCGCGACAACGAGATGGTCGGCCGGTATTCCCAGCAGTTCTCGAATTTCGGGCGCAATGACGTCCATGACCGACCGGGCGATGCCGTCCCAGACCGTGCCGATCCCATGGCTGTTGGCCAGCAGCTCGAAATAGCTCAGGGCGATATGGCAATCCGCTGCGGGGGCCAGTGCGTCCTTGGGGGCCGAGGCCACCAGCAGGTGCGGCGCATTGCGGAAGATCACGTCCTCGCCGTCCCCGCCTCCCTGAATGAAGCTTGCGATGCGTTCCATTCCCTGGGGGATTCGTCCCTCCCGGATGGCCTTGTCCGCTGCTTCGGCGGTCCGTTCGCGCAGCCTGTCCATGGCTTCGCGGTTGTCCACCACCGTGAGCCGGGTCAACTGCTGATTCACGGCGGTGGGGGCGTGGGTCGTCAGTTCCAGCAGGTGGCGGATGAGCTTCGGGTCGACGTTTTCCTTTTTGTATCTTCGGATGGAACGGCGGCCCAGGATCAGCGCCTCCATCTGTTCGGGGGCGGGCAAATTGCGCGAGAGCGGCACGCTATCGGCAGGGTTCTTGCCGAGAATGCTGATGGCTCCGGGTTTGCACACGGCCAGGCAATGCTGGCAGCGGCAGCACATTCCCGCTCTTTCCGCGTTGATGGAAGGGAACCCGTCCATCGTGATGACGCCGAAGACACAGTCCCGGGCACATTCTCCGCACTGGGTGCACTTCTCGGTATCCACCATGAAATTCAACATCTCTATTCTCCTGGGTTGTCGTGGGTATGGTTCAAGCCATTCTCAATAGCACACGTAGCGGAAAACAAAAGCAGGCACCTTTTGGTTCTTGGGTTTCATCTCGGTATGAATTCAGTGATTTCGGAAGGTTGCGTCTTTGCTGGCCGTTTGTTGATTTCACGTGGGCCAGGGCGATGTTTTTGGCGGCAATTTTTTCGAATGAAATCCACCGGCATTTCATGCTGATATCCATTGTCTTCCCGTGAAACTGGCAGTAAAAAACGGACCAGGAGGCCTTTGCATGAGAAAGATTCTGGTCATCACCCGCGACAACAGCAAATCCGAACGGATCGAGAAGCTCCTTGGGGAAAAGAAGGAAGTTCTGGCCCAGTCCGTTCCCGATGCGGGCGGGAACGTCCCCGCGGACAACGAGGTGGATACGCTGTTCATCGACGCGGAATCGCTGCGCGGGGCCAATGCCTCGGCCGGAGAGGCCCTTGAGACGCTCTGGGAGCAGTATCCTTCCGCCTCCATCGTGGTCATGACCGACGATAAGCATACCTCGTTTGCCGTGGATGCGGTCAAGGCGGGGGCCTTCGACTACCTGACTCATCCCATCGGCAAGGAAAAGCTGGACCTCATGGTGGACAAGGTCCGGGAGGCGGACATGCTCCAGTCCGAGCTGGATTTCCTGCGCGACCACCTGCAATACGACGAGAGCATGGAGTTCGCGGGCACCCGGAGCAAGTCCATGCGCGAAGTCCTGAACAAGATCCATCAGGTGGCGGGCACCCGGACCACCGTGCTGCTGACCGGGGAAACCGGAACAGGCAAAAGCCTCATCGCCAAGCTGATCCACAACAACAGCAACCGGCAGGACGGCCCGTTCATCAGCGTTCATTGCGGGGCCATCCCCGACACCCTGGTGGAAAGCGAACTCTTCGGCCACGAAAAGGGCGCGTTCACCGGAGCCGTGCGCCGCAAGCTGGGCAAGTTCGAGCTGGCCCACGAAGGCACCATCTTTCTGGACGAGATCGGTACGGTTTCCCAGTCGGTTCAGGTCCGGCTGCTCAACGTCATTCAGGAGCGCCTGTTCCAGCGGGTGGGCGGCGAGGCCGACATCCCGGTGGACGTGCGCATCATTGCAGCCACCAACGAAGACCTGGGCGGGCTCAGCGACAACGGCCTGTTCCGCAAGGATCTTTTCTATCGCCTGAACGTCTTCCCCATCCGCATTCCTCCCTTGCGGGAACGCATTGAGGATATCCTCAAGCTGGCGGAGTCCTTCATCAAGCGGCTCAACGGCCTGCTGAACAAGGACATCAAGGGAATCCACCCCGAGGTGCTCGACGCCTTCCAGGCCTATTCCTGGCCGGGCAATGTCCGCGAGCTTGAGAACATCATCGAGCGCGCCTGCATCCTGGAGACGGGCAACATCCTGCAGCCCTCCAACTTCCCGGTGGAGCTGTTCGACAGCCTGGGGACGGTGGTTACCTCGCCGGTCAAGACAAGCCTCAGCCTCAAGGAGGCCCGGCAGATCGCCATCGACAACTTCGAGTCCCAGTACCTGGCCAGCGTGCTGGAGCAGTGCGGCGGGGTCATCAAGGATGCGGCCTTGCGGGCCGGGATCACCACCCGTCAGCTCAACAAGCTCATGAACAGGCACGGACTCAGGCGCAGGCAGTTTACGTTCAAAAACAGGAACTATTAATTCCTGTTTTGATCGCATCGGAACAATAAGTTCTTTGCCCCTTTTGTACGCGGATATTCATGGCTATCTGTGTTTATTCGCTATTATCTTGAGATTATTCCCTTCCCTTCCCTCTTTTTCCACTGTTTCACCCATTGCATGAGTCGCATTAGGAACTTGTAGTTCTTGTTGGCGTAGCTCATTGTAAAAAAATATCAATTATCTCAGTAGTATACTAATTTGGCACGTGCCGTGCTCCTGGACGCAAAGGTTTTCGTGAAAGGAAAGGACTCAACGGAATTCACCAATGCCAAAGGTTTCTGAAACAATTACCGGATTTGTCGTACCGGAGGCCTGGGACGACCAGTTCTGCGTCTGCGAGGTGCTCATTGCCTGCGACGGAGAGCGGGATATTCGGGTTGTGAATCTGGACAGCCACCCGATTCTTTTCGATCTGGTCGGCAAGCAGGCATCGGTCACCGGGGTTGTCCGGCACTCGGGCAGCCGGGAAGAGATCCTGGTTCAGCGCGTCAAGGCGCACTGACGGGAACCAAGCGAGAAGAAAATGGCAGCGTTTTTATCCCTGGGACAGGTGTTACGCGGGCTGTGCGAGTCCGGCAGCGCCTTGGGTAAACAACATTTTGATCCTGGAAGCCGGGCCGATCGCCCGGGGAGCGCCGAGCCTTCCCCCTGCGCGGCTTTCCCTGAGGCCCGGAACAGCTATGACCTCCGTTCGGGGGAAGGGACGGCATGCGGCTGTTGGAGTCCCATGCCGTCCTGCATCCTTTTTTTACCCATGGTGGGTGCATCATGACTGACAGTACCGTGTATGGTTCCGGCAATGCCGGCGGCTCCTTGTTCCACATCGTTCAGGGCCTCGGTCCGGGTGATGTCCATTACGTTCTAGACATGACGTCCGAGGCGGGCGTGTTCGGTTCCGACGAGCTGACCACCGCGGAGGAACTGGCCTGGGAGTGCGCCTTCCAGGGAGCCGAGGGTTCCAACTGCATCATCCAGGCCCGGGTCGACGACAACGGGGCCGACCGTCCTGTCGGGTTCATCTGCTTCGGGCGGATTCCACGCTGGGACGGCAACTGGGAGCTTTATTTCATCGTCGTTGACGAAAACTACCGGGGGCAGGGTGTCGGAACGGCCCTGCTTCTGGAAATGGAAGACCGGGTCCGGGCTGCCGAAGGGCAGAGCATTTACCTGGAGACCGGGTGCGGCAACGCGTTCGAGGGGGCGCGTGCCTTTTACGAGATGAACGATTTCAGCATTGAATCGCGTTTCTGCAAACAGTTTATCCCCGAGGAAGGCAATGTTGCCTACTGCAAGCATGTCGGCGGGGATGAGTATAATGAAAACAGTGGGCAATAGGGGAGGAACCATGTCCGATGCGTATCCCGAAACCATTTTTGGCCAGATCCTGCCGATGGACTGGAACGAAGACGATGTCGTGGGGCTGATCATTCTTGTGGACGGCGAGGACGAGTTCATTGTGGAACCCGACAAGACCGGACGCAAGCTGTTCGACCATGTGGACCGGTGGGTCACCGCCAAGGGGCTTATCAGGGAAGACGAGGACGAGATGCGTATCATGGTCCGTGACTATACCCTTGAGGACGAGGACTGGAACTACATGGACGAGGACAGGTGGTAGCCGCCGTTTCCGGGCGCGGCGTCCGGGAGCCGGGTGAGGAAGTGCAGCCGTCGCATCCCGAGCTCGCCGATGATCCCATGGGTTGTTTTTCCCTTGTCGGCGCCCGGTGTCAGGAGGATATGGCGCGGACCCTGAATGGGGATCCCTCCCCGGGCGACGTGGCCCAATCCGTGGCCCGCGCAAACCGATGGTTCGACGAGGCCCTTGATTCGCAAGAGTTTTCACCGCCCATAGCCTGCAAGCGCGGCTGTATTCACTGTTGCTACAACCCGGTTTCCCTTTCCCAGCCGGAGGCCGTCCTGTTGGGTCTGTATCTGCTTGCGCACTGGAACGAGGCGGAGCTTGCCGCCTTGGGACGGCGGGCGCAGACCATGGCGTCCCGCATCAGGGGGCTTTCCGTGGAGCAGATGGGCGAGATCCGCCATGAGCTTCCCTGTCCCCTGCTTATGAACGGAACCTGCGGGGCGCATTCGGCCCGTCCTTTGGTCTGCCGGGGGTGGAACAGTGTCGACGCCGGGCAGTGTGCGGACAGCAACGCCCAAGGTCCCATGACCATGATCGAGAGCTACGAATGGCCTCGCACCCTGGCCGAGGCCGTCCAGAACGGCCTGCTGCGCGGTGCGCGGGAGCAGGGGCGCGAGGTGGGCTTTCTGCGGCTGGCCAACGCCCTGGTGCTCATGCTGGAATACGGCATCGAGGAGTGCGTGTCTGGCTGGCTTTGCAAGGAGCCCTTTTTCGGGCGTCGGTGATAGAAGGGGAGGCAGGGCTGCAGCCCATGTTTTTAAAAGGCAAAAGAAAAGGCTGAGGTGAAAACCTCAGCCTTTTTACTTTCATGGTGCCGAAGAGAAGACTCGAACTTCCACGGGGGAACCCCCACTAGACCCTGAACCTAGCGTGTCTACCAATTCCACCACTTCGGCATTCAGGAGAAGGATTTATATATTTCGACCTCGCGCTTGGCAAGCCTTTTTTCGACTTTTTTTCATTTTCTTCAATCGAGCGGAATCATTGACTCAATCGTGTCGCAGACGCCACCGTCGCTTACGAATTCCGCGAGGTTGCGGATGTCGTCGGCCATGAAGCGGTCCTGGCGCACCACCGGGAAGAGATTGCGCTCGGCAATGGTCTCGAAGAGCTTCTCGGAAACCGGGCTGAGTTTTTTCTCCTCTTCGCTCAGGGGATGCTGGCGGGTGACGCTGGCGTCGAAGACCACGCCTTCCCCGTGCCCGTTCATGCGCTGCTTCAGGGCGCCCAGTTCATGGCCGACCCAGTCGGGCAGTTCGGCCTCGGTGGGGATGGTTTCCAACCGCTTGCGGATGCTGATGGCCTGGTTGATGTAGGCCAGCTCGATGGCCAGCACGTGGGCGGCCTTGGGCAGGGTTTTCAGGAGCCGCACGGCCAGGCCGGTGCCCATGCTCACGTGATCCTCCTGCCCCGAGTTGGTGGAGATGTTGAACAGGTGGCTGGGCATGCACTGGCCCCAGATGTCGTTGGTCAGCGACGCGCTGGTGTATTCGAGCATCATCATGCCGCTGGAGATGGACTTGTCGTCCGCTGCCAGCAGCGGCCACTTGAGGTCGCGGCCCAGGCCCTTGTTGCGCACGGGGTCCACGAAGCGCACCGAACGCATGTGGGCCAGGCTGGACATGATGGAAAGGGCCTGCATGAGGTTGTAGACTTGCACGGCCACGGGCATGCCGTGGAAATGGCCGCCCGAGACGATGTCCGTGTATCTGCCGTCCTCGCCGGGCAGCAGGATGGGGTTGTCCGTGGCACTGTTCGCCTCGACGAGCAGCGCGGCGCGCGCCTGGGAAATGAGGTCGTGGCAGGAGCCCAGCACCTGGGCCGCGCAGCGGATGTTGTACGGGTCCTGCACCTGTCCGTCGGTCTTGTGGTCCTTGTGCGAATTGCGGATCGGGGAATCCTGCATGACCCGCCAGATCCAGTCGGCCACGGTGCGCGCGCCCGGGTGGGGCCGCACCACATGGAAATCCGGGCGGAAATAGGTGTCCGGCGCAAGCATGACCTGGGCCACCAGGGCCGTGTTCACGGCGGCGGTCTTGAGCAGCACCGTGAGCTGGGAGCAGGCCATGAGCCCGAGGGCGTTCATGTACTGGACCCCGTTGTTCAGGGCCAGGCCTTCCTTCATCTCCAGCTCGACGGGTTTCAGCCCGGCCGTTTCCAGGGCCTCCGCCGCCGTCATGCGCCGGTCCATGTAAAGGACTTCGCCTTCGCCCATGAGGGCCATGGCCATGTGCGAGAGCGGGGCCAGGTCGCCGGAGGCTCCCACGGATCCCAGCTCGGGCACCACCGGGGTGATGCGGTGGTTGAGCAGGTCTATGAGCCGTTCCACCAGCACCGGGCGCACGCCGCTGTAGCCGCGGGAAAGGGAATTGGCGCGCAGGAGCATGGCGATGCGCACCACGGGCTCGGCCATGGGCTCGCCCGCGCCCACCGCATGGGAGAGGATCAGGTTTTTCTGTAGCTCGGAGAGCAGTTCCTCGCGCACCGAGATGTCCACATTGTGGCCGAAGCCCCGGTTGAAGCCGTAGGCCGGGATATCCTGCGAGGTGACGTATTCCTCGATCTGGGCGCGGCGTTCGGCCAGCATCTGGCGCGTGGCCGGGGCCAGTTCCACGGTTTCGCCATGGGCCACGGCCATGATCCTGTCGAGGGTGAGTTGTTGCGTGCTGTCTATGGTGACCATGCAAAACCTCCGGCTACATCCAGCCGTAGATGTAAGTGTATATGACGAGCGCGGCCAGCCGTGCGGTGCGGTTGTCCACGTCCAGGTCCGGGTTCACTTCCGTTATCTCGAAGACCGCGGTGTTGTCGTATGCCTGGCAGCGTGCCGCGAAGTTGAGCACCTCTTCGGCCGTGAAGCCCACGGGGGAGGGCGCGCTCACGCCCGGGGCGTCCGAGGCGCGCACGCTGTCCATGTCCAGGCCCGCGAACAGGGGCTTGCCGTCCAGAAGCTCGAACAGGCCGTCGAAATACATGTCCGCGCCGTGCTGCATCAGGTGGCTCAGGGTGTGGATGTTCACGCCCATGTTTGCGGCGTCGCTCACGTAATGGGGCGAGTTGGCCTGGACCTGGATGCCCACCTCGTGGAAGTTCTCGGGCTTGAGGTGCCCGCCTTCGATGAGATTGCGGTAGGGGGTGCCCGAATGAATCCGGTCGGCCTTGCGCATGTCCAGGTGGGCGTCCATGTTGATGGCCGCGATCTCGCCCAGCACGTCGGCGCAGGCATGGGCGTCCGGCAGGGAAATGTCGTTGCCTCCGCCCAGGACCAGCACCTTCTTGCCCTCGCGCAGCAGGGCCGAGACCACGGAATGCAGCCGTTCGTGGGCCGGTTCCAGGCCGCCGGTCACATCCACGTCGCCGAGGTCCAGCAGCCGGTTGCCGCCCTCGTCCATGGGGGGCTTGAACCGGTAGAGCACCTGGCGGATGGCGCTGGGGGCCTTGGCCGCGCCTATGCGGCCGTTGTTGCGGCCCACGCCCACGTCCTGGGGGCAGCCCACCAGCACGTGGGTGGCCTGCGCCAGTTCGTCGGGGTTGAACAGGGCCACGTCCTTCAGGAACACGTCGTGTTCGTCGTGGGCCTCGAAATCGGTGCGGAACGGCCGGAGCATGTCCAGCAGGCTATCGGGCAGCATGGGGAACCCCCTTCTTGATGACGGTCTGTACCAGGTTTTCTCCGTAAAAATAGACCAGGTCGCGGTAATTGTTCGTATCCAGCACCAGCAGGTCGGCCTGCCAGCCCGGCTCGATGCAGCCCACCCTTTCCAGGCGCAGGGCGTGGGCCGCGTTCTGGGTGACGCTCGCGAGCGCCTCGTCCACGGACATGCGCATCTGCATGCAGGCCAGGGACATCATGAGCGGCAGGTTGAGCGTCATGTTGGATCCCGGGTTGAAATCCGTGGCAATGGCCGGGATGCAGCCCGCGTCGATGAGCGTGCGCGCCGGTGCGTACGGGATGTCCAGGAAGAGCGACACGCCGGGCAGGAGTACGCCCACCACGTCCGAAGCGGCAAGCTTTTTCGCGCCTTTCTCGTCCATGGCCTCCAGGTGGTCCACGGAGACCGCGCCCAGCTCGATGGCCACGTCCACGCAGCCGATGGCGTTGAACTGGTCCGCGTGCAGGCGCGGCAGCATGCCGTGCCTCACGGCCAGCTCCATGATCTCCACGGTTTCCGCCGGGGTGAAGTAGCCCTGCTCGCAGAACACGTCGCAGAACCGGGCCAGTTTGGCGGCCTCGGGGATCATTTCCTTGACCTGGGTCAGGTAGTCGGCCTTGGACATGCCCTTGGGCACGGAGTGCGCGCCCAGGAAGGTGGGCACGAGATCCACCGGATGAATGGCGTCCAGCTCGGCCGCCACCTCCAGCATCTTGAGCTCGGTGGCCGGATCCAGGCCGTAGCCGGACTTGACCTCCATGGTGGTCACGCCGTGGCGCATGGCCCGGTTCACGCGCGCCTCGGCCAGTTCGCGCAGCTCGTCCTTGCCGGCGTCGCGCGTGGCCTGCACGGTGCGGGCAATGCCGCCTCCCGAGGCCGCGATCTCCTCGTAGGTGGCCCCGGCGGTTCGCCGTGCGAATTCATCGGCCCGGCTGCCGCCGAACACCAGATGGTTGTGGCAATCCACCAGCCCGGGGATAACCGCCTTGCCCGAGGCGTCCAGCACTCTGGCGTCTGCGGGTGTGTCCAGTTCGGCCAGGGGGCCGACGGCTTCTATCCTGCCGTCGCGCACCAGCACGGATTCGCCGGTGCGGACGACCGGATCGTTCAGCGCCGCACCCCGGAGCGAGCCGGGGCGGGGCGAGACGATCTGTGAAGGGTTCTTGATCAGCAGGGTGCTCATGCTCGGCACCATACTACTTGATCATGGGAAGTTTGAGACCTTTTTCCTTGGCGCAGGCAATGGCGCTCTCGTAGCCCGCGTCGGCATGGCGCATGACGCCGGTGGCCGGGTCGTTCCAGAGCACCCGGGCGATCTTTTCGTCGGCCAGTTCGGTGCCGTCGCAGAGCATGACCAGGCCCGCGTGCTGGGCGTACCCCATGCCCACGCCGCCGCCGTGGTGGAAGCTCACCCAGGTTGCGCCGGAAGCGCAGTTGAGCAGGCAGTTGAGGATGGGCCAGTCGGAAACAGCGTCCGATCCGTCCTTCATGGATTCGGTCTCGCGGTTGGGGCTGGCCACCGAGCCGGAGTCCAGGTGGTCGCGGCCGATGACGACCGGGGCCTTGAGCTCGCCGTTGCGCACCATTTCATTGAAGGCCAGGCCCAGGCGGTGCCTGTCGCCGAGGCCCACCCAGCAGATGCGGGCGGGCAGGCCCTGGAAGTGGATGTGCTCCTGGGCCATGTCCAGCCAGTTGTGCAGGTGCTTGTCGTCCGGGATCAGTTCCTTGACCTTGGCGTCGGTCTTGTAGATGTCCTCGGGGTCGCCGGAAAGGGCGGCCCAGCGGAACGGGCCCTTGCCCGTGCAGAAGCGGTCGCGGATGTAGGCGGGCACGAAGCCGGGGAAGTCGAAGGCGTTTTTCAGGCCCATGTTGAAGGCTTCCTGGCGGATGTTGTTGCCGTAGTCGAAGGTGGGGATGCCCATCTTCTGGAAGTCGAGCATGGCCTGCACGTGGCCGACCATGGATTCGCGTGCGGCCCGCATGACTCCGGCCTCGTCGGTCTTCTGCCTGGCTTCCCATTCCTCCACGGTCCAGCCCTTGGGCAGGTACCCGTTGAGTGGGTCGTGGGCGCTGGTCTGGTCCGTGACGGCGTCCGGGCGCACGCCGCGCTTCACCAGTTCCGGGTAGATTTCGGCGGCGTTGCCGAGCACTCCCACGGTGATGGCCTTGCCTTCACTGCAAGCTTTTTCAATGAGTTCCAAACCATGGTCCAAAGAATCGGCCTTCATGTCCAGGTAGCCGGTGTCCAGCCGCTTCTGGATGCGCTCCTCGCGGCATTCGATGGCCAGCATGGAAGCGCCCGCGAACTTTGCGGCCAGGGGCTGTGCTCCGCCCATGCCGCCGAGGCCCGCCGTGAGGACCCACTTGCCCTTGAGGTCGCCGTTGTAGTGCTTTTCGGCCATGCTCACGAAAGTTTCATAGGTGCCCTGCACGATGCCCTGGCTGCCGATGTAGATCCAGGAACCGGCGGTCATCTGGCCGAACATCATCAGGCCCTTGCGGTCCAGCTCGTTGAAGTGCTCCCAGTGGGCCCAGTGGGGCACCAGGTTGGAGTTGGCGATGAGCACGCGCGGTGCGTTCTCATGGGTGGGGAACACGCCCACGGGTTTGCCGGACTGGATGAGCAGGGTCTCGTTGTCCTCCAGCTCGCGCAGGGTTTCGAGAATCTTGTCGAAGCATTCCCAGTTGCGCGCGGCGCGGCCGATGCCGCCGTAGACGATGAGGTCCTCGGGGCGTTCCGCCACCATGGGGTCCAGGTTGTTCTGGAGCATGCGCAGGGGCGCTTCGGTCTGCCAGCTCTTGGCGGTCAGTTTCGTGCCGGTGGGGGCGGTGATCACTCGTTTGGTCATGGTTGCACTCCTTTGAAAGACTTATTTTTTCGGTTCGAACACGCCGCCGAAGCTGAAGCGTGATCCCGGGTAGAGCAGTTCCGCGTAGGAGACGAGTCTGTCGCGCGACCAGGTCTTGCGCCTGAGCAGCAGGCAGGGTTCGTCCGGCTTTATGTTCAGGAAGACCTGCTGCTCGCGGTTGGGCAGCACGGCGGTGAGCTCGTGCTCCGCCCGTTGCAGGGGCGCGGCCTTCATGAGGTACTTGTGGGCGGTGGTGACGGTGAAATCCACCTCCAGGTAGTGGGGCGCGGTGCGTAGGTCCACGTGGCGGTCCTCCAGCTGGATGGGCAGGCCGTTTTCGTAGTGCACCACCTTGGAGCGGGCGATGGAACCGGCCCGGTGCTCGCCGAATACGTGGGCGATGAGCGCGGATTCCGGCTCGGCCGAAAGGTACTTGAGCTCGCAGTAGTAGTTGCCGCCGCGCGAGACGATCTCCTCGGAGATGTCGGTGATGACCAGCAGCTCGCTGCGCGGGGTGCGTCGGGCCACGAAGGAGCCCAGGCCGCGCTGGCGGTAGATGTAGCCTTCAGCGGCCAGTTCCTTGAGCACGCGGTGCACGGTCATGCGGCTGGCGTCGAACTGTTTCATGAGCTCGGATTCGGCCGGGACCTGGTGCTCGGGCGGCCAGTCGCCGTTTTCGATGTGAAGGAGGATATGTTCCCGTATCCGGGAGGAAAGACTTTTCTTGGGCATGGTGGTGTTTGCCTCGTGTATATACGTTTTGATTAGTTGTATATACATTTAGCGGAAGGGAAGGTCAACAGGATTTGGTGAGTGCGCTGACGCGCAGGCGTATCGGATTGGTTGAGCCTCGCCTGGAGGGCTTCGTCTCTTTGGCTGGTTTGTCATATAGAAAAAGGGCGGCCTCCCAGTGAAGCCGCCCTTTCCTATGTGTGATGACCTGAGGAGATCATTGAGCCCTATTCGATCCAGTCGTCGTCCTCGCTGATGGGGGCGAAACCGCGACGCATGGTGTTTTCGCACACCAGGCGCGGGTCCATGAACTGGAGCAGGTAGTCCGGGCCGCCGGACTTGGAGCCCACGCCGGACATCTTGAACCCGCCGAAGGCGTGCCGTTCCACAAGCGCGCCTACGGACGGCTTGTTCAGGTACAGGTTGCCCACGCGGAACTCCCTGTAAGCCCGCTTCAGGTTGTTGGGGCTGCGGGAGTAGATGGCGCCGGTGAGGGCGAACTTGGTGGAGTTGGCCCATTCCAGCGCCTCGTCCATGTCCTTGGCCTTCATGACCGCCAGCACCGGCCCGAAGACCTCTTCCTGAGCGATGCGGTGCTCGGGGGTGATGCCGTCCACGATGGTCAGCGGCACGTAGCAGGCCTCGTTGATCTTGTACTTGTCGTCGGCCTCGCGCTTGACGACGACGTTGCCTTCCTCTTCGGCGATCTTGGCGTAGCGCAGCACGTTCTGCGCGGCGGCCTTGTCCACCACCGGGCCCATGTAGTTGCCCGGGTCTTCGGCCGGGCCGAGCTTGATGGAGCCGGCGGCCTCCTTGAGGCGGTGGATGAAGCGATCGTAGATGGGCTCCAGCACGATGGCGCGGGAGCAGGCCGAGCACTTCTGGCCCTGGAAGCCGAAGGCGGCGTAGAGCACGCCGAGCACGGCTTCGTCCAGGTCTGCGTCGTCATCGATGATGATGGCGTTCTTCCCGCCCATTTCCGCGATGACCTTCTTGCACTGTTCCTGGCCGGGCTGGACCACGGCGGCCTTCTGCTGGATGCGCAGGCCCACTTCCATGGAGCCGGTGAAGGCGATGACCGAGACGTCCGGGTGCTCGACGATGTAGTCGCCGATGACCGAGCCCCGGCCAGGGGTGTAGTTGAACACGCCGTCGGGCAGGTTTGCCGCGCGGAACATTTCCGTGAGCATCCAGCCCACCACCGAGGAGAGTCCGGACGGCTTGTAGATGACCGGGCAACCAGCCACGATGGCTGCGGAAACCATGCCCACGGAGATGGCCAGGGGGAAGTTCCACGGCGCGATGACGGCCGCGATGCCCTTGCCCTGGTAGAAGTAGCGGGAATCCTCGCCGGGCGCGTTGCCCATGCGGCGGTGTTCGCCCAGCCGGATCATTTCGCGGGCGTAGTATTCCAGGAAGTCGATGGCCTCGGCCACGTCGGCTTGGGCCTGGTCCCACTGCTTGCCGACCTCGAGGGTCTGCAGGCCGGAAATCCTGTAGATGTTTTTCTTGCACCAGTCAGCGGCGTCCAGCAGGTACTGGGCCCGCTGCGCCGGGGATTCGTCGCGCCAGGTGAGGTAGGCTTCCTTGGCTCCGGCCAGGGCGTCGTCGATCTCGGTCTTGCCCGCCTGGCAGATCGTGCCGATGATCTCGTTGGGGTTGGCCGGGTTGTAGGAATCCAGGGTGTCGTTCGTGGTCACTTCCTTGCCGTTGATGAACAGCGGGTACTGCTTGCCCAGCTGGGTGCGCCACTCGGCGATGGCGGCCGGGTAGGCCTCGCGCTCGGCCTTGATGGTGAAGTCCGCGGGCGGGAAGTTGTTGAAGGCCGGGATCTCGCCTTTGAGCGCCTTGACGGTGGGGCGCTTGCGGGACCTGGCCGGCTTTTCCACCAGCTGCCGCTGCAGGGTGGCTTCCGGGTTTTCCAGCAGGCGGTCCATGTCGGCCTCGTCCGCAAAGGTTTGCTTGAGGAAGGATTCGTTGGCCGTGTTTTCCAGCAGCCTGCGCACGAGATAGGCCATGCCCGGGATGAGCTCGCCGTAGGGGCAGTAGAGCCGCACGCGCTTGGCCACGTTCTTGAGGCCCTTGCGCACGGGCTCGGCCATGCCGTAGAGGACCTGGAATTCGTATTTTTCTTCGGGAACGTTCAGGGCCTTGGCCGTTTCCATGACCGCCGAGATGGTGCGGATGTTGTGCGAGGCGCAGGCAAAGTGGCAGATGTCGTTGTTTTCCAGGATCATCTTGGCGACTTTTTCAAAGCAGATGTCGGACTCGGGCTTGTGGGTCCAGACCGGGATGGGCCAGTCGTTCTGCTTGGCCAGCACGGTTTCGTAGTCCCAGTAGGCGCCTTTGACCAGACGGATGGACACCTTGACGTTTTCCTCGCGCGCCCATTCCAGGAACTGGCGGACGTCTTCCTCGGTGTCCTTGAGGTAGGCCTGGAAAACGATGCCCAGGTGCTCGTAGTCGCGGTACTTGAGGCGCAGCCGCTTGTAGAGCTCGATGGTGGGCTCCTTGTACTTGAGCTGCTCCATGTCGATGCACATGAAGCCGTCCATTTCCATGACCTTCTTGTAGACCGGCTCGATGCGCTCCATCATGCCCGCGGCAGTGCCGTCCACGTCCACGGCCTTGGACTGGGAATAGAAGGCCGAGGGCTTGACCGCCACGTTGACCTTGGGCGCATGGCCCCAGTCCATGGTGCCGGAGGCTTCCAGGGCGTTCCATTTCTGGTATTCCTTCTGGACCGCGTCCAGCACGTCCAGGTAGCCTTCCATGTAGGCCGCTGATTCCTCTTCGGAGACCGTGGCCTCGCCCAGCAGGTCGAGCACGAAGGCGAAGCCGTCCTTACGGAGCTTCTTGATGCCCTTGACCGCTTCCTTGCCTTCCTGGCCGATGATGAACTGGCGGGCCATGCCTTCGATGTTGGAGCGGATGGTCTTGTTGAGCACCTTGGCCACGAGGCCGCCGCCGATCTTGGTCTTGGTGGCGCCCCATTTCAGCACGTCGGGGATGTTGGAATCCTCGCCCGCGAAATATTCCTCGATGTGGCGGGAAAGGGATTCCGAGGTGTTCAGGTAGGGCAGCACGTCCACGAAACGGAACATCTGGACCTTGAAGTCCTCGTTCTTCATGGACCAGTCCATAACCTTGCCGGTCCACCATCCCTTGTTGAATATGGACGGGGCTTCGCCGGAAATGGACTGGAAAAATTCCTTGCCCAGTGCAATGATCTTGGGATCAAGATCCTTGATGTTGATGCTCATGGGTTGGTCTCCTTAGGAATTCACAACGGGTCTGCTACGATTCGTCGTCATCCTCGTCGAGCGGGATGCCGCGGGTTTCCTTGACGGTGGTCAGCACGATGGTGGAGTTGGTGTCCCGCACCGTGGGAATGGCTCCAAACTTGGAAAGGGTGCGCTGCAGGTCCTCGGTGTTCTTGACGCGCACCTTGACCAGGTAGGGGGCCTGGCCGGCGGTATAGTGCACCTCGAGCACCTCGGGGATCTTGGCCAGCTCGTTGCCTGTCTCGAAGGATCCCGCAGGCTCGTCCGCAAATACGAGCGTGAAGGCCGTGAGCGCCAAGCCGAGCTTTCTGGGGTTGAGGACAGCCTCGTAACCCGTGATGAAGCCGCGCCGTTCCAGCTTGCGGACGCGTTCCAGCACCGCCGAAGGGGCCTTGCCGACCTTTCTGGCGATGTCTGCGTTGGAAATACGTCCATTATCCTGAAGTATCTTCAGGATTTGCCGATCAAGTTCGTCGATTCTTCTTTGATTCATAGTTGAAATGAATATTATTCTGAAGCGAAAATGTCAATACCCTTGGAAAAAGAAGGCGCCAGTACCGTGATTTTATGGGACATCTGTTTTGCCTTTCGCGCAACGCTCGGATATATCATATGAATTGGTGTCGTTTTCCTTTACGTAATGGGCGAGAATGAAGAAGAGCAGGCGGAACATAGAGCACGCTCCCGGCGCGCACATGAAGACCTCCCGTGAGGGCGGCTCTCTGGTGCTGTCCCTGGGGGGCAGGCTGGACGCCGTATCCACCGCGGCGCTCTGGGACGACGCCCTGGACGCCGTGCGCACCGGGTCCGCCCGCGACGTGGTGGCGGACTGCTCCGGGCTGGAATACCTGGACGGGGCAGGAGTGGCCCTGCTGATCAAGCTGCGCCAGGAGGTGGAGGACGCACTGGGCGGCTCCCTCAAGGTGGAGAATCTCCGTGAGGAACTGCGGCAGGTCCTGGGCATGGCCTGGGGCTGCGCCCCGCCTTCCTGGGCCCGCACGGCGGGGGAGCGGCGCATGGGCATGGCCGAGCAGGTCGGCCATTTTGCCGAGGACGCCTTCTACGAATTCAAGCGCATGGTTACGTTCGTGGGCGAATCCGTGGCCATCATCTTCTACTGCCTGCACAGCCCGCGCTGCATCCGCTGGAAGGACGTCTGGCTCTCGCTCATCGCCGTGGGCGTGCAGAGCCTGTCCATCATCATGCTCATCGGTTTTCTCATGGGCCTGATCATGTCGTTCCAGACCGCCATCAGCCTGCAGCGGTTCGGGGCGGAAATATTCGTGCCCAACATGCTCGGTCTGGTCATGTTTCGGGAAATGGGCCCGCTGGTGACGGCCATTCTGCTGGCGGCGCGGTCCGGTTCGGCCTTTGCGGCCGAGATCGGCACCATGAAGGTCAACGAGGAGGTGGACGCCCTGGTGACCATGGGGCTTTCGCCCATGCGTTTCCTGGTGGCCCCCAAGGTGCTGGCCGCCCTGTTCGCGGTGCCGCTCATGACCATGTTCTTCAATTTCGCCAGCCTGGCGGGCGGGGCCCTGGTCATGCTTTCCATGGATTATCCGCTGGTGACCTTCACCTCGCGCGTGTTCCGGCTGCTGGGCTATATGGATTTCGCGGGCGGCTTGTTCAAGGCCTGCGTTTTCAGCCTACTGGTGGCCGGGGTGGGCTGCCTGCGGGGCCTGGAAACCAGGACCGGCGCCAGCGCGGTGGGCGTTTCCACCACCAGCGCCGTGGTCAGCGGCATCATAGCCATCGCCATTGCGGACGGCCTGTTCGCCCTGGTGTTCTATTACCTGGGGATATGACATGAGCGAAGCGGCCATCAGCGTACAGAACCTGACCTGCGCCTACGGCGACTTCACGGTCATCGACGACATCTCCTTCGAGGTGAACCGGGGAGAGATCTTCGTCATCCTGGGAGGGTCCGGCTGCGGCAAGAGCACGGTGCTCAAGCACATGATCGGCCTGCTGGAGCCCAGGAACGGCCGCATCCTCATCGAGGGGGACGACATCGTCACCAGCCACGGCCGCAAGCGCGACGCGATTCTGCGCCGCTTCGGGGTCATGTACCAGATGGGGGCCCTGTTCGGGTCCATGTCGCTCATGTCCAACGTCATGCTGCCCCTGGAGGAGTTCACGGACCTGCCGAACGAGGCCATGGAGATCATCGCCAGGAGCAAGCTGGCCCAGGTGGGGCTGGATGATTTCGTCTACAGCATGCCCTCCCAGCTTTCCGGGGGCATGAAGAAGCGTGCGGCAATCGCCCGGGCCATGGCCCTGGACCCCGGCATTCTCTTTCTCGACGAACCGTCCGCCGGGCTCGATCCCATCACCTCGGCCGAGCTGGACGAGCTCATCCGCACCCTGTCCCGGAACCTGGGCATCACCTTCGTCATCGTTTCCCACGAGTTGGCCAGCATCTATTCGGTGGCCGACCGGGTCATCATGCTCGACAAGAGCGTCAAGAAGATCGTGGCCGAGGGCGATCCGCGCGAGCTGCGCGACCATTCGGACAATGAATTCGTACAGCGGTTTTTTCATCGCCAGGCCGAGACCCGTTTCGGCCCGGGCATGGAATGTGCCGAGCCACGAGAGGAATCATAACCATGCGGCAATCAGATTATTTCAAACTGGGCGTTTTCGTCATCTTGGGCACGGCCATGATCCTGGTGGTCATCCTGGTGCTGGGTGTCGGCGATTATTTCAAGGAAACGTACACGATGGAGACCTACATCGACGAGTCGGTCAACGGCCTGGAGGTGGGGTCCCCCGTGAAGCTCAAGGGCGTGCAGGTGGGATCGGTCGCCGAGATCTCCTTTGTTTCCCGGTACTATGACGAAAGCTACCGCTACGTGTATGTGCGCTGCGAACTGGACGCCAAGAAGTTCCATACCGAGACCCGGGAGGAACTGGCCTCGGTCATCGAACAGGACGTGAAAAAGGGGCTGCGCGCCCAGCCCACGTCCCTGGGACTCACCGGGCAGCTGTTCCTGAACCTGGACTACGTGAACCCCAAGACAAATACGCCCTTGAAGATTTCCTGGCAGCCGCAGCACATCTACGTGCCGTCCGCGCCGAGCACCCTGAGCCGCCTGGAACAGGCCGTTGCCAGCGTGGGCGACTTCCTGAGCGGGCTCAAGAAAGAGGACATCGAAACCATCGTGGCCGACGTCAAGGCCATCACCCAGGGCATCCGCAACCTCATGAAGAAGACGGACATGAAGGAACTGGGCAAGACCCTGATCGCCAACCTCAACGAGACCCACCGGCTGCTGGCCCGGGTCAACGAGCTGCTCAAGGATCCGGCCACCGAGCGCATCATTCCGGACGCCTCCGGCGTCATCGCCAGCGCGCGGCGCATTCTCGAGTCCTCGGAAGCGGACATGGTGGAAGGGATTGCCGACGCCCGCGAGGCCATGGCCAGCCTGAAGCACGCCACCTCCACCATCGAGCAGGCCGTTTCCAGCCCGGAAATGAAAAAGAACCTGGACGGCATGAGCCAGACCCTGGCCAACGTCAATCAGGCCTCCGAGGAGCTGCGCGCGGCGGTGCGCAAGCTGCACGCCGTGCTGGCGCGCACCAACAACCTGGTGGCCGGGCAGCAGATCAACATCGAGGCCATCATGAGCGATACGCGTCTCTTGATCCAGAATCTCAAGGAACTCAGCGAGGACGCCAAGCGCTACCCCTCGGGCGTGATCTTCGGCGAACCGCCGGCAAAAGTTGAACCGGGAGCGGAATAATGAAAACCGTGCACAGAATCCTTTTCGTCCTCGTCACCCTGTCCCTGCTGGCCGGGTGCGGCGGGCTTTCGCGCAAGGCCGTGGAAAAGCGTTACTATACCCTGGACGTGCAGCGGGAACGGGCCGAGGCCGCACCGGTTTCCGAAAAGCTGCTCAAGGTGCGGCGCATGCAGATTTCGCCGCTCTACGACGGCCGGGAACTGGTCTACAAGCTGGACAACGGCCGAATGGAATCGGATTTCTACAATCTCTTTTTCATGCCGCCCGTGGAATTGCTCTCCCACGATCTGGACCGCTGGATGGATGGGGCGGGGCTGTTCGCCGGGTCGGTTTCCCCGGCCAGCCTGGCCGAGGCCGACTACACCCTGGAAGGGGTGGTTAATGTCCTGTACGGGGATTTTTCCGGCGGCCGGGAATCGGCCCTGGTGGAAATGCAGTTCTTCCTCATCGACGAGCGCTCGGCGGAAAACCATATCGTGTTTTCGCGCAACTATTCCGTGCGCACGCCGGTTTCGGGCAACAGCCCGGCCTCGGTGGTGCAGGGGATGCGTGAAGGGGCGCGGGCCGTATTCACCAGTCTGGAAAGCGACCTGCGCACGTTCCTGGCCGGGAAGCTGTAGCGCCTATTCGGCGGGCGCGTCCTCCAGGGCCTGCTCGATGAACTCCCAGCGGGCAAAGACGGTTTCCAGCTCGGATTCCAGGGCCTCCAGAGAGGCCTGCAGGATGGAGACCTTGTCGCCGCCGGTCCTGTAAAGCTCCGGGTCGGCCAGGGCGTCGTGCTTTTCCTGAATGCCCGTTTCCAGGGCTTCGATCCTTGCGGGCAGTTCCTCCAGTTCCTTGCGGTACTGCTCCAGCTGATACTTTTCCTTGTAGCTGAGCTTTCCAGGCTTGACCTTGGGCTTTTCCTCCCGCCTGGCGGGTTTGGCCTTTTCCACCTTCCTTTCCGGACGCTGGCGCAGCCAGTCGTCGTAGCCGCCCACATATTCGCGCACCACGCCCTCGCCCTCGAAGGCGATGGTGGAGGTGGCCACGTTGTTGAGGAAGGCGCGGTCGTGGCTGACCAGCAGCAGGGTGCCGGAATAGTCCAGAAGCAGCTCTTCCAGCAGGTCCAGGGTTTCCACATCCAGGTCGTTGGTGGGTTCGTCCATGACCAGCACGTTGGAGGGCCGGGTGAAGAGCTTGGCCAGGAGCAGCCGGTTGCGTTCGCCACCCGAGAGCACGCTCACCGGGAGCTGGGCGCGGTCCGGGGTGAAGAGAAATTCCTTGAGATAGCCGAGCACGTGCTTGCGGCCGCCGTTTATGCTGATGTAGTCGGCTCCCTCGGCGATGTTGTCCCGGGCGCTTTGGTCCTCCTTGAGCACTTCCCGGTGCTGGTCGAAGTAGCTGACCTCCAGGTTGACCCCGTGCCGGACCGAGCCTGTGGCGGGTTCCAGTTCCTTGAGCAGGAGCTTGAGCAGGGTGGTCTTGCCCGCGCCGTTGGGGCCCACCAGGCCGATCTTGTCCCCGCGCATGATGCGGCAGCTGAACTTGCCTATGATCGTCTTGCCGCCATAGCCGAAGGAGATGTCCGTGGCCTCGGTGACCATCTTGCCGGTGCGGTCCGCCTCCTGGATGACCATGCTGGCCTTGCCCGTGCGCTCGCGGCGCTGGCCGCGCTCCTCGCGCATGGCGCGCAGCTCGCGCACACGGCCCATGTTGCGGGTGCGGCGGGCCTTGATGCCTTGCCGGATCCACTGCTCCTCCTGGGCCAGCTTCTTGTCGAAATTGTGGTTCTGCTTGGCCTCGGCCGCCAGGGCCTCTTCCTTGCGCTGCATGTAGGTCTCGTAGTCGCACTCCCAGCTGGTCAGCCTGCCTCGGTCGATCTCGACGATGCGGGTTGCCAGCTTGCGGAGAAAGGCCCTGTCGTGGGTCACGAAGAGCAGGGTGCGGTTCTGGCGCAGCAGGAATTCCTCCAGCCAGACAATGGAGTCGATGTCCAGGTGGTTGGTGGGTTCGTCCAGCACCAGCAGGTCCGGCTGGCAGGCCAGTGCCCGCGCCAGGAGCACGCGGCGCTGGGTGCCCCCGGACAGGGTGGCGAAGTCTTCGTCGGCGTCGAGCTTCAGGTGGGAGAGCACCATCTCGATGGTCTGGTGGCGTTCCCAGGCCCCGTCCGCGTCCAGCACGTGCTGGGCCTGCTCCAGCTGGCGCACCAGGGCCTCGGTGTCGCCCGTGGCCTCGGCCAGGGCGCGGCTGGCGCGGTGGTAGTCGGCCAGGTGCTTGCCGATGCGTCCCAGGCCCGATGCCGCCACGTCGTAGGTGGAGCCGGAAAGGTCCGTGGGCACGGATTGGGGCAGCATGGCGATGCGCACTCCCTGGCTGACGGCCACCTCGCCGGAATCGGCCTTGATGTCGCCGTTGATGACCGAGAGCAGCGTGGATTTTCCCTCGCCGTTGCGGCCCACCAGGCAGATGCGTTCGCCCTGTTCCACCTGGAGGTTGATCCTGTCCAGCAGCACGGTGCCGGTGAAATTGATGCTGATATCCTGAAGACTGATGAGAGCCATGCGTTTCTCCGAAAAAAAGGGGCCGGTGTGAATACCGGCCCCTGACATACTCGTACTCGCGACGTCCCGCAAGTCGTCTGTGTCTGCGCTTACGCCTGTTTCGCGGCCGCCTGGAACACCTCGTGGCGTTCCCTGTAGGGCGGGAATCCGAAAAAGGCCGAGCCGGAAACCAGCACGTCGGCTCCGGCGCGGACCAGGTCCGGGGTGTTCTCCGGGGTCACGCCGCCGTCGATCTGGATGAGCGTTCCCGCGTTCATGTCCGTGATCATGGCTTTCAGGTCGCGCAGCTTGTCCATGGTGAAGGGGATGAACTTCTGGCCGCCGAAGCCCGGGTTCACGGACATGAGCAGCACCATGTGCAGCTGTGGGATGAGGTATTTGATCAGCTCCAGCGGGGTGTGCGGGTTGAGCGCCACGGCGGGCTTGCAGCCGGCGTCCGCAATCTGGGCGCAGACGCGTTCCAGGTGGGTGCAGGCCTCGGCGTGCACGCAGATGAGGTCCGAACCCGCATCCGCGAATTCCTGGATGTAGCGGCCCGGTTCCTCGATCATCAGGTGGCAGTCGAAGAACAGGTTCGACTTCTTGCGCATGGCCTTGATGATGGGCGGGCCAAAGGTGATGTTGGGCACGAAGCGCCCGTCCATGACGTCCAGATGGACCCATTCGAGGCCCGCGGCCTCCAGGGCCTGGAGCTCGGTCTCCATGTTGGCGAAGTCCGAGGAGAGCATGGAAGGGGAAAGGATCATGACGACTCCTTTTCGGTTATGAATTTCCGGGTCATGAACCCGAGCCCGGCTCCGAGAACTACAGAGGCGATGCTGACGGGCATGACGGAAGTTGGATCGGTCTTGAGGACAAGCAGCACCACCGGGACTCCGGTGAGCAGCCCGGCCACGGCCCCGGCAAGCCAGCCCGGGAGCGGCATGCGCAGGTAGGCGATGATGACTCCCAGGCCCACCCAGTGCAGGAACGCGGAGGCGCACTCGTGCCATCCCAGCCCCATGGCCAGCATGGGAGCCACGTCGATGGCGGCGGCAGCGGTTCCGAACAGGAGGCCTTTCAGGAGCTTGCCCATGGCGGTTACCTATCGGTCCATCTTGAAGTCCACCTTGATCTTGAACAGGCGGCTGGCGGGAAGGTTGAGGACCTTGATGCCGGTGTTTGCCGTGATCTCGGCCAGGGTGGCCTCGACCGTGTCCATGTCCGGGGCGATCATGGTGAACCAGATGTTGAATTCGTTTTCGCGCAGGTAGTTGTGGGTCACGCCGTCGTGGCGGTTTACTTCGGCCACGAACTCGTCGACCCTGTCCTCGGGCACGCTGGCCGCGCACAGGGTCGACTGCCAGCCCAGCTTGTGGGACTGGAAGTTGGCGCCCATGCGGCGGATCACGCCTTGCTGCTTGAGGGCGCGCACCCGGGCCAGCACTTCGGCCCCGGTCAGCCCCACCTGTTCGCCCACCACGTCATAGGGGTGCGGGGCGATGGGAAAGCCGGACTGGATGATGTCCAGGATCTGTTTGTCGTAACTGTCCATGGCTAGTCGCGCGGTTTTTTCTTGGGTTGGTAGGAACACAGCGGCTCTTCCCGGAGGTAGTGGCCGTTCATGGTCGCAGCGCGAGCCCGGCAGCCGCCGCACACGCGTTCGTATTCGCAGTGCCCGCATTTGCCTTCGTATACCTTGGGGTTGCGAAGGTTGAGAAAATGTTGGGATTTTCTCCAGATCTCCGGGAACGGGGTTTCCAGCACGTTGCCGCAGTCCAGTTCCAGGTAGCCGCAGGGCTGCACCTGGCCCCGGTGGGAAATGAAACAGAAGCCCACGCCGCCCAGGCAGCCCCGGCTCACGGCGTCCAGGCCGAAGTTCTCGAAGTTCACCGGGATGCCTTCCTCCTTGGCCCGCTGCCGCAGGATGCGGTGGTAATGCGGTGCGCAGGTGGCCTTGAGCTGCATGTCGGTGGTCTTGCGGAAGTCGTAGAACCAGTTGAGCACGTTCTCGTATTCGTCCGCGGAAATGACCTCCGCGCCCAGCTCCTCGGCCCGGCCCGTGGGCACGAGCAGGAAGATGTGCCATGCCGAGGCCCCGATCCGTTCGCAGAGCTGGAAGATGTCCTTGAACAGGTGCAGGTTGTTCTTGGTCACCGTGGTGTTGATCTGGAACTCGATGCCCGTGTCCTTGAGGTGCTGGATGCCGCGCATGGAGGCGTCGAAGGCCCCCTTTTCGCCTCGGAACTCGTCGTGCTGGGCCGCCTCGGGCGCGTCAATGGAGATGGAGCAGCGCTCCACGCCCGCATCCTTCATCCTCTTGGCGCTTTCCGCGTCGATGAGCGTCCCGTTGGGGGCCATGACGCAGCGCAGGCCCTTGCCCTTGGCATAGGCGATGAGCTCGTACACGTCGTGGCGCATCATGGGCTCGCCGCCCGTGAAGATGATGATGGGGCTGCCCACGTCCGGGAAGGTGTCGATGAGGGCCTTGGCCTGCTCGGTGGAAAGCTCGCCCTCGTAGGGCTCGGGGTGCGCCTCGGCCCGGCAGTGCTTGCAGGCCAGGTTGCAGGAGCGGGTCACTTCCCAGGCCACCAGGCGGCAGACCGGGCTGCCATCCTCCAGCGTCATCTTGGGCGGGCCGTCGGCTCCGGGATGCCCCTTGCCGTGCGGATGGCCTCCGCCGGGGTGTCCTCCGGGATGCCCTTCAGGCGGGCAGCCTTTGTGTCCGTTCATATTTCTATCCGTTCAGCGTCTTGAGGACGTCTTCGGTAAAGTAGCTGATGATGAGGTCCGCCCCCGCGCGCTTGAAGGCGACGAGGGACTCCATGACCACGGTCTTTTCATCCAGCCAGCCGTTCTGGGCGGCGGCCTTGATCATGCTGTACTCGCCGCTGACCTGGTAGGCGGCCACGGGCGCGTCGAAGTTGTCGCGCAGCATGCGGACCATATCCAGGTAGGGCATGCCCGGCTTGACCATGATGATGTCCGCGCCCTCGTCCAGGTCGGCTGCCGCTTCGCGCAGGCCTTCCCGACCGTTGGCCGGGTCCATCTGGTAGGTGGTGCGGTCCCCGAACTTGGGTGCGCCTTCGGCCGCCTCGCGGAACGGGCCGTAAAAGCCGGAGGCGTACTTCACGGAATAGGACATGATGGGCGTGTTGATGAAGCCCGCCTCGTCCAGGGCCGCGCGGATGGCGGCGACGCGGCCGTCCATCATGTCCGAGGGGGCGATGATGTCCGCGCCCGCCTTTGCCTGGGCCACGGCCGCGCGGGCCAGCAGGTCCAGGGTTGGGTCGTTTTTGATCTCGCCCTTGGAGGAGACGATGCCGCAGTGCCCGTGGGAGGTGTATTCGCACAGGCAGGTGTCCGCGATGACGATGAGTTCGGGCCAATTGGTCTTGAGCCTGCGGATGGCCTGCTGGACGATGCCGTCCTCGGCATAGGCCTGGGAGCCCACTTCGTCCTTTTCGGCAGGGATGCCGAAAAGGAGGCAGCTGCGCAGGCCGTTTTTCACGGCCCCGGCCACCTGCCTCTCCAGCTGGTCCAGGGAAAGCTGGTACTGGCCGGGCATGGAACTGATGGGTTTCCTGAAATCCGGGTCTTCAGTCTCGGCCACGAAATAGCACATGACCAGGTCCTGGGGCCTGACTTCGTTTTCCCTGACCATTTCACGCAGGGCCGGAGATGTCCTCAGTCGTCTTCCTCTGTGAAAATCCAGCAATGGCATAGGAACTCCGAAAAGGGCCGCTTGAGCGGCCCGTTGATGTCTGTCTTTCGGCTACAGCGGTTCGCCGGTGATTTCCTCGTCCGTCAGGTAGCAGGCCGGGTCTTCGGCCCAGAAATCGCCGTGGTAGGCCTCGGCGCGGGCGCGGAAGTTGCCGCCGCAGATGTTCAGGAAGCGGCACTTGGCGCAGCGGCCCTTCACGTGGGGGCGCTTGTCCTTCATCTTGTGCAGCAACTCGATGCTTTCGTCGGTCCAGATTTCGGAGAACGGGCGTTCCAGCACATTGCCGAAGGTGATGTGGCGCATGAACTGGTCCGCGTGAACCTGGCCGTCCCAGGAGATGCAGCCGATGCCGCGCCCGGACGAGTTGCCCTCGTTCCACTGCAGCAGCTCCTTGACCTGCTCGGCGCGGACCGGGTCTTCCTTGAGCATGCGGTAGTAGACGTAGGGGCCGTCCGCGTGGTTGTCCACGGTGAGCACTTCCTTGGGCTTGCCCTTGTCGAAGAGCGCGCGGGTGCGGTCCATGATCAGGTCCACGGTTTCCCGGGTTTCCTGGTGGTTCAGGTCTTCCTTGATCAGCTCGGAACCGCGTCCAGAGTAGACCAGGTGGTAGAAACAGATGCGGGGAACTTCCATTGCCTCGAGCAGGTCGAAGAGGTGCGGAATTTCGCCTGCGTTGCGCTTGTTGATGGTAAAGCGAAGGCCCACCTTGAGGCCTTCGGCCATACAGTTCTCCACGCCCTTGAGCGCCTGCTTGTAGGCACCGGGAACGCCGCGGAACTTGTCGTGCACCGCTTCGGCGCCGTCCAGGGAAATTCCCACGTAGGACAGGCCCACTTCCTTGAGCTCGGCGGCCTTGCGCTTGGTAATCAGGGTTCCGTTGGTGGAGATGACAGCGCGCATGCCCTTGCCCGTGGCGTATTTGGCCAGTTCGGTCAGGTCCTCGCGCACCAGGGGTTCGCCGCCGGAAAAGAGCATGACCGGAGCGCCGAACTGGGCCAGATCGTCAATGATCTCCTTGGCCTTGTCCGTGCCGATGGGGTCCTTGTGGTCGCTGGGGTCCACCGCGTGGGCGTAGCAGTGCACACATTTCAGGTTGCACCGCTGGGTCATGTTCCAGACCACCACGGGCTTCTTGTCCTTGGAGAATTGCAGGAGATGGGAAGGGAGCTTCCCGGACTCGCGGCCGTAGCGGAGTGCGTCCGACGGTTCCACTGCGCCGCAATATAGTTTGGAAATTCCTATCATTGATACAGTCCTCGTTTGATATGTGAGGTCTTTGGGGTACCACAAAAGCCGGCGGTCTCAAAGCCGAAAAAAGGGAGCAGGATCGTGATCCTGCTCCCGCGTCAGGCCCGGTACATACTGCGGGCCCGAATGTTTCTTGTCAAGAATGATTCCTATTCTGCCAGGCGGACCTCCACGCGGCGGTTCATCTGCTTGTTGGCCGCGTTGTCGTTCTTGGCCAGGGGGCGGGATTCACCGTAGCCCACGGTGGTCAGCAGGGCCGGATCGATCTGGAATTTGCTGGTCAGGTACTGCTTGACCGCCTCGGCCCGGCGCTTGGACAGGTCCAGGTTGTAGCGGTCATTCGCGTCCGAGTCGGTGTGCCCGCCGATGATGACCTTCCGGCCCTTGAGATCCGGGCTTTGCAGCGCCCGGCCCAATTCGTCGATCAGGGGATAGGACGAGGGGCGGATGGTGGCCTTGTCTACGTCGAAGTGGATGTCCAGGTTCACGCCCGGCGCTTCGGGGGACTTCAGGTCGCGCTCGATGGCGGTCACGTCGGTCTGCTGGCCCTGTGCGCCGTCCATGCCGGAATCGCCCTGGGGCCCGGTTTGCTGCCCGGCGGCCGTGTCGGCAGTGTTGCCGGCGGGTTGGACCGGGGCTGTCATGGCATTGACGATGCCGGCCCTGTCGTCGGCGAACTGGTAGGGTGTGCCCGGGCTGGGCAGCCAGGACTGCACGGGCACGGCCATGTCGTGGGCTATGGACCGGGTCAGCTGGTAAAGCGGGCTGGAGGGCATGCGGTCCTTGACCTTGAGCAGGATGAGGTCCTTGTCGTCCCTGAATTCCACGCGCCCGGCCTGGGCCATGCTGAACAGCAGCATGTTGTTGCGGGTTTCATAGATCCGTATCTGGATGGTGATGTCCGTGTCGTCCACGGTGGAGCCCGCATACAGGTGTGGGATGATGCCCACGATGAGCAGGTCCGCCCCCTTGGCGCGGGCCAGGGAAAGGGCGCTGCCGAGTCCCCGGAACTGTGAGTCGGACGCGTATTCGAAGATGGGGAACATCTGCTTATACCGCCAGGTCCGGTAGAAGATCCCCCCCAGTTCCCGCCCCAGCGCTATATGGTCGGTGACCGGCTCCTGGATGAAGAAGGGCATGCACAGGGCCGTGAGGGGCTGGTACTGCCTGCTGCGCGGCTGGGCCGTCATGACCACTTCCGACTTGTGCAGCTTGGCGTCCTTGTAAATGGTGGACGGTTCAGTGATGGACGGCTCCACATAGGCGCAGGCGCCCAGGGAGAGGATAATGATGAAAAGCAGCAGTCGTTGCATGGCGTTTCTGGGGGCTGTGGGTTGCTCCATCCCCGCGCGCACCGACGGACTTCCGACGGTTGCGGGGCTACGCCATGCAAATTAGCAAAATACGTACCGCTGCGGCTACTGGATGATGTCGGTGGGGCTGGGCGCGGCCTCGATGGCCTGGATGATCTGGTCCTTGGACTGTTCAAGCCCCTGGCGCAGCAGCAGGCGCTTGCCCGTGGACAGGCGGCGGAATTCCGGCTGGGAGGCCATTTCGTCAAGCCGGTCCATCTCATGCTGGATGTTGGAAATCTGCATGCGGATGTCGGCGCTGTCCGGGCAGACGTGGGCGGCCAGCTGGGCCAGCTCCCTGATCTCCCGGGCCATGCGCTGGAAGTTCTGGGGATCCACCTGCCGCACGAGCGCGCGGTAGGACTGCCATTCCTTCCACTTCTTCCGCATCCAGGTGATCATGGCCAGCTCCCGGTTCGGTCTAGACCATCGGCGCGCTGCCGTACATGGACGACAGGTAGGCCGCCCCCACCACGAGCAGGGGGATTGCCGCCGCCAGGCCCGCACGCAGGAGAGAGGTCCTGTGCAGGCACTTCCATCCTATCACGGTTATGGTCATGTTCCAAATGAAGACGATGCCGGCCTGCACGTTTGCCGCCATTTCGAACGGCAGGGGAATGTACATGAGGATGATGGGCGCGGTGGCGTAGGCCGCTGCCCGGAACGTGGCCTCGAACTTGCCGCCCGAAGCCTTGAGGGCCATGAGCAGCAGGTGGTGCAACCCGGCGGAGAGGAACAGCCCCAGTGTCCAGATCAGCGGGGAGATGGGGATGATCATGAACGGGTTGAAGGTGGCGAATTCCTCCTGGGTGAGCACCTCGCCGCCCAGTCCCGCGGGGGAAAGCAGCCCGGCCTGGGTGAAGACCGCCTGCAGCACGTCGTGGAGCACCAGGATGAGCAGGGCGAAGATCAGGGGGCGAATAAGTCCCCGTCCCAGGGGCATGACGCTGAAAAAGAGGTGCGGCGCAAACAGCACGCGCTTGATGGTGGCGAAGATGCCCGGGAAAAATCCGTACTGGTCCAGGCGCTCGAAGGGAACCTCGACCACGGGCCGTTCCGGTTCCTCGGTTTCCAGCGCCGCAAAGGGCGCAGCCTCCTGCTCCCGCTCGGGAGCGGGCGAGTGTTTGTCTCCCTCGGGCGGGGACATGCCGCCGATCTTGTTCCAGAGCTCGTCGCCCGGGTCTTCGGCCGGGTCGTGCAGGGAGGGGAACCGGTCGGTTTCCGGTTCGGCGGAAGCCGGAGGCTCCGGAAGTGTTTCCTTTTCAGGAGCGGTTTCCAGGGAAAAGGTATCCTCTTCCCCGGGCAATTCCCGGAACTTGAATTTGGCCTTGCACTTGGGGCAGGTGGCAATCACGGATTTCTCCGGGATTTTTGTTTCGTTGATCTCGCGGGAAAATTTGCACTCCGGACAGGTTATCAGCATGGGATTGTTTCCTTGTGGTGATTACTCAAGAAGCTTTGCTCCTACCCATTTTGTACGGGAGAATCAAGCCGCGCGCAATCGGCTGCACCGGTACACGGCCGTTGTCAGGAGGCTGCGCCGGGCAGCCGCAGGGTCATGATCATGTTCCCGGATTCATGGGGGTGCAGGGCTCTGCGGTCCAGGGACGGGTAGTCCTTGCTGAGGCGGTGCAGGGAGTCTTGCGCGGCGGCCTCGTCAAAACGGGCCAGTTTTTCCCGGATCTGCTGCGGCGATTTCCTGAGGCGGCTGTAATGCAGGATGGGCAGGTCCAGAACAATGGCGGCGGGGCCGTTCAGCCCGGCCAGTTTTTCGTGGATCGGGCGCTCGAAACGCACCTGCGCCTCGTTGCGGAACAGGCGTTGCTGGAGGTCGGGCCACAGGCCGAAGCCCACCTTGGCGTGCGCCACGTCCGGGTACAGGGTCTGGCGCGTGAAGTAGAAGGAGTCGGATTCGCCGTTCCGGATCAGGGCGGGCAGGGCCTCCCAGTCCCGGGGAACGAGCAGTTCATCTCCATCCAGATAGAGCAGCCATTCGCCGGTGCACAGCCGCTTCATGCGGTTTCGCTGGGAAGCGAAGTCGTCCAGGGGATGGGCCGCCTGGCGCACCGGGCAGGCGCAGGTGAAATTCATTTCCGGGACGGTCTCCGAATCCCAGACAATGCACAACTCCTGCAGCCAGGCCGGGAACTGGGAGAAAAAGGCAGCCAGATCCGGTTCGTGGGGGCTGAGGATTGCCCCTGCGGAAAGGGAGATGCGCTGTGCGGCCTCGCGGGTGACGGCATGGGGGCGCATCTGGCTGAACTGGCGTTGCAGGGCCTGGAGTGCCGTGCGTTTCGGTCCGGCGGGCAGTTCCGGGTTGAGCATGAGCCCTGCGTTGGCGGCGCTGACGTTTTCCAGCCCCAGGAGGCAGAGGTGGGCCCAGGGCGAGGTGTCGGCCAGGATTTCCCAGCGGGCGTCCAGGCCTGGCAGCATTTGCCGGGCGCGGGACGGGGTGAGCTCGCAGGCAATCAGGCGGATCGTCGAGGGGACTGCCTGCGCCAGGGCGTTCAGCATGCCGCCCTCTCCCAAACCGAAGAGGACCAGGGTTTCAGCCCTGCTTTGTTCCAGGATGCGCAGGCAGCGTCGGACGTGTTTTCCCACGTCTGCGGGGGGGAGCGCGGGTATGGCCGGTTCGTTTGCCTCAGCTCCCAGCCGGAACGAAAGCACTTGCCCGGTATAGGCCTTGATGTGTCCGGTCATGACTCGATCCCCTTGCGTCGCAGCAGTTCCACGTAAATGTTTTCCAGTTGCCGGGTCACGGTCTGGCTGCGGTAGTGTTCGGCTGCCTTGGCTCGTCCCGCACGGCCCATTTCCCGGGCCTGTTCCGGGTGGGCCAGCAGCCAGATCACGGCCTGGGCATACTCCTCGGCGTTGCGGGCCACCAACCCGGTGACGCCGTGGTCCACCAGTTCGAGCTGGGCGTTGTCGCGCAGCCCCTCGGCCGGGTGGGTGATGACCGGCAGGCCGCAGGCCATGGCCTCGGCAATAACCAGGCCGAAGGACTCGCCGGTGTCGTTGGCGTGGGCCAGCAGGGACACCTGGTCGAGAAAGTCGCAGATTTCCGCGTCCGTGGTCACGGTATTGTGGAAAAGGACATTCTTCTCCAGGTTGTTATCGCGTACGTAGGCTTCGGCCTCGGGGATGCCGCCGATGACGTGGTAGCGAAAGTCCGGGATTTCCCGCACCACCATGGGTAGGAATTCCAGGGCCAGGCCGGACCATTTGCCGGGGTCGGGCCGGGAGATGCGCCCGGCGGCGGGGAGGGAAAAATCGTGGTCCTGACGGGCTGTTGCTGAAAAAAAGTCCGTGTCCACGGGGTTGTAGAGAAAGTCGTAGGCGGCGGTGTCGCGTTCGATTCCGGTGGTCTGGTGGAAGCGGTCCAGACAGAAGCGGGAAACGAACAGGTGCTTGTCGATGACCGCGCACAGGGGGCTCGGGTCATGCCTGCCGAAGACGTTGGTTTCCACCACCACGGGCACGCCCGCTCGCCTCAGTGGGCGGAGCAGCTCGGGCTCGGGCCATCCAGCCCGGTGCACGTGGACCACTTGGGGCCGCACACGGTCCAGCACGGCGGGCAGGTCCGCGCCGATATGGGTGGCGATGCCCGCTTGGCGGAGTTGGGGGCCGCGCTCGCCATCGGCAAAGGCGAAGACGGTCGGTTCAAAACGGCCCGTGTCCAGATGGGTCACGAATTGCTGCATGACCTTTTCCGTGCCGCCGAGGCCCAGGCGTTTGACGATGTGCAGGACGCGGATGGATTTCATGGACATGCGGGAAAAGTGACATAACCACGGGGCGTTGTAAATGCGGATGCCGAACCGGGCCAAAAGAAAACCGGCCCCGAGGGGCCGGTCCATGTTAACGGCTGTTGCTGTAGGCGTTGGTGGCCCGGAGCCTTGTGGGATTGACCATTGGCTTGGGTGCCGCCTTGGTCGGTTCCGGTGCTCCCGGCTGGGGCTTGGGCGCTGCGGGCTTGGGTCTGGCAGCGGCCGCCTTTGGTTCCGGGGTGGATTGACTTTCGGCCTGGGCCGGTTGTGCCGCCGGAGCCGGGTCGGCCTTGGGCGGCATGGGGGCCTGCTGAATCGGCTGTTGCGCCTGGGCCGGTGTTGGGCCGGGAGCCGGGGCGGCCGCCTGTTTGGCCGCATCGGGCGAAATGCCCTTTTCCACCTGGGGCACGATCTGGGCGTAGGCCGAGCGGATTCCGTCGATGATCTTGATGACCTCGTCGATCTTGTCCATGTCCATCTTGAGGTTCGCCTTGGCCAGGTGGAAATTGCAGAACGTATACAGGCTGTGGAGGTTCTCGGTGATCTTGCCGCCCTTTTCCTTGTTCAGGCTGTCGGCCAGTTCGCTGATCACGTCCATGGCCTTGGAGATGTAGATACCCTTCTGGGCGTAGTCCTTTTTCTCCATTTCGATCTTGGCCCGCTTCAGGAACTTGATGGCCGCTTCATAGAGCATAAGCAGCAGCTCACCCTGGGTCGTGGTTTCCACCTGCGTGGTGAGGTATGCCTTTGCCGGATTGGACATGCTCCCGCTCCTTCCCTTTATAAGAGTCTTACTGGTTCAACTGCGCCAGTTGGCTGTTGAGTGACGTCTGGATGCCCGCGTACTTCTGCAGCACGGTATCCAGCCTGGAAAATTTGAGTTTGAGCCGCTGTTCCTTGGTGGCGATCCGCGCGGTCTCAAAGGCTATCTTGTCATCGATGCTGTCCATGATGTCGCCATAGTTGTGCACCAAGACGTTGAGCGGGCCGCCGTCCTTGGTGAAGGCGTTGTATTCCTTGGTCAGGTCGCCCAATTCGTCGATGAGTTCATTGACCTTGCCGTTCTTGACGTTGATTTCGCCGTTGATGGTGGTATTGGCCTGGAAATTGGACAGCTTGACCGAAAGACCCGCGGCGGCCGTTCCGTAGCTGCCCGTAATGGTCAGTCCGTCCGCGGAGATGCTGACGGGCTCGCCGTTGATGGTGGCCGAGGAAATGCCGGTGTTGCTGGTAATGATGCTGACCTCGTGCACCCCGGCCGAGGTCATGCCTTCGATGACGTCCACGAAGGTCAGGTCCGAGGAGGCGCTTTCCCCATCCAGCTTGGCCGAGAACAGGTAGGCAACATCGTCCGGGTGGTTTGCCAGGGCGTAGTCCAGCGTCTTGAACTTCAGGTCGGGGTCGGTGGTGTCCTCCAGGATCAGCAGTTGGCCGAACGTTTCCGAACCCTTGTCCGTATCCGTGTAGATGCCGATCTGCCCGAGCGAGGTGTAGTAGTCGCCCGCGCCAGTGTCGCTGTCGTAGTACTCGAAGGCAAGTCCCTTGCTGGCCAGAAGGTCGTTGAGGTCCTGCTGGATCATCTGGATGCCGTAGTTGCCGGTGAGGATCGAGCCCTTGACGTCGTCCGTGGAAGTGTCCACGTTGGTTATGTCCAGGATCTTCTTGCGGATTTCGTTGACGCTGTCCACGAAGCTCCGGATGTTTTCCTTTACGGCGGTGGTGTCCGTGGCGACCTTGACGGTGACGCTGGTTCCCGGGCTTGCGCTCTGCAGGTTGAGGGTCACGCCCTCGATGATGTCCGTGATGGTGTTGGTGGAGCGCTCGATGTAGCCGCCCGCCGCGGACGGGAATCCGTTGACCCTGAGTTGGGCGTTGGTGGCGTTCTGGGTTTCGGTGAAGTCGGACACGCCGAAGATGAGGGAACCCGTGTTGGAAATGACGATCTGGTTGTCCGCCCCCATGTCCTTGCCGGTCAGCTGGAGATGGTAGGTGGTGCCGTCATAGAGGTAGGAGGCCTCGATGTGGCTCTTGGTTGCAGTGTCGGAATTGATCCGGTTGACCAGCTCCTGCATGGTTGTCCCTGCGGAAATGTTGCTCAGCGTGTACGTGGTGCCCGCGTAGGAAAAGGTCAGGTTCGTATTTGCGGAGGTCACCGACGAAGACAGGGAACTGGTGCCCGAGGTGGTGATGAACACCTCGTTGGTGGCCAGGCTGTGCACCTCGACGGAGTGGGTGCTGGATGCGGAATCGCCGCTGGCCGTCGCTGTCAGGACGGACGTGTTGGAACTGGAGACCGTCTTGGCCAGGAATTCGTTGACCGTGTCCATCTTCTGGAGCGTGGTGCGCAAGTTGAGCATCTTGCTGTTCAGGTCCTTGAATTCCGTGACCTTGTCTTCCCAGGTCTGCTTCCAGGTCTGAAGCGAAGTGATGCGCCGCTTCTCGATGTTGATCAAGCCTTCGATCAACGCGCTGAAGTCCGTGCCGCTTCCGAGCCCGGCGAAGGATATTTGCCCTGAAATGAGATCGCTAGCCATGGAAACCCCTCATGGGAATATTTTTCCGGATGCTTTTCATACGCTCATTGTTCTGCAAGGGCGGTGCCATTTAAGCAAAGGGCCGGACAGCCCCGAGGACTGTCCGGCCGCCTTGTGTTTGAATTGAGCCGATTCTACCGTTAGCCGATGAGGGACATGGCCATCCTCGGCAGGGAGTTGGCCTGTGCCAGCATGCTGACTGCGGACTGCGACAGGATCTGCTGACGCACGAATTCGGTCATTTCGGTTGCCACGTCAACGTCGGAGATCTGGGATTCAGCGGCCTGAACGTTTTCAGCCTGGATCTCGAGGACGCTCACGGTGTTTTCCAGCCTGTTCTGCAGGGCACCCAGGTTAGCGCGGATCTTGTCCTTGGAGACGATTGCGCTCTGGACTGCAGCCAGGGATGCCTGGGCCAGTTCCTGCGTGGAGATGGTCTTACCGGCATTGGCGGTGGAACCGGAACCGGTCTTGGCTGCGGCGTCGTGGCCGAGACCAAGGGCGGAGGCGGTGGAGGTGCCGATGGCGATGTAGTAGTAGTCTTCCGCGCAGTCGTTGCCGGTACCGAAGTGGACCTTCAGCGGACCGGTGGACAGCAGGCCTGCACCGTTGTGGTCGGAGTTTTCGCCGGACAGCGCACCGTTCAACAGGTAGATGCCGTTGAAGTCAGTGGAGTTGGCGATTCGGGTGACTTCCGAAGCCATGGCCTGGTATTCGGAGTCGATGATCAGGCGCTGGTCCGAGTTGTAGGTACCGGTTGCTGCCTGGGTTGCCAGTTCCTTCATGCGGATGAGCTTTTCGTCGATGACGGAAAGCGCGCCGTCCGCGGTCTGGATCAGGGAAATACCATCGTTGGCGTTACGGATACCCTGCTGCAGAGACGAAATGTCTGCGCGCATGAGTTCGCGAACCGCCAGGCCTGCGGCGTCGTCCGCAGCCGTACCGACACGAAGGCCGGAGGACAGGCGCCTGGTGGACACACCAAGCGAGCTGTAAGAGGACGACAGGTTACGAGAGGCGTTCATCGCCATCAAGTTGTGGTTAATAACGAGGGACATACTTTCCTCCTTGAAATTGTTCGCGGCTTCCTTGCCGTGATATCAGCCCACCCGTGGGGCCGATTTCCACTTCCTATTTGTTCTACTTTTCGGCCGCCTGGAGGAAAACTTTAGGATTGTTTTTGTTTTTTTATTCACCCGGGTGAATCTTTATGGCCCCGGCTGAATCGAGTCGGGAAGGAGAAGGGGATGTGGTAGGAAAAACTGTCTGTAATTGGTCGCAATAAAAGAATTGTTGTTCTTGTGCTCACGAAAAGGTCTCGCGCATGATGCGGCAGAGCTCCTGAATGCGGTGTTGGTAGGTGTGGCGGGCCAGGATGCGTTTCCGGGCCCTTTCGACCATGGCTCGTCGCTTGTCCCGGTCCTGGAGGTAGCGTTCCAGCTGGTGGGGAATTTCATCCGTATCATTATATATAGCTATTTCCGAGCCCGGGGAGAACAGGCTTTCCATCTGCTCGCGGTGATCGGTGAGCAGGAACCCGCCGCAGGCGGGCACGTCGAAGACCCGCTGGTTCACCGCTCCCTTCATCTGCAGGCTGGTGCAGTTGAAGCTGATCGTGGAGCTGGGGTAGAAGGCCGGAAGTTCTCCGTAGTAATTGAGCGTGGGGTGGTAGCGCCAGGAGCCGTCGCCGGGCAGGAGGCGTTTCCAGGCATTGTCCCCGGCGATGAGCGGAGTGTGCCCCAGGGTTTGGCGGACGCATTTCAGCCGGTACTGCCGGGTGGACTCCCAGGTGATGAGGCTTTCCAGGGCCAGCTGCCGCTCAATGCTGGTTGCTGCGGCAATCTCTTCCGCGAGTTCCGGGTGGTTGGCCTGTATGAACCGGGTTACCGAGGTCTCGGCGGAGGCCCCGTAATCCGACGCAATACTCGTGTACTGGTCGCGCAGCAGGGGGGAGGGGCGCGCGGCCTTGAGGGTTTCATTTACCGCCGTGGTCATGGAATTGCCCACAAAGGAGACTTCGGCCCGCCATTCCGGCTTGCCGGGCATGCCCGGCCTGAAGCGGTCCGGATCCGTGGCCAGGGGCAGATAGTGCACGTGCCTGAATCCCCGGTCCCGCAGGATGTCGAGCTTGAAGGCGTCAAAGGAGAACAGGGCCACGTTGGCGGCGTCCAGGCCCTGGTAGCGGTAGAGGATCAGGTGGGGGTTGTCCACGAACCAGGAGGCCAGGGGCAGTCCCATCCTTTCCAGAAGGCCCGTTATCTTGCCCTCCCGGTCCAGGCCGAAATGGTTCACGGTGAGGGCGAAGTCCGGCTTGAACTGGAGGATGCTTTCCAGCAGGGATTCGACATAGTCATTGCCTGCCGCTCCTCCGGTTCCCACCGGCAGTGCCTGGAAAGGGATTTCCAGCTTGCCCAACGCCGTTTCGATCTCGTTGCTCAGGAAATAGTCGGCGCGCAAAAAGAGAATGCGCGGCTTGGTCTGTCTGAATTTGGGATAGTTGGCCCTGGCCCAGAAATCCGATCGGTTTTCGCTTTCCAGTGTTTTGGCCGTGAGCCCGTAATGGTCGGGGGACAGGCGCTGGTACAGGGGGATGCGCACCAGGTGAAGCGGCAGGTTGCCGTTGGCGGCCCGCCATGCCCGCACCTCCTTGAGCGCGATCTGCGTATCCGGCGTGCTGATGAGGGTGACGTTTGCAGGGATTGCGTCGATCCCGGCGAGTTCGCGCAGGAATGGTTCCCTGTCCACCACGGCCACCGGGCCCCGGGAAGCCAGTTCGCGGAGGCAGTGCCCGAGACCCGCCCCCAGAAGGAGCGGTAGGGTACCTTCAGGGACTGCTTCCGCGAGCGAGCGTTCCCTGTCCGCGCCGTTCTTTCCCCACATGTGCCACACCTTGCCGGCCACCGTGATGCGGATGTCCGCAAGCGCGCCGCCGTCAAGCACGGGGGCCGCAATGTATTGGGGCTGGGGGGAGGTATCCATTCAGCTTCTTTACAGGATTGCCTGTTTTCCGGCAAGGCGGGAGAACGAAAAAGGCCGCCCCGAAGGACGGCCTTGCGGTTGACGGCAACCAGACTTAGTCGCCGAAGATGCTCTTGATTCCCTTGGCGGCATCCTCAAGTCCCTTGGTGTCGCCTTTCTGAAGGCCTTCGGTGGCGCCCTGCAGGGCGTCCTTGCCGGATTCCAGGGCCTTGGTCGCGCCCTCGGTCAGGGTCTTGGCAACGTCGCCCACCGATGATCCGATGCCCTTGGTCATTTCATTCAGCACCAGGGCAAAGGCCTCGGCAAAGGTGGTCTTTTTCTTCTTGCCGATGTCCTTGAGATGGATGTCGGGCAGGGCGATGTTCATGCCCTTGTCACCGAAGGTCTTGAGCATTCCCCCGGCCAGGTTGACCTTGCCGTTCTTGATGATCAGGTTTTCGATGATCACGTTCTTCTCGCTGCCGCCTTCATCCTTGGCGGCGCTTTCCTTTTTCTCTTCCTTCTTTTCACTGGCAACGGCCTTGTTCACGTTGGCGATCAGGGTCTTGAAGTTGTCGGTGCTTCCCTTTTTCTCGTACGTGATTTCAGGAGACAGGATCTCGATCTTCTTGATGATGATGGTGTCCTTGGTCAGGGAATCCTTGTCCACGCTCATCTTGATGCTGCCCACCTCGATGGCGCTGGGCGCGGTGAATCCCTTGGGGTTGCCGACGTACAGGTCGTCCAGACCGCCGGAGCCGGACAGGAAGGAAATGTCTGCGGAACCGAGTTTGATTTCGGACTGGGTCAGTCTCGGACCCACTTCCTCCACGGCGACCTTGATGATGGTTCCCAGGTTGAGCACGGCCGCGACGATCAGGCCGATGAGCGCCACGAGCAGCACCCCCAAGCCGATGAAGATGTATTTTTTCATAAAGCAACTCCTTTTAATCATTGGCAGTTGGCAGATGATATACCAGCGGTTGCTTTGCCGCAACAGGGTTTTGAAATTTATAAGGTGTCTTCGCGGAAAAGGCGGGGAACGGGAGGATCTGCAAAGAATCGAAGTTCCCCGCAGAGCCCGGCGCAGGGATTGGGAAGAGCTGCCGGGAATGAACCACCCTTCAGGTATTCCTCCGTTTCCCCGGCCAGTTGCGCGGCCCTGACCACTGCCTTGTCCATGAGCTTGGCAAGGGGGGCGGCAACGCTTTCACCTGTTTCCGGGTGGCGAAATTGGACGGTTCCGCCGAGGATGCCTGCCTGGCCCCTGAGCTGCGGGGCATAGAGCAGGGCGATGATCTCCCGCGCGGCATCGGGGAGCAGGTGCCCTATGCCGTATGCGCAGCGGGCCAGGAGCTGCGAAACGCAGAGGCGCTGCAGACGGCGGTAGCTTGTCCAGGAGGAGGCAAACGCCCTGGTCAGGGTGTCGACGGTTGTTGCGGCTTCACGGGCCATGTCCGCCAGGGGGAGGTCCGCGAGAAAGCGCCGGGCGTCCTGCCCGCCGATGGTTTTCAGGGAGAATTTTTTCGAGCCGATGCGTTCCGGGCAGAGCACCATGTCTATGAGCGATTCCAGGGCGCGGTGACGCTGGGTGATGAGGCTGCGCTGTTGCGTAGTGGGGGCCGGGCTGGATTCGGTGAAATATCCCACCAGGGGGTGCAGGGTTTCGTCCAGGCTTACGTGGCAGATCATGCCCAGGAGCAGGGCGGCCCTGGTTTGGTTTTCCGGTTGTTCGCGCAGGAGGTCGGCCTGCATGCGCAGGAAGTCCAGTCCCCCCTGCTTGCCGTGCATTCTTTCCGGCAGGCCGGGGATGCCATCCGGGAGCCTGCGCGCGGAGTAGTAGAGAATGTCCGGAAAGACGGAGCCGAAAAGCAGGGCGTGTCTTTGGGCGCGGCCGGCCCCACCCAGCCGGGACAGGGCAAGGTCTTCAGCGGTTTTTTCCGCCATGAGAAAGTGCGTCAGTTCCTTGGGCATGGTTTTCGGGGTTGCGCGCGGCCGGTTTTGTTCTTACCTGTTGTCCTCATCCATCTTTTTTACTGACCGAACGCCTGGAGAACAACATGATTCAGCATAAATATGATCATTTCATCAAGGAAAAGGCGGAAGTGGCCGAGGCCGACAAGTGCAGGACCTTTGGCAAGGGCGAACGGCGCGAGGATTTCGCGGCCATGTGGAACGCCACCGGGACCCTGCTTCTGGCCGGGCTCCCCGGAAGCGGGCGCAGGGCGCTGGCCGGTATCCTCTCGGAACGGCTGGGACTGCCGGTGCGGGACGTTCTGGACGGCAATTCCCTGCGGGACGCCCTGGCGGGCGGACCTTCCGTGGTGGTGCTGGACGATGCCCTGTTTGATGACGAGGCGTCGGTCGTCGCCATAGGCGGCGCGGGCAAGGTCTTCTATCTTATGGCCGACGCCGGGGTGCTGGCGCGGCGGATTGCCCGGCAGGCCGGGCGGGAAGACGTGGAGACGATCCAGCAGGGCGTTGCCGCGCGGCTGGAGGCGGTTGAGCCGCATTTCATGCGGGCATTGCATTTCATACTGCAGGCCGGAAGTCCCTCGGAAGATCTGGCCGGGGACGTGCTGGAAAAGGTCGCCTGGTAGGCCCCTGCCGGGCCCGAATGACATTCCCGGGCGATTTGGGTATAGGGCTGTTTCCATCAAACGAAAACATACGGAGAATCATATATGCCCCAGAAAGACCTGCGGGTCGAATTGCTGAGTTCCACCCCCAATGCCCTGTCCCTCATCTATGCGGCGTTCCGCCAGTGCTACCATGCGGGCTTTGCCGCGGACATGTGGCCCAAGCTGCTGGACGGGGAGATCGACAGGCAGACCCAGGCCGATTTCGTGGGCAAGGTGCTGGAGTCCGGGCATGACAGTCCCATCGAGCACGTCTCCTTCACCTTTGCCGTGGAAGGAATTTCCCGCGCCTGTTCGCACCAGATCGTGCGGCACCGTATTGCCTCCTATTCCCAGCAGAGCCAGCGCTATGTTACCGACACCATGGATTATATCATGCCTCCGGCCATCGCCAAGATTCCCGAGGCCCGTGAGCGTTTCGAGCGTTTCATGGACGAGGTGGGCAGCGCCTACGGCGACCTCAAGGATATCCTGGTGGCCCATGGCAGGAAGACCAAGGCCAATGAAGACGCCCGTTTTGTGCTGCCCCAGGCCGCCGAGACCAAGGTCGTCATGACCATGAACTGTCGCAGTCTTCACCATTTCTTCAACCTGCGCTGCTGCATGCGCGCCCAATGGGAAGTGCGCAGGATGGCCGACCTGATGCTGGACCTCTGCAAGCAGGAGCTTCCGGCCATATTCCGGACGGGCGGCGCACGCTGCGAGCAGCTCGGATATTGTCCGGAATCGCCGAAATTCGCCTGCGGCAAGTACCCGACTCGGGAGTAAATGCGCCCTTTATTTCAACAGGAATACGAAAGAGTCCCGAAAAATCAGCCAGCGTTATTGCTGGCTTTTTTGTTGGCAGGAAAAAATAAATAATGATTTCAATCAATTTTAGTGTTCCTAACTTTTCCGCGGCCAAAGGGGCCGTTGCCCGCGTCATGATAAACGTTTTGAGAGATGCGAGTCTGTCTTGCAAAATCGGAGGAAATGGTAAGGGGGCTAAAAGATATTGAAAATCAGCACGTTGGAGCTAGTTCGGGAGGGGTGCCAAAGTGTTGTCAAATAGAATTTGTCTAGAAAAATTAATTTATGTCAGGAAAAATTGAATGATTTTTGAGCAATTGGAAGTAATATTCGTTTAAAGCATGTGGAAAAGTATTCCAGAAGCTGTGGAAATATCTTTACAGAATCCCCCTTGACACATTGAAAACCCTTGTCACATCGGTGTTTCATGCCGAAGCCCCAAAGGGCGCTGTTTATACGGGTTTTAAGAAAAAGCGTTGTTATTTTAGTGGGTTGAAAATATGGCGAGCCTGTAGATAAGTGTCCGCCGCCGAGGGCTCTCGGTCTGGAAATTGATAGTTGTCGGACAGCGGTCCGTTCCCTAATAAACTGGCCCATGATGACGACTGCCTGGAATCAAATACTCAACTCTCTCGAAAAGAGTCTGAACCCCGGTTTGTATACCGTTTGGATCAAGCCCCTGTCGGGCGAGGTCGACGGCAACAGGGTCCGGCTGAAGGCTCCCAATGAATTCGTGGCCAACTGGGTCAGGGACCGACTCCTCAGGGCAGTCCGTGAAGCAGCGCGTCAGGTTCTCGACCGTGAACCCGAAATCGAAATCACGGTCAAGGCCTCCACTACAACCAAGGTCGCCCGGACCGCCAAGAAGGTTGCTCCCAAGCAGCCCGTGGCGCGCCAGGCCGGGTTGCCTATCATGCAGATGCCCAAGACATCTGCCGTGAACTGGCGCTTTTCCTTCGACGACTTCGTGGTGGGTCCGGGCAATGAACTTGCCTGCGCCGCCAGCAAGAGCATGTGCTCCAACGGCATGCATTCGGACCACCTGTTTCTGAGTTCCTCCCCGGGGCTGGGCAAGACCCACCTGCTGCATTCCATCGGCAGGGAGCTTTGCCTGCACTCCAACCGCAACCGGGTCAACGTGGCCTGTCTTTCGGCGGAGCAGTTCGCCAACCGGCTGGTCATGGCCATCCGCGCCAACACCATTTCCCAGTTCAAGACGCAGTTCCGCGAGCACGTGGACGTGCTGCTTCTGGAAGATATCCACTTTTTCCAGGGCAAGGAAAAGATGCAGAATGAATTGCTGGGAACGCTCAATGCGCTGCGCGAGCGCGGTTGCAAGGTGGTGCTCACCAGCCCGTTCCTGCCGCGCGAGCTCAAGGGTATCGACCGCCAGCTCGTTTCGCGGTTCTGCTCCGGCTTCCTGGCCAATATCGACCGCCCGGACCTGGAGACCCGCCGCCTCATCGTGCAGCAGAAGGCCCGCAAGATGCAGGTCGACGTGCCTGTGGAGGTCTCCGAGCTTCTGGCCGAGCGCATCACCAGCGATATCCGCCAGCTCGAGAGCTGCCTGAACAACCTGGTGCTCAAGGCCCGGCTGCTGAACCGCGCGGTGAGCATGGAACTGGCTTGGGAAGTGCTGGAAAACTACGCGTTGACCAATGCCACCCCGGACTACCGCCATATCATCGAATTCGTGTGCAAGAGTTACGACCTGTCCGAGGATCAGCTGCGGTCCAAGAGCCGCAAGCGCCAGATCGTTCTGGCCCGCAACACGGCCTTTTACCTGGCCCGCAGGCACACGGAGCTGTCCCTCAAGGACATCGGCGAGAAACTGGGGCGCAAACACTCCACCGTGCTCAAGGGCATCACCAATGTGGAACGTGAAATCTCCCGCCAGACCCCGCTGGGCCGCCAGATCGAACAGACCGTGGAGCGGCTCTCCTAGAAAACCATTATGACATGACTCGCCTCTTCCGTCGGGCAGGATGGGGGAGGCGTAAAAGCGGCAGTTTGTTTTTGGCAAGCTGCCGCTTTGCTTTGCAAAGGGCACTGAAAAACGCACGTCTGCGGCGTTGCTGTAAAATGAAAAGCGTCCTCGCGTATGCCTGATACGCGTCGGACGGTTTCATTTCTTGCGCCTTGCATCCGCACATTTTTGAGCGCCCTTTGTGCGCAGATATAATCAGGCCCCGCGGTTCGGAGAACCGCGGGGCCTCAGCGCTGAAATGTTTTGAAGGTGGGGTCCGGGGAGGAAGCTTTTTCAAAAGTTTCCTCCCCGGAAAATGTCATAAATACTTGGGAAGCTTCTTCTTGGCTTCTTCGGGATCGATACCGCGCTTGGCGGCGATCTGGGGCAGGTTGTCCTCGGCGTCCGAGGCGCGCAGATACATGGGCTCTATGTCGCCTGTGGCGAACGAAGCGGCCTCGGCTTGGGTAAGCAGGGTTTCGGGCGTTGGATTGTCCCAGAGGGCGTCCAGCGCGCGCAGGGAGGGCATGTCCGCCAGGAGGGCGGCAATGGCCTCGGGGTTCTTGCGCAGGCCCGTGCCCATGAGCGCCGCATGCGGGTCGTGGGCGCGCACATGCTCCACTGCTTCGTCGATCTTGACCGCCCTGGGCGGGCACAGGGGCGCACCGCCGGAACTGTCGAAGGACTGGACGTAGACCTGCCCGCGCCGGGCATAGGTGAGCACGTGCAGGGTGCCTTCCAGCAGCTGCATGGGGCCGGAGGCCAGCAGCGGGAGGTAGTCCAGGCCGGCCACCTGCAGGTTGCCGCCTGCGGCAAGGCCCATGGCCGCGGCCAGCACCAGGCGCATGCCCGTGAAGCTGCCGGGGCCGCGCGTGCAGGCGATGCGGTGGATGTGTTCCGGCCCCAGGGCCAGGCTTTCCAGGGTCCCGGCAACGCCGGGCACCAGATATTTGACCGACTGGCCGGGCACGGTCCACTGGCGCGAGGCCAGCAGGTCGTGGCCGCCGTCCGGGCGGGTCCTTCCCAGGGCGAACTGGAGCCGCTCCTCGCAGCCGTTGAGCACCAGGAGCAGGCCCGGGGCGGTCTGTGCGTTATCTGCGGATGTCATTGAATATCGCCAGTGCCATGATTACGAGCAGGAACATGAGGCCGATGCGGGTGGCCAGGGCGTGCCAGCGCTCGTTCACCGGCCGTCCTCGGACCATTTCCAGGAAGAAGAACAGCAGGTGGCCGCCGTCCAGCACCGGGATGGGCAGCAGGTTGATGATGCCCAGGTTGATGCTGATGACCGCCGTGAGGCTGATGAGGCTGATGAGGCCCACCTGCGCGCTCTCATGGATGGCCTGCACCAGGAAGATGGGGCCGCCCAGGGTTTCCAGGGGAATGATGCGCTCGATGAGCTTCACGAAGCCCATGATGGTCATCTTGGTGGTGTACCAGGTCTGCTGCAGGGCAGCGGTCAGGCCGATGCCCTCCACGGGCACGGTGAGCCGCTCGCCCGAGGGGACCAGTCCGATGGTGGGCAGCCTGATCTCCTCGCCGAAGATGGTCTTGTGCACCTCCAGGCGCGGGGTCAGGGTCATGGTCAGCCGCTGCTCGCCCCGGAGCACGATGATGTTCAGGGGGCGGGGGTCCTCCTTGCGGATTTCGTCCACCATGTCGTCCCAGAAATGCACCGGAAGGCCGTTGATGTCTTCGATCTTGTCGCCGGGCTGAAATCCCGCCTCCATGGCCGGGGATCCCGGGATGACCTGGCCCACGGTGGGGGCCAGCACCACCTGGCCGCTGGCCAGGAACAGGGCCCAGTAGCACACGAAGGCCAGCACGAAGTTGAAGAACGGACCGGCCGCGACCACCAGCATACGCTGCCAGGGCGGGCGGCTGGAAAAGAGTTCGTGTTCCGGGAAACGCTTGTCTTCCTCGGGATCGCCGGATTCACCGGCAAGCTGCACGTAGCCGCCCAGCGGGAAGGCCGAGATGCGGTAGTCGGTGTTGCCGGAGGTGATGCCCACCAGACGCGGGCCGAATCCCAGGGAAAAGGCCTTCACGCCCATGCCGAGCATGCGGGCCGCCAGGAAATGGCCCAGTTCGTGGCAGAAAATGAGTCCGCCGAGGATGACGATGGCGGCGATGAATGTAATCAAATGAGTCTCCTGTCGGGGTAGGGGAACGATGCCGGGCAATCATTCCCTTGTATATACGCACGGCGGCGGAAAAGACTAGGCCGTGGCCAGACATTTCTTCCTGGTTTCGCGGTCCAGCTCCAGGATGGCCTCGGCCGTGTCCGTTTCGGACGCGCCCATGGAATCCAGAGCTTTTTCGATCATGGCCGGAATGTCAAGGTAGGCGATGCGCTCTTTGAGGAACAGGTCCACGGCCACCTCGTTGGCGGCATTGAGCACGATGGTGGCCGCCGGGCCCGAATCGTAGGCCCGCATGGCCAGACGCAGGCAGGGGAAGGCCTCCAGGTCCGGCGCCTCGAAGGTCAGGCTGCCCACCTGGGCCAGGTCCAGGCGGGGCATGCCCAGGGGAACCCGCTTGGGAAAGCACAGGCAGTGCGCAATGGGGATCTGCATGTCGGGCACGCCCATGTGGGCCAGCTGTGATCCGTCCACGTATTCCACCAGGGAATGGACGATGCTCTGGGGATGGACCACCACGTCCACCTGGGAAACGGGCAGGCCGTAGAGGTGGCAGGCCTCGATGACCTCCAGCCCCTTGTTCATGAGAGTGGAGGAATCCACGGAAATTTTTGCGCCCATGTCCCAGTTGGGATGGGCCAGGGCCTGCCTGCGGGTCACGTTTCTCAGGAATTCCCTGTCTTTGCCACGGAACGGGCCGCCCGAGGCGGTCAGGATGATGCGCGAGAGATCGGCCTCGCCGTTGTGGCCCAGCAGCCCCTGGAACAGGGCGTTGTGCTCGGAGTCCACGGGCAGCACCACGGCGCCGGACCGGTGGCAGGCCTCGCGGATGAGGTGGCCGCCCAGCACCAGGGATTCCTTGTTGGCCAGGGCGAGCATCTTGCCCGCGCGGGCCGCAGCCAGGGTGGGCAGGAAACCGGCGGCTCCCACGATGGTGGAGAGTATCAGGTCGGCTTCGGGCAGTTCGGCCAGGGTGATGTATGCCTCGGGCCCCACCAGTATCTCCGGGGAATAGTCCCTGGGCAGGGCGTCCCTGAGGGTGGTTGCGGTCGGCTGGTCCAGCACGGCCAGGAAGGGCGGACGGAAGCGGGCGGCCTGTTCCGCCAGTTTGGCGGCGTTGCGGCCCCCGGCCAGGGCCGTGACCCGGAAGAGGGCCGGATGCCTCTCCACCACCTTGAGCGCGCTGGTGCCGATGGATCCGGTCGCCCCGAGGATGACCAGGGAGCGCGGGAACCGGGGCAGGGTGGCTGCGCCGGGCCAGGGGGAAATATAGGATTTCAAGGCGTCACCCGTGGGGCTGGAGGGTTAACCGAAAAATGGATGCAGGGCCCGCAGCAGCGCATAGGTGGGCACCACCAGCAGCAGGCTGTCCACGCGATCCAGCAGGCCGCCGTGCCCGGGAAGCATCTGGCTGGAGTCCTTGACGTCCAGGGTGCGCTTGAGGGCGGATTCGAAGAAGTCGCCCATCTGGGCCGCGATGTTCAGGGCGGTTCCCAGCAGGACCCAGGCCCAGACCGGGGCCGAGCCGAAGCTTTCGCCCATGAGCACAGTCATGCCGATGCAGGCCGCAAGCCCGCCCAGGCTGCCGGCCCAGGATTTTTTGGGGCTCACCGTGGGCCAGATCTTCCGTTTGCCCAGGGCCGTGCCCACGTAATAGGCGGCCGTGTCCGTGACCGTGGCGGCCAGGAGCACCAGGAACAGTTCGGGCCGGTTGAAGTGCATGAAAAAGTGGAAGTTGAGCGGGATGTAGATGAGCCCGGCCAGGAAGATCATGGCGTTGCGGTAGTCTATTTCCCTAGGGGCGGCGCTGAAGCGGAACAGGAATCCCATGCTCGAGAACCAGAACGCGCCCAGGAAGGCGAGCACCGGCCAGACCGCGCCCCCGGCCTTGAACGCGCCCAGGAGCAGGACGGTGAACACGGCCGCGCCGCACTTGAACTCGGTCATGGGCGGCCTGGGGCTGAACATTGCGTAGAATTCCCATTGGGCCAGGATGCAGAACAGGGCCAGGATGGCGAAGAGAATCCAGCCCTTCATGGCTATGGCCAGCAAGGGAACGAGAGCCAGGGCGACCCCGGTGACGATGCGTTTCTGGTTTGCGGGAAAATCCATGCGTATCCTGTCTTCTGTGGCGATGTCCGCCGATTGCTCGAATTGAACTTTTGTAAATCATTCCGCCGCATGGGGCAAGCGGACGGGTGCATATCCCCGGAGGCGGATCAGTCTCCCGGGGCTTCGACCTGATCCCCGGTCTTGCCGAAGCGGCGCTGGCGCGAGGTGTAGTCCGCCAGGGCCTTTTCCAGCTCCTCGGGGGTGAAGTCGGGCCAGTAGACATCGGTGAAGTAAAATTCCGAATAGGCGCACTGGAAGAGCAGGTAATTGGAGATGCGGATTTCCCCGCTGGTGCGGATGACCAGGTCCGGGTCGGGCTGGCCCGCGGTATAGAGTTCCCCGGCCAGACGTTCCTCGGTGACTTCCTCGGGCGAGATGCCCGCGGCAACCAGGGCGCGGCAGGCCCGCACGATCTCGTCCCGGCCGCCGTAGTTGAGGGCCAGGTTCAGGGTCATGGACGAGCACTTGGCGGTCTTGGAGATGACGTGCTTGAGCGCGGTGCGCACTGCCAGGGGCATGCCGTCGAGGTCTCCCACCACCTTGAGGCGGATGTCCTGGTCGATGAGCCTTTTCTGTTCGTTCTTGAGAAACGAGGTCAGCAGGTCGAAAAGGGTGCCCACCTCTTCCTTGGGACGGTTCCAGTTTTCCTTGGAAAAGGTGTACAGGGTCAGGTGCCTCACGCCCAGCTCGCGGCAGCGCGTGACAATGGCGCGGGCCGCTTCGGTCCCGGCCTTGTGGCCTTTGGTCCTTGGCAGCCCGCGCAACTTCGCCCACCTGCCGTTGCCATCCATGATGATGGCAATGTGGGCGGGGATATTCAATGATTCAGGAGACATTAGATCTCGAGGATTTCTTTTTCCTTGGCAGTGAACAGCTCGTCGCACTTCTTCACAAAGTCGTCGGTGAGCTTCTGGACGTTGTCCTGTCCGCCGTGCATTTCGTCCTCGGTGATGTCCTTGTCCTTTTCCATCTTCTTGAGCGATTCGTTCATGTCGCGGCGCACGTTGCGGATGGAAACCTTGGCGTCTTCGGAATATTTTTTGGCCACCTTGACCAGATCCTTGCGCCGTTCCTCGGTGAGGGGCGGGATGGCGATGCGGATGATCTTGCCGTCGTTGACCGGGTTCAGGCCCAGGTCGGACTTCTGGATGGCCTTTTCGACGTCGCCGAAAGCGCCCTTGTCCCACGGCTGGATCGTGATGGTCCGGGAATCCGGGATGGACACGGAGGCAAGCTGGCTCAGCGGGGTAGGGGTGCCGTAGTATTCGACGACCAGGTTATCCACCAGGGAAGAGCTGGCCCGTCCGGTGCGCAGTTTGCTGAAGTCTTTTTCGAGGGCGTGGATGGCGCCTTCCATGCGTTTTTTTCCATCATCCAGAACCGATTGCATACTAGTCTCCTCCTTGAACGATCGTTCCGATTTTTTCGCCGGCCGTCACCTTGAGCATGTTGCCTTCCTTGAACAGGTTGAAGACGATGATCGGAAGGTTGTTGTCCCGGGCCATGGAAATGGCGGTGGAGTCCATGACTCCGAGCCTCTTTTCCAGAACTTCCAGGAACGTGACGGTGTCGTACTTGACGGCATCGTCGTATTTTGCCGGGTCCTTGTCGTACACGCCGTCCACCTTGGTGGCCTTGATGATGGCATCGCACTTGAGCTCAAGGGCGCGCAGGGCGGCTGCGGAATCCGTGGTGAAGTAGGGATTCCCGGTCCCTGCTGCGCAAATGACCACCCGGCCTTTTTCCAGGTGGCGCTCGGCGCGGCGGCGAATGTACGGCTCGGCTACTTCCTGCATGCTGAAAGCCGTCATCACGCGGGTCTGGCAGCCGTGTTTCTCCAGGGCGTCCTGCACTGCAAGGGCGTTCATGACCGTGGCCAGCATGCCCATGTAGTCGGCCTGCGCCCGGTCCATTCCCTTGGCGCTGGCCGAAAGGCCCCTGAAGATGTTGCCGCCGCCGATGACCAATGCGATCTGGATTCCCGAAGCAGCCACTGCCGCGATTTCCTTGCAGAACTGGTCAATGGCCTGGGGTTCGATTCCAAACTGCTGCTCACCGGCGAGAGCTTCGCCGCTAAGCTTGATCAATACCCGCGAAAACCGCACTTTGTCCATACTTTCCCCTGTCTGTCAATAGGTTTGAGACTATGGCCCGGCAGAGCCGAGCTCGTGAATTTTCGGTCAAAAAAAACGGGCCTTGCGGCCCGTTTCCGTTTTATTCAGCTTCGCCCAACGCCAACCGGACAAAGCCCTTGACGCTGGCGTCCTTTTCCTTGAGGAGTTGCTTGATGCTCTTCTTGTCTTCCTTGATGAACGGCTGTTCAACCAGGCAGACTTCCTTGTAGTATTTGCTCAGGCGGCCCATGACGATCTTTTCGGCGATCTCTTCGGGCTTGCCTTCGTCCATGGCCTGCTTCAGGTAGATGGCCTTTTCCTTTTCCAGGTCATCCTGGGGCAGTTCGTCCGGGCTCAGGCACTTGGGATTGACAGCGGCCACCTGCATGGCGATGTCCTTGCCCAGTTCCTCGTCGCCGCCGACCATGTTCACCAGCACGCCAATCTTATTGTTGGAGTGGATGTACATGCCGACCATGCCCTCTGCGGAAACCTTGGCAAAGCGGCCGACGCCCATGTTTTCGCCCAGCTTGGCGATGAGGTCGGTGCAGTCTGCGGCGTCGCCCAGATCTTCACCGTTGCCGGTGGTCACGTCCATGCCGGCGACCTTTTCGGCCAGCTGTGCGGCAAAGGAGCGGAAGTCGTCGTTCTTGGCGACAAAGTCGGTTTCGCACTTCACTTCCACCAGAGCGGCGGTCTTGCCGTCTGCGGAGACGAAGTTGCCCACGATACCTTCGGAAGTGGCGCGGCCGGCCTTCTTGGCGGCCTTGGAAAGACCCTTTTCGCGCAGGTAGACGATTGCTTTTTCTTCGTCGCCGTCGCTTTCAACAAGGGCCTTTTTGCAGTCCATCATGCCTGCGCCGGTCTTTTCGCGCAGTTCTTTAACCATAGCAGCAGAGATTGCCATTCTATCCTCCAGGGATCGGTATATATGAATTCTGATTTATTCGGCAGCAGCTTCTTCAGCGGCGGCTTCTTCTACCTTTGCTTCAGCCTTGGGAGCTTCGGCCTTTGCTTCGGCCGGGGCGTCCTTGGTCTGAGCTGCGCCGTCGACGCAGGCGTCTGCGATGCGGGCGGCGAAGAGCTTGATGGCGCGGATGGCGTCATCGTTGCCGGGGATTATGTAATCGATAACGTCGGGGTCGCAGTTGGTATCAGTTACTGCCACGACCGGGATGCCCAGCTTGCGGCATTCCTGGATCGCGATGTGCTCCCTCTTGGGGTCAACAACGAATGCGACTGCCGGGGCTTCCTTCATGTCCTTGATGCCGCCCAGAGCCAGATTCAGTTTCTTGACCTCGCGGCCCATGCGAACGATTTCCTTTTTGGGGAACTTGTTGATGGAGCCGTCTTCGAACATTTCTTCCAGGTTCTTCAGGCGGTCGATGGAACGCTTGATGGTCTGGAAGTTGGTCAGGGTGCCGCCCATCCAGCGGTGGGTGGCGAAGAACATGCCGCAGCGTTCCGCTTCCTGCTTCATGGCTTCCTGAGCCTGGCGCTTGGTGCCGATGAACAGAACCTTGCCGCCGTCGGCGACCTTGTCCGCGATGAAGTCGTAAGCGGTGCGGAACATTTTAACGGTCTGCTGCAGGTCGATGATATGGATGCCGTTGCGGGATCCGAAGATGTACGGACGCATTTTCGGGTTCCAACGGCGGGTCTGGTGGCCGAAGTGGACACCGGTCTCGAGCATGTCTTTCATGGTTGCGTAAGCCATAATTCCTCCAGGGTTTTTCCTCCATCCCAGCTCCAGAAAATCAAACCCGAACAACTCGGGGCACCCGGATATCGCGTGGGATGTGTGAATTTTGAGTCGGGGTCTTTTACGGTATTAAATGAGGAATGGCAAGAGAAATCTCGGCGACAACCAGCGCCGGGATTCCGTCCGCGCCCCTCTCCAAGGGGCAACTCGCCAATTCCCCTAGATATTGATGATCAGGGGGACCACCACCGGGTCGCGGTCCAAGACCTTGCGGAAGAAGCGGCGCAGGGCCGAGCGGATGCGTTCCTTGAGCTTCTTGGTCTCGCCGGGCGGGATGTTCTCGAAGACGTCCAGCACGATACATTTGGCGTCCTCGATGAAGTGGGCGTAGTTCTGTTCGAACACGAATCCCTTGGTGACGATGTCCGGGCCGATGGAAATCTCGCCCGTGGCCTCGTCCACCACCAGGAGCACGATCATGATGCCTTCGCCCGCCAGGAGCTGGCGCTCCTTGAGCACGGTCTGGCCCACGTCGCCCACGCCCTTGCCGTCCACCAGGATGCGCTCGGCGCTCACGGGTTCCTCCAGGCGGATTCCCTGCTCGAGGAAGGTCACGGGCTGGCCGTTTTCGATGACCATGGCGCGTTCCTCGGCAACCCCGCACTCCACGGCCAGACGCCGGTGCTTGACCAGGTGGCGGTATTCGCCGTGCACCGGGATGAAGAAGCTGGGCTTCACGGTCTCGAACATGATGCGCAGCTCCTCGCTGTGGGCATGGCCCGAGGCGTGGATTCCCTGCACCTTTTCGTAGAGCACTTCCGCGCCCAGCCGGTACAGGTTGTTGATGACCTTGGTGATGGCCTTCACGTTGCCGGGGATGAACCGGGAGGAGAGCAGCACCAGGTCGCCGGGATGGATGGCGAGCTGGCGGTGCTCCTCGCAGGCCATGCGCGAAAGCGACGCCAGGGGTTCGCCCTGGGAGCCGGTGACCAGCAGGACGATTTCCTCGTCCGGGTAGTTGTCGATGGCGTCCACGGGGATGGCCACGCTGTGCGGGATGTGCAGGAAGCCCATTTCCTGGGCCAGCTCGATGTTGCGCATCAGGCTGCGGCCGCTGATGGCCACCTTGCGGTTGCAGGCCTCGGCCAGGTCCACCACCTCCTGGATGCGCTGGATGTGGCTGGAAAAGAGCGAGACCAGAATGCGGCCCCGGGCGCTGTTGAATATCTCGCGCAGGCTGGACTTGATCTCGCGCTCTGTGAGCGCGAAGCCGTCCTGTTCCACGTTGGTGGAATCCGAAAGCAGGAGCCGGACGCCGGGCTCGGAAAATTTCTTGAAGGCCTCCAGGTCGGTGGCGTGACCGTCCAGGGGGTTGCGGTCGATCTTGAAGTCGCCGGTGTGCACCACGCGGCCCACCGGGGTCTCGATGCCCAGGCCGTAGCCCTCGATGATGGAATGGCAGACCGGGAAGAAGCTGAAGGCCATGTCGTCCAGCACGATGCGTTCGCCGGGCTCCACCGGACGCAGGTCCGCGTACTTGTCCAGGTCGCGCTCGCGGAGCTTGTTTTCCACCAGCCCCAGGGTGAAGGCCGAGCCGTACACGGGCACGTCCACGTGCTGCAGCAGCCAGGGCAGGGCGCCTATGTGGTCCTCATGCCCGTGGGTGAGCACGATGCCCTTGAGCCTGCTCTTGTTTTCGAGGATGGAGTCGAAGCAGGGAATGACCACGTCCACGCCGTAGAGATAGTCGTCCGGGAACATGAGGCCGCAGTCCACCATGACCAGGGATTCCCCGGTGTCGTAGACCATGCAGTTCATGCCGATCTCGCCGAGTCCGCCCAGGGGGGTGAGGGTTAGAAACGGTTCGCTAGGCATGGCTGCCCTCCGCCATGAGCTCCTGGTAGGTCCTGTTCATCATCTCGTAGAGATCGTCCTTGAACTTGTCGCGTTCCTTGATGTCGTACCGGCTGGGGTCGATGACCGGCAGGGCCTTGAGCTTCACCGTGTACTTGTTGTTTACCCATTTCCTGCCCGGGGGCAGGACGCGACCGGTGTTGGCCATGACGATGGGCACCACTGGCACGCCGCTCTTCAGCGCCATGATCATGCCGCCGGTCTTGAAGTCCATGAGCTGTTCGAGGTTCCTGTTGCGGGTGCCTTCCGGGAAGATGACCGGGGAAACTCCTCGCTTGATCAGCTCCACGCCTTCGTTGAGGCTCTTCATGGCCGCACGGCGGTCGCTGCGGTTCACGGAGATGTGGCCCGCGTCGCCGAGCGCCTTGCCGTAGACCGGAATCTCGAAAAGGGAGTGCTTGGCCACGAAGCGGATGTTGTTGTCCCACAGGATGTTGAACAGGATGGGGATGTCCACGAGGCTCTGGTGGTTGCTGATGAAGACGTAATGCCCATTGGGGTCCACGCCTTCCAGGTCGGCCTCCACCTTGACCCCGGCGATGCGCAGGAGCGTGCGCGCCCAGAGCTTGCCGGGCATGTTCAGCTCTTCCATGGTGGCGTTCTTGCTGATGAACTTCTGCCGCCAGCTGTAGTATATGGTCAGGGGAATCAGCAGGGTGAAGAAAAGTATTGCTCGAAGCATCAAATATCCTTGTTCTTGAAGTATTCCCGTTGGATTTATCGTAATTATGCTCAGTAAACAAGTGTTGGGGGACGGTTGCCGATAAGGGCGTGTCTACTTTGTCGTTTCAAAAAAGGGCAGACCCTCGTGTATGTGTGAATACACGTCGGGCCTGCCTTTTTATCACTTCGCGTATCCACGACCCTTCTTGGCAACCTTCAGACCATTATGCCTTTCCCGTGAACGAGTTTTTTTCAAGCGCAGCCGGAAGGGAAAACGCGCTCACACTCAGGGGATGCACGGGGGATATTCCCTCCTTGCCTGAGCCTTACGGATGAACTGCCCGCCGAGGAGCAAAAAAGCAGCCCCGGGAACCGGAGTTCTCGGGGCTGCATGGAATCGGTGTCGTACCGGAAGCTATTCCGCTTCGGCAGTGCGCTTGTTGTCGGCGATGACCTGCTCGGTGACGTTGGGCGGGCACTCTTCGTACTGGGCGAATTCCATGAAGAAGGTACCCTGGCCGCCGGTCATGGCGTTCAGGTCTGGAGCGTAGCGCAGCATTTCGGCCATGGGCACGTGGGCCTTGATCTCGGTCACGCCCGCGGTGGAGTCGGAGCCGAGCACCTTGCCGCGGCGGGAGGACAGGTCGCCGATGATGTCGCCCATGAAGGAGTCGGGCACGGCGACGGTGACCAGCATGACCGGCTCGAGCAGGGCCATCTGGGCCTTTTCCGCGGCCTTCTTGAAGGCGATGGAACCGGCGATTTTGAAGGCCATTTCCGAGGAGTCCACGTTGTGGTAGGAGCCGTCGTAGCAGGTGGCCTTGAAGTCGATGACCGGGTATCCGGCGAGCACGCCGCGCGCGGCCGCTTCCTGGATGCCCTTGTCCACTGCAGGGATGTACTGGCGCGGAATGGCCCCGCCCACGATCTGGTCCGCGAACTCGTAGCCCGCGCCGTGCTGCATGGGATCGATGTGGATCCAGCAGTCGCCGAACTGGCCGCGGCCGCCGGACTGCTTCTTGTGACGGCCCTGGATTTCCTTGGCCGGGCTCCTGAAGGTTTCGCGGTAGGGAACCTTGGGGGTCTTGAGCACGATATCGGCCTTGTAGCGGCGTCTGGCCTTTTCCACGGAGATTTCAATGTGGTTCTGGCCCATGCCCGAGAGCAGGATGTCGCCGGACTCTTCGTCGCGGGACAGGGTCAGGGTGACGTCTTCGTCCAGCAGCTTGGCGACGGCGGCGTAGACCTTGTCTTCATCGCCCTTTTCGGCCGGAGCCAAGGCAAAGGTGATCAACTGCGGGGAGACGGGGGGCTTGGCCAGCACGAATCCGCCCTTTTCGTCGCACAGGGTGTTGCCGGTGTGGGTGCTCTTGAGCTTGGCCAGGGTCACGATGGAGCCGGGGCCCATGGGATCCTTGGTCGGGGTTTGTTCCTTGCCCTGCATGAGCAGCAGCTGGCCCACGCGTTCCTTTTCCCCGTTGGAGGTGTTCTTGAGGGAGGAGTCCGCCTTGAGGGTGCCGGAGAGCACGCGGACAACCGTGAGCTGGCCCGCAAAGGGGTCGGCCAGGGTCTTGAAAACGAAACAGGAGAGGGGGGCGTCCGGGGAGCTTTCCACTTCGCCGTCCTCGCCCTGCCAGGGAGCATGGTCCAGCGGGCTGGGCATCAGGTTCTGGATGGTGTCCAGGATCATCTGGCCGCCCTTGTTTTCCAGGGCTGCGGAAATCACCACGGGAACCAGCTCACCGGCCATGACGCCGGCCTTGAGGCCCTGAAGGACTTCGTCGGGGGTCAGTTCCCCTTCCTCGAAGTATTTTTCCATGAGCGCTTCATCGGACTCGGCGATGTTCTCGACCATGGCCTCGCGCATGGATTCCACGGTGTCGGCGATGTCGCCGGGGATTTCGCCCTCGGTCACGCCGCCCTGGTCGTCGAACATGAGGGCCTTGCCCGAGAGCATGTCCACCACGCCCTTGAAGTTTTCCCTGCTGCCGATGGGGTAGTAGAGCAGGGCGGGCCGTGCACCCAGGCCTTCGGCGATGCTGTCGAAGGCGGAGTCGAATTCGGCCCGGTCGCGGTCCATCTTGTTGATGACGACCATGGCCGGACGACCGGCTTCCTGCATGGATGCCCAGATCTTGCGGGTCAGCGGCTTCACGCCGTCCACCGCATCGATGACCAGGACAACGCCGTCGGCGGCGGTGAGCATATAGTTCAGGTCACCCGCAAAGTTGGAGTCACCCGGAGTATCGATAAGGAAATGCTGGTTCTTGTTCCATTTGAAGTTGGCAAAGCCCGGCTGCGTGGAGCCGCGGCGCTTGATTTCCTCGGGCTCGTAGTCGAGGGCGGTGGTGCCTTCTTCCACTTTGCCGAGGCGGTTGATCACGCCAGCGTTGAGCAGCATCATTTCCGCGACAGTGGTTTTGCCACTGCCGCCATGTCCAACGAGGGCATATGTCCTTTGCTTGTTCAGATCCGACATTCTCTACTCCTTTTTATTGCTCTGGCCGGGCCGAGCCCTGACGCCATCTAGTCAAAAGTTTTAGAAAAAGGGTTTAGATCTATAGGAATAGCATCGAAATAATGTCAAGGGGGGGTAAGGAAATTGATTGGTCAATCGAATCGTTGATTCGACTGATTTTATTTAACAAATGATAGTTTGACTTTTAGGGGGCAAAATTTCGGGAAGTTCACTTTTTCACAATTGCGCATGCAGCAGGGGGGAATGGGGCGGGCGGTTCTTTTGCGAGCGAATGGGTGTATTGCTGGAACCCCTTGAATTGTTGCTGAAAATGTGGTTCATTCAGGTATATAAAGGAGATCGCCATGCCATTGACCGACTACCAGGAGATCGCCACCAAGCTCCAGAAAGCCCTTGGGCACGCCTTTGCCGAGGAGCCCTGGCTCCTGAACCTGCCGGGCAAGTCCATCGCCTGCAAGATCGACCAATACTATTATGTGGCCGTGATGCCCGCCTTTGTGGACCAGCTGTCCGAGTGGGCCGGGGTTTCGCGCGGCCGTGCGGCCGAGGCGCTGGTCAAGACCGGCAACCTGATCACCAAGGCTCCGGAGCGCAACCCCATGCTGCGGTTGGGCCTTGTCTGGGACGGCCAGACCTATGACCTGAAGGCCGCCTTTGTGGACGCGGATTTCATTGACCGGGCTCTGCGTTTCTATGGCGGCCTGGAAAGCGTGCTCAACGTTTCGGAACTCAAGCTTTCCGAAGCCTCCAGGGACCGGGTTGAGGAACTCTTCGAAAACAAGACCGCACCGCAGGCCCTGGCATACGGCTAAAGACTTTTCCATACAGGCCGGGAGGGAAAACCTTGACAAGGCGGCGGTCAAGGTTTTTAACTGCCTCCCCCCGCGCGAGCCTCCAGCCTCTGGTTTCTCACCACCGACTGTGCCCCACGGAGACACCACTATCAGCATGGAGGTATCTCAATGGCATACTTTTCCCATTTTCATTTCCGGGACTATATCCCTGCGAGCATCGCATACCTGAAATCAGGCTATTCCCTTGAGGGATTCCGCCGCGACGTCGGAGCCGGGGTCACCGTCGGCATTGTCGCACTGCCATTGGCCATGGCCTTCGCCATAGCCTCGGGAGCCACGCCCAGCGTCGGTCTGACCACCGCCATCATTGCCGGGTTCATCATCTCGGGATTGGGCGGAACCAGGTTCCAGATCGGCGGGCCCACCGGAGCGTTCGTTGTCATCATTTCGAACGTGATCGCGCACCATGGCTTTGAAGGACTTGTCCTTGCGACGATAATTGCGGGCGCCATGCTGATCCTCATGGGGCTCTTCGGTCTCGGCAAGCTGCTCCAATACATTCCGTACCCGGTGACCACGGGATTTACCACCGGCATAGGGCTGTTGATCTTCATTTCACAGCTCAAGGACTTTCTGGGCTTCAAGCTGACCCATCTTCCCGGCGGAATCATTGAAAGCGTTACGGCCTATTGGAACAATGCCGCATCCATCCACCTCCCGACAGTGGCGATCGGCGTGGTGACGCTTGTCACCATGCTCGTGGTCAGGCGCTACATACCCAAGATTCCGGCCCCGATCATGGGAATCGTCATCGGAACGCTCGTTGCCCTCGTGTTCGGCATCCCCACCGAAACCATCGGCACCCGGTTCGGCGGGATTCCGTCGGAGCTGCCGGCCTTCATGTCCCTGAAATTTTCCGATATTCATTTGGGAAGCCTCATGTCCGACTCCATAACCATTGCCATTCTGGCCGGTATAGAGTCCTTGCTGAGCGCCACGGTCGCGGACGGCATGAGCGGCGACCGGCACAATCCCTCGACGGAACTCGTTGCGCAAGGCCTCGCCAACATCGGTTCGGCCTTGTTCGGCGGACTGCCCGCCACCGGCGCAATCGCCAGAACCGCGACCAACATACGGGCCGGGGCCTTCTCTCCTTTCGCGGGCATGACGCATTCCCTGGTCATCCTTCTTTTCGTTCTCGTCTGCGCCCCGCTCGCGTCGGGCATTCCCCTGGCCAGCCTGTCGGCGGTCCTGCTGGTCGTTGCGTGGGACATGTCGGAACCGCATAGAATGCTTCGTCTTTTCCGGGCTCCGAAATCCGATTCCCTCGTCATGGTGATGACCTTGGGGTTGACGGTCTTCGTGGATCTTACCGTGGCCGTTGAAATCGGTGTCGTCCTGGCCGCGCTGCTGTTCATGAAACGCATGAGCGAACTGACCGATATACACAGCCTGGATACCGGACTGCCCGAGGAAGACGTCATCGACAGGGCCACAGGCAATGAACGGGTAGTCGTCTATGAAATATCGGGTCCGTTCTTCTTCGGTATGGCACAACGGTTCATCGACATCATGAACTTCACGAGGAAGAAGCCGGAACTCTTGATCTTCTGCATGCGGCTTGTGCCGATCATGGACGCAACCGGAATCGAGGCCCTGGAAACGGTCATACGCAGGCTGCAATCGCAGGGAATCCATGTCGTGCTGTCCGGCGTCACCCCTCGGGTGGCCCGGCTTATCCAGCGGCTGGGAACAGACTCCGTTGTCGGGCAGGAAAACATTTTCCCCGATTTCTCGACGGCCATTGCCCATTCGGACATCGCCCACAAGGACGAGGTCTCCTGACGGTCCGTGCGCTGGCGAGCGGGAATTGGTTGAGCAAATTGCGGCGGCGCGCCGGAGGGAAATCCGTTGCCGCAAAAAAGGCCTCCGTGGACATCTTGCGTCCACGGAGGCCTTTTTGTTTGCTGGAATTGAAACAGGGTGAAGTCGGGCACCCCGGCTTGAATGCGGGGAGCGTCGTATCAATGCCCTACACCATCTCGCTCCAGAGCAGATCCATGATCTGGCCCTTGATGGCCGCGAACTCGGGCGTGAGCGTGACGCGGTGGTCGCGGGGCCGTGCGATGGCGACCGGGATGCTCTCCAGGATGCGGCCGGGCCGCCGGGACATGATGTGGATGGTGTCGGCCAGGAGGATGGCCTCGTCGATGTCGTGGGTGATGAACAGCACCGTGGCCTTTTCCTCGCGCCAGACATCCAGCAGCAGGTCCTGGAGCTGGAGCCTGGTCTGGGCGTCCAGCGCGCCGAAGGGTTCGTCCATGAGCAGCATGTCCGGGCTGTTGGCCAGCACGCGGGCGATGGCCGTGCGCTGCTTCATGCCGCCGGAAAGCTCCTTGGGCAGGGCGTTCTCGAAGTCGGCCAGCCCCACCAGGCGCAGGTACTTGCGGGCGATCTCGGCCCGCTCGGCCTTGGGCATCTTCTTGATGCGCAGGCCGAACTCCACGTTCTCGCGCACGGTGAGCCAGGGGAAAAGGGTGTAGGACTGGAAGACCATGCCCCGGTCCGCGCCCGGCCCGGTGATCTTCCGGCCGCCCAGCACGGCCTGGCCCGAGGTTTCGTGCTCCAGCCCGGCCACGATGTTCAGCAGGGTGGACTTGCCGCAGCCGCTGGGGCCCACCACCACGGTGAACTCGCCCTCGGCGATTTCCAGGGAAACGTTGTCCAGGGCGGTGACTGCCTTGTCCCCGCCGCCGAAGACCTTGGTCAGGCCTTGAATGCTCAGTTTGCTCATGTCTATGCCTTTTCGCTCCACGGCACCGTGACGCGGGTCAGCCATTTGAAGAGAAAGTCGGTGGCCAGGCCCAGCAGGCCGATGATGATCAGGCCCGCGAAGATGCGGTCGATGGCCAGGAAGCGCTGGGCGCGCAGGATCATGTATCCCAGGCCCGAGTTGGCGGCCACCAGCTCGGCCACCACCAGGTAGGTCCAGGCCCAGCCGATGGTGATGCGCAGGTCGTCCATGATGCCGGGCAGCGCCCCGGGGACGAGCACCAGCCTGTAGGTCTGCGCCCGGCTCGCGCCGAGGGTGGCGGCGGCCCGGCTCAGGTCCTGGGGAACGCGGGCCGTGGAGTCGGCCACCATGAGCACGAGCTGGAAGAAGGTGCCCAGGAAGATGACCATGAATTTCTGGAGGTCGCCGATGCCGAAGTAGAGCAGGGTCAGGGGCACCAGGGCCACTACGGGCAGGTAGCGGGCGAACTCCATGAGCGGGCCGAACATTGCGGCGCAGCGCCGGGAGGTGGCGATGAACATGCCCAGCGGCACGGCCACCACCACGGCCATGGCCCAGCCCACCATGACGCGGTAGATGGAATCCCAGCTGTAGCTCAGCAGAATTCCCTCCTCGTACATCTTGACGAAGGCGGTGAGCACCGTATGGGGCCTGGGCAGGAAGAATTCCTTGACGCTGCCCGTGTAGGCCAGGGCGCTCCAGAGGCCGAGGAGCGCCAGGAACGTGAGCAGGGTCAGCCCCGTTCCCGGCGCAAACCGGCGTTGTTTCTCGGTGCGGGCCATCTTATTCGGCGGCTCCGGTCACGTATTTGTCGGTGACGAGGGCGTTCACGTCCACGGGCTTGGTGATGATGCCCTTGGCGCTCCAGAAGGTCCTGGCGCGTTCGGCCACCTCGAAGATGTTGCTGTCCGTGGACTTGTCAAAGAAGGCCAGGTTGCCCGCCTTGTCGAAGAAGGACACGCCCGCGGCCATCTCGGCGACGGATTCCGCGGTTTCGCCCAGGTGCTTGGCCATGATGGCGTTGCCTTCGTTCGGGTTGCTTCTGTACCACTCGATGGCTTCGAACCAGGCCCTGGTCATGGCTTCGGGAGCCTCGGGGTGCTCGGCGATGAAGTCGTTGCGCATGGTGACGATGTCCACGATGGTGCGCGGGAATTCCTTGGAGGAAGCCAGCACGTGGCCGCCTTCGCGGGTGGAGACCTTGGAGAGCCAGGGTTCCCAGGTGATGGCCGCGTCCAGCCTGCCCGCGATGAAGGCGGTGCCGGCGTCGGAGGCTTCCATTTCATGGATGGTCACGTCCTTTTCCTCGAGTCCGGCCTTCTGGAGGGCGGTGAGCAGAAAGAAGTAGGACGAGGAGCTCTTGTCCAGCCCGATGGCCTGGCCCTTGAGGTCGGAAACGGCCTTGATCTCGCGGACTGCGATGATGCCGTCCGCGCCCGCGGATTCGTCCATGGCGAAGAGCACGGTTTCCGGAGCGCCCTTGGCGAAGTGGATGACTTCGCGGTCGAGCACGTTGCCCAGGGCGTCGATGTTGCCCGAAACCATGGCGGCGGCGTACTGGGCTTCATCGTCGATGATGATCAGGTCCACGTCCAGGCCGTGTTTCTCGAAAAATCCCTTTTCCTTGGCGATGTAGAGCGGGCCGTAGCCGACCCAGGTGGCAAAGGCCATCTTGACCTTGGTTCCGGCGGCAAAGGCCGAAGAGGCAAGGACGGAGAGGCAACAGAAGGCGATCAGTGCGATAAGCGTTTTTTTCATCATGCTTCCCTTTGTTTCGTGAAATTTTCGTTCGGAAAAAGGGGGCATAACGAGAATCATGGTATTTTGCAAGAATGTAAATCGCACTTTCGGAAATTGTTTTCGGAGGCCCCCAGATGTTCCCTGTTATTACCGGTTCATTTGGTTGAGAATCTGATTTTTGCACGTATGCACCAAAGCCGCCGCAAAGCTAATTTTGCGGCGGCTTTGGTTGATTAAAAAGTTCTGGAAGAGGGCTTGTGGGAAGAACCTCTTTCAAGAGGTCTCCACCATTTCTTGTTACTCTTTCTCTCCCCGGCCGCCGTGGTCGAATCCGCCGGTCGCCGTGGCCGTGGGATCGTGATGGATGTGGGTGTGCTTGAAGTACTCCAGGCAGCGCTTCATGTCCTCGATGAACAGGGCGCCCAGGTCGCGGCTGAACCCGTGCTTGACCAGCGCGCGCATGACCACCAGATCCTTGCGGTGGGGCGGCATGGAATAGGCGGGCACCTGCCAGCCCGTGGTGCGCAGCCGGTCGGACAGGTCGTAGAGCGTAAAGTCCGCGTTTGCGTCCTCCTTGAGCGTCCAGCACAGGGCCGGGATGCCGCCGCGCCCGTTGTAGATGATCTCGAAGACGCCCATCCGGTCCAGTTCGTCGGCCATGTATGCGGCCGTGTCGTAGCAGGACTGGTGGATCTTGCGGTAGCCCTCGCGCCCGAGGCGCAGGAAGTTGTAGTACTGGGCGATGATCTGCCCGCCCGGCCGCGAGAAGTTGAGGGCGAAGGTGGGCATGTTGCCGCCCAGGTAATTGACCCAGAAGATGAGCTTTTCGGGCAGGTCCTCCACGTCGCGCCAGATCACCCAACCCACGCCCAGCGGGGAAAGGCCGAACTTGTGGCCCGAGGCGTTGATGGACTTGACGCGCGGCAGGCGGAAATCCCAGACGATGTCCGGCTGGCAGAAGGGAGCCAGGAACCCGCCGCTGGCCGCGTCCACGTGCACGGGGATGTCCAGGCCGGTTTCCTCCTGGAGCTTGTCCAGGGCTTTGCAGACCGCTTCCACGGGCTCGTAGTCGCAGGTGAAGGTCACGCCCAGGGTGGGCACCACGCCGATGGTGTTCTCGTCGCAGCGCTTGATGACCTCCTCGGGGCTCATGATCAGCCGTCCCTTTTCCATGGGGATCTCGCGCAGCTCGATATCCCAGTAGCGGGCGAACTTGTGCCAGCAGATCTGGACCGGGCCGCAGATCAGGTTGGGCTTGTCCGCATGCTTGCCCTGGGATTTCATCTTCTTGCGCCAGCGCCATTTCAGGGCCATGCCGCCGAGCATGGCCGCCTCGCTGGAACCGGTGGTGGAGCAGCCCATGGTGTTGGCCGCGTCCGGGGAATTCCAGAGGTCGGCCAGCATGTGCACGCAGCGCGCCTCGATCTCGGCGGTCTGCGGGTATTCGTCCTTGTCGATCATGTTCTTGTCGATGCAGTCGTTCATGAGCCGGTGGATCTCGGGATCCAGCCAGGTCTGGCAGAAGGTGGCCAGGTTCTGGCGCGAGTTGCCGTCGAGCATGAGCTCGTCGCGCACCACCTGATAGACGTTGCGCGGCCGCTCCTCGTCCTTGGGAAAGCGATACTTGGGCAGTCTGATGTCCGCATCCGTTGATGCGTAGATGTCGTTCAGCAGCTCGTCGCGGACCGTTTCTTTCTTGTGCAGCGGCATGAGGGCTCCTTCTTGTTAGGACGTGGGGCCGTCCTGTTTCCATTCGGGTTTCTTGTTGGCGTTGATGATCAGCGGCAGGCCCACGAAGACCACGAGTCCTCCGGCCACGAGGCCCACGTACAGGGCCGGGTTGCCCACGGGCAGGTTGGTGGGCGGGAAAAAGGCCACCAGCAGCGAGAAGCAGACCCCGATCAGCCCGATGCCCGCCAGGGCGCAGAGGCCGACCAGACCGCCGGGAACCTTGTAGGTCCGGGGCAGGTCCGGCTGCTCCAGGCGCAGCTTGATGGCGGCCGCGTACATGAGGATGTACATGATCAGGTACAGGGTGATGGTGATGGCCGAGAGCAGGAAAAAGGCAACGGACACGTTGGTCATGATGAAGTAGAGCGAGGCCAGCAGGCTGACGATGACGGCCTGGATCATGAGGATGTTCACCTGCACGCCGTTCTTGTTGACCTTGGCCATGAACGGCGGCAGCTCGCCCTGCTTGGCGGTTTCCAGCAGGCCCCGGCTCGGGCCGCCCACCCAGCTCATGACCCCGCCGATGGCCCCGAAGGCCGCGAGCAGGCCGATGACCGGGGTGAGGAATCCGAGGTGGAATTTGTCCAGGAGCTGCTTGAAGGCCTGGAGCAGTCCGGCGGTGAGGCTGATTTCCCTGGCCGGGATGACAGCGGCCACGGCCATGGAGCCGAGCATGAACAGCAGGAAGATGACCGCTGCGGCCAGGAACATGGAGCGCGGGAACTCGGTGGCCGGGTGCTGGAGCTCGTTGGCGTGCACCGCATGCACCTCCACGCCCGCGAAAAGCAGGATGATGCCCGCCAGGAACGCCACGCTGCCCAGGCCGTTCAGGTGCGGGAACAGGCGCGCGTGGACCATGCCGCTCGCAGTGCTTGGCGCATTTTCCAGGAACATGATCGGGTTGCCCTGGTCCACCCAGAGCAGGCCCAGGACGATGATCAGCACGCCGGGCAGGACCGTGCCGAAAAGCACCCCGTATTTGGTGACCTTGCTGGCCACGTCGCTTCCGGCCAGGGTCAGGAAGGTGGCCAGCCAGTAGCAGGCCAGGATCACCACGCCTGTGTACAGGCCGCTGTCGGCAAGTTGCGGGTCCATGAACAGGTAGGCCAGGGCGCTGGCCGCAAAGGCGAGCACCGTGGGGTACCAGACCACGTTCTGGATCCATTGCAGCCAGATGGCCGTGAAGCCCCAGCGCGAGCCGAAGGCGGCCTTGACCCAGGTATAGACGCCGCCTCCCTGCCTGCCGAATGCGCCGCCCAGCTCGGCGGCCACCAGGGAGGCGGGGATCAGGAACATGACCGAGGCGAACAGGATGTAGAAGACCATGGACAGGCCTTCCTTGGCCATCATGGGCAGCCCGCGCAGGCTGACCACCGCGGCCACGGTCATCATGGACAGGGTGAAGACGGTCATGTGCTTTTTCTTGTCGCTCACGTAGCCTCCTCGGCTGAGGGGTTCAGACGGTAATGGGGAAAGTTACGTTCCCATACCAGATAGGAACTATCGCAACAATGATAGGCTTTGGTTTCTTGGGAAAATTATCCGCTGAAATGTTGTGGTGGGAGCGTGTCGGCCTTATAAGGGTGATTGTCCCATGCAGGGAGATTCATTGTCCCCTCGGAAATTTTTAGAAGAGAGCTGAGCCCGTTATGTCGAAAAGCATCAGGACCGCCGTCATCGGCTATGGATTTTCCGCAAAGACCTTTCACATTCCGTTCATCGACAGCCTGCCCGAATTCGAACTGGCCGCCATAAGCAGCAGCAAGCGTGATGCGGTGGTCGAGGATTGGCCCGAGGTGGAGCATTATTCCACTGCGGACGAACTGCTGCGGCGGTCCGATGCGGAACTGGTGATCATCACCGCACCCAATGACGTGCATTTCGAGCTGGCAAAAAAGGCGCTTGAAAACAACAAGCACGTCATTCTTGAAAAGCCTTTCGTGACCCGGGTGGCCGATGGCGAGGCCCTGATCGCCCTGGCGCGGGAAAAGGAACGCATACTGAGCGTTTACCACAACCGTCGCTGGGACGGCGATTTTCTCACCGTGAAGAGGCTGGTGGAAGAGGGCCGTCTCGGTCAGGTGAAATGCTTTGAGTCGCATTTTGACCGTTTTCGTCCGGCGGTGCGCCAGCGCTGGCGCGAGCTTGCCGCAGACGGTGGGGGCATCCTCTATGACCTGGGGCCGCACGTGATCGACCAGGCGTTGCAGCTTCTCGGCCTGCCGGATGCGCTTACGGCGCAGTGCCTGAAGATGCGCGAAGGCGCAGCCACCGTGGATTATTTCAACCTCGTGCTCCATTATCCGGACAAGGTGGCCACGCTGCACGCCGACCTGTTCAGCGCCGGGCCCAACAGACGTTTTTGCGTGAACGGGGACAAGGGCAGCTATGAGAAATACGGGCTGGACCCGCAGGAGGAACGGCTCATCAACGGCCTGCGGCCCACGAAGGCCGAATGGGCGGACGAGACAACCGATCAATACGGCACCCTGTATACGGCGGACAGCAATGAAGCCGTGCCCACCGAGCGGGGCGGCTATCAGATCTATTTCCAGGCCATGGCCGAAGCCATCCGCACCGGCGGTGAGCCCCCGGTAACGGCACAGGATGCTTTGTGGAATATTAGGCTGATTGAACTGGCAATGGAGAGCAGCCGGTCTGGTAAAACCGTGTTGGTGGAGCGCCAGCCGCATTGCCTCTGAAATTCGGGAAGGGGGAGTGCGTCAATATGCTTCCTTGATGTATTCCCTTAATCGCTTGATGCTGTTCTCATCCAGCCAGGATTCGTACCCCTCCTTGTATTCCGGGGTGTTCCTGTATTTCAGGAGAACTTCGTTGATCTTGCCGATGACGTTCTTTCCCCACTCGTTCTTGGGGCAACCGACATAGCCCAGGTAATAATCCGGCATGCCTTCGATGGGGATGCAGACGATGGCGTCCCGGTTTTTATACTTCTTGTTCAGGTACTGGGCTTCCATGGGATATCCGATGGCATAGTCGATTCGTTCCTTTTCCATCAGGGCCAGCTGCGAGCCGAGCATTGTGAAGTTGGTGTGTATGTTGCGATGCGTTTTGTATTTCGCGAGGGTCTCATCGATAATGCCGCCATACGCCCTTTCCACGTTGATGCCGAGTTTGAGATTGCTTTCCGTGATGGCCCTTGCAAGTTGCAGCTGCCCCTCCTTGTTGAGGTAGGGCGTCAGTTTTTCGAGATGTCTCTTGAAAATGAGCGCCGTGTTCGGGATCACGACATAGGCGGGGATCGAGAACTCGATGAATTTTTCGCGGTCGGGACGCTTGAGGAGCGCCGGGTTGGCCACCTTGCTTTTCTGCAGCATCAACTCCTTGGCGCGAAGGGGATTGCAGCTCAATCGTTCATGATGGAATTCCGGCATGTTGTTTATGAGCAGGGTGGTGATGTAATCGCCATACCCCTGCCCCTTGAGCGGGCCGGAAGTGATGTGGACCGGCGGAAAGTCGGAATATATCCAGGTGATGGTGTCCTGCGCGGCCGCAGGAAGCGAATGGATGAGAAAAAACAGTGCGTAGAGCGAGGTCAGGAAAAAGGTTTTCATCGCGCCCCCTGTCTTGCGCGTTGTGTTTGAATGAGCTTGCGAAAACACGCCCAGTGGCGAATGGCGGATTGCATCACTCTCACACCATAGGAATGGCGACGGGACGCATCAATTATAACCGGGCCCTGTAAACAGGCCATTGATGATGCGGTCTGAAGAACGGGGAGGGGATTACCAGTCCGCGACTTTGCCCATGGTGTTCGTGGGCAGCCGGTCCGCAAAGGTCCAGGAGCCGGGCCTTTCATACTGGGTAAGGCTTTTCGCGGCCAGGACGCGCAGCTCCTGTTCGAGCCGGTGGGGATCGGATTCTGCGCGGGGCACCACCAGGGCCTTGAGCCGGGCGCCTTCCTCGGGCCGCATAAGCCGGACCGCGCATTCCCGGACATCCGGGTGCCCCAGGATCGTTTCCCGCACCCGCTTGGGATAGACGTTGATGCCCGCCACCTGCACGGCCTTGTCCGTGCGGCCCGCCGGACGGAAGCGTTTGTGGTCCTCCCAGATCAGGTGGTCCTGCAGCGGATATTCCCGGTCGGGAGCGTTGGGCATGCTGCGCAGCAGCTTCCCGGGATCGTCGGTTTGATTCCAGTGGGGCAGCAGGGTGTAGGCTGCGGAGGGCTCGTGCCGGTACCCGATGCCGCCGGTTTCCGAGGAACCATAGACCTCGGTCATGCGTTCCAGGCCGTTCTCGCGCAGGGCATGGATGACCGCTGCCGGGCAGGGGCCGGTGGAGGTGACCCCGAAGACGCCTTCGGGGACGGGGGTGCCGAGCTGGACCAGTTTTTCCCAGAAGAGCGGGAAGGCGATGACCAGGTCGCCTGGGCGCAGGGCGCTGATCAGGCCGGGGGTGGGCATGGGCTGCTGCCAGGCCACTTCGATTTCCAGGGCCTTGGGCAGGAGCACGGAAAAGAGGAAACCATAGATATGGTGGCGCGGCACGAACCCCACGATGCGGGTTCGGTCCCGGAACTGTTTTGCCAGCGCCGTGATTTCCTGCTCGTGCACGGCAAAGGGGTGAGTGGCCGGTACGGGCTCGCCCGTGCTGCCCGAGGTGAAAAAGGTGATGTTCTCCGGGCTGTTGTTCCAGTGCCCGGCAATGGCCCGGGCCCATTCCTCCAGGCGCATGCCCTTGAGCGAACCGGCGGTGCGGGCGTGGAACATGGCGTCGGCGCGTTGGCCGATTCGGGACAGGGCGTCGGGGGCGATGGCGTCCAGCGCGAAATCCTCGGGCAGGGAGGCTCCCTGCGCCCATTGGATTCTCTGGGCATAGGGGGTTTCGGCCAGGAGCAGGCTGGAGAGCATCTCCCGGACGTCAATGGCGGTGAATGGCAGCGAACGCATCAGTCCTTCTCCACGGTGACGCAAAGTCCTTGCTCCGAACAGCGGCTTTGCCCTGTTTTTTCGGCGCGCAGAGCGGCGGCGGCCAGCCTGAAGGCGGCCTTGACCGGCAGATAGCCGCACAGGGTGTCGATCAGGGCGTCATCCTCGGTTTCTGCCGCTTGCCCGGGCAAAAGGCTGGCCCGCCCATAGGTCCCGTTTGCCTTGTTCAGGACAAAGAAGGCCGCGCCCTCGCCGATGCGGGGCCTGCCCAACTGGCCGGAAACATGCTCCAGCAGGGGCGTGGATTCGTCCACGGCTCCGACCAGCACGGTTTCGGCGCGTCCCTCCTCCAGCCAGGCCCGGGCCGTGAGCAGGGCTGTGGTCACGGGGCGGTACGGCTGGCAGATTGCGGTGCAGGGGCACGGCGTATTCAGGAACATGGCCAGCATGGCGGCCGGGATGTTGTGCACGGAATGGGAAAAGGCCAGGGGAGAGGCGCAGCCCGCGCCGAAGTCGAGAATGGAATCCAGGAAATCGAAGGTGGTTTCGGCCGGGCCGAACCCGGAGCAGAGCACGATGGCCGGGTTTTTCGGAGCGGCCTGCCCGTAACCGGCGTCCGCCAGTGCGCGGTAAGCCGCCAGCAGGGTCATGCTGGTGAAGTGATCCACGCGCCGCAGCTTGCGGGGCGGAACATGGTTTTTCAGTTCCCCGGTGTCGACCTTGTATGGTTCGGAGATGGCGGGCGATGTTTTTTGGCCGAGCGCGTTGCGCAGTTCGTCCAGGCCGCCGAAGGGCGCGGCCAGCCCTATTCCGGAAATATGCATCATGCCTGCCCCTTTTCGAAGATGATGGCGGAGTTGTTGCCGCCGAAGGCCAGGGACTGGGACAGGGCGTGGCGGGCCGAAAGGGACGTGTTTTCTCTCACCGGCGCAAGGCCGATTTCCGGGTCGATCTGGGCGAATCCCCGGCAGCCGGGCGTGGTTTCCCGCTCCAGGCAGGCGATGGTCAGGGCCGCCTCGATGCCGCCGGCCGCGCCCAGGGTGTGGCCGGTGTACCCCTTGGTGGAGACAAAGGGGGCATGGGAGAAATACTTGGCGAGCAGGTGGCCTTCCACGGGGTCGTTGTTGCGCGTTGCCGTGCCGTGCACGTTGATGAAGCCGATGTCTTCCGGTGCCAGGCCGCTGCATTGGAGCGCCTGTTCGACGGCGATTTCCAGCCCCCGTGCCTCGGGATGGGGAGCGGTCAGGTGATGGGCGTCGCTGCAGGTGCCGTAGCCGAGCAGTCGCGCCCGTGGCGTTGCCCGGAGCAGGGACGCGGCCTTGTCCGAGGCCAGCAGGAGCACGCCCGCGCCTTCGCCCAGGTTGAGGCCGGAGCGTTCCCGGTCAAAGGGACGGCACTGCCCGGTGCTGGTGATCATGAGCCGGGCGAAGCCATTGTAGGAGATCTCGTTCAGCTCGTCCGCGCCGCCCGCCACCACCAGGTCGCATAGGCCCTGCCGGATCCAGGACGCTCCCATGCCGATGGCGTCCGTTCCCGAGGAGCAGGCATTGACCACGGACTGGACCGGGCCGGAGAATTTCCACCTGCGGGCCAGGGCAGTGGCCGGATTGCTGCGCAGGTAGGTGTGGATGGGTGCCAGCCCCGGTTTTTCGTTGTTCCGGTACTTTTCATAGTAGTCCATGAAATTCAGCGAGGCCCCCACCGAGGTGCCGATGCAGACGCCGACCGTGAGCCCTTCGAGCAGGTCCGGCGTGATGTCCGCACCCCGCAGCGCCTGTTCCGTGGCGTGAAAGAGCAGCTGGCATGTCCGTGAAAAATCCGCGTCGCCGTTCCTGGGCTCGAAGTCCCGGACCTCGAAGACCGGGTACTGTTCGGGCTGGGCGCATTGGAAAAGGGTCGGCATGGCCGGGCCGTGGCCGCCCCGGAGCATGGCCTCCATGCAGGCGTCCAGGGTGTGGCCCGAGGCGCATATGCAGTCCGCCCCGACAACGGCGACAGGGGAAACCGGCATCATGCCTGCCGCCGCTCCTTGATGAACCGCGCCAGGGTGTTCAGGGACTGGAAGGCGATCTTGCCGTCGGCCATGTCCTTGATCTCCACCCCGAAGTGCTTCTGGACCAGCACGATGAGTTCCACGGCGTCCAGGGAATCGAGTCCCAGGCCTTCGCCGAACAGGGGCTCGTCGTCCTGAATTTCCTCGGGCGTGACATCCACCAGGTTCAGGTCCGCGATGAGCGTTTCCTTGAGTTTTTCCTTGATATCCATATGAATCATCCCTCGTTTTCCCACATGTCGTAGAAGTTATAGAACTGCAGCGGATAGCTCCGGACATATTCTTCCAGGCTGTCCGCGAAAATCTGCGCGTAGGGCCGGTAGGCCTCTGCATTGCGCCCGAGTCCGTGCGGCACCTGGATGGCGCCGGAGACCCATATCTCGCCCTTGCCCGGGCCGGTGCGCCGGGAAAAGGTCACCACCACGGGCGTGCCCATGATGGAGGCCAGCCGGTACGCACCGACGGGCACCTCGATCTTCCCCCCGAGAAAATCGACCTTCACTCCGCTGCTTCCATCCCCGAAATTCCTGTCGCCCATGAAGCAGAGAATGGACCCCTGCTTGAGCGCTTCCATCATTTCCACGGCGCCGCCCATGGGGCCCGTGGGATCGATGATCCGGAACGGTGCCTGTCCGTTGTTCCGGTGTTCGTAGTATTGCCGGTCCACGTCGCGGGTGTCGCGGTAGAGCACCACGGCCTTGGGCGCGTCGATATCCTTCAGCCCGGCCGTGCCCAGCTGCCAGCAGCCCGCGTGTCCGGTGACGATGATCAGGCCCTTTTGCTCCTCGGCCAGCAGGTCCCGGAGCAGCTCCGTGTCCTCCGCGCCGGTGGCCATGCGAAACTTGCCAAGGATGCCCAGCACGGCCCGGTCCGCCAGCATCTTGCCGAATTCGAGATAGTGCCGGTAGCAGAACCACAGGTTGGCCAGGAAACCACGGTTCCCCACGATCCGCCGCCTGTATTCGGCGGAGCGGCCCCGCACGCCCGGATGCAGGGCGTAGAAGCCCACCACGAAGAGGAGCATGAAATAGGCCGCCCACCGTCCGCCCAGGCGGATGGCCACGTAGAAAATCTGATGGAAAAAGGAGGACGCCAGGCTTTTGCTGGTCCATTTCCTACCGGTCATGGGCGTCCCCCATGGCCGGCCGCCTGTTTTGTTCCCGCCGTTGCAGCTGCACCCGGACCAGGAGGGCCATGACATAGACGACCAGGCCCATGGCCAGGCCGAAGAGCGGGGCCAGCGCCAGGGAGCCGAGTATCCATTCCCAGATGCGGTCCAGGGCCTCGTACCCCAGGGTCTGGAGCGAGATGTCCGTGAGGAGCTCACCGTGGCGCAGGTAGTATCCGGCCTCGATGCACAGGGCGGGCACGATGGGCGGCATGCACAGTTGGCTCACGGCCAGGGCCGTTATCCTGCTCAGGCCGAAGTAGCCGGCCACCAGGATGATGGCGATGCAGTGCAGGCCGGGAATGGCCAGGGTGCCGAGCAGCATGCCCAGGGCTCCGGCCAGGGCCAGCATCAGGGGCGATTCCTTTTGCAGGAGCAGCAGTTTCAGGGACCGGATGGGATGCACCGGACTGACCTTGCCGTCCCGGTCCTCCGCATACTGGCGGTGTGGCACGGGCAGGAAACAGCGCGCCGTGAGCCGCGTGTTGAGCAGGGAAATCTGGATGTTGTCGCGCAGGGCCTTGAAGTGCGAGACCCGCTCCTCGGGCGGCGGATAGTGCACGTCGATGGGCAGGTCCTGGAGCGGGAAACCGGCCCAGGAAGCCTTGACCAGCACCTCCACTTCCATTGCGTACCGTTTTTCGTGCAGCCTGACGGCCTGGAACAGGGCCACGGGGTAGGCCCGGAAGCCGCATTGCACGTCCGAGAGTTCCTTGCCGGTCTGGACCCGGAGCCAGAAATTGGAAAAGGCGCGCCCGAATTTGGAGGCCCCGGGCACGTGGTCGCCCGTGAAGCGGCGGCTGCCTACGATGACGCCCCGGGGGCAGGCCTTGACGGCCTGCACAAAGGCCGGGATGTCCTCCGGGTAATGCTGGCCGTCCGCATCCATGGTGATGATGTGGGTCTTGCCGAGCCGTTGCGCCTCGGCCGCCGCCGTGAGAATCGCCTGTCCCTTGCCCCGGTTGGATTCATGTTGCACCACGCGCACGGGCAGGTCGCGGATGGCCTCCACGCCGTTGTCCGTGCTGCCGTCGTCCACCACGAGCACGTCCCGGTGAAAGGACAGCGCGCCGGTGACCACGCTGCGCAGCGTGGCTCCGTGGTTGAAGACGGGAATGACGACAAGGGTATCGGGCACGAAATTACTCCAGGACTCCGCTTTTCCAGCTTTCCAGGAACCGGGCATAGAAGTCCGGGGGGAACATCATGAATTCCTGGTCGAAGGTGACGAAGAGCTGCACGGTGTATCCCGTGGTGGTGATCTCCCCTTTTCCGTTGCGGATGATGAATTCGTAGTTGAGCCGCGCGGCCTCTGTCCAGTGCAGGAGGGTCTCGATGCTCATGGATTCGCCGAAGCGCAGGGGGCGCACATAGTCGATGTGCATCTGCTTGATGGGCGCGGCCACCTCGTTGTCCCGGAAATCCCGGTAGCTGATGTCGTAGCGTTTGCCCAGGGCCTGCCTGCCATCCTCGAAGTAGCTCGGGTAGCGGCCGTGCCAGACGATGTCCATGGGGTCCACTTCCTCGAAGCGGACTTCCCGCTGCATGGTGACGCTCAGCGGCTTGGGCGAGTTCGGAACGGCCGGGAAATAGGGTTTCCTGCTCATGCGTTACAGCGCCTCCCGGGCTTCCGCCAGTTCCATCTGGAAGGAGGCGGCCAGGTCGCTTCCGTTCAGTATCCTGATGGCGGCGATATAGCCGTTTTCCGTTTCGTTCAGGGTGCCGTGGACCTCCACGGGATCGCCGGGCAGCACGGGCTTGAGGAATTTCGCCCTGCCGACCTTGCGAGCCACGAGTCTTTTTTCGGCGGCCTGGCCGCAGGCCACGGCCCCGGTCATGAGCTGCACCATGGCCGGGAGAATGGGCTTTCCCGGAAAGTGTCCTTCGAATCCGATGAAATCGGGGCCAAAGGAGAACTGCATGGAAAAGGATTGCCCGTTGCCGGAAAAGACCCCGGCGCTGGCCCGTATTTCGCGGTTGAGTCTAGTCATGGACCTGTCCGTCCTTGAGCCGCAGGATGACGGTATAGCCGTGCTGCGGTTCGGTGTAGGTGGTTGTCTCCGGGAATGAAAAATGGTCGATCCGCCGGACTCCCCGATACTGGACCGAGGGAACCTCCGTGGGGGATGCGGCTTGGAGGAACAGGGTGCGCACCACGGCTCCGGCCTGCTGGGCGAAGTGGGGGATCCGCCGGGCCATGGGAGAGATCTGCCGGATTTCGGTGCGTTTCGGGGTGACCCCGAGTACGGCCAGCTTCAGGCCAAAGGGGTTGAAGATGGCCACGTCAGCACGGTTCGCGCCGGTATCCAGGCGCATGAGTCCGGTCATCTGCAGGGTCCTGCCTCCCAGCTTGAGCACGCCGCCGTGCCGCAGGGTGAAGGTTTTCCCGCTGGCCTGCCACGGCTGCGGCCGGGGGGCGGTGTCGTCCGGTCTTGGCTGCGCCTGGGTGCAGGCGCAGAGCAGGCAGAGGAAGAGGGCGAAGACAGCTAGGCGCATGCGGGCCTCCGCAGCAGGTGGGGCAGCAGGTACAGGGCGGTCAGGAGCGCCGCGCCCACGCCCAGGAGCACGGTCATGCCCAGGGAATGCAGGGAGGGGTGCCTGGCCAGCGCCAGCACGCCGAAGGCGGCCAGGGTGGTCAGGCCCGAAAGCCGGATGGCCGGGACCGTGGACAGGGGCATGGCGGCGCGTTCCCGGCAGACCATGAAGATGCCGTAGTCCGCGCCCAGGCCGATGACCAGGGGCAGGGCCACGATGTGAAAGAGGTTCATGGGCGTTTTTGCTGCGGCGAGCACGGCGAAGACCGCCACCACGCCGAGGCCCGGGGGCAGCAGGCTGAGCAGGGAGCGACGCGGGTTGCGGAAGAGCAGGAAGGCCAGCGCCACCACGCTGATGCCCGAGGCGGCGATGAAGCGGACGATGTCCTGCCGCATGGTGGCTTCGAGCGTGTGCTTGAAGCGCTGCCGGGAGATGAGCCGCACCCCGAGTTCCTGCTCCCGTTCCGGGGAGAAGAAGGTGCGCACCGCTTCGGTGTCCGGCAGGAAGGTCAGCAGCTCGTGGCGGTCCTTGTCCGGTTCCGGGGCCATGGCCCGCAAAAGCATGCCCAGCCCCGCCTGGCGCAGGGTGTCGGGCGTCACCGGGGCGGGCCGTTCCGTCAGGTTTTGCAGGAACGGGGCGAAGGCTTGGGCCGAAAAGTGGAGCGGTTTGCCCTGTTCCAGAAGCAGGGCTTGGGTGGTCTCTTGGTTTCGGGTCCAGAATGCTTCCCAACGGGCGCGGTTCTCGGCCTGGGTTTCCCGCGCGGGCAGGAGCGGGGCCAGGCTGGCCCCCTTGATTCCGGGGAATTCGTTTTGCACGGTTTTCCAGACCTGTTCGTTGCGGGCCAGGGCCGCGTCCATGTCCGGGCCGTCCGCAAAGATTACCGCCTTGTTGCGGGAATCGCCCCAGGTCTGGTTGAAGGTCTGTTCCGCCTTGCGGATGGATTCGGATTGGACGCCCATGGAGCGCAGGTCCGTGTCCAGGGTGGTGCCCATGGCCGTCCAGATTCCCGCGATCAGCAACACCGCCACCGTGTCCAACGCGACACGGGGGTGGCGGCTGCATTTCGCGGTCGAGTCGTTTTGGGCCCGCACCGGGGCCGCGCCGCACAGGGGCGGCAGCACGAACAGGGCATACAGGGCCGCCATGCACAGCCCGGCAATGGAGAAAAAGGCCAGCTGGCGGATGCCGGGAATGCCGGAGAAAAAGAGCGCGCCGAATGCGGCGCAGGAGGTGGCCAGGCCGAACAGGAGCGGCGTTGCCAGCGATGCCAGGGCCCTGCCGGGATGATCCGGCCGGGAGCCGACCGCATAGTATGCGTGCATGGCGAAATCGATGGAGATGCCCAGCAGCACTGCGCCGAACCCGATGACGATGGCCGACAGGGTTTCATAGGCCAGGGCGGTCATGCCCAGGGCCGCGCACAGGCTCAGGAGCGGGGCCGCCAGGACGCCGAGGGCCCGGAAGGACCGGAAGCAGCAGGTGAAGAGCAGGGCCAAGGCAAGGAACGACGCCACGCTGATGACCGTGAGGTCCCGCTTGATGGTGGAGGCGTTGGCGTCGGTGTGCAGATGGCCGCTGACCATGGCCGCTTCGGTGCCGTGCGGCAGGTCCCGGACCGCGGCATCAAAGGCGGCGATGAGTTCGCGCGCGCCGTCCGAATCGGTCATGGGAACAGGGGTGTCGGCCATGAGCAGCACTGCATGGCCGTCCTGGCTGAATACGTGCCCCCGGTGCAGGGTCACGTCCGAAAAGGTCCGGTACATGGCCAGCCGCCGGGCCAGCTGCGAGCGCATATCCAGGGGGTCGCGCCGGACCAGGTCCTTGAGGATCAGCCCCTGGGGCGAGGTCAGCAGCTTGTAGTCGGCGGTCAGATACCGCCGTACGCCTTCGGCGGTGAGTGACTCCTGGATTCGCTCCAGGTCGGCCGGGGGCGTAAGATTGGGGGCGTTGTCCAGCAGGAAGCCCAGGACCTTGGGAGGATGCACGTCGGCGGTGGACTGGAGCCTGAAAAGGGTGTCCGGCAGCCGGAGGGCGAGAATGTCGGCGGCATCGGCCAGGGCGTCCCTGGAAACGTCTTTGTTGCCCCGGACCGTGATCATGATCCGGCTGGACAGGGTGGAGCGGTTCAGGAGGTCGAAATCCGAGGCGATGCTCCCGGTTTCTCCGCCGGGCAGCATGGAGCGGATATCCGCGACAACCGTGGTGCGCAACAGGGCGGCAAGACAGAGGAGCGCCAGGGCAATCGTCCCCGCGACCAACAGTGCGCGCCTGTTTTCCAGGGCGCGGTAGGTCCTGCTCATGATCCCGTTGTTTCGCATTATTTCACCGTGAAGGCCGTATCGCCCAGGGATTCATTGAGGCGATGATTGTCAAAGCGGATACGGGTGAAGTCGCCGTCCGCACTGTGCAGCTCGATGGTCTCGACCACGGCCTTGTCCCGGGAAAAATGGAAGTCCATGCTCCGGATGAAGGTTTGCCCGTTTTTCGCCTTGGGCGTCAGGCGCAGGTGCGGGGAGGGATCGTTTTCCGCTTGGATGTCGAAGATCCGTTCCAGCCAATGGATGTCGAAGGTGGTCCAGGCCACGATATGCCGGGCCACTTCCGCCATCTGCGGGGACTGGGCGGCGGTGAAGGCGCGGACCTCGCCGCTGGCCTCGTCCCATTCCCGGCCTTTATCCCCGGTCATGACGAAGCCGGACCGGAACGGGGCCGTGTATTCCCATCGCAGCATGTTCGGGCGCTTGAAAAGAAATTTTCCCTGCGAGGTGATGACCTCGTCGAAAAGGGACATGTGCGTTTCCTGCACGAAATCGCACTCGATGGTTCGGGTAAGGGCGGCCTTGTCCCGGAGCTGCCGCAGCAGCTCGTCTTTGGATTCGCTTGCGCCGGCCCGGGCGGGCGTGGGCAGCAGCATGACGAGAAAGAGGGCCACCAGCAGCTTCTTGATCACAGGGGAGCCTCCGTGCCGTCCTCGGGAACCCAGAGCTTGATCTTCAGCTCGGCCAGGAGGGTCTCTTCACGGCGCACCGCGCCCTCCACCACGGCGAAGCCCTCGAACTGGCCCACTGTCTCCACGTGGATGGTCAGCTCATCGCCCGCCTTGGCCGTGCCTAGGGACTCAAATTTCTGGACGCCCACCAGATAGCCGATGGGGAATTCTTCCCCGTCCTGCATGAGCTCCCAGCCCTTGACCGCGGCATAGGTCTGGGCGGTCAGTTCCACGAAGGCGAGCGGATCCAGGCCGCCGGATTCGTCCACGGCAATGCCGTTCCGGCCTATGCGGGCCGTTGCGGTCCCCCGGCCTTCAGCAGCTTCCGTCAGTTCGCGGATGAGCAGCATGGAGTCCCGGTGGGGGATGATTGCGTGCGCCTCTACCGGAAGTTTCATGGCTGTTCCTCGTTGGCGGCGTTTCGCCAGCAGAGCGGGTCGGCGGCAAGGTAGTCGCCGGTGGCGTTGTAGGCCATACCCCGGCAGCCGTAGCATTCACGGCTCAGGGAACAGTCCCGGCACTCGCCCTTGATGGTTTCGCGGATGTTGCGCAGGTTCTGGAAGACTTCGCTTCCGGCAAGGATGTCCTTGAGGGCCTTTTCCCGGATGTTCCCCGCGGAGATGTCCACGCCCGGGCAGGGAATGACATTGCCCACCGCCGTGATCGTGCAGGAAAAGAGGTGGCGGCGGCAGGTGAATGCGGCCACGGGCGGCTTGGGCTCCCAGTGGATGCCGAATTCCTCGGCGTCCAGGCGCGAGAGCTCGCTGAACAGGGATTGCAGCTTTTCGGGGGATACGGCCAGATTGATCTGGTCCTTGGCCCGGCCCTGGTCCGTGATGCATTCGAAATAGGGGATGATCTCCCGGCTGCGCAGCCAGCGCCACATCTCGGGGAGCTCGTCGTAGTTCTGCTCGCAGATGATGGTCTGGGCGCCCAGGGACAGATCCCGGGTGGGGTAGCCCGCCTCGCGGAGCAGGTCGAAGCCTGTGCGGATGGCCGCGAAGGCTCCCTTTTTCCCGGCCAGGTGGTCCTGCACCTCGGGCTTCAGGCTGTTGCACTTGATGACCGGATGCACGCCCAGGGTCAGGAACTCTTGCACGATTTCGCGGGTGAGCAGGATGCCGTTGGTGAACAGCTCCATTTCCAGGCCCCGGGCATGGATGGCGCGCAGCACGTCCATGATGCGCGGGTAGGCCATGGGTTCGCCGCCGCCGAGCACTATGACCTTGCGCACGCCCAGGGCCTTGCCCTGGTCCAGCGCATCGGTGATTTCCTCGAAGCTGATTTCGTTGGCCAGCTTTTCGCCGGACCCGGCATAGCAGTAGATGCACCTGAGGTTGCAGATGCGGCTGAGCTCCAGCTCCATGGTCAGGAGCTGCCCTGCGGCGCGGGCCGATTCGATCTCGGCGTCGGTGAAGGGCGTTCCCCAGCAGCGGTTCGGATTGGTGGTCATAAGGCAAAAAGGGCAGAGGGCATGCGAACACGCCCCCTGCCGAAGGTTGTTTATTGTTTAGTTGTATTGGGCCACGGACAGCTTGGAACGGATATCCTGGTCCAGGTAGGTTATCCAGTTGTTGTAGCTGCGGTGGATCTTGCCGTTCTTGTAGTCCAGGTTGCGGCTGTTCACGTAGTCGATGTTGTAGTTGTCTTCGTTGTAGGTGATCTTGATGGTGGCGTGGTGCTTGCCGCGCACGGTGATCTCGCCGAGGATCACGCCGGGCTGCTTGACCTGCATGACCCAGCCCCTTCCGGCGCCCGCTTCGAGGATGGTTTTTTCCACTTGTTGCATGGTCAGGTGGCTGCCGGAGGATTGGGGCACGAGTGCGTCGTGCACGTTCATGACGGGCTTGCTTTTGCAGCCGGCCAGGGCGAACAGGGTCAGGCAGCAGAGAATCATACAGGCGATCAGTGTGTTGCGTCGCATTGCAGCTCCTTTGTTTCGTCTACGCGAATATCGGAAGTGGTTTCCATGTGTTTCAAGGCCTCAGCCATCTGTTTCTTGACGTCCTTGCGCATGGCCATGTGTCCGTCGGGCCTGTTCCGGTAGGCGTCCGGGTGGACCGGGGGCAGGATGCGCATGCGCAGGGGGTGGGGCCGGACCAGCCAGCCGCCTCGTTTGAGCATTTTTCCGGTGCCGGAAAGGCAGACCGGCACCACCGGCACATTCGCCTTGATGGCCGTGAGGAACGCGCCCGAATAGAAACGGCCCAGTTCGCCGTTTTTGCTGCGGGTGCCCTCGGGATAAAAGACCATGATGCCGCCTTCCCTGATGACCCGCGTGGACTGCTCCAGCACGGTTTCCATGTCCGCGTCCTCGGTGGCCACGTACTGGGCCGTGCGCATGAACGGGCCGTAGAGCGGTATCTTAAAGGGCCAGTTGCGCACCGCGAAGCTGAAATTCCACTGGGGCTGGAAGCCGATGCAGTAGGAATCGAAGAACGAGGCGTGGTTGAGCACCATGACGCAGGGCGCGTCCACGCTGCCGGTCTTGGGCTTGTCCACCTCCATGAGCAGGTTTGCGATGGAGACCCACGCCCGGCCATAGAGCCAGATCATGCGGCGCACGGCGGTGGTTCTGGTGTATTTCCCGGTCAGCCGCAGGCAGCAGTAAAACGGCACGGAAATGAGCACGCAACAGAGCGTCAGCGAGATGGTTCCCGCGTACATGACGATGTTGGTGATGATCAGTCGAAGCGTGCTCATGGTTTCGTTCTGGCTAGAAGTCGACGCCGTCTTCAGGGGTGAGAGCCTTCTTTTCCTCGGCTGGTTCGTTCTTCCAGTCCTGGTAGTCGTCCATCCGCTTGCTGTTGATGCTGTTCAGGTTGTCCTGCGCCCACTGGTACGACTGGGGGGTGTTTTCCACAAAGTGGCACTTGGCGTAGTCCTTCTTGAAATCCTCGTCTTTCAACTGTGCGGCGGTCAGGGGCTCCAGGGTGAACCGGGCCTTGAACATGCCGAAGTGGGGCTCTACTTCCACGTAGTAAATCTTGTCCGCGATCACATCGGCTTCAACGAAGTTGGCGGTTTCGCCGGTTACCATGAAGACGTGTTTGCCCGGTGCCGCCTCATAGGCCAGCATGGTTTTGGAGGAAACAATGCCCAGGAATTCCTGGGAGTCGTCTGTCAGCCTGAAAACAGGCGATTGCACCGCGCCGCCGAATGAGGAGGGGCGCATGAACACGATGACGGCCTTGCCCTGTTCCACGGAGTAGGCCTGGCGGCCATCAGGAATCTCGCTCATGAGGCTGGAAGCGCAGCCCCCAAGGGCGAACAGGGCCATGAAAAGCAGACAGATCAGATGTTTTTTCATCATTGCTCCATGTGTTGGTGCATAATCAGCCGGCCATTTCCTGCTTCTTTTCCAGGATGAAGGCGTGCAGGTCGCCCAGGGTGCGGATGTTCTTGAAGGCCTCGTCCTTCTTGATTTTGATCTTGAAGGTCTGCTCCAGCACCACCACCATGTCCACGGCGTCCAGGCTGTCCAGCTCGAGATCTTCCCGGAAAGAGGCTTCGGGTTTCATTTGGTCCAGGCTGAGTTCGAATTCCTCGGCCAGGACCTTGTTGGTCATTTCCAGAATTTCCACATCGGTCATTATTATGGTCTCCTCAGGGCAATAGACGTGTTAATTCCGCCTAATGCGAAGCTGTTTTTCAGCGCGACGTTAATCGCTTTCCCCTGCAACTTCAAGGGAAGGTAAATATCCTTGCATTCCGGAGAGATAGATTCGAGATTCCTCGTCGGAACGACCTGTTTTTCCATCATCATGCGCACGGTGGCGGCGAGCTCCAAGGCGCCGCTGGCGGCCATGGTGTGTCCCAGGTGTCCCTTGAGGCTGCTTACCGGCGGCCGGTTGGCGAACAGTTCCGCAATGGCCTTGCTTTCGGCGGCATCTCCCAGCACCGTACCCGTGGCGTGGGCGTTGACGTAATCCACCTCGCCGGGTGCAATCTCGCCGTCGGCCAGGGCCTTTTCCATGCAGATCCTGATGGCTTCGTCGCTGGGGCTGGCCATGTTGGAGGGGTCCGCGGTGGAGGCGAATCCGGCCAGCTCAGCCAGGATGGTCGCGCCCCGTTTTTGCGCGGATTCCAGGGATTCCAGCACGATCATGCCCGCCCCCTCGGAACAGGCGATGCCGTCCCGGTCCGCGTCAAAGGGACGCGGGGTGGCCTCGGGCCTGTCGTTATAGCCGGTGGAGGCCGCCTCGATGATGTCGAAGGTGCTCACCGTGAGGGGATGGAGCTCGTCAGCGCCGCCGCAGAGCATGATCTCCTGTTTTCCCAGGGCGATGCTTTCGGCTGCAAGGCCGATGGCCTGCGCTCCGGTGGAGCAAGCGGCCGAGGGAGCCATGACCCTGCCGGTGATGCCGAAGTACTGGGTCAGGTTGGCCGCGCAGCTGTGGTTCATGATCTTGAAGAATTCCGTGGACCGGATGCCCTCGATGGTCATGCCGTCCAGGAAGCTGGCGAAGAAGCTCTGCATGGCGTTGGTGCTGCCGATGGTGGAGCTGACGCACAGGCCGGTCCGGCCGCCCTGGATGGTATCCGTGTCCAGGCCCGCCTGGGCCAAGGCCTCGTTGGCGGCCAGCACCGCGAAAATGGACATGGCCGACATGGAGCGGCGGTATTTGCGGTGGATGCTCGCGGCATCGTATTCCAGCACCTTGCCGCCGATGCGCGGGCGCAGCCCGGTGATTCCCCCGAGTTCCTCCATGATCCGCACGCCGCTTTGCCCGGAGGTCAGGCTGTTCATGAGCGTGTCCATGCCCGTGCCGAACGGGGAGATCGCGCCTAGGCCGGTAATGACGACTTTGTTCAGGCGCATTGCCGCAACTCCTGATGGATGGTTTCGTGTCCGAGAATGATGCCGCAGGCCAGGTAGGCGGAAACCACTGCGCCCAGGATGCCCGGGGCAACGATGGCCTGCCCAGCCAGGTACAGGCCGTCCAGCTTGGTGACCGGGGCCGGATTGTATTGGTCGTTGGAATGCTTCAGGCCGTAGAAGCTTCCTTGCGGCGTGGAGCAATAGTCCCGCATCGTCAGCGGGGTTGCGCACTCCAGAAATTCCACCTGGCGCAGCTGCGGGCAGCGGTGCAGCAGGGATTGTTTCAGCTCCTCGGAAAAAGCTTTCTTGTGCGCCGCATAATCTTCGGGCCTCTTGCCGAGGGAAGTCTCCTGCCAGCGGGCAAACGGGGCCATGGTCCCTGGGAAGATGGCCGTGACCGTCGTCTTTCCCGACTCGTCGTCCCTGCAGGAACTCAGGTAGATGACGTTGTCCTCCGGGGTGCAGTCGCCTTCCAGCATGTCGTGGAAATTTCCGCCCGGCCAGAGGTAGATGCTGCGGCCTTCCATTTCGGGAAGGGGGGCTTCGCTGATGCCGAAGAGCACGGTGCCGGACGCGCCTCCTTCCAGTTCCCGGAGCCGGGTCCGGTAGGAGGGGCGGAAAACGCCTTCAGGAACGGCGGCCACCATGGCTGAGGGCTGGGCGGTCCAGACGCAGGAATCGGTTTTCAGTTCCCTGCCGTCGGCGAGCTCGACCCCCCGTATTTGTTCCTGCGAGGAAAGAGGGATCGATTTGACTTCGCTGTTGCAGAACAGGTCGACCCCGAGGGATTTCAGGCGTTTTTCATAGGCCCTCACCAGCGCCGCGCCGCCGCCCCGGATGGAATGGGCAGACTGGCAGTAGGAGGCGGCAACCAGGGCATGGGTGCTCAGCAGCGCATTGCGCGGCGGCACCCCGTAGAGCAGGCATTGGTAGCTGAGCAGGGTCTTGAGCGTCTCGTCCCGGGTGATGGAATCCAGGAAGTCCCGCAGGGTGACGTTTTCCTCGTGCAGAAAGGAGCCCATGGAAAAGGGCTGCCGGAAATTCAGGAAGGGCGATGCGTCGAAAATTTTCTGTATCCCGGTGAAGTAGGCGGCGATGGCCTCGGCCTCTTCCGGGAATCTGCTGGCGAGGTATTCCCGGCAGGCGGCATATCCCGTGGGTAGTCGATATTCCCGGCCGTCCCTTTCAAAGTGCACCACGTCGTGCCCGTCGGCCTGGTAGGGAATGGCGGTGATATGTTCGGAGAGCCCGAGGTGGGAGAAATACGTATCCAGAACCTGACCCTTGCCGAGGCCTCCCACGTAGTGGAGACCCGTGTCGAAGTGGACGCCCCTGCGCCTGAATCCGCGCACCGTGGGTGCGGGCGCGCGGAAGGATTCCACCAGGGCCACGGAACGCCCCTGGCTTGCCAGGAGGATGGCGGCGGTCATGCCGGAGATTCCGGCCCCCACAACGACGTGATCGTAGGAACCCATGCTAGAACCTCAGCACCAGGCAGGAGTTGGTGCCTCCGAAGCCTGCCGAGTTGCACAGCACGGCTCGCGGGGCCTGTTCCCGTGTCTCCGGGGTGATGTCCAGCCCCCGGGCGGCCGGATCCAGGGTCTCCAGGTTGATGTTGGGCGCAATGAATCCCTTGCGGGCCATGAGCGTGGAATAGACCACCTGGCTTGCCCCGGACATCCATAGCTCGTGTCCGGTCATGGACTTGGTGGACGAGATCGCGGGGGAACAGCCATTGAACAGGGTCTGGATGTTGACGGCCTCGGCCTCGTCGCCCGCCGGGGTCGCCGTGGCGTGAGCGCAGACGTAGTCGATGTCGGCGGGCTGCATTTCGGCCTGCCTGAGGGCCTTGGCCCCGGCCCGGGCAATGCCGTTTCCACCGGGCACGGAAAGGTGCTCGCCGTCCGAGGAAAAACCGTATCCGGCAACCGTGCCGAGGATGGTTGCCCCGCGGGATTTGGCCAGGTCCAGGCGTTCCAGCACGATGGCGGCCGCGCCGCCGCTGGGGACCAGGCCGTCGCGGTCGGCGTCGAACGGGCGGCTGGCCTTTGCCGGCGCCTGGGATTGTTTTGAAAATGCGCCCAGCCCGTCGAAGCCGCACATGGACTGCCAGTTGATTTCCTGGGCTCCGCCGCAGATGATTCGTTCCTGCTGGCCCGTGGCGATGAGGGTGAAGGCCTGGCCCACGGCATGGCCGCCGCTGGAGCAGGCCGAGCTCAGGCTCCAGGCCGCGCCCCGGGTGCCCAGAAGCGTGTTCAGGTTCATGGTGATGTTGGAGGTCATGGACTTGAACACCGCGCCGCTGCCGATGAGGGCGGTTTCTCCGCGTTTCTCGAGCAGGCTCACCTGTTCCAGCGCGGCGATGCAGCTGGAGTCGCAGCCGAAGATCAGGCCGGATTCGTCGTTGCGCAGATCCTCGGGGGCAAGGCCGGACATGTCCAGGGCGTCCAGGGCCGCCGCAGCCGCCTGCATGGTGAAATCGGTCATGGGCTTGCGCTGCTTGCGCGAAAGCCTGGCCGCCGGGTCGAATCCGGTGATCCTGCCGGTCAGCGGGCTTTCAAAGCCCATTTCGATCCGTTTCTCGTCCACCACGATGCCGGATCGTCCATGGTACAGGGCATTGGCGACGGTTTCCGTATCGCAGCCGAGCACCGAGACGATGCCGATTCCAACAATTGCTACTTCGTACATATATCTACTAAAAAAAGAAGTTGAGGCCCGGCTACATGTGGATGCCGCCGTTGACCGACAGGGTCTGGCCGGTGATGTAGGCCGCACGGGGGGAGCACAGGAAGGCCACCACTCCGGCCACTTCCTGCGGGGTTCCCACGCGGGCCATGGGAATGCGGGGCAGGATGTGCTCCATGGGCAGCTCGTCGAGCATTTCGGTTTCGATGAAACCCGGAGCCACTGCATTGACCAGGATGTTGCGCTTGGCCACTTCCATGGCCAGGGAGCGGGTCGCGCCGATGAGCCCGGCCTTGGCAGCGGAATAGTTGGTTTGGCCCGGAACGCCCGTTTCTCCGGAAGTGGAGGCGATATTGACGATGCGGCCTTCCCGCTTGCGCAGCATGCGGGTGACCACGGGCTTGGTGACATTGAAGAAGCCGTTCAGGTGAACCTTGAGCACGCCTTCCCAGTCCTTTTCCCCCATCATCATCATGAGCGAGTCGCGGGCGAACCCCGCATTGTTGACCAGGGCGAAGGGCACGGCCTTTTCGAGCATGGGGGCGAGCGCCTCTTCCGAGGCGCGGGCGTCGGTCACGTCGAATTGCAGCAGGGTGCAGGCGCGGCCCGCCTGCCGGATACTCTCGGCCACGGCTTCGGCGCCGGGCGTGTCGCTGCGGTAGTTGAGCCAGATATCGAAACCGTCTTGCGCCAGTTCCCGGGCGATGGCAGCCCCGATGCCCTTGCTTGCGCCCGTGACCAGGGCGATTTTGCTGTCAGTCATGTATTGCTCTGTGTTGTGGATCGTCGGGTCGTGGGGAATGACGGGGAAATGGCCGCAAGTGCGGCAACCAGCGGAAAATGCAACGGCATGGAGACAGGAGGTGTAAAACTTCCTGAAAACCCGATGGATTAGCGCTTTTGAAGAGCGATGTATGGTCCCCGAAACCCCAAAAAAACTTCGTCAACTTACCCAAAAGGGCTTCGGATTGGCAATAGTTAAAAATTGTATTCGGCGCTGGAGGGGTGCCCGGAGACGATGGTGTTGACCAGGGCCGCCACCTCGGCGCTGCGGATGATGGAGGCGTGGGATTCGCCCACGGTGTAGGTCTGCTGCGCCTGGCGCATGAGGCGGGGGTCGTAAAGGCTTTCGAGCGGCACGAAACCGTCGGTGCGTTGCGCGGCCGTCGGGTTGTTCTGGGCGGAGCTGCATATCTGGTAGAACAGGGTGGTCTCGGGGAACGGGGTTGAGGCGATGCCCTGTATCTCCTCGCCGCCGGGGATCAGGCTCTGCCAGACGGGGATGGGGACCGTGAGTTGCCTGACCCCTTCCGCAGCCTTTTGATGCCCCCCCAGGGGGTGGCAATGGAGATGAACCGGTTCACGGGGTTGATGTGGTGGCCGTGCAGGTCCAGGAATCGTTTTCCCACCAGCCCGCCGAGGCTGTACCCGACGATGTCCAGGGAGAAGTTTCCGTATCTGGAGCGCAGGGTGAGCAGCTCCAGGTACAGGGCGTGGGCGCTTTTATCCAGGGCCTGTCCGGTGGGATAGTAATAGACCCACGGCTGGAAACGGCTGCGGTCAAGCCCCTGGATGAGGCGTTCCAGGTCGCGGGGCGAGCCGTTCAGGCCGTGAATGAACAGCACCGGCTGGCGGGACGGATCATATGCCTCCAGGAAGAATATCTTCGCGCCTTGTTCCTTGAACGCCCTGAACGGAGTCCAGAGTCCCTGCCGGGCGTATTTGGGGGCGAACAAGGGCATGTCCAGGTCCACCACTGTTCCGGTTTGCAGCTTTCTGAAACGGCTTTTTTCTTGGTCCACGAAAAATCTGCCGGAGATGTCGTACGGGCAGGTAACGCTTTTGCCCTGCAGCCGCATCCTGATCAGGACATAGGTCTCCACGGATTCACCGTCGACCAGCAGGCTTTCGCCCGCGCCGCACAGGCGCTCGCCCTGCGTGAAGGTCGAGTCCCGGTTGGCGTCTTCAAAGGCAAAGACCCGGTAGGATCCCCGCTGCAGGGAGAGCACAAAGGCTCCTCCCTCGTCGAGGACGTCGAAATCCCCGATTTTTCCGGCTTCCGTGTCCACGGCAAAGACGATGATGGTGCTGTCCGGGGCAAGGTTGTCTACGAAACCGACGATGGAGAACGAGGCCTTTCGCTGGGCCTCATCCTCCTGCAGGCTCAGCAGGGAGCAGCCGCCCAGGGCCAGGCACAGCGCAAGGAACATGCCGACCGTGCGGCAAAGGGGCGGGGTTGTGCTGATCGCGCGGACAATGCTCATCATGCGGCAAGTAAACCATATGTTTCGCAATCCTGCACATGATAAGGTGTTGTCCGCCGCGATGCGTCGGGCTACGGGACGGCTCATTCCTCCTCGTCGATCTCCTTGCGCAGCAGTTGCTGGTTGTAGGCCGTGTTGAGCGCGTGTTCAGTGAGGGTGCCGATCAGACGGCTGGAGCTTTCGGATTTCAACACCGGGAGCTGTGACACGCCCTTGTCGGTCATGCGGTCCAGGGCGGTCTGCAGGGTGTCGCTGCCGGTCACGGTTTCCAGGCTGGTGGTGGCCAGGTCTTTGGCGATGACCAGCTGCAGCAGGTCTTCCTCGTAGAGCACAGGCCGGATGTCGCGGAAGGAGATGATGCCCGTGAGGTTGTCCTCTTCGTCCACCACGTGCAGGTAGGGCGCGTTGTGGGTCTTGAAGGCCCAGAGAATGCGTTCCAGGGTGGCGGATTCCGGGATCTTGATAATGTCCGTGGTCATGATTTCCTTGACCAGCATGTATTGCAGGATATTGCGTTCGCGTCCCGCCTCGATGTCGATGCCGCGTCGCAGCAGTTTGGTGGTGTAGATGGAGGCGCGGTTGATGGTCGAGTTGAGCACCGTGGCCGTGATGCAGGTGAGCATGAGCGGCAGGATGATGGAGTACTTGCCGGTCATTTCGAAGATGATCAGGATGGCGGTGATGGGCGCGTAGGTGGTGCCCGCCACCACGCCGCCCATGGCCACCAGGGCGTAGGCCCCCGGGTCGGCGGTGATGCCCGGGAACAGGGTGTGCACCAGGCTGCCGAACGCACCGCCGGTCATGGCGCCGATGAACAGGGAGGGCGCGAAGATGCCGCCCGAGCCGCCCGAACCCAGGGTGATGGACGAGGCCAGGATCTTGACCCAGATGAGGGTGAACAGCATCCAGAAGCCCATGTTGTTGGTCAGGGAGAGGTTCATGGCCCCGTAGCCCACGCCGAAGGACTGGGGGAAGAAAATGACGACGATGCCCAGCAGCGCGCCGCCGATGGCGGGCTTGAACCATTCGGGAACGATCTTGACCGCGTCGGAGGCGTCCTCGAAGGCATAGAGAATCTTGGTGAAGCTCAGGCCCACCAGGCCTGTGGCAATGCCCAGGAAGGGATAGAAACAGAATTCCCAGAGCGAGACCACGTTGTAATCCGGGATGACGAAGGCCGGGAAGTCGCCGAAGTAGTAGCGCGAGATGGATGTGGCCGTCACGGACGCCAGCACCACGGGCGAGAACGAGGTGACGCCCCAGTCGCCCACGATGATCTCCAGGGCGAAGAGCACGCCAGCAATGGGCGCGTTGAAGGTGGCGGCGATGCCTGCGGCGGCCCCGCAGCCGATCATGGTCTTCATGTGGATGGTGGGCACCTTGAAGAGCTGGCCGATGGACGAGCCGATGGACGAGCCGATCTGGACCATGGGGCCTTCTCGGCCCACGGAACCGCCCGAGCCGATGGTCACGGCCGAGGCGAAGATTTTGGCCGCAGCCACGCGCTTTCGGATCACGCCGGCGCGCAGGGCAATGGCCTGCATGACTTCGGGCACGCCGTGGCCCTTGGCCTCGCGGGCGAAGAAATGCACCACCAGCCCGACGATGAGCCCGCCTACGGCGGGCATGACGATTTTTGACCAGGTGGGCACTTCGGACGAATAGGCCAGGAAATCGCCCGCATGCTGGTAAAAGATCCATTGCATGGATTTGAGGACGAATTTGAAAAGGACGGCCCCGTACCCGGCAAGAACGCCGATGATGATGGCCAGCATGAGGTGGTTGAGGTTCTTGTTGCTGCGGATTCTGTCGGCAAACGATGACTTCGCGTCCTGCATACCAGTCCTGATGTTGCGGTTTCCGTTACGAAATATCCAAATTCGACGCAGAGTTCGGAGTTTGATTTCATTTGTATCGCGTTCGGTGGTTTATTGCAATGGCGTGCAGCCGAAACTTGAGAGGCGCGGCGAAAAGGGGTAGAGAGGGTTTCCGCATATTTCGAATGAACAAGGAGAAAACCGTGCCGAAATACAGCCTCAAGGAAATGACTCCCCAACCCGAGTTCGATCTTTGGTTTTATGCCGAACTGAGTGGCGAGACCCGTCTGGACCATACGCTGGTGGAGGAATTCGGGCCGCGATGGACCGCGTGGCTGAACAGCCTCCACGCCTTCCACGTCGAGAACCAGGAAGGCGCGGGCAGTTTCCTCCTGATCTATCTGGACAAGGACGTGGACGAGGAGATCGACCATATCTGGAACGACTCCCCGGCGTTCGGCCTTTCCTTCCACAACCTGGCCGTGTGCATGGTCATGACCGCGGCCAAAAGCCTGATCCCCGAGCTGGACGAAGGCAGATGCGCTCCGCTGCCCCGTGCGGGCGAGGGCGTCCGCGAGGCGGTCCGGGACCTGGGTATCGAGTGGAACGACCAGAATACCATCAACCGCAAGTTCGCGGTTTTCACCCCGTATCCCTACAGCGGCGGCTGCGAGATCTGCAGCATGAGCGGCTCCTGCCCCAACAGCACGCTTCAGCGTCAGCAGTAGCCAGCTGTCTCCGACTCCGAATCGACCGACCCCGCTGCGCCAACCGGTGCGGCGGGGTCTTTTTGCGCAGTCATTCGAATTGCATGCTGCGGCTTGTGCTGCCGGAAGAGCTTTTCGTTTTCGGGAAAACGGCTTACACTGGAAATAACTTTGTCCGATCATACTACCGGAGATATATCTATGACTTATACCGTGAAAGATCTGCTGCGCCTGGAGGTGGCTCCCGCCCTGGGCTGCACCGAGCCCGTGGCCGTGGCCCTGGCGGCGGCCGCTGCCGTGTCCCTGCTTCCGGCTCGCGATTTCAACTCCATCGACCTCTGGCTGGACCCCAACGTGTACAAGAACGGCCTGGCAGTCATGATTCCGGGCACGGGCGGCCTTTCCGGGCTTGACCTGGCAGGCGCCCTGGGCGCGGTGGGCGGCGATCCCACCCTGAAGCTGGAGGTGCTGAAGCCGCTGACCGCGGAGATGGTCCAGCAAGCCTCGGCGGCGGTGAAGGCGGGCAAGCTCAAGGTTCATCTGCTCAAGGACCAGGTGGGACTGCACGTGCAGGCCCGGATATCCGCCGGCGGCCACGTGGCCGAGGCCCTGATCCAGAGTCTGCATGACAACATCGTCAGCCTGGTGCTCGACGGCGAGAACGTGGACAGCCCGCTGATCAGCAAGGGGTGCGCCCCGGGCAAGACCGGGCTGGACGACCTGGAAGACTGGCTCAAGACCCTGGACCTGCACGACCTCATCTCCCTCACCGAAGACCTGGACGAAGAGGATTTCGCCTTTCTCCGGGAAGGGGTGGACGTGAACATGCGCCTGGCCGACGAAGGCCTCAGGTTCGGCCTGGGGCTGGGCGTGGGCAAGACCCTGGAACGCCTGGCGCGGCAACGGCTCATCAGGAAGGACATGATCCTGTCGGCGCGAATTCTGACTTCGGCCGCCTCGGACGCGCGCATGGGCGGGGCTCCGCTGCCGGCCATGAGCTCGGCGGGGTCCGGCAACCACGGGCTGACGGCCATCCTGCCCATTTGGGCCGTGAAGGATTACCTGGACGTGGACGAGACCACGGTGCTCAAGGCCATTGCCTTGTCCCACGTTATCACCGGGTACGTGAAGGCTTATACGGGCAGGCTTTCCGCCGTGTGCGGCTGTTCCGTGGCCGCCGGAGCCGGGGCCACCGCGGGCATCACCTACCTGCTCGGGGGCACGGCCCAGCATATTGCCGGGGCCATCAAGAACCTCACCGAGGACCTCGCGGGCATCATCTGCGACGGGGCAAAGGCCGGGTGCGCCCTGAAGCTGGCCACCGCCGCGGGAACCGCCGTCCAGGCAGCGCTTTTTTCCCTGCACGGGGTCAACGTGAACTTTACGGACGGCATTATCGGGCAGTCCCCGGAAGAGACCATGCGTAATGTGGGCACTTTGGCCAGCGAGGGCATGATCGAAACCGACCGCACCATCCTGAACATCATGCTGGAAAAGCAGTTCTCGGATGTCTGATGGCGGTTGATCAAGGAATTGGAAACGCCTGCCGGAGATTCCGGCAGGCGTTTTTTTACAGCTTGCGCTTGACGTAGATGACCGTGGCCACCCGGCGTATCTGGTCCAGCCTGGCCTGCTCCGTGTAGGCGGCCTGGTGACCGTTTACGTCCGGGTCCAGCCAGCCCTGCAGGGTCATGTGCTGTTCGTCCGCCCCCTGGAACAGTTTGATGGATGCGGTGTTGTCCATGCGCTCCACGTAAATGGCGTCGCCCTTTTCATAGCGGTCGTGCGGGTTGCAGAAACAGAGCTGCCCCTGGAGGATGCCCGCGGGGACCATGCTGTTGCCGATGGCCATGACGCAGAAGATGCCCGGCAGGTGCATGTCGCCGGGGCGCGAGGCCTTGATGGACAGGGGCGTGGATTTGGACCACCCCTGCAGCCCGCACTTGGCCAGCCCCAGGATGGGCACACCGCACTGCTGCGAATTGGGACCGGGTGCGTTCTGGTGGGACTGGGGCGTGACCCCGGCCAGGAGCCAGTCCAGGGAGCACTCCAGGGCTGAAGCCAGCCCGACGGCGTGATCTCCCTTGGGGAATTGGCCTGATTCATAGTTCTGGATCGTGGTTGTGCTTACCCCGACCTTCCTTGCCAGTTCCACCTGGGAGAGGCGCGCCCGCTGGCGCGCGGTCTTGACCCGCTGCCCGAGGAAATTGGTAGTTGTGCGGGAATCCTCGTGGTTCAACGACTGAAGCGAGCCAACAACGATTTTCCTGTGCTCCATGTGTTTTTCTCCTTTCTTTTGCTTGCAGGAGTATCCATAGCGGGTTATAGCACCGGTTATACGATAGCTTTTCTTGCATTCTATATTAAGAAAAGTCGTAAATGCGGCTTTGGTTACCAAACGAAACTCATAATAACTGTTAAACTATATACACGCAACGATTATGAGTGCAAGTAATACGATTGGTTTACATGCGGAATTAAATAAAATGAATGGAGGCGTGGCAGCGATGAGTCTCCAGGGAGAGGGCGGCGAATTCCGTTGCGCCGAGAACATACGGCAGGCCGTGGAGTGTGCCCTGCTGGATGTCGGTATCACGGCGGAGACGGTTGCCGGAGAAATTTCAAGGTTGGTGGGAGAGCGGGTCTCGCCGGAACAGGTGATGGAATGGTGCCGGGCCGGGACGGCCCGGGGCTCCATTCCCCTGGGCTATGTGGCGGCGCTTATGCGGGTGCTGGGAGATGATGATTCCATTGTTCGCGCGGCCGGGATCACCGGGGGCGGGAAGCTTCCGCTCCGGATCGGCCGTCAGCATCGCGGGCAGCCGGAGGCATATGGCTCCGCGACGGTCTCGACACGGCCCGAGCCCCATCTGGTGCGTGCCTGGATGTCCGCCAACAGGATTACGGTCAACGACATCGCGGCCGAGCTGGAGGTGACGCCCGTGGCCGTGCGTCGCTGGGTGCTGGGCTCCATGACCTCGGCCAAGGTCCGGAAGTGGTTTCTGGACCGGGGGTGTCCGGCGTGTTTCGTTGGGAAGCGGAGCGCCGGGGCGGGGGAAATGTAGTGCGTGCGGGAGGCAAAAAGGGAGCTGGCAAGTCCGAGAAAGGTCCGGAAGCGGAAAGAACAAAGATGGAAAAGGAACGATTGACGTTGGACGACATGAGCCGCGAGGAGTTGGTCGAGCTCATCGAGCGGCTCCAGTGGCGGACTTTCTACGAGGTGACCCAGGACGACCTGTGTCTGGTGCGTGTGCGGCTCATGCAGCGGCGGGCCGATGAAATGCTGTGCCAGGCCAATGATCAGCTGGTGCTTTCCCGTACCTGCAGCGCGGAATGGTGGGAGGCCCAGGCCAAGTTCGACCGGGCCATGGAGCTGCGCAAGGAGGCCCGGGATCTTTTCGCCTTTTTCGGCCTGAACGGGGATGAAATCTAGTCTTCGTTGATGAGCACCATGGGGATGTGGTCTTCCCAGACCTCGCCCACTTTCAGGTATTTTTTCCGCAGCCCCTCGGGCTTGAAGCCCAGTTTTTCCACCACGCGCAGGGAGCGCTTGTTGCGGGGCATGATGTTGGCCTCGATTCGGTGCAGCTTCTGGACTTCGAACATGTAGCGGATGGCTTCGCGCAGTGCCTCGGTGATGTACCCGTTGTTGGTGTGGGCCTCGTCCATCTGGTAGCCGAGCACGCAGGCCTGGAGTGCGGCCCGCCGGATGTTGAAGAAGTTGACCTTTCCCAGGGTGTCCGCCCGGTCCTTCTTGAAGATCCACAGCTCCAGCTGGCGTGCGTCCGCAATAACCTTTCGCACCGAGCGCAGCCGTTGGTATTGGCCTTTGAGGGTGAAGAAGTCCTCGGGGTAATCCGGCCCCCAGCCCGCGAGATGGTCCCGGTTCTTCAGGTAGAAATCCAGGGTCAGCTCCGCGAATTTCGGGGTGGCCTGCCTGAGCACGAGGCGTTCGGTTTCGAGGGTGAGCGGCATGGGCGGTGTTCCTTTGGAGGTTTCTGAGAGTATAGGGATATTTTCCGAGGGCTGACAAACAAAAAAAGGCCGGGCGCTTTCGCTACCCGGCCTTCTTGCTTGTATCGGACTACAGCTCGTTGGGAAGCTTCTGGAGCTCCGCGAAGCTGTATACCGGCCCGTCCACGCAGACGTAGGAAGAGCCGATGTTGCAGCGGCCGCACAGGCCGACGCCGCACTTCATGCGCTTTTCCAGCGTGGTGTAGATGTTTTCATCCTCGAAGCCGAGCTTTTTCAGGGCTTGCAGGGTGAACTTGATCATGATGGGCGGGCCGCAGGTAACGGCCACGGTGTTTTCCGGGCTGGGGGATTCCTCCAGCAGGATGTTGGGGATCAGGCCGACCTTGTGGTCCCAGCCGGGGGCTTCGTTGTCCACGGTGAGCACCAGGTTCATGTCCTTGGCCGCGGCCCATTCCTCGAACTCGTAGCTGTAGCTCAGGTCCTGGGGGGTGCGGGCGCCGTAGATGACCGTGATCTTGCCGTAGTCGTCGCGGTTGTCGATCATGTACAGCAGCAGGGTGCGCAGGGGCGCCATGCCGATGCCGCCGCCCACGATGACCACGTCCTTGCCCTTCATCTTTTCGTACGGGAACCAGTTGCCCAGCGGGGCGCGCACGCCGATCTCGTCGCCTTCCTGCAGGGCGTGCAGGCGCTGGGTCACTTCCCCGGCGGCCATGACGCTGAACTGCAGGTAGTCCATGCGGGTGGGCGTGGAGTTGATGACGAAGGTGGATTCACCGACGCCGAAGATCGAGAGCTGGCCCACCTGTCCGGGTTCGAACTTGAAGTCCTTCATGCGCTGCTCGTTGTTGAGCACCACGCGGAAGGTCTTGATGTTATGCGTTTCCTGAATGATTTCCTTAACGGTCGCCATTTCAGGGAGATAGGGATTCTTTATTTTAGTCATCTGCAGTTTCCTCCTCCGGGAGGCGGCATTCCTTAGCAGCGGTCACCACTTCGCGGATGTCGAGCGCCACGGGGCAGCTCTTGATGCACCTGCCGCAACCCACGCAGGCGATGTGGCCCTCGTGCATGTCCGGGAAGTAGCAGAACTTGTGCCCCACGCGGTTCTTGAGGCGGTGAGCCTTGGTCGGGCGCGGGTTGTGTCCGCTGGCCTCTTCCGTGAACAGTCGGGACATGCAGTTGTCCCAGGAACGGATGCGGCTGCCCTGGTTCCCCTGTTGTTCGTCGGTGATGTTGAAGCAGTGGCAGGTGGGGCACAGGTAGGTGCATGCGCCGCAGCTCAGGCATTTCGCCGCCTGCTTTTCCCAGAAGTCCATGTTGTCGAACAGGTTGTAGAGCTGTTCGGGCACGCATTTGAAGTCCGGGGCTTCCCGCAGGGATTCCCGGGCGGCCGCGAGCAGCTTTTCGGCTTCGGCGGTGTGCTCGCCCGTGGCTTCGGAGAGCAGCGGGCTGTCGAGCAGGGCAGCGCCCTTGTCCGTGACGGATTCCACCAGGTAGCCGCCGGTGATGGGCGTGAGCAGCACGTCGGAGCCGCCCTTGCCGTCCGGGGCACCGCCCACCCAGTTGCAGAAGCAGGTGGTTTCGGTCTTGGTGCAGGCCAGGGAGACAACCACGGCCTGCTCGCGGCGGGCCATGTAGTAGCTGTCTTTCACCGAACATTTGGTGAAGGCGTTGTCAAAGACATCGAAGCCGCGTGCGTCGCAGGGGCGGGAGCCGAAGATCAGGGTCGGTTCGGCGTCCACGGTTTCCTGGATGTCCACCGTGACCTTCTCCGGTTTTTCCGGATCTTTGCCGTACTTGAAGGAGACCAGTTCCTCGCAGGCCGGGAAGAGCACTCCCTTGGGGCCCTGGGTGGCCTGGCGGTCGATGCGCAGGGTGCGCTCGTCCGTGAGCGGCCGGAAGATGACGGCGTCGCCTTCCTCCACGGGCGCGATGACCTTGTAGGTCTTGCCCAGTTCCTTCAGCCAGGAGCCGAGATCGTCTTGTTTCAGATACTTGGCCATGGCGCTACCATTCCTTTTCCTTGATATTGTCTTCGTTGACCTTGAAGGCGAGCAGCGGAGGCGTTGCCCCGGCGTCGAGCCCTGCGTCGTAAGCGAAGGTGTTCTTGACCGCGCGGTTGAAGCTGCGCTTCAGCAGCAGCACCGGGATGTCCACCGGGCAGGCGCGTTCGCATTCGCCACAGTTGGTGCAGCGGCCGGCCATGTGGGTGGCGTGAATGATCTGGAACATGAACTTGTCGCGGATGCCGTCCTGCTGGCTGACCCAGTGCGGATCCCGGCTCTGGGCCACACAGTGGTCGCGGCAGACGCACAGGGGACAGGCGTTGCGGCAGGCGTAGCAGCGCAGGCAGCGGTCCATTTCCTTCATCCAGAAGTCGCGGCGTTCCTCAAAGGACTGGGATTCGAATTCCTTCAGGTCCTCGAAGGTGTCCTCTTCCACCTGGGGCGCGCGTTCCTCGCCCACGAAGTGGTCGGAGATCACGGCGTTGGGGAAGCGGCAGTAGCCGCACTTGTCGGCCCGCACGTCCTTGAGGAGCATCTCGTGGGGCTGGCCGTCGGCCGTGACCGTGAGCTTGCCGTTTTCGTATTTCACGTCCTCGACAAGGCCGGTGTTGCCCACGATTTCGCGGACCTTGGTCAGGTTGACCGTGCCCTGGCAGGCCATGCCGAAGATGACCACTTCGTCGCGGTTGACGAGCTTTTCCTGCAGCAGTTCCGCCACGGAACGGCTGTCGCAGCCCTTGACCACGATGCCGACCTTCTTGCCCTTGAGAGAGGGCAGGTAGGTGGCCAGGTTCTGTATGTTCAGCGGCCCCCAGACGAGCTTGTCCACGTCTTCGGGTTCGTACATGAACAGCGGGGTGGCGTGCAGGGCGTCAAAGCCCATGCCCCAGCCCATGACGAAGTCCAGCTCGGGGAGCGCCTTCTTGATTGTTTCTTTGAGTTGGTCGAGCATGAGGAACTCCTTAGGACTGTGCCGGTTCGAGTGCGGCCAGCCTGTCCAGGGAGACTTCCGGAACAGAGACCATGGGACCCAGCGCGTGGACCTGCTTGGTGAACTTGGTCACCACTTCCTGCCAGCGCTGGCCTTCCGAGGCCGAGACCCAGGTGTATTCGAACCGCTCCGGCTCGATGCCGAGCACGGAGATGACGTTTTTGAACACTTCCAGCCTGCGGCGCGCGTAGAAGTTGCCTTCCGCGTAGTGACAGTCGCGGGGGTGGCAGCCGGAAACCAGCACGCCGTCAGCCCCGTTCATGAACGCCTTGGCCACAAAGAGCGGGTCGATGCGACCCGAGCATGGGACGCGGATGACGCGCAGGTCCGTGGGTTGTTCGAACCGGGCGACCCCGGCGGTGTCGGCGCCCCCGTAAGAGCACCAGTTGCAAAGGAATCCTACGATTCTCAGTTCGCGTCCTTCTAGAACCGGCATAAGGCGTCAACCTCCGCGAGAATCTGGTTGTCGGTGAAGTGCTTGAGCTGCACCGCGCCCTGGGGGCAGGTGGCAGCGCAGAGACCGCAGCCCTGGCACACGGTTTCGAGAACCTCGGCCTTGATTTCGCCCCGGAATTCGGTCTGCTTGATGGCGCCGAAGGGGCAGGTCTGGGCGCATTTGCCGCAACCGATGCAGCGCTTGAGCTCCACCTGTGCGGTCTGCGGGTCGCTTTTCAGTTTTTCCTTGGAGAACAGGCCGATGATCTTGGCGGCGGCGGCGCTTCCCTGGCCCACGGACGCGGGAATGTCCTTGGGGCCCTGGCAGGCGCCGGCCAGGTACACGCCGGCGGTGTTGGTCTCCACGGGCTTGAGCTTGGGATGGCCTTCCATGAAGAAGCCGTAGGCATCGTAGGAGATGCGCAGCTTCTCGGCCAGCTGCGGGGAGTTCTTGGCCGATTCCACACCCACGGCCAGGACCACGAGGTCAGCCTTGACCTCCACCTGGGTGCCCATGAGCGTGTCCGCGCCGCGAACGATGAGCTGGCCTTCTCCATCCGGGTAGACCATGGCCACGCGGCCGCGGATGTACTGCGCGCCGTATTCCTCCATGGCCCGGCGGGTGAACTCGTCGTAGAGTTTGCCCGGGGAACGGATGTCCATGTAGAAGACATAGGACTCGGAGTTCGGCATGTGGTCCTTGGTCAGGATGGCCTGCTTGGCCGTGTACATGCAGCAGAAGCCCGAGCAGTAGGGACGTCCCACGGACTTGTCGCGGGAGCCCACGCACTGGATGAAGACCACCTTCTGGGGCTCCTTGCCGTCGGACGGACGCTTGACGTGCCCGCCGGTGGGACCGGAGGCCGAGAGCATGCGTTCGTACTGCAGGGAGGTGACCACGTCGGGATAGCGGCCTCCGCCGTATTCCTCGTAGACGGTCCAGTCGAACAGGTCATACCCGGTGGCGGCGATGATGCCCCCCACCTGCTCGGTGATGATCTCGTCCTTCTGGGTGAAGTCGATGGCGCCGGAAGGACAGATCTTGGCGCAGTTGCCGCACTTGTCCTTGGTCAGCTTGATGCAGTGGTCGGCCTGGATATAGGCCTTTTTGGGAATGGCCTGCGGGAACGGGATGTTGATGGCCCGTCCCGGGGCCAGGTATTCGTTGAAGGCGTCCGGGGCCTTGCGGCTGGGGCATTTTTCCACGCATTCGCCGCAGCCGGTGCACTTGTTCCAGTCCACGTAGGTGGCCTTTTTCCGGACCTGGACCTCGAAGTTGCCCACGTAGCCGGAGGTGCTTTCCACTTCCGAGTAGGCATAGAGGGTGATGTTCGGGTGCTGGGCGATCTCGACCATGCGGGGGCCGAGAATACAGCTCGAACAGTCCACGGTGGGGAATGTCTTGTCCAGCTTGGCCATCTTGCCGCCGATGGTGGATTCGCGCTCCACCATGATCACCTCGAGGCCGGCCTCGGCACAGTCCAGTGCCGCCTGGATGCCCGCGACGCCCCCGCCGATGACCAGCACGCGGCGGTTGATGTCGAACTCCTTGGGAGTGAGCGGGCGGTTGCGGCGCAGCTTTTCAACCGCGATGCGCACCAGGTCCGTGGCCTTGTTGGTGTTGGCCTCGCGGTCCTTGCCGATCCAGGAGACGTGCTCGCGGATGTTGGCCATTTCGAACATGTAGGGGTTCAGGCCCGCGCGTTCCAGGGTCTTGCGGAAGGTGGGCTCGTGCATGCGCGGGGTGCAGGATGCGACCACCACGCCGTCGAGCCTGTGTTCCTTGATGGCCTCGATGATGCCGTCCTGTCCCGGCTCGGAACAGGCGTACATGGTATCGGTGGCAAAGCTCACCTCGGGGAAGTCGAGAGCAGCCTCGGCAACCGTCTTGGTATCCACCGTGCCTTCAATGTTGCTGCCGCAGTGGCAGACAAAAACTCCGATTTTCATTGTGTGACTCCCGCGGTTTTATGCCGCGTCCTCTTTCTTGGCGATGCCGTTCAGTGCGGGCATGGGGTCCACGCACAGCTTATCCAGGCCGAGTTGCGCCTGGGGCAGGCCCATGGCCCAGCCGAGGAGCTGGGTGTAGTAGAAGACCGGCAGCTTGTAGCTGGTCTTGTTGGCCTGGTTCACCTGGCCCTGCCTGAGGTCCAGGTTCATCTGGCACAGGGGGCAGGCCGTGACCACGGCGTCCGCGCCGAGCTGTGCGGCCATGTCCAGCAGCTTGCCGGAAAGCTTCATTACCAGGTCCTTGCGGGCCACGCCGTGGGATGCGCCGCAACACTCGGTCTTGAGCGGGAAGGGCAGCACTTCGGCGCCGGCGGCCTTCATGAGCTCGTCCATGCTGATGGGGTTCTCTTCGCTGTCGAACTCCATGAGTTTGGGGGGACGGGTCAGGATGCAGCCGTAGTAGGTGACCACCTTGAGTCCCTTGAGGGGCTTGAGGATCTTGTCCTTGAGTCCCTCGGGGCCCAGGTCTTCAAAGAGGATCTGCAGCACGGACTTGACGTCCGGCACTTCGTTGATGGGCTCGTCCAGGAGCTTGTTGACCTTAGCCTTGAAATCATCGCTGTGGGCGATGTGCCGGCCCGCGTTCTTCAGGTTGGTCAGGCAGCTGGGGCAGGGGGTGAGCACGCAGTCTTCCCCCATGTCGGCGGCCAGGGCCAGGTTGCGCCCGGAAAGGGCGGCCGAAAGAACGTGGTCGCAGGCGTGAGCCGGAGTGGAACCGCAACAGCTCCAGTCCGGGATTTCCTTGAGTTCGATGTCCAGCGCCTCGCACAGGCCGCGAGTGGATGCTTCGTATTCCATGGAAGTACCCTGGCCCGAACAGCCCGGATAGTATGCATAGGAGAGCTTGCTCATTATTTGTTCTCCTCTTCAAAACGCTTGAAAATGCGGGCGATGGCGTCCTTGCCCTTGATATCGTGAGGCCTCAGCGACATTTTTCCTTTGGGCAGCATCTTGGGGCCCAGGTCCATGTCGGTCCAGAAACGACCGGTCTTGCAGACGTAATCGACCATGAGGCCGATTTCGAACACGCGGCCGTGCTTGCGCACCGAATCCAGGAAGGAATCGAAGAATGCCTTGACCCGGCGTTCCTTGACGAAGCCCTCGCGGCGGGCGATGTGCCGCAGAACATCCATGACGCAGGCCACGTCGATGTTGTTCGGACAGCGGGTTGTGCAGGAGGTGCAGGAAGCACAGAGCCAGATGGAGGAGCTTTCGAGCACGGCCTTCTTCTGGCCGGTCTGTACGAGCCGCATCACCCTGCTGACGGGAATGTCGAAGCCAAAGGTGTACGGACAGCTCGCGGTACAGTTGCCGCACTGGTAGCACTGCGACAGGACCTGTCCGCTTTCTTCCATCACCTTTTCCATGAATGTTCTGTCGACGGTGTCGGTGAGATTGACTGTTTGCATATCAATTCCCAACGGTCTCCCCTAGGGGAGCCTTTTGGACGTTTGGCGTGCCATGGGCACAGTGGATAGAGATATTGGGGGATGCTTCAGCCTCAGAAAACAATGTCTCTCCGGCGGAGATCTCCTGCTTGGGGTGCAGGAAATCGCCCGTATATATCATACGGACGGTAAGAGTCATACACTTACCTGTCCATAGTATCAAGTGAGATTTTCAACATCATGAAATCCCTTGGCGGCAGCGGTTTCCCACCTTTCCTCTCTCGGTTCCGGGTGTTTTGACGATATTTTCACGCCCCTAAGATTGTGAAATTTATCTCAAACGTATACGTGCGAAATAAAGCGTGGGCATTGCTGCCACGCCATGACTCGGGGCCCCTTGTACTGTGTTCCCCGGAATGTTCCAAGGCGACCCTCAATAATTTACTGAGCAATATATCCCGGTTTTGAAGAAAAGCAAGGGGGTACAGCTAGGGGGAAAGTTTCTTTTGCCAAAAAAAGACCGGAAAAGGCGCAATTCACGGTGGGGTTGAGGGTCTTTTATTGGCTTTATCTTCTGATGTTACAAGAAAAATGTGTTTCTCTGAATAAGCGTTTAAGATTTGGAAATAGTTTGTGGGCATGAAAAAGGCGAACCGCTTGGTTCGCCTTCCTGTTTTTCGGACTTATGCCGCGTTTTTGGGAAGCAGGCCGGTTTTTTCTCCCCATTCCAGGGCGGCCTCGCGAAGACGCTTGTTGTTGAAATGGGTGCCGATGTCCTGCGGGGTCTGCTTGACGGTCTTGCAGGACAGGCAGAGCTTGGGAGGGGTGTCGGTGTTGACCTTTTCCCGGGCGTGAACCCGCGCCGGATGGTTCCACATCTCTTTGAAGGACGTTTCATTGAGGTTGCCGCAACCGCCTCCGCCGCCGCAGCAGAGGTTGCATCGCCCGTCCGGGCGGATGAACAGGTTGCGCCAGGGCTCGTGACAGAGCTCGCTGCTTCGGTCGAAGACATGTTCGGGGGAGGGCTCTGCGGAAAAGAGCGGCGGCAATTCCAGCAGAACGCCGTGCCGCATGGCCGCTTCGGTTGCGGCCTGCATGTATTCGTCGCTCATGTCCTGATAGAAATAGAGGGATTCGGGAATGGACTCCTCGTTCTGGACACCCATGTAGCTGACATAGATGTTTTTCACACCGAGTTCCGAAGCCATGACCACCAGCCGGGGAAGTTCCGCGATGTTCTTGCGCATGGCCACGAATCCGAGCTGTACCTCGGGAAATTCCAGTCCCCGTTCCACCTTGGTCTGGTAAAGCTGGGCTATGTTTCTTATGACTTTGAAGAAATTTCCGCCGCGAATGGCCTTGTAGGTGCTGTTCTTTGCGGCATCCAGGCTTATTTTGAGCCGTTTCAGGCCGTGGGTCATGAGCATGTCCCGCCGTCTTTCGTCGAGCAGCGCGCCGTTGCTGACCATCCACAGGTCGCAGCCGGCTTCGCTGCCCATGGACAGCAGGCTTTCCAGATGCCGGTACATGAGGGGTTCCCCGCCCGTGATGAACAGGGTGCGCACAAAGGGAAGCACGTGCCGGATCTTTTCCAGCAGCTCCGGTGACATTTCCGGTTTTTCCCTGGCCTTCCATTCATTGCACATGATGCATTTATAGTTGCAGACCTGCAGGGGCATGAGCGTTATCTGTTCAGGGTAGCTCATGACCTGGCCGGTGGATTGGGTGGCCATCATCTTGTTGGTGATGCTGTTTACCCGTTTTATTTCTTCCAGGCTTGGCATGGGATGCTCCTTGTGCGTGAAAAATCTTCTTGCCGGGCGACCAATGCACGATGCGTGCCGCCTGCCAGGTTATGCCTTCTGCGCCTGCAAAGCGTGGCACACGGGTTGCAAACGTCTTTGCCAACTGAAAGGAATCGTCAATTCTTCGACCCTGTGGTTTTTCATACATAGGAGTGTGTGCATGGCCCCGGCAAGCAAGCCCGATAAACGACCCGTCTTCATGATGCTGACCTCCCCGGCCCACCCGGTGGATGTCTTTCTACTTAGCCTCAGGACCTTGGAGCAACACACGAATCTTTCCAGGTTCAAGGCCGTGTATATCTGCTGCAACCACGTGGGGCCGGACCGCAAGTTGATCTGCGACAATTTTGCCCGCAGGAATCCCAACGCCCAGATTCTGCATTGCAGCCCGGTGGGGCACCATCCCTGCGTTCCCCTGTTCATCAATTCCATTGTGGAGGAGCACTGGGGGCATCCGATCATCAAGACCGATGACGACATGTTCTTCACCCCCGGCTGGCTCGAGAAGGTCATGGAGCAATATGCGGCCACGCGCCATGAAAAGGACGTGGCCTTTGTTGCGCCGCTGGTGCCCATCAATACCATGGGAATCCAGCCGCTTATCCCGTTTATGATGCAGCGGTACGGCTCCACCATGGGAGACGCCCTGGTCAGGGCCGGACATATCGGGAGCAATGAGAAGTTGCATGATGTGATCTGGGACAGCGTGCTCAACGACAATCTCATCGAACGGTTCGTGAGTGGGCTTGATGATCCTGTTTTCGAGTTCTCCGGACCCAAGGCGCATATCAGTATCAACTGCGTGTGCTTTGACGACCGTCTGGCCGAGAAATACCATCCCCTGCCGCTCAATGAGGCCTGGTTTCTGGACCAGGAAAAGTGTTTCGACGAATCCATGATGAACCGGGTCATGAACGAGCACGGCATGAAGGGCTATGTGGTGCAGGACGCCATCGTGCACCATTATTGCTTCAACAGGCTCAAGGAATTCATGTTCTATAACTACCCCCTCGACCGGGTGCGTGAATTTGTCATGAACGCCAGGAATTACGACGCCTGTGGGCGTTTGAGGGAAAAGGCGGTGTAGTTGGGAACGGCATAGCCGTCGCCAGAAAATTTTGGAAAGGAGAGCGCGAGAGGGAAACCTTTTTAAAAGGTTTCCCTCTTTTTTTTTGAGGGGCTGGAGATTTATAAAATGAGTATAGAGTGCGTATATAGGAATGTAATTGTCTTTAGTTGATCGACGAATTATGATTGCCTTCATTTGGAGGTGTAAATGGTTAGCTACTGGGAGAAGAGGTGTGTCTTTGTGGATGAAGCTGGAGATACCAGTATCGAAATCGGCAAATCAGGTGTCAGTAATTATTATGTTTTGACTGCTGCTATTTTTAAGGAAGAGGATGTTGAAGATTCTGAGAATACAATAAGGGAACTTTCTGAAAAATATTTTGGTGGAGCTGAGCTTAAATCTTCACGAATAGGGAAAAATACAAGAAGAAGAGAAGATATCCTTAAAAGTATCGCTAAGTTTAACTTTAGTTATTGTTCTGTTGTGGTTGATAAGAGCAAGATTTTTATGGATTCTGGGTTAAGGTTCAAGAAATCATTTTATAAGTACATTAATGGCTGTTTGTATAAACAGATTTGTAAACCTTTGGCCAGCGTTGAAATAAATTCAGATAAACATGGTTACAAAGAGTTTATGAATGGATTTGAAAAATATTTAAAGCGAAATTTTGAAAATAATTTAATTCAAAATTTAAAATTCAATTATGTAGATAGTAAAGATAGTCAATGCGTCCAGATGGCAGATATTATCTCTGGGACATATTTAAGAGTATTTGAGGGGAAAGAAGATAAAAGGATACTTGATTTTTTAAGAAATAAGAGAATTTATACTTACTCTTGGCCGCCGCAATGCTTTGATCCTTTAGATATATCAAAACTTGATGGGGATCAATTTACAGATCAAATAATTAGTGATTTATGTCTTGGTAAGGCTCTTAATTATATTAATAATTATTCTGACAACAGTGACGATGATACGCGGCTAAAGGTTGAAACGTTGGTTTACTTGCTTGATAATTACAAAACTAGCTCTGAGCACAGTTATATATACTCTGACATGATTATTGAACATTTATCATCGATAGGATTTCCAGAGATAACAAAACGAAAATTGATGTCCAGTGTTATCGCTGAATTGAGAGATGTTGGAGTGATAATTGCCAGTAATTCGAAAGGGTATAAGATCCCAAATTCAAGGTACGATCTTATAGAGTTTGTTAAGACTGTTGAGAATATTGTGGTTCCATATCTTAAACGGTTAAAAATCGCTAGAGATGATGTGCTACTGGCAAGCAATAATACGTTTGATGTCGTTCAAGAAGATCTTTTTCCGCATCTAAAAAGGTATATATCAAGTGAAGAAGTGTGAGAATGAGGGGGAGGGACATAATCCCTCCCCCTCTTATTAGGTCTTATTACACTTCGGAGCGTTCGGCCTTGAGCGCGCCGAGCAGCGCCTCGTCAAGGGACGGGTGCGGGAAGATGGTCTTGTGGATGTCGTCCACGGTCCAGCCTTCCTGCACGATCATGGTGGCGGGAGTTGTCAGCCGGGAGACGTCGAAGCCCACGGCCGTGACGCCCACCACGGTATCCCCGGACCAGACAACCTTCACGAAACCCTGGGTGGATGCGTGGGCCTGGGCCATGGGGTTGCCCGCCAGCGGGAACTTGGAGATCCGCACGGGCCTGCCCGCTTCCGAGAGCTCCGAAGGCATGACGCCCACACGCATGGCCTCGGGCGATCCGTAGAGCACGGACGGCACCGGCCCGGACTGGTAGGGACCGTCCACCCTGCCCGCGATGCATTTCACCACGTAGGCGGCCTGGTGGCTGGCGGCGTGGGCCAGCTGGATGATGCCGTTGACGTCGCCGACGGCATAGACGTTGGGGGCGGCCTGCAGGTTTTCGTCCACCTGGATGAAGCCGCGCTCCAGCTTCACGCCCGCCTTTTCGGCTTCCAACCCTTCGGTGACCGGGCCGCGGCCGACGGCCACAAGGGCCTTTTCCGCCTCGATGACTTCGCCGCCCTCAAGGGTGAGCACGGCGCGGCCGTTTTCGGTCTTCACGGATTCGACGCGCACGCCCAGGCGCATGTCCCATTTCCAGCGTTTGAAAATGGACTGGAGCGCCTTGGAAACCTCCGGATCCTCGGCCGGGGCCACCCGGTCCATGGCGTCGATGACATGGATCTTGGCGCCGAGCCGGTGCGCGGCCTGGGCCATTTCCAGGCCGATGAAGCCCGCGCCGATGACGATGAGGGATTCGGGCATCTTTTCCAGGGCCAGGAAGCCGTTGGAGTCCATGACCGCCTCGCCCTCGGGCTCCAGGCCCGGGAAGAAGATGGGCCTGGACCCGGTGGCAATGATCAGGTGCCTGTATTCCAGGGAGGCCAGTTCCTCGCCGGCCACCTTGACGATGCCCGGGGCCGCGATCATGGCCGAGCCGGGATAGAGATCCACGCCCAGGGTCTTGAGCTTCTGGGCCATGGCCTTGCGCGTGCCGCCGACAAGCTTGTCCTTGCGGTCCTGCAGGGCCGGGAAGTCGATGTCGATGTGGCCGGAGGCGATTTTCATCTTGGCCTGCGCGGCCAGCTCCTCCACGGCGGCGGTTGCGCCGAGGATGACCTTGGTGGGGATACACCCCCTGTTCAGGCAGGTGCCGCCCAGGTCGGCCTTTTCCACCAAAGCGGTCTTGAGCCCGGCTTCGGCGGCTTCGCAGGCGGCGTCGTAGCCGCCCGGTCCCGCGCCGATGACAACGATGTCGTACGTCATTTGCCCATGTCCTCTGTGAGCACCATGCCGCGTGCGGCAAGGGTTTCGTCCAGCCTGGTCACCGGAAGCGTCACCGGGGCCCGTTGCAGGGTCTCCGGATCGGTGTCGGTCATTTCGGCGATGGCGATGAGGTCGTCCACGAAGCAGTCAAGGGTGGCCTTGTTCTCGGTTTCCGTGGGCTCGACCATGATGCACTCCTTGACGATGAGCGGGAAGTAGATCGTGGGGGCGTGGTGGCCCATGTCCAGCAGCGCCTTGGCAACGTCCAGGGCGTGGACGCCCTTTTCGGCCTGGCGCACCGCGCTGGCCACGAACTCGTGCATGCAGGTGCGGTTGTAGGGGATCTCGAAATGGTCTTCGAGGCGCTTGCGCATGTAGTTGGCGCTCAGCACCGCGTTTTCCGTGGCGCGGGTCAGGCCGGCGCCGCCCAGGCGCAGGATGTAGGCGTAGGCCTTCAGGTACACGCCGAAGTTGCCGTAGAACGGGGCCACGTAGCCGATGGACTTGGGATAGTCGTAATCCAGGAAGAACTGGCCGTCCTCGAGTTTCTGCACCCGGGAGATGGGCAGGTAGGGCTCCACTCGCTTGGAAACGCCCACCGGGCCGGAGCCGGGACCGCCGCCGCCGTGCGGGGTGGCAAAGGTCTTGTGCAGGTTGAGGTGCACGATGTCGAAGCCCGCGTCGCCCACGCGCATCTTGCCCATGATGGCGTTGAGGTTGGCGCCGTCGTAGTAGAGCAGGGCGTCCACTTCGCGCAGCATCCTCACGATCTCGGGCAGGTTCTTTTCAAACAGGCCCAGGGTGTTGGGACAGGTCATCATCATGCCCGCCACCTGGTCGTCCAGCACCGCGCGCAGGGCTTCCGGGTCCACGATGCCGTCGCGGGACTCGATGGAAACCACCTCGTAGCCGGCGATGGCTGCCGAGGCAGGGTTGGTGCCATGGGCCGAGTCGGGAACGATGATCTTGGTTTTCTTGTTGCCCTTGTCCTTGTGGTAGGCGGCCATGAGCATCACGCCGGTGAGCTCGCCGTGCGCACCCGCCATGGGATGCAGGGTGTAGGCGTGCATGCCCGTGATCTCGCAGAGCAGGCGTTCGGTCTCATGCATGACCTCCAGCGCGCCCTGGCACAGGCCCCCCGCGCCCTGGAGCTGGGGCAGCACCGGATGCAGCCGGGTGAACCCGGGCATGGCGGCCACCACCTCGGTGAACTTGGGGTTGTACTTCATGGTGCAGGAGCCGAGCGGATAGAAGTTGCCGTCCACGCCGAAGTTGCGCTGGGAGAGCTTGGTGAAGTGGCGCACCACGTCCAGCTCGCCCGCGGAGGGCAGGCCTATCTCGCCGTCGCGCAGCAGTTCCTTGGGAATATAGGTCTCTTCCGCCTTGCCGTCGCAGGGCCAGCAGCCTTCGCGTCCGGCCACGGATTGTTCGAATATGGTTTTCATCGCAGCGCCCCCTTGATCATCTCGGTCAGGATGCCGATCTGTTCCTCGCTGGTCTTTTCGGTGCAGGCCACCAGCAGGCCGTTTTCCAGTCCCTCGTAGTAGCGTCCCAGCGGGAAGCCCGGCACATAGCCGCGTTCCGTGAGCCTGGTGATGATTTCAAAGGCGTTCACCGGCAGGGTCACGGCGAATTCGTTGCCGAAGGGGCCGTCCGTGAGCATTTCCACGCCGTCGATGGCCGTGAGTTTTTCCGCGCACAGGTGCGCCCGCTCCACGGAGAGACGCGCCGCCCGCTTGAGGCCCATTTCGCCCAGGGCGCACATGTGCACCAAGGCGCGCAGGGCGCAGAGCGACTGGTTGGAGCAGATGTTGGAAGTGGCCTTTTGGCGGCGGATGTGCTGTTCGCGCGCCTGCAGGGTCAGCACGTAGCCGGTGCGGCCTTCCTTGTCCTGGGTGCGGCCCACGATGCGGCCGGGGATCTGGCGGACCATGTTCTGGGTGCAGGTCATGATGCCCAGGTACGGGCCGCCGAAGGAAAGGGGCAGGCCCAGGCTCTGGCCTTCGGCCACGGCAATGTCCGCGCCCATCTGGCCCGGGGTCTTGAGCAGGGTCTGGAGCACCGGGTAGCAGGAGATGATGCCCACAGCCTTTTTTTCATGGGCGGCGGCGAACAGATCGGTGAAGTCGTTGATGGAGCCGAAGAAGTTCGGGTTCTGGACCATGACCGCAGCGGTGGTGTCGTCCAGGGCCGCCTTGATGCCCTCGATGTCGGTTTTGCCGTTCTTGTGCGGCACGGTGACGAGTTCGATGTTCAGGTTCGAGGTGTAGGAGGCGAGCATGACCCGGTAGATGGGGTTCAGGGCTTCGCTGACCACCACCTTGCGGCGCTTGGTCTTGCGCACGGCCATCATCAGCGCCTCGTAGAGCGCGGTGCCGCCGTCGTAGACCGAGGCGTTGGAGCAGTCCATGTCCAGCAGCCTGGTGACCGATGTCTGGTATTCGAAGATGGCCTGCAGGGTGCCCTGGCTGGCCTCGGGCTGGTAGGGGGTGTAGGCCGTGTAGAATTCGCCGCGCATGGTCAGCGCGTCCACGGCTGCAGGTATATAATGATCATAGAAGCCTGCGCCCAGGAAGCTGATGCGGTCCGTGGCGTTCTTTGCCGCCATGCCTTCCAGCTTGGCAAGCACTTCCATTTCGCTCAGGCCTTCGGGGACGTCGAAACTTTGCGGCCGCATGTCCTCGGTGATTTCGGCAAAGAGATCTTCCACTGAGCCGACGCCGATGGTGGCCAGCATTTCCCGGACTTCGTCCGGAGTGTGCGGAACATAGGGCATTGCGTTTCCTCTTTTGGGTAAACGGAGAAGGGAAGAAAAAGGGCGGCCCGCAAGAGCCGCCCGGAAGTTCGTCTACGCTTCGGATTCGATGAGGGCCTGGTAGCCGTCGGCGTCGAGCAGCCCTTCGGGCTCGCCCGAAATCTTGAGCTTGATCAGCCATCCCTCTTCGAACGGGGATTCGTTGACCTTCTCGGGGGCGTCTTCGAGCGCTTCGTTGATCTCGACGACCTCGCCGCCCACCGGGCAGTACACTTCGCTGGCGGCCTTCACGGATTCCACGGAACCGAATTCAGCGCCCTGTTCGAATGTGTCACCCACTTCGGGCAGCTCCACGAAGGTCAGGTCGCCCAGCTGGCCCTGTGCGAAGTCGGTGATGCCCACGGTCGCGATGTCGCCTTCGATGCGAACCCACTCGTGGGACTTGGAATATTTCAAATCTGCAGGAACCATGTTACAACCTCCTGAGTTGTTGGTATTACTATCTTAGACAGGGCTGTCACTACCACCGAATCATGGTCTTGGAAACTGTAAAAATAATGACGCTTTCCTCTTTGCGGCATTATTTTTCGCAATTTTGTTTGCTAGCTGTCAAAAAAATGACAAGCAAGGAGAGACTTCGGTTCCTAAGGATCGAAAAAAGGGGACATGTCCGAAAATGCGCGCGCTATTCAACTCTCGGAGATGTAAAAGATTTGCAAAAAGTGTTACCATTGGGTTTGACAATGCTACTACACTGGGTAATATATTCGACCATCATGGATCTTGAAACGAGAAAAAAAACTTCCGGCCTTGTGGATGAGCCCGGGCACCGGGTCAGCGTGGAGGTCGAGGGCCGTACCTGGCGCCTGGATCGCGCCAGCGACCTGGAGGCTCTGTGGGAAGCCATGGACGAGGCCTCCATGGGCGATGACGAGCGGCTGCCCTACTGGGTGGAGCTCTGGCCCGCCAGCGTGCTGCTCGGCCGCTGGCTGGTGCGCAACGCCGAAGTCCTTCGCGGCAGGCGTTGCCTGGACCTGGGCTGCGGCCTGGGGCTGACCGGCATGATCGCCTCGGACCTGGGCGCGGAAGTGGTGGCCTTCGACTACGAATGGCCCGCCGTTCGTTTCGCCCTGCACAACGGGCGGGTCAACAAGGTGCGCCAGCCCCTGTGGACGGTCATGGATTGGCGGCGTCCCGCTTTCAGGGATCATTGTTTCGATTTCATCTGGGGTGGTGATGTGCTTTATGAAAAGCGGTTTTTCGAGCCCCTCAAGCTTCTGTTCCGGTCCTCCCTTGCGGAAGGCGGGAAGATCTGGATCGGCGAACCCGTGCGCACCGTGTCCCGGCCCGTATGGGAAGAGCTTGAGGCCGACGGGTTCCATACAAACAAGATAACGACGGAAAAGGTCGCCCTTTGCGGGCAGAATGCAACCGTTAATCTCTGGGAAATAACTCTATAAATATCAGGAGAAACTCATGGGCAAGACGATCCGATTTGGCGTGTCCCTGGATTCCGACCTGCTGGAAAAATTCGACAGCCTGTGCAGGGAACGCAGCTACCAGACCCGTTCCGAGGCCATTCGCGATCTGATTCGCAACACCCTGGTCCAGAAGGAGTGGGAGGATGCCTCCGGTGAGCTGGCGGGCACCCTGACCCTGGTTTATGACCACCACCAGAGCGGCCTGGCCCAGCGCCTGACCGAAATTCAGCACGATCACCACGACGCTATCCAGACCACGCTGCATATCCATCTGGATCATCACAACTGCCTGGAGGTCATTGTTCTCAAAGGCGAGGCGGAGCAGATCAAGAAGCTCGGCCAGAAACTCATATCCACCAAGGGCGTCAAGCACGGCAACCTCTCCCTGACCACCACGGGCAGGGATCTGATCTAAGATAATGACAGATACAAAGAAGAATATGGAAGACGTTCAGAGCGGACAGCCCGGGGTCTCCCTGCCCATCGACAGGGTGGGGGTCAAGGATATCCGGCTGCCCATCATTGTCCGCCACCGCGAAAAGGGCCGCCAACACACCGTGGCCAAGGTGGACCTCTCCGTGGATCTGCCCGCCCACTTCAAGGGCACGCACATGAGCCGGTTCGTGGAGGCCCTGGAAGGGTGGGCCGAGGAGCTGGACTACGCGTCCTTCAAGAAGCTCCTGGCCGATATCGCGGACCGCCTCGAGGCCCGCAGCGCCCATTGCCGGTTCGTGTTCCCCTATTTCCTGCGCCAGGTTTCCCCCGCAAGCAAGGCGGGCGGGCTCATGGATTACAAGTGCCAGGTGGAAGGGGAGCTGCGCGACGGCAAGCTGATCTTCACCCTGGGCGCGGACGTGCCGGTCATGACCGTATGCCCGTGCTCCAAGGCCATCAGCGACGAGGGCGCGCACAGCCAGCGGGCCGTGGTGCGCATCCGCTGCCGGTTCGATGGGTTCGTCTGGCTGGAGGATATCATCGAGATCGCGGAGTCGGCCGGGTCCTGCCGGGTCTATTCCCTGCTCAAGCGCGAGGACGAGAAGTACGTCACGGAAGCGGCCTTTGCCAATCCGTGCTTTGTGGAGGACGTGGTGCGCGAGGCCGCGCGCGGCCTCGCCGAGCATCCGCAGATCACCTGGTATCGGGTCGAAGTGGAGAGCTACGAGTCCATTCACAATCATTCGGCCTTTGCCTGCATAGAAAGTGAATAGCCGACGCTTGAAAAACGCACGCCTGCGGTGTTGCCGCGCAAAAGTCAGCTCCTCGCGTATTCTTGATACGCTCCGGGGCTGATTTTTTCTTGCGCCTTGCACTCGCGCATTTTTGAAGCGCCAGGGACCGTGTGTGGCGGGTGGACTTGCGCATCCAGATGGAAGGGCGTATGTTGACTGTATGAGTATGGATGTGAATCTTTCGGCTTTGAGCGCCCATGCCTCGGTGCATCAGGTGGCGGCCAACAACATCGCCAACGTGAACACCGATGGTTTTCAGGCCTCCCGCGCCAACCTGGAATCCGGCCCTTCGGACCAGGGGGTGCGTGTTGCGTCCCTGACCAGGGACACCTCGCCGGGCGCGGTCTTCGAAGGCCGCGAGACCAGCAACGTGGACCTGGGACGCGAGATGGTCTCCATGATGACCACCGAAAACGCCTATGCGGCCAACGCCTCGGTCGTCAGGGCCAATGACGAGATGACCGGGTATTTGTTGAATATGATGGTTTAAGCCATCGGGAAATGTCATGAACAGGCCCCCGCTCGACAGAGCGGGGGCCTTTTGCTGGCCTATTGCCTGGGCGGGATGCGTTCCGCCTTGTAGAACCCCACTTCGCGCGGGTCGCCGGGCCCCACCTTCCCCTTGGTGTACAGCTTGCGGATGTCCACGCCGGGCTTTCGAAGTTGCCAGACGATTTCCCGCAGGTCCGGGGTCAGTTCCATGAGTTTGTCCGCGTCCGTGCACAGGATGTTGCCGTTGGGCAGGACCTGGTGGCTGCGCACCAGATGGATGTTTTTGTCCCTGCGGCAGTTGACCAGCCTGCCGTCGCGGGTGACCTCGAAGATCCGCTGCGGCCCGTGGGTGGACAGGATGATGTTTCCGTTCGGCAGGGTGCGCGGGTCGTGGATGTTGCGGGCCTCCTTGCCGTTGCTCAGTTCCCGCAGCGACCAGACGATGGTCCCTTTTTGGTCCACTTCCACGGCCATGTTGAAGTTGCGCATGCTGATGCGGGTTTGCCCGTTGTCCAGGCGCATGACCCCGTTCACGTGGCAGAATCCGTCCTGGCGCACCGGCCCCTTGTGGCGTCGCTCGGACGGGGCGATGTGTTCGACGGCCCGCCAGTGCCAGACCTCTTTTCCGTCGGGGGTGATCTCGAAGACCTGCGTGTCGTTTTCCCGCTCCCAGGCAAAGGAGTAGAGGATGTTCCCGTTCGGCAGCTTGTCCGCGTCGTGGGAGACCCGCTTGGTCAGGTGCTTCCAGACGATCTGTTTGTTTCGGTCGACTTCGTAGATGCCTTTGAGCGGCATGACGAAGAGAATGGTGTCGGTCTCGGGGATCCATTCGATGTCCATTGCCTGGCCGGGGTGCCCGCCGCGCACGATTTCGGTCGGGATCGCATATTCCCAGACCACGGCCCCGTCCATGTCCACCTCCACGATCCTGGGGTGCTTCGGGTCCATGGTCTCGGCAAAGAGGGTGGTGCCCCGAAAGGCCTTGTCCGTGTTCACGTCCACCGTGTAGTCCGCGGCCGCGGCCAGGGCGGGCAGGGCCAGCAGAAGGATGCAGAGCAAAGCGTGTCTCATGGCGGTTCTCCTCAGTATGCCATGAATCTAGATATGGTGGCGGTTGCGGACAATTATTAAGAAAACTTCGTTTGGTTCCGTAAGTTTTCCCTTGACGCTTTTCCGAATCAGGTACTAATGTAAACTATGGCCCGTCTGCGCGCCGGTTTGCGCAAAGCAGATGGGCCATACTTGCGTCCATGGAGGATCAAACAATGGCTCCCAACAAGCCTGTGAAAACGGATTACGATGTCATTATCGTGGGTGGCGGCCCGGCCGGGCTCTTTGCCGCCTACTATCTGGGCGAGCATTCCAATCTCGACGTGCTCGTCATTGAGAAGGGCAAGCCTTCCCTCAAGCGCCACTGTCCCATCACCGGGGAGAAGAACTGCGTCAAGTGCCGTCCCTGCCACATCCTGTGCGGCGTGGGCGGAGCAGGGCTCTTTTCCGACGGCAAGCTGAATTTCATTCCCAAGCTGGGCAAGACCGACCTGACCCAGTTCATGTCCATGTCCGAAGCCAACAAGCTCATCGATGAAACCGAAGATATCTTCAACCGCTTCAACATGGACGGAAAGGTTTACCCCACCAACCGGGACGAGGCCCACGGCATCCGCAAGGAGGCCAAGAAGCACGGCATCGACCTGCTGCTCATCAAGCAGAAGCACCTGGGCTCGGACAACCTGCCGAACCATATCGCCGCCATGGCCGACTATATCCAGGAAAAGGGCGTCACCTTCCACACCTCCGAAGAGGTCAAGGACGTGATGGTCGAAAACGGCAAGGTCACCGGGGTGAGAACCAACCGGGGCGAATACCAGGCCGGCAACGTGATCCTGGCTCCGGGACGCGTCGGCGCGGAATGGGTGGCCTCCGTGGTCAAGGGGCACGGCATCAACGTGTCCCAGCGCGGCATCGAGGTGGGCGTGCGCGTGGAGGTGCACAACGAGATCATGCAGGATCTCTGCGACATCATCTACGACCCGACCTTCTTCGTGCGCACCAACAAGTACGACGACCAGACCCGCACCTTCTGCACCAACTACGGCGGGTTCGTGGCCGTGGAAAACTACCAGGACTTCGTCTGCGTCAACGGCCATGCCTACATGGACAAGAAGTCGGACAACTGCAACTTCGCCTTCCTGTCCAAGGTGGTGCTCACCGACCCGGTGGAGGACAACCAGGCCTACGGCGAATCCATCGGCCGCCTGGCCACCATCATCGGCGGCGGCAGGCCCATCCTGCAGCGCTTCGGCGACCTCAAGCGCGGCCGTCGTTCCACCTGGAACCGCATCAAGAACAGCTACATCGAGCCCACGCTCAAGGATGTGGTCTGCGGCGATATCGCCATGGCCCTGCCCGAGCGCATCGTCACCAACCTGGTGGACGGGCTGGAGCAGCTCAACAAGGTGGTTCCCGGCGTCTCCAACGACGAGACCCTGCTGTACGCGCCGGAAATCAAGTTCTTCGCCACCCAGGTGGACACCAGCGACCAACTGGAAACTTCCGTGGAAGGCCTGTTCGTGGCCGGTGACGGACCGGGCGTTGCCGGGAACATCGTTTCCGCCGCAGCCACCGCCTTGGTTCCGGCCAAGGAGATCATCCGCCGCAGCTAGCGGAAGCACTACGCATGTTCAAGACCCGTCCTTGTGGGCGGGTCTTTTTTTATGCCGGATGAATCCTTAATATATTGATTTTACGATGTTTAATTCCGACGGGTGTGGTCCGGTTCCTGTTTTTGGATTGAATTTTTCCCTGGCGGGGAAGGGGAACGCGTTCTAAACGCACCGCTTTCTTGCACATTTTTTCTAAAAAAATTCAAGAGAACCTTGACAAACCGTCATTTGATTGACAGTGAGGATAAGAACGCACGCAGTTTGGTTGGAGCCCCGTGCTGCGTTGGAAATCCTAACGACCCATACACTTCGATCGGAGGTCCGATGGCTCTCAAATTGGACGGTATCATCGGTAGCAGCCCGGCTCTCGCCGAGGTGTTCAGGATTCTTGAAAAAGTTGCCCCGACGGAAAGCACCGTGCTGGTCACCGGCGAGTCCGGCACCGGCAAGGAGCTTCTGGTCCGCGCCCTGCACCGCAACAGCAAGCGCAGGGAAAAGCCATTTGTGCCCATCAACTGCGGGGCCATTCCCAAGGAACTGCTGGAGTCCGAGCTTTTCGGCCATGAAAAGGGGGCCTTTACCCACGCCATTCGTTCCCGCCCGGGCCGGTTCGAGCTTGCCGACGGCGGCACCATCTTTCTGGATGAGATAGGGGAGATGGATCTGAGCCTGCAGGTCAAGATCCTGCGCGCGCTTCAGGAAAAGGAGATCGAGCGGGTGGGGGGCACCCAGATCAAGAAGGTGGACGTGCGCGTGGTTGCCGCCACCAACCGGGACCTGGAGGGAGAGGTCAAGGCCGGGCGTTTCCGCGAGGACCTGTTCTACCGGCTCAACGTCATTCCCATGCATCTGCCGCCCCTGCGCGAGCGCGACGGCGACATCATTACCCTGGCCGAGCATTTCCTGGGGCGCTTTTGCTCGGAAAAGGATCGGGTCAGGCTCAAGCTGGGCGGCAAGGTCAAGGAAATGTTCCTGACCTATTCCTGGCCCGGCAACGTTCGCGAGCTGGAAAATTTCATGGAGCGGCTTTCCATTCTTTGCGATAATGCGGAAGTGGCTCCCGAGGACCTGCCCGACAAGATCTGGGAAGACATCGGGGAAAAGCCCCTGCGCACGGTTGCGGAGGTCCAGGTTCGCCCGGCAGGATTTGCCTGGCCCACCTTGCAGGATATGAATGACAAGTCGACGGGATTGAAGGAATTTCTTGAATCCATGGAAGACAAGTTGCTCTTGGAGGCGCTTGACGCCGCAGAGGGCGTCAAGAACAAGGCCGCGGAACTGTTGGGCATCAAGCGCACAACCCTGATCGAGAAGATCAAGAAGCGCAAATTGCTCGATTAGGCGGCCGGATGGGGGGCCGGGGCTTTCCCGGCAGCACGGGTTTTGCATAACCACCCGACGTGGCTGTGAAAAAAACAAAACACATAGCATGGGTACTTGCCGCACTCGCCTTTGCCGGTAGCCTCTGGGCCTCGCCGGCAGCGGCTCTTGGCGTTCGGGTCAATGCGGCCGGGGATTCGGACAAGCTTACCCTGGTTTTCGATTCCGGCGCGGTGCCCGACTATTCCGTGACCCGCACCGGTACCACACAGATCACCGTGGCCTTCCCAGCAGGGTTCTGGGACAAGGAGCGAAAGCCAGACCTGACCCGCCTCAAGGCCAGCAAACTCGTCAGCTCCATCGATATTTCTGGCAATTCCCTGATCCTGAACACCAAGACCAAGGGGTTCGGTTTCATCCGGGTCAATGATCCGTCCAAGCCGCAGGCTTTGGTTCAGGTCTTCCGCGATCCCATTGGCGCGCGTTGGAAACCGCCCAGCGCCCGTACCGCAAAGCCGGCCCCGAAGCCCGTCGCCCCTGCGGCTTCCGCTCCCGCGGCCAAGCCCGTACCGAAGCCCGCGCCCAAGGTGGAGCAGCCCGCAGCCACTGCGCCGCAGGCTCCCGCGCCCGCCGCAGTGCCCCAGGGCCTGCTGGAGACCGATCTCACGGCGGGAGATTCCAAGCGCAAACCCTTCTTTTCCATGCCGCACACGGTGCGGACCGAGGTGGCCCCGCCTCCCGGCGCGGGGAACGCGACCGCGGCGCATGATATGCGTTTCCAGGCCACGGACCGGGATGCGGCCGATGTGAAGATGGCCGAGCTGGGCAATACCACGGCGGCCGAGGCCCCGGTCATTGACCTGCCCGGCGCCGAGTCCCTGCAGGGTTCGGGAAATGTCCGTGGTTCGGTGGCCCCGCCGCCCGATGAGCTGCCCCTGTCCGGGGTGGTGGAGGGCAGGCAGCCCGTGGCCCCTGCCCCGCAGCCCGCAATGCGGGAAGAGCCCGGAACGGCCCAGGCCCCCACGGCGCAGGGAAGCACCACCGGAACGGTGGCCCCGCCGCCCAGCTTCGAGGATGTGGGCCCGGTTTCCGTGGCCACGCCCCAGGAGGCGGGCGCGGTCAAGGGCGCTGTGGTTCCGCCGCCGTCCGGGGATGTTCCCGCGCAGCCCGTTGGCGACCATGTGGAACAGGCCGTCGCGCCGCCTCCGGTGGTGGATGAGCAGCCGGTGCCTCCGGCAGAGCCGGCCCAGGAACAGCAGGCCGAGGCCGAAGGTCAGGCAGAACTGGCGGCGGAAGGCGAGGCCCTGCCCCAGGAAGCCACCGAGCTGGCGCAGGCGCAGCCCGAGGCGGACAACGCCACCCTGGCTGCGGAGGACCTGGTCAACAAGGCCCTTGAGGCGCAGTCGCTCATGCTCAACGGCAATCTTGCCGCCGCCCGGGATATCTTCAAGGAAATCTTGCCCAATCCGCTGCTGCCCGACGAGTATCGGGAAGAGGCCCTCTATGCCCTGGGCGACATTGCCATGCAGCTGTACAAGGACGACCCGGCCGACAAGTACGACGAGATCGCCGGGGCCTACACCGAGGCGCTCAACTACAACCCTGATTCGCGCAAGGCCCCGCAGGCGCTGGTCAATCTCGGTCTCATCAACCTCAAGGTCGGCAACCTGCCCGAGGCCAAGGCCTATTTCAGCATCCTGCAGAGCAAGTATCCGGACGACCAGGTCATTCCGTCCATCAGCTATTATTGGGGCGAGTATTATTTCCGCAAGGGTGATTACCGCAAGGCCGCCGACCAGCTCCAGTACCTGGTCCAGACCTATCCGGAAAACGAGCTGGTCAAGAACGCCGCGTATCTCCTGGCCGATTCCCTGGAACGGCTGGGATACAACAAGCAGGCCTACCAGATCGTGGATTATATCGACAAACGCTGGCCCGACTACTACATGGCCCGGCCCGAATTCCTGCTCCTGGCAGGGGGCATCGAGATGCGGCTCCAGAAATACGCCCAGGCCAAGGACCACTATTTCACCTACTACAACCTCAATCCCGAGGCCGAGGCCTCGGACATCGCCCTGGCCCGCATCGGCGACATCTACCTGACACAGGGCTTCAAGGAACCCGCCCGCGAGATCTACGAGAAGGCCGTCAAGCAGTACCCGGACAAGGAAGGGGGCCTGGTGGCCAAGATGCGCCTGGCCGAGGAGGGCATCTACGACGATCCCACCATGGTCCAGATGGTTTCGGTCTTTGACAGGCCCTACAACCTGCGCCCGGTGCAGGTCTACGAAGAGATTGTGGAGAAGTTCCCGGACGGTCCGCTGGCCCCGGTGGCCCAGCTCAAGATGGCCATGTGGTATGCCTTCCACAAGAAGTATCCCGAGGCCCTGACCGCAGCTCAGGATTTCATCGACAAGTTTCCGGACAGCGAACTGCTGCCCCGCGCCCGCGAGCTGGGCGACAAGGTCTTTGCCCTGGCCGTTCCCGGCTTGGTGGACGACGCCAACTACCAGCGCGTTGTCCGCTACTGGGAAGGGTACGACTTCATAGGCAAGGGCGATACCCGCGTTGACGACAACACCAGGCTCATGGTGGCCAACAGCTACTGGAAGCTGGGCCAGCCCGGCAAGGCCCTGGAGATCATCGAGCCCTATCTGGGCGAGAAGCAGATCCCCGATATCTCGAACAAGGCCATTGACCTGGCCGTGGGCATCTATCTGGACCAGTACGCCTGGGACAGCATCAACAAGCTCATCGACCGCGCCACCACGCACTGGAAGCTGCAGCCCAAGCAGCAGCGCCAGCTGGAATACGCCCGGGCCATGGCCCTGCAGAACATGGGCGACCCGGACAAGGCCCTGCCGCTCTGGGCCGAGCTGGGCATGAATCCCGAGGTGGACCCGTCCTTCCGGGGCTACGCCATGTACTACATGGCCAAGGACGCAATGAAGCGCCAGGACCTCAAGCGGGTCTTCGCCTACGCCCAGGAGGCCCTGACCCTGCTGCTGCAGACCAACGGGGACCCGGAAAAGGTCAAGGACGCGGTGCTCATGTCCATCTACGCCACGGAACGTTCCGGCCGCTACGAGGAGGCCCTCAAGTGGGCCCGCCAGTACGACCAGTACATCACGCCCGACAACCCGGAATGGGCTCCCACCCGCTTCAAGCTGGCCCGCATCTACAAGAAGGCAGGGGCCACCGAGGAGTGGCAGAAGCTGCTGCAGGATATCATCGACAAGCGCCCCGATTCGCTGCAGGCTTCCCTTGCCAAGGCCGCGCTGGAGGATTTCAAGGTGGAGCGCCAGGCCCGGCAGTACAGTCCCGCACCGCAATAAGCGGTCCTAATCACCCAGGAGGGAATCATGGACAGGAATCCCGTTGTCGCCGGGCAGTTCTACCCGGACAATGCCGCGGCCCTGTGGGGCATGATCGATCAGTTCCACGGGCTGGCCGAGCGGAAACGGCAGGCTTCGACCCTGCTGGCCATGGTCCCCCACGCGGGGTATGTTTTTTCCGGCGCCGTCTGCGGCAAGACCCTGGCCAGCGCCAACCTGCATCCCACCGTGCTCATGCTCGGGCCCAACCACACGGGCATGGGAGCCGAGCTTTCCCTCTGGAACGATGGCGATTGGCTTTTTCCCGAAGGCAGGATGCCCCTGGACCGGGAACTGGCCGACGCGCTCATGGCTGCTGAACCGCGCCTGACTCCGGACCGGGGCGCACACGTGCGCGAGCACTCACTGGAGGTCATCGTTCCCTTCCTGCACCGGCTGAACCCGGCCACCACCATGGTGCCGGTGGCGGTTTCCGCTCCGTCCCTGGACGTGCTGGAGGGCGTGGGCCGCGCCGTGGGAAGGGCGCTCAAGTCCTTTGAACGCCCCGTGTCCATTGTGGTCAGTTCGGACATGAGCCACTATATTTCCCACGAGCAGGCCAAGCGGCGCGATTCCATGGCCCTGGAGGCGGCTCTGGGGCTCGACCCGGCTCGGCTGTTCTCCGTGGTGCGCGAAAACCGCATCAGCATGTGCGGCATTCTGCCCATGACCCTGGGGCTGTTCGCGGCCCTGGAAATGGGCGCGGAAAAGGCCGAGCTGGCCGCCTATGCCACCTCCGGCGACGTGAGCGGCGACTACGAGCAGGTGGTGGGCTACGCGGGTGTGCTGGTCAGTTGAATTTATTTTGTCCTGGAAAAGCAAAAGGCCTCTCCCATTGGGAGAGGCCTTTTGCTTTTCCAGGCGGACCGCCTGGATATTAAACCTTTCAGGCTCCCCGGTTGTGGCCAACCTCGGCCACGCCGTCCTTGACCACGACCGGCACGCGCCGGACCCCGCCCGAGAGGCGCAGCATGGCGTCCATGTTCTCGGGGCTGGCCTGCACGTCGATGAATTCGGCTTCGGGATAGGCGTCCCGCGCCCTTCGGGTGTGCGGGCAATGTTCCTTGCCGTAGATGATGATCTGTTCGGGCATGAAACCAGACTACGCCCGGCCGATGCTTTTGGCAATCAGCCCCCGGGAAAGAGAAACGGCCCCGTCACCCATGGTGCGGGGCCGTACATATGTGTCTCTCCCGGTGTCGCGGCTTAGGCGAAGTCGCCTTGGCTGGCCACGGCGATGTGGGCCTGTTCCTCCTCGCCCAGGGTCATGGGCGTTGTCATCACGCCGGCGGTGACGGGCGTATAGCCGGACATGCCATCCACGAGGGCCTGGATCTGGTTTTCCAGAAGCTCGGCCTGCCCTGTGGCTGCGGCTGCGGCCGCCAGGGAGGGGGCTGCCTCGAAGACGGATACCTCGGGCGCGGAGTTCAGGGTGCCCACCAACTGCGTGCTCTGGTCCTGGGTAAAGGCCAGTTCGTTTTCACCGGACAGGGCCATGGCGGCGGCAGCGGCAACCGTTGCATCCGTCCCATATTCCGCAGGGTCGCCGGAAGCCAGCGCCGTTCCTCCGGCATTGGCGGGAACCTCCACTTCGCACATGTTGATGTGTTCCGTGGCGTCCAGTCCCAGGTCCTTAAAATTGTACATCATGTGTTTGTCGATCCTGCCCCAGGAGGTGATTTTCTCCAGGCCGGAATCGTTGATGGAAATGACTGTTCCCACATGGTCGTTGGTTTCGATGACGCCGAAGACGTCGGTGTTGGACACCATGGTGTCGCTGACCACGTTCATGATGTTGGTGTTGTTGTAAACATCGGTGCCGCTGAGTTCTCCCGCGTAGGTGCGGATCTGGTCCAGCTCCCTGGCGATGCCGGGGGCGTCGAACACGACACAGGGAACGCCGATGACGGCGGCCGCACATTGCGCCTCGTAGCCTCCCAGGGAGTGCCCGGTGACCACCAGATGGGACGAACCGAACGTTTCACGCGCGATCTTTGCCATGTCTATGGCCAGTTCCCCGGCGCGGGGCAGTTTGTTCAGGGCCAGCTGGGCGTCGGTGGAGATGTCCGCCAGGTCGCCGTCCGTTCCCCGGAAGGCCAGGGAATAGACGCCGTTTTCGTTCTTGTACACGTCATACTCGAGCCCCACACCCGAGAGCTGTCCGGCAATGCCGCTTTCCTCCAGCGCCTGCAGGAACTGCGCGTGCTTGGCGTCGTCGGCCACGGACCACCCGTATTCCGCCATGTCGTCTTCCATGCCCTGCTTGGTATTGGTCATCCAGGAGACAGGGCTGTCCTCGCCATAGTAGGAATGTCTGCTCATGAGCCGGAAGGCTTCCACATCAAAAGGATTGGTTTCAGTCGTCATGGTTCTCACACCTCCATTGGTTGTACGACAGCAAAAACTATAGACACACACTTTGGGGGGCAGGGTTGCCTGCTTCCCGGGCCGACGTTTGCACGGACGCGGATTCGGGAAGAGGTTACAGGGACGCCAGGGCGTTGCTTTAACGCATCTGCTTTATTTCAATAGAAATAAATATGAAGTTCTGAGGGAGTTGCGCCAATGGAACCGGGGCTGCTCCTGTATAAAACAATAGTTTCAAATATCAGTTTAGATATAAATTGACAAGATGCTGAACGAAAAAAATGGTTGGTTGTGAAAGAAAATTGGGGTTAATACTCTTCGATAGTGAACAAATATTGGTAATTATTGGCGCAAATGGTGAGATTGTTCGTTTGTGCTCGTTAAGGGGAATTTTTGGTGGGGTACAAGAAAGCCGCCCGGAGGCGGCTCGCTTGCGGAGAGGTGGGTTGCATCATTGCCCGTAGACTTTTTGGGCGAAGGACCGGAGCAACCCGTTGAACTCCTCGGGCCGCTCCATCATCAGGAAGTGCCCCACGCCGTCCCATTGGTGGTACTCCAGGTTCGGGAACTGGGTTCGCAGGTATTGCTCGTTCGCGGGAGAAAGGTGGGGGGTGACGGCATAGACGGCCTGTACGGGAACGCTCTGGGGATGTTCCTTCCAGGTGGCCAGGTTGCAGAAATCCCGCATGGTGCTGATGCGCACATGCACCGGCGTCGAGAGCATCAGCTTGGTGAAGAAACGGGAGATTTCCTCGGAGCTGGTGTCCTTGCGCATGTTGCCCAGGAATTCGTCCATGGTTTCATTGGTGCTGGTTATCCGGACGAAGTTCCAGAGCTCCCGCTGGAACTGGTCACGGGCCTTGGCGTCATGGGGCACGGGGAAGTAGGCCCCGTCCACGATGCTGATGCCGGAAACGCTGCCCGGATAGGAATCGAAGAGTTTGCGGGCGATCTGGTAGCCCATGCTGTGCACCACCAGAAGGGCGGTGTCCACGCTTTCGGCGTCCATGACCGCCTTGATGGCGTCGGCAAAGCGCTGCTGCGTGTATTTGATGCGCGGCGAGCCGCTCATGCCGTGACCGGGCAGGTCGATGGAGATGATCCTGTAATCCTCGAAGGCGGGATACTGATCCTTCCACACGGATGTGTCGCAGGAAAATCCGTGCACAAAGAACAGGGTGTCCGTGCCTGCGCCCATGGTCTTGTAGTGTACGGTAACACCGTCCACGGGCAGATAGTGGGAGGCGGCTCCCGCATGGGTGGGCGGCAGCAGGAGGAACAAGAGCAGCAGCAGGGGGTACAGTCTTGGCATTTTCATGGCAGTCTCCGGTAAAAGGTGTTTGTTCCAGGCTGGACCATAAAGCCATGGTCAGGTCAAGAAAATACACAAAAAAAGGCGACCTCCGGAGAGGCCGCCTTGAATGCTTTATGGGCTGCGCCGATTAGCGACGTCCGCCACGACGGTCGCCGCCGCGTCCGCCACGACGATCGCCGCGATCGCCGCCCCTGCCGCCGCCGGCGGGGCGCTTGAACTCATCCAGGTTCACTTCCTGGCCGGCCTGCTCCATGAGCCATGCCTTGCGGGAGAGACGGATGCGTCCGCCCGGCTCCAGGTCCACGCACTTCACTTCCACTTCCTGGCCGAGCTTGAGCAGGTCGTCCACCTTTTCGATGCGCTCGAAGTCCATCTGGGAAATGTGCAGCATGCCTTCGCAGCCGGGGAGGATTTCCACCAGGGCGCCGATCTCGAGGATCTTGCGCACGATGCCGCGGTAGTTCTTACCGATTTCCGGCTTCTGGTCGTAGTATTCCACGCGGGCCTTGGCTTCTTCCATGGACTTGAGGGTCGGGGCGAAGATCATGACCTTGCCGGAATCCTCGATGTCGATGGTAGCCTCGGTTTCGGTGGTGATGGCCTTGATGTTCTTGCCGCCGGGTCCGATGATGGAGCGGATCTTTTCCGGATCCACATAGACTTCGCACATCTGCGGGGCCAGTTCGGAAAGAGCCTCGCGCGGGGCTTCGATGCACTCGGCCATGGAGCCCAGGATGTGCTGACGGGCGTCCTTGGCCTGGCCCAGTGCGCGGCGCAGAACTTCGGACGGGATGCCCTTGATCTTGATGTCCATCTGGATGGCGGTGATACCCTGGCTGGTGCCGGCCACCTTGAAGTCCATGTCGCCCAGGGCGTCTTCGTCACCGAGGATGTCGGTGAGCACGAAGTATTCGTCGCCTTCCTTGCACAGGCCCATGGCGATACCGGCCACCGGAGCCTTCACGGGCACGCCTGCGTCCATGAGAGCCAGGGAGGTGCCGCACACGGAGGCCATGGAGGAGGAACCGTTGGATTCCATAATTTCGGAGACCGCGCGGATGGTGAACGGGAAGGCTTCCGGATCCGGCAGGACCGGGGAGATGGCCCGTTCGGCCAGGGCGCCGTGGCCCACTTCGCGGCGGCTCGGAGCGCGCAGCATGCGGGCTTCACCCACGCAGTACGGCGGGAAATTGTAATGGAGCATGAAGCGCTTGGTGTCTTCGCCGATGAGGGTCTCAAAGCGCTGTTCGTCGCGGGTGGAACCCAGGGTGGCGACAGCCAGGGCCGAGGTTTCGCCGCGGCGGAACAGGGCGGAGCCGTGGGTCATGGGCAGTACGCCGACTTCCACGGACAGCGGACGCACCGTGGTGGTGTCGCGGCCGTCGATGCGGGTGCCCTCGGTGACGATGCGATTGCGCACGATCTTCTTTTCCAGGTCGCCGATCACGTCGCCCAGCTGCTTCAGCTTGGTTTCGTCCTCGGGGAACTTCTCGGCCACGGCTTCCTTGGCCTTGTCCTTGGCTGCGGACTTGGCGTCCTTGCGGGCCATCTTCTCGGGGGTGCTCAGGGCGGCCTTGAGGTCGTCGGTGATGATTTCGGCGACGTAGGAAGCCAGTTCCTCGTCCTTTTCCGGGGCGGTCACCTGGATCTTTTCGAGGCCAACCTTGGCGCGCAGCTCGTCCTGCATGTCCAGCAGCGGCATGATCTGCTCGTGGCCCCATTCCAGGGCGTCGGCGACCAGGTCTTCGGAGACGAACTCACCGCCGCCTTCCACCATGACGATGGCGTCGCGGGAGGCTGCGAAGATCAGGTTCAGGCTGCTTTCCTCGGCAATGCCCTTGTAGGTGGGGTAGAGCACGAACTCGTTGTTCACGTAACCCACGCGTGCGCCGGCGATGGGGCCTTCAAAGGGCATCTTGGAGATGTGCAGGGCGGCGGATGCGCCAGTCAGGGCCAGGACGTCCGGGTTGACGTGCTTGTCTGCGGAAAGAACCGTGGCGATGACCTGAACTTCGTCGGCGAAGCCCTTGGTGAACAGCGGGCGGATGGGCCTGTCGATGAGGCGGGAAACCAGGGTTTCGCGCTCGGACGGACGGCCCACTTCGCGGCGGAAGTAACCGCCGGGAATGCGGCCCGCAGCGTAAGCCATTTCCTGATAGTTGCAGGTCAGCGGAAAGAATCCGCGGTCGATTTCCAGGGGCTGGGTGCAGGCGGTGACCAGCACGACGGTGCCGCCGGAGCTGATGGTAACCGCGCCGCTGGCCTGGTTGGCCAGCTTGCCTGTTTCGATGGTGATGTCGAGATTGCCGACCGAGGTGGTCAGACTGGTCTTGTCAAAAGGTTTAAGCATGTAAGTATCCTCACAAAGCTGGTTTGGGCCTTGGCCTTGCGGGATCCCCGGCCTGTTAGCCGGCTTGGGGAGGAGCTTTTAAAGGGGCTTCAAAAACGCCTTCCGCAGCCAACTAATCCTCTATTTCGGGGTCAAGCCTGCAAGGCTTCGGCTGTTAGTAATATGCAACGGGGGAGACATGTGCCTCCCCCGCTTGGTACAATTGTGTGGACTACTTGCGCAGACCCAGGCGTGCGATCAGATCGCGGTAACGCTGGATATCTTTGCCCTTCAGGTAGTTGAGGAGCTTCCTGCGCTGGCCGACCAGTTTCAGCAGGCCGGTGCGGGAGTGGTAGTCCTTTTTGTGAGACTTGAAGTGCTCGGTCAGGTAGCTGATCCGTTCGGTGAGCAGGGCAACCTGCACCTCGGGAGAACCCGTGTCGCCTTCGTGCGTCTTGTACTCGTCAATGATCTGTTGTTTGGCTTCGGTAGTCATAACCACAGCGTTATCCTCCTGTTTAAATGGTTCTGTAAACAAGAAGTGCCGATTCAGTCTTTCCGGTGCGTGGGCTACTCGTTCTGCCATAGTCCGCGAAGTATGGACCACTTCAGTTCATCGCCCTGAGGCTTGGCTTCCACCAGGGCCAGGGCGTTTCCTTCCGTGTCCATGAGCATGGCCCGGTCTCCGGGCTTGCCCCAGAGCAGTTCCCCGGGATTGGCATTGACCGGCAGCCAGGCCCCGTTCTTGACGAGGTCTATGAGCTGGCCGGCAATGGTGAACCGGGGCCAGTGGGGCAGGGCGTCCGGAATGGGGATGACCCGTTCCGAAAGCCGTTCTGGTTCCTTGAGCACTTCCTCCAGGCTGTGCGCCCGGGAGAGCTCAAAGGGCTCGCTTGCCTCGCGGATGAGGCTTGTCAGAGTAGCGCCGCATCCAAGTCGTATCCCCAAGCTGTGGACCAGGGACCGTATATAGGTGCCAGCCGAGCACCTAACCCTGAATTCCGCGTCCGGGAGACTTACATCCAGCGCTTCCGCATGAGAAATATCGATGGTCTTTATCTTGACCGGTGTTTCCTTGCCTTCGCGGGCAAGTTCATAAAGGGCTTTTCCCTTATGCTTGGCCGCCGAATAGGCCGGAACTTCCTGTTCTGTCAACTCTTTCCAGGCAACAATTTCGCCCGCCACAGTGTCCGCCGAGACCTCGACGGGCTTCTCAGAGGTTATTTCTCCTTGAATATCATAGGTATCCGTGGAGATTCCGAGCTTCAGCGTGCCCCGGTATATTTTTTCCTTGCTGGTCAGATACGGCCCGAGCTTCGTTGCCTGGCCGAGCATGACCAGGAGCACTCCCTGGGCCAGGGGGTCCAGGGTTCCGGCATGGCCGATCTTGTATTGCTTGAGCTGGTGCTTGATGTCGTTCAGGCAGTCCGCCGAGGTCGGCCCCGAGGGCTTGTCCAGGATCAGGATGCCGTCAAGCTGTTCCTTGCTGCGCGTGAATTTGCGCCTGCGTGCCATTTATTTCAGCCCCACGGTTTCGCCGATGCAGCGCACCAGCAGTTCCTTGGCTTCGTCCAGGGGAGCCTGGATGGCCCCGCCCGCGGCGTTCTTGTGCCCGCCGCCGCCGAACTGGGCGGCCACTTCCTGCACGTTGTCCGCGCCGTAGGAGCGCAGGCTGAACTTGTAGGTGTCCGGGCCTTCCTCGCGCAGGATGGCGGCCACGCGCACGCTTTCGAGGCGGCGTACGAAATTGATGATGTTCTCGGTGTCCCCGGCCTTGGTGCCGGTGCGTTCCAGCATCTCGGCGGTCACGGCGGCCACGCCCACCTGGCCGTCCATGTGCAGTTCCACCGTGTCTATGACCTCGCTCCACAGGCGCAGGCGTTCAATGGACCAGGTCTTGGTGATCCTGGTGTTCACGGCGGACATGTCCAGGCCGTCGCGCAGGAGCCGGGCCACCAGTTCCAGGCATTCCGGGGTGGTGGAGCCGTAGGTGAAGAACCCTGTGTCCGTGGAGACCGCCAGGTAGACGGATTCGGCCAGGGACCCGGTCAGGGGAATTTCCAGCTCGTCGGCCAGAAGGGCGATCATGGAGCCCACTGCCGGCTCCCGGACATCCACCCAGTTGACTTCGCCGAACTCCGGGTTGCCCAGGTGATGATCGATGCTGATGACCCTGGTTTCGTCCATGCGCGAGACCATTTCCAGGCCCGTGCGTTCCGGGCTGCCGCTGTCCAGGATGATGGTCCAGGCGGGCATGTCGTCGGGAAGGATCTCGTGCACCTCGCCCGGGATGTCCAGCCACTGGAATTTGGCGGGCAGGCCCGAGGGATTGTACAGGGTGAAGGTCTTGCCCAGCGAGGCCAGGATGTGGCCCACGGCGGCAAGGGAACCGATGGCGTCGCCGTCGGGATTGAAGTGGGAGGCCACCAGGAAGTGGTCTTCCTCCCTAAGAATTTTCGCTATTGTCTGCAGCGGGCTTGGCATAGACCATGTTCTCCAGGAAATCGTCGTACATGAAGCGCAGCTCGGGAACCACCCGCACCTTGATGCGGCGGCCCAGCTGCGAGCGCATGAATCCGCCCGCCTTGCGCAGGGCGGCCTCGGCGCCTTCCTTGTCCGATCCCGCGCCGCAGGTGTAGAACACCTCGGCCACGGTCATGTCCACGTTCATGCGTATTGCGGAGAGGGTGACGAACTCCAGCCGGGGATCCTGAACCTCCTGCACGAGCATGGTGCTCAGCTCGCGGAGGATGAGGTCGCCCAGTCGGGAGGCGCGTCTGCGTCCGGAAATTTTCATAAGCTTATCCTTGGTCGCTGAAGACTTCGGTGGAGCAGTGCACCAATTCCGCTGGCGCTATGTCCTCCACCATACCGAGTACCTTGGCAAGGCGCGACTCGACCTTGGCCGTCTCGTTGGCGACCGTGACCACGGCAAGCACCAGCTTCTGGTGCACATCCTGGGCCTCCACCTCGCTCACCGCCACATTGAACTTGTTGCGGATCTTCTGCTTGAGGCTTTTGGCCACCTTGCGCTTGCCCTTGAGGGAATCGTTTCCGTGCAGCCGGAATTCCAGGGAGAGCACGCCGATGATCATGGTCTTTTTCTATCAAAATACGGGCGGCCCGGATACGCCGAACCGCCCGTGTGCTGTTATTATATGCCGGCTAGTCGATGGTACGGGCAACTTCCTTGAGCTCGAAGGCTTCAATGATGTCGCCCACCTTGATGTCGTTGAACTTCTCAAGGCCCATGCCGCATTCAAAGCCCTTGGCCACTTCCTTGACGTCGTCCTTGAAGCGACGCAGGGAAGCCAGCTCGCCGGTGTAGGTGACCACGCCGCCGCGCAGCAGGCGCACCTTGGCGTTGCGGGTCATCTTGCCGTCGAGAACGGCGCAACCGGCAACCACGCCCACCTTGGGCACGCTGAAGGTGTCGCGGACTTCGGCCTGGCCGAGGTAGACTTCCTCGATGTCCGGGGCCAGCATGCCGCTCATTGCGTCCTTCACCTCGTTCACCAGCTTGTAGATGATGTCGTAGAAACGGATTTCCACGTTCTCCTGCTCGGCGATTTCCTTGACCTTCAGGTTCGGGCGTACGTTGAAGCCGATGATGATGGCCTCGGAAGTGCCCGCCAGCAGGATGTCGGATTCGGTGATTGCGCCGGCGCCGCCGTGCACCACCTGGATCTTGACTTCGTCGGTGCTGAGCTTGTTGAGCGCCTCGGTGACAGCTTCCAGGGAGCCCTGCACGTCCGCCTTGAGGATGAGGTTGAGGTTCTGGGCCTCTTCGTTGGGGCGGGACGCCAGGAAGGATTCCAGGGTGACCTTGGACTTGCCTGCCAGTTCCTTTTCGCGCTGCTTCTGCATGCGGGTCTGGGCAATACGGCGGGCGACCTTTTCGTCGGCCACCACGATGAGTTCGTCACCGGCCTCGGGAATGCCGTCAAAGCCCTGGATTTCAACAGGGATTGCCGGTCCGGCCTTCTTGATCTTCTTGCCCTGGTCATTGAACATGGCCCGGACCTTGCCGTGGTGCACGCCGCAGACGTAGCTGTCGCCCTGGGCGATGGTGCCCTCGGCAATGAGCATGGTGCCCACCGGGCCGCGACCCTTGTCCAGCTTCGCTTCCACGATGTGGCCGCGGGCGGGCTTGTCCGGGTTGGCCTTGAGTTCGAGCACTTCGGCCTGAAGCAGAATCATCTCCAGCAGTTCGTCCAGGCCCGTGCGCATCTTTGCGGAGACGTGGGCGAAGATGGTTTCGCCGCCCCAGTCTTCGGGAATGAGGCCCTGTTCGGCCAGTTCGCGCTTGACGTTGTCCGGGTTGGAGCCTTCCTTGTCAATCTTGTTCACGGCAACCACGATGGGCACGCCCGCCGCCTTGGAGTGGGCGATGGCCTCGCGGGTCTGGTCCATGACGCCGTCGTCGGCGGCGACCACCAGGATGACGATGTCGGTGACCTGGGCCCCGCGCATACGCATGGTGGTGAACGCTTCGTGGCCCGGGGTATCCAGGAAGACCACTTCGCCCCGGTTGGTCTTGACGTGGTATGCGCCGATGTGCTGGGTGATGCCGCCTGCCTCGCCGTCGGTGACGTTGGTCTGGCGGATGGCGTCCAGCAGGGAGGTCTTGCCGTGGTCGACGTGACCCATGATGGTGACCACCGGCGGACGCGGCTTGAGCTCTTCGGGCTTGTCCGCTTCGGCCGGGATCAGGAATTCCTGTTCGTCAAAGGACACGTTTTCCACTTCATAACCGAACTCGGAGGCGAGCAGGGTGGTGGTGTCCAGGTCCAGGGACTGGTTGATGGTGGCCATGACGCCGAGCCCGAACAGGGCCTTGATCAGGTCCTGGGCCTTGGTGCCCATCTGGTGGGCCATGTCGGACAGACGGATGGCCTCGTTGAACTTGATCTTGCGCTTGGCCGCCTTCATGGGAGCGGCGGTGGCTTCGGGCTTGATGGCCTGGGGAGCGCCCCTGCGGCCCCTTTTGCCCTTTTTGCCGCGGCCGCCGGGAGAGTCGAATTCGCGTTCGCGTCCGCCGCGAGGACCGTCGTTGGAGAATTCCACGACCCTACGGTCCTTCTTGCGCTTCTTGCGGCTGCGTCCGTCCGCCTCCGGTGTGGGGGCGGTTCCGGGAGCAGCGCCACGTCCGGGTGCGGCGCCAGCAGGGCCACGGCCGGGAGCGCCCGCAGCCGGTCCGCGACCGGGAGCGCCGTTGCGCGGGCCACGTCCGGGGGCGCCGTTGCGCGGACCCCGACGGTTGGCGGCGCTCATTTCCTCAACGGCCTTCTGGGCTTCGCGGCGTGCGACCTCTTCCGGGTCGGGCATGGAAATAATCTTGACCTTGGGAGCTTCCGGCTCCTTCTTTTTTTTCTTTTTCTTCTTCTTGTCGTCGGCCTTGGGAGCTTCTTCCTTGGCGGCCTTCTTTTCCGGTGCAGGCTCTTCCGCGACCTCGGTCTTGGTCTCTGCCTTGGCTTCCGCCTTGTCCTGTTCCTTTTCCGCGGCCTTTTCTTCGGTTTTTTCCGTGACGGCTTCGGCCTTGGTTTCGACGGCGGGTTCTTCGGCCGGCGTTTCTTGCTTTTCAGCCTCGGGGGCGGGCTGCGCGGACGGAGCGGGCTTCACGATGCGTGCACCCTTGAATTCTTCTTTTTCGGCCGCTTTCTTGGCGGGGGATTTCGCGGCGTCTTTCTTCGGCTTTTCTTTGGCTTCGGGGGTTTCTTCTGCAGCGGGGGCGGCCGTTTCCTCGACAGGCTTTTCAGGGGCCTTTTCTACTTTCGGGGCCGGAGCTTCGGCAGCCGCTTCCTCCACGGCGGGAGTTTCTTCCACTGGGGATTCCTCGGCCTTTGCGGCCTTGCGGCTGGTCTTTCTGCGGCGCACGATGACACCGGGCTGCACCTCGCGGCGCACCACTTCGGTCTTGGGGCCCTCGCCCTTGAGCGCTGCCTTGAGCGTGGCAACATCCTCTTCGTCCACGGTGCTCATGAGGCTCTTGGCCTGCACACCGATCTCGCGGAGGTGTTGAAGAATGTCCTTGTTGTTAAGACCGAGCTCTTCCGCCAGGTCTTTTACCCTCTGTTTTGCCGTCATAGAGTTTCCCCCTTGCATTTCTTCTTCAGGCCGAACTGTGCTTTTTCAAATCTCATCCGGCATTCGGCCTTGCCGCATATATAGAACCCGCGCCCGGGCAATACCTGGGCCGGGTCGGGAATCAGGCCGTCCGAACCCGATTCCCTGCCAGGAGCGCCCCCGCGCTCCGATTTGGGACAGACATACCGCTCCAGCTCCCCTTTGGGGAGGCGTTCGCGGCAGATGACGCACATGCGGACCGGCCCCTGGGGGGCTGGTCCTGTATCATGATTGTGCATCTATTCCTTGGACTCTTCGTCCTCGGCGGATTCCTCCGCCTCTTCCGGCTGTTCCTGGGCCTCTTCCACAGCCTCGATTTCGGCTGCGGGTTCTTCCGGAGCTTCTTCGGAAGCATCCTCGTCGGGCTGGGAATTCAGTCCGAGCATGTTGATTGCCGCGCGCATTTCCGCAATGCGGCTTTCATCCAGGCCGTCCACGGCGAGCAGTTCCTCGTCCGTAGCCAGGGCCAGGGATTCGGTGGTTTCGAAGCCCGCATTGATGAAGGTGTCGATGCTCACTTCGGCCACGCTGGCGATTTGGTCCATACCCTTGCGGGCGGCGTGGAGCTCTGAGTGGCGGGTTTCGGTAAAGATGTCGATCTTCCATCCCAGCAGCCTGGAGGCGAGCTTGACGTTCTGCCCCTTGCGGCCGATGGCCAGGGTAAGCTGATCGTCGGGAACCACCACTTCCAGGGTTTCCTCTTCCTCGTCCACCATGATGCGGGTGATCACGGCCGGGGAAAGGGCATGCTGGGCGTAGCGGGCGATGTCCGGGCTCCAGACCACGATGTCGATGCGTTCGCCCTTGAGCTCCTGCACCACGTTCTGGATGCGGGAACCTCGGATGCCCACACAGGCGCCCACCGGGTCCACGTCGCGGTCGCGGGAGGAAACGGCCACCTTGGCGCGCAGTCCCGGATCGCGGGCAACGCCCATGATCTTGACCGTGCCGTCGGCCACTTCCGGAACCTCGCGCTTGAACAACTCGGCCATGTAGTCCGGGTGGGACCGGGAAACGATGACCTGCGGGCCGCGGGATTCCTTCAATACATCAATGACATATGCCTGGACACGGTCGCCGCGCTTGTAGCGTTCGCGGGGGATCTGTTCGTCCTTGGCCAGCAGCGCTTCGGTGCGGCCCAGGTTGATTATCCAGCCGGTGCGGTCGCGGCGCTGAATGATGCCGCTGACGATTTCGGCCACGCGGTCCTTGTATTCTTCGTAAATGATCTCCTGCTCGGCGTCGCGCATGCGCTGGATGATGACCTGCTTTGCGCTCTGGGCGGCGATGCGGCCCAGGTCCTCGATGGAGAGCTTGAAGCCCATTTCATCGTCGAGCCGGACGTTGGGATCATGGTTGGTCGCTTCTTCAAGCGTGATTTCACTGATCTCGTCATGGACTTCCTTGACCACCACCTTGAACTGGTAGACGTCGATCTCTCCGGTTTCCTCGTTGAAGGTAACCTCGATGTCCATGGTGTCACCGTACTTGCGGTGCACTGCGGAGCGAACAGCTTCCTCGAGAGTGTCGATCAGGAGGTCCCGGTCAATCCCTCTGTCCTTGCTGATCTGATCAATGGCTTTTTTCAGTTCCGACATGCGTAAACCTCCGCCCCTGCCGCGAACGCGTAATTGCGCGCCGGCAAAGGCCAGTTTGCTAGAACTCGTGAACGAGTTTGGCTTCCTTGACCGTATCCCAGTCCAGGCGGACATCTTCATCCTTCATGTCCAGAACGATCCCCGACGGAGTGATCTCCTTGAGGACGCCCTTGAAGTTGCGCCTGTTGTTGACCGGAATGGCGAGCTTCACCTCCAGGGTGCGGCCCTCGTAACCGACAAGTTGCTCCAAAGTGAAAAACTTCCGTTCGAGACCCGGGGAGGAAACCTCCAGGTTGAAGGCACCGTTGATGATGTCTTCCACCTCCAGGACGAGACCCACCTGCCTGCTCACTTGTGCGCAGTCGTCGATGTTCACGCCTTCCGGGCCATCGATATAGATACGTATGACACGCTTTTTCCCGGCCGAAGGCGAGGTCAGGCCCCAGAAGGAGAACCCCAGGGATTCCACCTCCGGGCGGATCAATTCGGCCAATTCCTTTTCAAAAGCGTTCTGTCGCATTCCTTTACTTCCTCAAAAAATAATAAAGGCGGACCCTAGGGGCCCACCATCGCGGACAACCAAGCAGGAGGGCGGACCTACCTGCCTAAGGTCTGGAGCGGGTGACGGGGATCGAACCCGCGACACCAAGCTTGGGAAGCTTGTACTCTACCAGCTGAGATACACCCGCTCGAAAACGTGTCCATTTATACATATTCAATATGGATGTCAATACGCGAGAGGGGAAAGCCGCCGTTTTGGCCTGTATTTCGTGGTTGGCCCGCATGTTGCAAATCCGTTTGTCGAACAGGAGGATCTCCCATGAGAGACAGTACATTCAGCGCGTTGTTCGGCGCTTTATCCAATGAACTCAGGATGTCCACCATCGCCAATAATTTGGCGAACGTGAACACGACGTCCTTTAAAAAGGATAAGATCGCCTTCCACGACACGTTCCAGCGTTTTGCCCACGATTACCTGGGCGACGCCAAGCCGTACCTGCGCGACAAGGACATGTGGCCCAAGCCCAATGTCATGGCCCGGCCACGCTTGTCCGACCAGCAGATAGACTTTTCCCAGGGGAGCCTGCAGCAGACGGGCAACCAGCTCGACTTCGCCATTTCCGGCGAGGGTTTTTTCAAGATCCAGGTGGGGGACGAACAGCTACTGACCCGGGCGGGCAACTTCGTTGTCAACTCCGAGGGCACGCTCATGACCCCCGAAGGCCATCCTGTTCTCGGAGGGGGCGGTCCCATTGACCTGCCCCCCACGGCCACGGTGCAGGCCGACGCAAACGGGGCGTTGCGCGTGGGGGATACCCAGGTGGCGCAGATGGATATCGTTACCGTCACCGATCTGACCCAGCTCGAAAAGGTGGGCAAGAACGCCTACCGCATCAAGCCCGGCGGGCAGGCCGAGGAAATCGAGGCCGAAGACGCCATTGTGGAACAGGGATACCTGGAAAAGGGGAATGTCGAGGTGGTCACGGAAATGGTGGCCATGATCGAAACCCAGCGCGCCTTCGAGGCTTACAGCAAGATCATCAGAGGCGACAGTGAACTCGATACCAAGCTGATCTCCCAGGTCGGCAGGGAATCATAATCAGGAGGATACGGATCATGATGCGTTCATTATGGACGGCGGCCACGGGCATGGTGGCACAGCAGAAGCACATCGACGTGCTGTCCAACAACCTGGCCAACGTGAACACCACGGCCTTCAAGAAGAGCAGGGCCGAGTTCGAGGATCTCATGTACCAGACGCTCAAGATAGCGGGCACCCTCAACCAGGACGGCAACCGCATTCCCACGGGTATGCAGGTTGGCATGGGCGTCAGGACGGTGACGGTGCACAAGTTCTTTACCCAGGGCGACTTCAAGAACACCGGCAACCCGCTGGACGTGGCCATCGAGGGCGACGGTTTCTTCAAGGTGCAGCAGAACGGCGAGGACGTCTACACCCGTTCCGGCTCCTTCAAGCTGGACAGTGAGGGCAAGATCGTCACGGCCAACGGTTACCCGCTGCAGCCCGAATTCACCGTGCCCGCCGAGACAGTGAATCTGGTCATTACCGAGGACGGCACCATCGAGGCGCAGGACAAGGCCGGTACGGCCCTGGCCTCCGGGAACATCCCGCTCTACACCTTCATCAACCCCGCCGGACTGAACGCCGTGGGCCGCAACCTTTACGTGGCGACCGAGGCTTCGGGCGACGCAGTGGAAGGCACGCCGGGGACCGACAACTTCGGCACCCTGGCCCAGGGATTCCTGGAAGGCTCCAACGTGGAAATGGTGGATGAAATGGTCGGCCTCATCGTGGGACAGAGGGGCTTTGAATTGAACTCCAAGGCCATCACCACCTCGGACTCCATGCTCCAGACCGCCATCAACGTGAAACGATAATATTTGTTGAACGCCGTCCGCGCCTGCGAGGCGGCAAGCCCTGCACAGGGAAGGTTTATCATGAGTACGCTCTACGGCCTCATCATCGGTTCGGGAAAGAAGGGACGCCTGCATGCCGTCATCCTCGGAGGGCTGGCCTGCGTGTTGCTTCTTGCCATGGCCGCGCAGGCCGGGACCTCCGGACAATGGCGTATCAAGGTCAGGGATGCGGTCTGCGTGGAAGGCCCCGTGGTCCTGCTTGGCGATATAGCCATGCCCGTGGGCGATTACGACCAGAAGACCTGGGACAAGCTGTCCAAGACGCAGCTCTGGAAGGCGTCGCAGCGCAAGGGGCACGCCGTGAATATTCCCCGGCACAAGCTTGAAGGTATCCTCCGTTACTACCTCGGGGATTATGTTCAGCAGTGCGTGCTTCCGTCCCGCATGTTCATCCAGACCGGCGGCAAGGTGCTGGACAGCCAGGCCCTGCAGCGGGAGGTTGTCGCCTTTTTGACAGCCCAGGGTCGCGCGCTGGGCGACGACGTTGAATTCAAGAAACTGGCGCTGCCCCCCAATTTCTTTTTCCCCAACAGGTACGACACGCTGAAGTTGAGCCTTCCCGTCGAAATGAAGCCGGGAACCGTTCGTTTTTACATGGAATCCATCACTCCCGATGGAAAGAGCAATCGCAAGGTGGCCGGAACCGTGTTCGTCAACGCCTGGGTGGCGGTGCCCTGCGCAGCCCGGCCGGTCAACCGCTATGAAAAGCTGACCCCGGACAAGATCACCTTCATCAAGAAGAACCTGGCCTACAACCCGGAACTCTGGGACGGCCGGGGCGGCCCCTGGCGGGTCAAGCGCCCGGTGGGAACCGGCCAGCCTTTCCGGAGGGACAATCTTGATCCGCTTCCCACCATCAGCAAGGGCGACATGGTCACCCTGGTCTACAAGAACAAGCGCATCCAGCTGACCACCAAGGCCAAAGCCCTGGAGGACGCCCATCTGGGGCAGCAGGTTACGGTCCGCAATTTGCAAAGCAAGCGGGAAATAGTGGCCACCGTTGTCGGGGCCGACCTGGTGAGAGTCAGGTAGCAAGAGGAAAGCAGCCATGAAAATTTTGAATACCACCACGATGCTTGTGATGATGACGGCGTTTGCACTGCTGGCGGGGTGCGCCCCCAGGCAGGAACCCACCCCCATGCCCGTGCTCACCGAGCCCCAGATCCTTGAGGAGGATCCCGCGGAAAATCCGGGCTCCCTTTTCCAGGAGAGCCAGGCCGAATACCTGTTCGAGGACAACCGGGCCCGCAGGGTGGGGGATATCGTCATGGTTAAGGTCGCCGAATCCTCGAGCTCCAAGCTGACGGCGGATACCACGGCCAAGCGCGATACCCAGACCGATATGGGCATCACTGCAATGCCCAGCACCGGGCTCATAGGCAATTTGCCCTTGGGTGCGTTGGGGGCCAAGGCCGGCATGAACGTTGAGGCCGGCGCCAAGAACGACTTCACCGGTTCCGGGGAAGTGGAGCAGGAAGCCACCTTCACCGCCACGGTGGCCACACGTATCGTACGCAGGCTGCCCGGAGGCGTGCTGCAGGTGGAGGGCGCCAGGCGCATCCGGGTCTACAATGAGACCCAGATCCTGGTGGTGCGCGGGTTGATCCGCGACAGGGATATTTTGTCCGACAACTCCATTTCCTCCAACGCGCTGGCCGAGGCCCAGATCGAGGTCTACGGGCAGGGCGTGCTGGCGGACAAGCAGAAGCCCGGTTGGCTCTCGCGTCTGCTCGACAACATTTATCCATTCTAGACACAACATTGAGAGAAGGTTTGCATAAAGGAGTCCGGTCATGAACGTCGAAAGAAAAAAGAACACGGAAATCAAGTCGCTGGCAATGCGCCTTGTGCTCGTCCTGCTGCTGGCCGCCTGTGTGGCGGTTTGGAGCGCGGGCAAGGTGTATGCCGTGCGGCTCAAGGATATTTCCAATTTCAGCGGCGTGCGTAACAACGAGCTGGTGGGCTATGGTCTTGTGGTGGGCCTTGCCGGCACCGGTGACGGGACCTCCTCCAAGTTTACCATGACCTCCATGGCCAACATGCTGGACAAGATGGGCGTTCAGGTCAGCGCTGCGGACCTCAAGCCCAAGAACGTGGCGTCCGTCATGGTTTCGGCCAAGATGCCCGTTTCCACCAAGCCGGGTTCTCCCCTGGACGTGACGGTTTCCTCTCTGGGCGACGCCAAGAGCCTCATGGGCGGCGTGCTGCTTGTCACCCCGCTGAAGGGGCTGGACGGCAGGGTTTATGCCGTGGCCCAGGGGGCGCTGACCATCGGTGGATTCGCCATTTCCGGGGAAGCCGCCACGGCTCAGAAGAACATTCCCACGGTGGGCCGCATTCCCAACGGGGCGGTGGTGGAGCGGGGCGTGCCTTTCAAGTTCAACAACCAGGGCTCCATGACCCTGAACATGACCGTACGCGATTTCAACACCACCATGCAGGTGGTCAACCGCATCAATGCCTCCATGGGGGGCGAGTTCGCCCGGGCCAAGGATATCGCCACCGTGGAACTGGCCATACCGGATCGTTTCCGGGGCAACATGGTGCCGCTTATGGCCTCGCTGGAGAACCTGGATATTTCCCCGGACGGCAAGGCCAAGGTGGTTGTGGATGAAAAGACCGGCACCGTGGTGCTCGGCCAGGATGTGCGCCTGACCAAGGTGGCCGTGGCGCACGGCAACTTGCAGGTGGTCATTGCCGAGTCCGAGGAAGTCAGCCAGCCCGGTCCCTTCTCCGAAGGCACCACCGTGGTCACTCCCCAGACCGAACTGGCCGTGAAGGAGCAGAACAACCGGCTCATGCTCATGGAAGGGGCCACCCTCCAGGAACTGGTGGACGGCCTGAATTCCATCGGCGCTGCGCCGCGTGACCTTATATCCATAATTCGCGCCCTCAAGGTTGCGGGTTCCCTGCACGCGGAAGTGGAGGTGATCTAAGATGGTGACAACGGGATTGGAAGCACAGGCCGCGGTCAACAAGGCTGAAAGCAATGATCTGGTCAAGTTCAAGGTCAAGATGGACGGCCTCAAGAAGAGGCTGGCCGTGGGCGACGTCAAGGAACGGCAGCTCAAGAAGGCCTGTCAGGATTTCGAAGCCGTGTTCATCTCCAAGCTCTGGAAGCAGATGCAGGCCACCGTGCCCAAGAACGAGATCTTCGGCGGCAAGCAGAGTGAAATGTACATGTCCATGTTTGACCGCGACTTTGCCGAGAAGATGGCGGAGTCCGGGGGCATCGGCCTTGGCGACATGATGTTCGAGCAGCTTCGCGACAAGCTCAAGGAAGCCAGCCGCAACGCCCTGGCCGACAAGGTGGAGATCAAGCCCCTGCGTACCGGCGGCGAAGGCATTCCTCTGGACCTGGCTGAACGGGGCGTCCGGCCTCTGAACGATGCCGCCAAGCGCAACCGCACCATCGACGAATGGCTGGCCGAGGAAAAGGGTACTTCCGCCAAGGTGTCCACGCAGCAGGTAGCCGAAAACGAAGAGCCGCGTGCGCTCAACGACATCGAGGTCAAGGCTCGTCTCGAAGCCCTGACCAGGAGGATCGAGGAGCGGCAGCGTCTGTCCATGCTTGAAGACGAATCCTAGGAAATCCGGTGCTGAACATCGTTCTTGGCAGGATACTTGCTTGAACGAAGGTGGGAAAAGGTTTGCATACAATGGGTTTTAAGTAGCAAGTCTATATTATTTCAGAATGTTACAGAAAATGGAGTCCTGCCATGATTAGGGTTGTCGAGGAAAATTTGGTCCGCCAGAACAAGGGGATGATTTTGCTCAAGCTGTTGCTTGAGGAAGAATTTGCCCGCCTCATGAATCGGGACCCACAGGGCGTTTCCCAAATCGAGCTTTCCATCCAGGAACTGCTGCGGCAGTTGAGCGTGGAGCGCCGCTCCGTCAAGAGGCTGCTGGAGCGCATCGATCCCACAGTCTCCAGGGTGCGCGACCTCAGGCCGTCCCTGGATGAAGAGGAAGCCAAGGTCATGGACGAGCTGCTCGAGATGCTGGACAAGTCCGAGCAGCAGTGCGCCGTGCAGGCTTCCAAGAATCATGAGCTTGCCATGGCCTTGCAGGAACAGAGCAAGTCCCTCCTGGATTTCATGCATCGGGAAATCCAACCCAAGAATAACAACGCCTATTCCGCCAAGGGACGCTTTGCCGTCAATTCCAATGGACAGGCCAACATTCTTCGCGGGAGGCTCTAATGGCCTTTGGAGCCAACTCCATACTCGATGTGGGCCGCTGGGCGCTGTTTGCGTCCCAGGTGCAGCTTTCCGTCACCGGCCAAAACATCTCCAACGTCAATACCGAAGGGTATTCGCGGCGTTCGGCGGTGCTCGAGGAAGGCATCAACATCGATTACAAGCCCGGTCAGATGGGCACGGGTGTCCAGGTCAAGGAGATCACCCGGCACTTCGACGAGCTTGTGGAAAGGCTCTATTATGACCAGGCCTCGCTTTCGGAAAAATGGGGCGAACTGTACGAACAGCTCCAGAGTGTGGAGAGTCTGTTCAACGAATCCTCGGGCATCGGCATCAGCGATTCCATGTCCTCCTATTTCAGCTCCTGGAACGACCTGAGCCAGCGCGCCGACCACTACGGCACCCGGCAGGACGTGGTCAACAAGGGCTCCACCCTTGCCTCCACCCTGGTGCAGGCCGACACCTCCCTGGCCAACATGCAGGAACGCATCGACGCCATGATCCAGGATGAGGTGAACACGGCCAACACCATCATGCAGCAGATCGCCGAGGTGAACCGCAAGATCAACATCCAGGACGATCCCGGCACCAACAACGCCAATTCCCTGTATGATGAACGCGCACGCCTGGTCCGCGAGCTCGGAACCATTGTCGACATTAATTACATCGACAACGGCAAGGGCAATGTGACCATCACCACCAAGGCGGGCCAGAACCTGGTGGACGGCGAAGATTATTTCTCCTTCGAGTTCGGTGCGCCCTGGAAGGAAAAGGAACTGCATCATACCTCTCCCTTCGAAGGTCAAGTCTACTACGAAGGGGAGTCGAATTTCGAGTATACCCTCGAGTTTGTCGAATCCAGCGCGGGTAGCGGTATTGCCGGCCTGGTGGGTAGCGGCGCCAATGCCGCCCAGTTCAAGGTATCCCTGGACGGGGGCAAGACCTGGCTGACCAATGACGACGGCACGGTGAGGCTCTACAACGCCCGACCCAACGAACGTAAGGTGGAGGTCGAGGGCGTCAACATCTGGTTCGGTTCCGATTCCAGCCCCTTGGGCAGTTCCTCCGGGAACCTGCTGGCCGGGGACCGGTTCATTATCCGGCCCTCCAGGACCCTGTATTGGGTGGAAAACACCTCCAGCAAGCAGAACGTGACGCCCCAGGCCGACTTTACCGGAGCGGAAAACGAGGAGCGCGTCACCGGCGGCAAGCTTGGGGCCTTGTTCGCCCTACGCGACCAGTACATCGGCAAGTACCGCAAAAAGCTGGACACCCTGGCCGAAGGGCTCATCTGGGAAGTGAACCGCGTTCACAGCCAGGGCGCGGGTCTGCAGAAGTTCAATTCCGTGGAAGGCACCTACAGCGTGGACGCCATCGACCGGGCGCTCGCCAGCGATTCCACCGGTCTGGTCTATGGAGACAAGCTGGCCTCGGGAAGCAGCTACCTTTACATTTACAACAAGAATACCGGTGCGCTGGTTTCCAATGCGGCCCTGGATTTCGATCCCGCCACCCCGGGCACCCAGACTTTCAATCCCGACGTTCATACCCTGGCGGACGTCAGGGACGCATACAACGATACCTTTGGTTCGTTCCTGACGGCCTCCATCGTGGACAACCGCCTGCGCCTTTCCGCAAAGGACGGCTATGAAATGTCCTTTGGCGCTGATACCTCGGGCCTGAACGCGGCTCTCGGATTCAACTGTTTCTACCAGGGGCAGGACGCGGGCAGTATCGAGGTCAACGACATGATCGCCACCGACCTGGATTATCTGGCGGCGGGGCATGTCAACGGCGCGGGCGAGACCAATGCGGGGGACAACTACGTGGCCCTGGCCATGTTCGCGCTTCGCGAGGCCGAGGTCAGTCTGTCCACTCCCATGGAAGGCACCACCAACCAGACCCTGCTCGAGTATTACAACGGCCTGGTGGGCAATGTTGGCGCGGATACCAACAACGTCAAGTTCAACAAGCAGTTCACCTCCGCATTGGCCCAGGATCTGGACGACAGGCAGCAGCAGGTTTCCGGCGTCAACCTGGACGAGGAAATGAGCAACCTGATCAAGTACCAGCATTCCTACACGGCCGCCGCCAAGCTTATCACCACGGCGGACCAGATGCTGCAAACCGTGCTTTCATTGAAGCCGTAAGGGGGACGACATGATCAGAGTTTCCCAGAATATGCTTTTCTCGCGGTACGTGACCAACATGAACACGTCCCTTTCGGATCTGCTGGACCTCAACATCAAGTCCCAGACCCAGAAGCGGGTGATCCGGCCTTCGGACGACCCCACGGGGATGACCCGGATTTTGGACCATCGCGACGTGATCCGCTCCCTGGAGCAGTACAAGGAGAACGTGGACACGGCCAAGGGATGGCTCGGTCGTTCGGACAGCACCATGCTGCAGGCGTCCACGTTGCTGACCCGCGCCAAGGAACTGGCGGAACAGGCGGCCACGGGTACGCTCACCGCAGACAACCGCGAGGAAATCAGCTACGAGCTGCGCAGTATTTTCGACCAGATGGTGGGCCTGGCCAACACCAAGTTCGAGGGCAAGAGCATTTATGCGGGCCACAAGACCGACAGCAACGCCTTTGAAAAGGTCATGTGGATGACCACCAACGACGCGGACCTGAACGCCAACAACACCTTTCGGGTGGAAGGGACGTCCAACACCACGGTGCTGGTGCAGTTCATCGACACCACCGGCGCCACCGCCGTGGGCGACACCATGGCGCTCAACGATCCCAACCTGGGCATCCGTTACAGCACGGACGGCGGGGATACCTGGCAGACGGACGGGGCCATCAACTTCGCGGGCGGCGAGGCCCGGCTCCTGATGCCGTCCAGCGGCACCTCGGTGGTTTTCAACCAGAACTCCAACGTCCGCATCAACGATTCCAACAACGCCAACGACAGCCGGGGCACCTGGCTCTGGCTGCGCAATTCGGCCCGCTATCTGGGCGACGACGTGGACAGCGTCAAGGTCGACGCCATGGGCAACGGCACCAGCGTGTACAATGCCTCCGCCAGCGGAGCGTTTCCCTCCGGGGGAGCCATGGTGCGCATCGACAACACCTCGGCCGTGGCCTTTGACGAGGAGATCGAATATTCCTTCAGCATTGACGGCGGCCTGACTTGGAAGACCGGCAACCGCGCCTATGCCGACGCCACGGCCAGCAACGCGGTGCTCAGCATTCAGCCCGGCGGCGTGCTGACCCTGACCTCCAACGGCGGCAACACGCTTCAGCCCGGTACCCAGTTCGTGATCCGGGCCAGGACGGCGGCCATCAATCTGGATATTTCGGAAACCGAGCGGGTGCAGGTCAACGACATCGGCAAGGAAATCTTCGGCGGCATCTTCCAGGATCCGGACGTGGTGCTCTCCAACGGGGGCAATACGGTCATCCTGGGAAGTTCCAACGCCTCGCCCGTGTTCTACAATTCCACGGACCAGGGCGGCATGCTGCTGGCTTCCAATTCCGGAACCACCAAGAACATCTTCGAGGTGCTGGGCAACCTCATCGCCTTTACGGAAACCAACAATCAGACCGGCGTGCAGCAGATGCTTGCCAGCCTGGAAGTGGCCCACGAGCATCTCATGAACGCCACCGCCAGCGTGGGGGGGCGCGAGAACCGTCTCACCGTGGCCAATACCATCCTGGACGGCCTGGAGCTCAACGAGAAGGAACTGCTCAGCAATGTGGAGGACGCGGATATCAGCGAGCTCATGACCGATCTGGCGCAGAAGAAGATCGTCTACGAGTCCGTGCTGCGGTCCACCTCCATGATCATGCAGCTCAATCTGAGCAAGTTCATCTAACTTCCGGATGATACTGGACTTCGGTGCCCGGCTGGGGTAGATCGTCCCCTAGGCTGGCCGTAGTGGCTGGCAGAAACAAGGTTGATATTATGCTGATTTTGACCCGGAAGCCGGGAGAAAGCCTTTACCTGGGCGACAACATCAAGCTGAAGATCCTGAGTGTTCAGGGCAAGCAGATCAAGATCGGACTGGACGTTCCGGACGATATGACTGTCTATCGGGAAGAGGTATACCAGAAGATCAAGGAGCAGAACCGCAAGGCGCTGGAAAGCAGCCAGCAGGATCTGCTCGCGGCGGCGACATTATGGCACGAGAACGAAAACAAGTAATCAAGACCCGCCTCGGGGATCGCGAAATCGATCCTTCGGGGATCATTTATTTCCCCCGTGGGCTTATCGGCCTCGAGGACAAGCGGGAATATGTGCTGCTTCAGGTCCGGGACGATTCTCCCTTCCTGCTGCTGCAGTGTGTCACGGATCCCGGTCTCGGCCTTTTGGTGGCCGATCCGTATGTCTTTGTGAAGGACTACAACATCAAGCTGGAAACGCCCGAGAAGAAGATCCTAAAACTGGACAATCTCAGGCAGTTGGCCGTGCTGGTTACCGTGACCATTCCACAGGACAAGCCCGAAGACACAACGCTCAATCTCTCGGGGCCCATTCTGGTGAACACCGAGGCGAAGATTGGTCTTCAGGCGCCCCAGGTGGATTCCAAATATCCCACCTGGTACCGTCTTTCGGATCGCAAGGGCTAGTCAGCAACCTCCCTACTACACGAGAAGATCCAGGTCGTCGCGAATCAGATTCGCGGCGGCCTTTTTGATGTCGGGCTTGTAGGTGCCTTCGCGCACCTGGGCCTTGAGCTCGTCCACCTTCTTGCGGCGGACGTCAGGCGCGTCATTGGCTGCCTGTAGGGCAGTGCTGCGAAGCTTTGCCTCGGACGAAAGCACCACCTTGTCGGCGGAGTTGCCGCTCGACTTGGCCGCCTTGGCGTCCTGTTCCGCACGGCTCTGCTCGACCTTCTTCTTGGAGTAAGGGTTGATTTCCCCTGTCAGGTTTTTGATTTCCATAGCCATTTTCTTCCCCTCCCGTAGTGGGAGTAAGCTAGAGCATGGTTTGATCCACGCTTTCCAGCGTTATATCCCAAAGGCGCCGCATCACGTGGAGGCGTTCGTCGCCGATCACCTCGTTGGGGCCCCTTTCGGTTTCTTCCAGTATCTGTACGTCGAATCCGTCCAGCGGATACTCGAATACGTAATGCTTCCCGGTCTCGCTTTCAAGCCTGTGCAGAATGCGGTGGACCATGGGGTTTTCCGTATTGCTGACGATCAGATTCTCAATGATTTCCTTGGCAATTCTTTCCACAAGTTCCCGCCTTTTGGCATCCCTTGAAATGGTTACCTCATCCTGCGAACGGGCCAGTTTCAAAGCCCGCCTGAAGCGCGCCAAGCGCTTGGCGCTTGTCAACTGCTTCCCGTAGGTGCGCAGCATCATGCGAACTTTCGCAGGATTTGCCAAGATTTATACTCCTTTCCTTAATGATACAATCGGTGCGGCTCAGAAAAACTTTAGGGTTTGGCCGGAGAAAATGTAAAAAAATGTAGCCTCCGTCGGAAAAGGGCGGGCCGCTGCCGGAAATGGTTGAATGTTTTTCCAATTTTAAATACTCACTTGAGGCATGTCCAGACCCGTACGAAAAGTCCTGCTCATCACCAAGCCGGAAACCCCCGAGGCCCAGAACCTGTGCGGCATTGTCGCCGATTATCTCAAGGAACGCGGCGTGGAGGTGCTCATCAGCATCAACCGACGCGGGCGAGATGGATATCCATTTGAAAAAGATGGAAGTTTCGACCTGGTTGTCGTGCTTGGCGGCGACGGCACCCTTATCGGGGTGGCCCGGCGCATGCGGCCTCACGGCACGCCTTTGGTGAGCATCAACGTGGGCCGGGTGGGCTTCCTGAGCCATTTTTCCCCCGAGGACTGGCGCGAGGGTCTTGATCGGATCCTTGCCGGCGACTACTCGGTGTCGCGGCGCATGGCCCTGGATTTCCGGGTCAGCCGGGAAGGCCAGGTCATCCACAACGGAACCGTGGTCAACGATCTGGTCATCGGACGGGGATCGCTGGCCCGCCTGGTGCGGCTGAGCATCGTCTACGAGGGCACGGTGGTCACCACCCTGCGTTCGGACGGCCTCATCGTGTCCACGCCGTTCGGCTCCACCGCCTATTGCATTTCCGCGGGCGGTCCCCTGGTGCATCCGGATCTGGAGGCCTATTGCATCACGGCCATCTGTCCGTTCCTGGGGCGGTTCAGCCCGCTGGTGCTGCCCACCGAGGAACACCTGGTTATCCGGGTGGAGGAGGGGGGCGACGCCAAGCTCACCGAGGACGGGCAAAAGGGCTTTTCCCTGGATACGGGCGACGAGGTGGAAATAATTCGCTCCAGGAACGATATTCTCATGGTTTCCGAGCCCTCTTCGCGCTATTTTAACAAGCTGCAGGCAAAGGGATTTCTGTCCGGGAGGTAAGCGTGGGCTTTGATACGTCTTCTTTCGAGTCGGTGCTGGACATCAACTACGGGATCGATCCCGAGCTGGATGCCCTGTTGCTCCACTTCATGACCGAGAATCATCTGGAATACAGCATAGATCCGTCCAAGAACGCCTCGCGCGAACAGATCCGCTTCATGGTGGCCCTGGACAACAACGAGTTCTATGCCCCGTGCTCGGACTGGATGTTCCTGCAACTGCTCAAGCCCGGGCTGCCCAAGGAGCTTCTGCGCGAATACATCCTGCAATGGCGCGTGTTCGTGCGTCTGGCCCGCGAATACTGTCCGGACCGCTATCTCCGGCGGCGTTTCGTTGCCCTGTGCCGCCACAAGTTCCGCATGGCCCTGGCCTCGCCCATCGTGCTTCCCTCCCGGCTCATGAAGCGCATGATCACCATCCTCATGACCCAGAGCGGCATTGACGATCCCTACCGTCCCCAGCGCAAGGCCCTGAATGAAAAGGCAGGGGAGGTCGTGGGCGGCAAGGCCTTCGACTCCATGATCAACGCCTGCCCCGAGGCCCATGCCGCCTGTGTCCGCATCGATGACCTGCGCTTCAACATCGACATGGTGGAGGTGGAGCGGCTCATGCGTCTTTCCACCATGACCGACCTGTGGCGGGCCGAGGAATTTTGCGAGGAAAAGCTTCGCTCCTGCGGCCTGGACGAGGAGATGCAGGCGGGCAAGGGGGAATTCGCGGCCGTGGCCGAGGCTCTGGGCGCGCGAAGCGACGGCCCGCTGCGCATCCTGCTGCTGCCCAAGCGTTCCGGCGGCCTCATGTTCGACATCCGCCTGGTCCGCGCCCTGCTGCGCATGGGGCACAAGGTCATTCTGGCCCTCAAGGAAGGGTTCTATTTCGACCATCCCACGGTGTGGGACCGCGACGGCGATCCCGTGCTGGACGAGGCCCTGCGCGGAGCCTATTTTGCGGACAACGACAGGCTTTCCAAGAATGAGCTCCTGTCCATCATGCGCGAGAACTCCTTTGTGGTCATTTCCGACGGTACGCGGGAGCGGTTCAATCCCTACCGCACCAGCGTCACGTTCGCCCGCGCCTGGAAGGAGTGCGACCTGGTGCTGGCCAAGGGCGAGGGCAAGTTCCGGCGTTTCGTGGAGTCCAGCCACCGCTTTACCCGCGACATCGTCAGCTATTTCCGGGACGACTCCGGTCGTTTCCACCTGCATTACAAACCCAAGGCCGAGCGGGTCACCAAGTTCAGCGAGGGCTATATCCGCGAAAAGGCGGAGGCCATCATTTCCGAGATGCGCCAGGCCCGGAACAAGGGCAAGGCGGTCATCTTCTATTCCGGCATCGTGGGCAGCGTCCCGGGCCAGACCGAGATGGCCATCAAGATCATGACCACCCACGTGAAGCATTTGCGGACCAAGCTGGAGAATGTCTACATCATCAACCCCGCCGAACATTTCGAGGAGGGCATGGATGCGGACGACCTCATGTTCATGTGGGAGATGGTCCAGCGCAGCGGCTACATAAACATCTGGCGGTTCCAGAGCCATTCGGATATTGAAGAGGCCTTCGGTCTCATGGACATGAAGGTGCCCCCGGTCTGGGCCGGAAAGGATTCCACCTATTCCACGGGCTGTACCAAGGAGATGCACATCGCCTTGGACGTTCAGCGCAAACAGCCGGAACTGCAGATTATCGGCCCCAGCCCGGACAAGTTCTTCCGACGCAAGGAATACGGCGTGGGCCGGTTCTGCGATGTGGCCATTGATACGTGTAATTAGTCTCTGTGTATAAACCCGGCGTTGCCGGGAAAATTCAAGTATAGCAAGTGAAACGAGTACCTTTCGTCATGGACGGCCGTTCCCGGGCGGTCCTGTATGCCGTTTTGTTCCTGTGCGTACTGCTCACGGGCGGGTGTACCGCGCACAATTTCTGGGGCTCGGCGGAAAAGGATCTGCCGCCTCCCGAGGAAAACGTCTCCCCCCGCCAGTCGGCCCTGTTTCCCGAATCCGTGGTCTGCGCTCCCCGGCCGGACGTGAAGAGCGAGTTCAAGGCCTTGGAAGGCAATGAACGCCTGTTGCGCAGCGCCCGCCTGGACCTGCGCTCCCAGGGGCTGCGCTCCTGGACCAGCCTGGAGATTCCGGTGCGCCGGAGCCTGGATTACGTGCTGCGCCAGCCGCCCAAGGGACCGGCCATGGCCCATGGCGACGTGATCCTGACCTGGCAGCAGGTGCGCCGCAGCCTGGAGGAATTTCTGGTCATCCTGCCGCGCCTGGACCGCGAGCCCGAGCTGCTGAGCCAGCGGTTCGTCTGGTACGGCCTGGATCCGGGGCCGGTCATGACCGGTTATTACACCCCGGAGATCGAGGCCAGCCTGACTCGGCGGCCTGGCTACCAGTACCCCATCTACGGGGTGCCCGCCGACCTGAAGCGGTGCACGGCCCCGGGCGGCGGAACGGGGTACTGCCGGGTTGAAAAGGGGCGCACGGTTCCCTACTATGACCGCCGCGCCCTGGATGTGAACCGCGTACTTGCGGGCAAGGGCTATGAGATCGCCTGGGCCAAGGACCCCATAGACGTCTTTTATCTCCAGGTGGAGGGCTGCGGGCGGCTGCGGCTGCCGGACGGCAGCGTGCGCAACGTGCTTTACGGCGCCAAGAACGGGCATCGGTTCAAGAGTCTGGGCCGTATCCTGTACGAAAAGGGTTTGCTGCCGCGCGGCCAGCTGGGCAAGGAACATGTGCGCCGCTATTTCCGCAGGCATCCGAAGCACATGTTCCAGCTCATGGCCGAAAATCCCAGCTACGTATTTTTCCGGCTGGCCGAGGCCCCGCCCGAAGGGGCCATGGGCAAGCCGCTGACCCCCATGGTCTCCATCGCCACGGACCGCCGACTGCTGCCGCTGGGCAGTGTGCTGGCCTTTGAGGCCGAGATTCCGGAGGAAAAGGTCCGCAATGGGTACCGCGCCAAGCGCACGGTCACCGGCATAGGGCTGGCCCAGGATACGGGCACGGCCATTCAGGGTGCGCACGTGGACTATTACGTGGGGGAAGGCTACAAGGTGGAGCCCGTTGCATCGCGCATCAAGACACGGGCCACGGTTTATCTGCTCATCAGCAAGGATGCACTGAAAAATGGCTGAGATCACCATCGACGACATAAAAGAGACGCTCGCGGACTGCGTCAACCATCAGGTGCGGTCCGTGACGGACTGGCATTTCGGGGAGCCCGTGTACGAGAACCCGGACGAATGTCCCGCACTGGAGGGAATCGCCGGGCTGCGCGAACTTTCCGCGCGTCTGCATTGGGTCAATTTCCGCATGTGGCACCTGGAGGACCGCGCCCGCCGCAGGGACGTTCCGGAAAAGGTCATTGCCGAGTGCAAATATGCCTATGACAAGCTCAATACCGTGCGCAACGGCCTGGCCGAGGCCATAGACGTCTGTCTGCTGGGCATGGTGTGCCCGCTGTTGCCGGAATCCGCCGAGGACCGCTACAACACCGAGACTGTGGGGTGCGTTCTGGACCGCCTTTCGGTAATGGCCCTGCGGGTCTTTCACATGCGGGAGCAGGCCCGGCGCAAGGATGCCGGGGAAGATCATACCAATACCTGCTCCGATCTGTGCGAGGAAGTGCAGGCGCGGCACGACCGTCTGGTGCGCAGCCTCATGGAACTGATCGACGAGTATGCCGAGGGCCGCAAGAAGCCCGAGGTTCATCAATATTTCAAGATGTATAATGATCCGGAAATGAACCCGGAGCTGTACAAGAACAAGTAGGAGTATCCTGTCCATGTCCCGGTACGAAACCGTCATTGGCCTTGAGGTGCACGCCCAGCTCAAGACCGAAACCAAGATTTTCTGCAACTGTTCCACCAAGTTCGGCAACGAACCCAACGAGAACGTCTGCCCGGTCTGCTCGGGCATGCCCGGCGTGCTGCCGGTCATGAACGCCAAGGTGGCCGAATACGCCGCCAAGATGGGCCTGGCCACCAACTGCGAGATCAACCGCACCTCCGTGTTCGCCCGCAAGAACTATTTCTATCCGGACCTGCCCAAGGGCTACCAGATCTCCCAGTTCGAGCTGCCCATCTGCGAGCACGGCCACGTGGACATCAACGTGAACGGCGAGCACAAGCGCATCGGCCTGACGCGTATCCACATGGAAGAGGACGCGGGCAAGAACATCCATTCCGCCGCCGAGAACGCCAGCTTCGTGGACCTGAACCGCACGGGCGTGCCGCTCATCGAGATCGTTTCCGAGCCGGACATGCGCAGCTCCGACGAGGCAGTGGCCTATCTCAAGGAGCTTCGCGTCATCCTGCTCTATCTCGGCATCTGCGACGGCAACCTGGAAGAGGGCAGCTTCCGCTGCGACGCCAACATTTCCATCCGCCCCATGGGCAGCGAGGAACTGGGCACCCGCACCGAGCTCAAGAACCTCAACTCCTTCCGCAACGTGCAGCGGGCCATCGAGTACGAAGTGGGCCGCCAGATCGATCTTGTGGAGGACGGCGAGAAAGTGGTGCAGGAGACCCGGCTCTACAATCCGGACAAGAACGTCACCGCCTCCATGCGCGGCAAGGAAGAGGCGCACGACTACCGCTATTTCCCGGATCCGGACCTGGTGCCGCTGGTGCTGGAGGAGGCCTGGGTCGAAAAGTGGCGGTCCGAGCTGCCCGAGCTCCCGGCCGACAAGAAGGCGCGTTTCCTGGACGAGTTCAAGCTTTCCGAGGACGACGCCGTGCTCATCGCTTCGGAACTGGCCGTGGCCGAATATTTCGAGGCCGCGGTCAAGGCCTACGGCGGCGAAGCCAAGAAGGTGGCCAACTGGGTCATCGGCGAGCTGATGCCGTACCTGAACGAATGCGGCGCGGTCGCCTGCGACTGCAGGATGTCGCCCGAGGCGCTGGCCAAGCTGGTCAAGCTCGTGGACGACGGCACCATCTCCCACAAGATCGGCACCACGGTGTTCCGCGACCTGTGCGAGTCGGGCGACGATCCCGAGGAGCACGTCAAGGCCAAGGGCATGGTGCAGGTTTCCGACACCGGCGCATTGGAAGCCGTTGTCGATGAAGTGCTGGCCGAGAATCCGGACGAGGTCGAGGCCTTCAAGGGCGGCAAGACCAAGCTCCTGAGTTTCTTCATGGGCCAGGTCATGCGCAAGACCAAGGGCCAGGCCAACCCCGGCGTGGTTACCCAGCTCATCAACAAGAAGCTTTCGTAATGCAGGCTGGGGGAAGGACCTTTTGAAAAAGGTTCTTCCCCCAGACCCCCATCTCCAAAACTTTTTGGAGATCACAGCGATGCGTGACGGGGGCGAGGAATAATGAGTTTTATAATCTAACAACTCAAGGCTGTTCAAAAATGTGCGAGTGTAATGCGCAAGAAAAAGTCAAGTCCGACGCGTACTTTTAGGGTACGCGAGGGGTTGGCTTTTTTGATGCAACGCCGCAATCGTGCGTTTAGGGACAGCCGTCAAAGTGGAGTTACGATGACCGAACATATCCAGTTCTCACCGGAAAAGGACGCACTTGTACTGCTGGACCAAAGATATCTTCCCAACAGGGAGGATTGGTTCGACTGCAAGACCACCGAGGATATTTGCTACGCGCTGGTGGTCATGGTGGTGCGCGGCGCTCCCGCCATTGGCGTGACCGCGGCCTATGGCTGTTACCTGGCGGGCCGCGAAGTGCAGTCCATGGACGGCGACTGGAAGGCCAACCTGAACGCAAAGCTGGACCAGATCGAGAACGCCCGCCCCACGGCCGTGAACCTGCGCTGGGCCGTGCGCGAGATGCGCCGCATCTGGCGGGAGGCCGGTGATGTGTCCCTGGACGAGCTGTGTTCCGTGTGGCTGGAGCGCGCCAGGGAGATCCATAAGGGCGACATCGAGATGTGCGAGCTCATCGGCAAGTTCGGCGGCGAACTCATGGACGACGGCGACACCATCATGACCCACTGCAACGCCGGAGCCCTGGCCACCGCCGGGTACGGCACGGCCCTGGGCGTCATCCGCGGGGCCATCGACCAGGGCAAGAAGGTCAAGGTCATTGCCAACGAGACCCGTCCGTTCCTGCAGGGCGCGCGCCTGACCGCCTACGAGCTGCACCGCGACGGCATCGAGGTCAAGGTAGCCTGCGACAACGCCTGCGCGCTGCTCATGAAAAAGGGGCTGGTGGACAAGGTCGTTGTCGGAGCGGACCGCATCGCCGCCAACGGCGACGCCGTGAACAAGATCGGCACCTATGGCGTGGCCCTGCTGGCCAAGCATTTCGGCGTGCCGTTCTATGTGGCCGCACCGGTGTACACCATTGATCCCGAGACCCCGACCGGGGACGACGTGCCCATCGAGGACCGCGATCCCAGGGAAGTGACCCACGTGGGCGACCACCAGATCACCCCGGACGGCGTGGAAGTCTACAACCTGGCATTTGATCCGACCCCCAACGAGCTGATAGCGGGCATCATCACTGAAAAGGGTGTGCTCCGGGCTCCGTACAAGGAATCCATCGCCAAGCTTTTCGAATAGAATCGGCTGCCGATAAACAGGGGCCTGCTTCATTGCTGCAAAAGGCCAAACCCTCGCGTGTTGTTCTATGCGCTGCGGTTTGGCCTTTTTGTATCTCACTATTTTTAGGTCGCCTTGGGGTGTTGGTGGATATGCGCGAAGCGTCGCCAAAAGTTTTGAAAGGTGAGGGATGGGGGTACGGGGGAAGGGAGAGGAAAACTTTTGTAAAAGTTTTCCTCTCCCTTCCCCCGATTCTTATTCGTCCGGATACAGGTCCTCCAGAGCGGCGACCATGTGGAGGAGGGAGTGGGGGGCCGTGCCCAGGGTTTTGGAGGCCCAGGCGACGCAGCGTTGCGCGGCCCGCAGAAAGTCCGCCCGGTCCAGTAAGCGGCCCAGCCGGGCCAGGACGTGCACGGCCACGGAATTGCCGCAGGGGATGGCCCCGTCATGGCCGGGCTTGGTGCGCACCAGCACGGTTTCGCCGCTGGCGGGAGCCAGGAAGAATCCGCCGTGCTCCCTGTCCTCGAATTCCTCCAGCATGGTCCGGGCAATGCTTTCGGCGGTTTCGAGATGCGCCGTGTCGTCCGTGGCGGTATGCAGCTCCAGCAGCCCCCAGATCAGGAATGCGTAGTCGTCCAGCATGCCGGGCGCGCGAAGCAGCCCTTGGCGGTAGCCGTGCCGCAGCGTGCCGTTCCTGTGCAGCTTTTCCAGGATGAAATTCGTGGCATTGAGGGCCGCGTCGGTGAATTCGCCGTGTCCGAGTGTCCGGCCTCCGCGCGCCAGGGCCGCGATCATGAGTCCGTTCATGTCCGTGAGGATCTTGTCGTCCAGGTGCGGCCGGATGCGTGTTTCCCGCTGCGTGTAAAGCTTCTTGCGGATGGATGCCAGCCCTGCGGGCGCGTTTGAACCGGGCGTTTCATGGGGGATGTTGCGGCCCGTGAGCCTGCCCGTGGCCTCGTCGTGGAAGTTGCCTTTGGGCTTGATGTTGTAGTGGCCGCAGAAGAGCTCGGTTTCCACGGGGGAAAGGTGGTCCTGCAGCTCGGACATGGTCCAGGTGTAGAACAGGCCTTCCTCGCCCTCGCTGTCCGCGTCCTCGGCCATGTAGAAAGCGCCGCCCGCGTCACGCATGTCGCGCAGCACGTAGCCGAGGATGCGACGGGCCGTGTCCGCGAACTCGTCACTCTTCGTCTGTTGCCAGGCCTCCAGGTAGGCCAGGGCGAGCATCGACTGGTCGTAGAGCATTTTTTCGAAGTGGGGCAGGAGCCAGCGCTTGTCCGTCGAGTAGCGGTGGAAGCCGAAGCCGATGTGATCCCAGATGCCCCCGGCGCGCATGGCCCGCAGGGTCTGGAGGGTCATGTCCTCGGCGTTCTGGTCGTCCTGGCGGTTTGCATGGCCGAGCAGGAACAGCAGGCTGTGCGCGGATGGGAACTTGGGGGCCTGGCCGAAGCCGCCGTGCGTGTCGTCGAATGCCTCGGCCAGCGAGGCGCAGGCCTGTTGGGTGATCTCCCGGGCGTTGATCCGGTCCGAGTCCCCGGCGGGCGTTTCCATGTTGCGTAGGGCCAGGGTGATGCTTTCCGCCGACTCCTGCACGTTTTTCCGTTCGTTGCGCCATAGCTCGCTGACGCGGTTGGTCAGTTCGGTGAGCCCGAGCCTGCCGAACCGGGATTCGGGCGGGATGTAGGTGGAGGCGAAAAAAGGCTGCCTGTCCGGGGTGACCACCACGTTGAGCGGCCAGCCGCCCGAGCCCGTGAGCAGCTGGCAGACGTTCATGTAGACCGCGTCGATGTCCGGGCGCTCCTCGCGGTCCACCTTGATGCAGATGAAGGTGTCGTTGAGCAGCCGCGCAATGTCCTCGTTCTCAAAGCTTTCGCGTTCCATGACATGGCACCAGTGGCAGGTGGAATAACCGATGGACACGAGCACGGGCTTGTCCTCGAGTTTCGCCAGCTCGAAGGCCTGTTCACTCCAGGGACGCCATTGCACGGGATTGTGGGCGTGTTGGAGCAGGTACGGGCTTTTTTCGTTGGCCAGGGCATTGGTAAGCTGCATGGAATCCCCCGCATGCTGGAGTGTGGCGTTCCTGCCTTTGCCGGATCGCGTTTCACCCTAGCACATGATTATCTCATTTTGCCATATTGTATGTATTGGACTCGACAAGCGAATACGAATAGGTTAATCGACGCGGCTGCCCGTCGCCTTTGAAGGCAACGGGAAAACCGAATTTCAAATATTCCCGCCGGACTCCGCCCCGCGCAAAGCGCACCCAAAATGTTTTGGAAAAGAAGGGGATGGGAGTGCGGGAGAAGGGGGGCTTCCCCCCGAATACACGGAGGCATCAATGCTCCCCATCGTGGCCCTGATCGGCCGTCCCAATGTGGGCAAATCGACCCTTTTCAACCGGCTTCTGCGCAAGTCGCGTTCCATCACGCACGACATGCCGGGCGTGACCCGAGATCGCATCTACGGCGACTGCACCATGGGAGACGTGAAGTTCTCCCTGGTGGACACCGGCGGCATGGTGCTGGAGAGCGAGGCCATCCCCGAGCTTTCCAAGGATTTCGAGGACGAGATCTTCGACCAGGCGCGCGAGGCCCTGGAAGAGGCGCACGCCCTTATTTTCGTGGTGGACGGCAAGGAAGGCCTTTCTCCCCTGGACATGCAGGCCGCCGAATTCATCCGCAAGAGCGACAAGCCCATGCTTATGCTGGTGAACAAGGTGGACGGCTCCGAACACGAGGACTCGGCCCTGGCCGACTTCTGGCAGCTCGGCCTGGAGATGATGCCCGTTTCCGCAGCCCACGGCTACAACCTGCAAGAGGTGCGCGACACGGTCCGCAAGATGGTCAGGAACCTCGACCTGCCCGAGGAAGAGGACGACGGCGTGGAGCGCGGCCTGAAGATTTCCATGCTCGGCCGCCCCAATGCGGGCAAGTCCTCCATGGTCAACAAGCTTATCGGCTCCAACCGCATGATCGTCAGCGACGTGGCGGGCACCACCCGCGATTCCATTGACGTGACCGTGGACATCCGGGACAAGCGCTACACCTTCGTGGACACCGCCGGGGTGCGCAAGCGGGCCAACATTACGGATTCCCTGGAGCGCATCAGCGTGCTGCGCGCGCTCAAGAACAGCCGGCGCTCCGAGGTGACCGTGCTGGTCATCGACGCCACCCTGGGCGTGGGGCGGCAGGACAAGCGGCTCATCGACTTTCTGGCCAAGGAAAAGGTGCCGTTCATCGTGGCCGTGAACAAGGTCGACCTGGTGCCCCGCGACCAGACCGATTTCGTCATGAACGGCTTCGAGCATGAGCTGCGCATCGTTCCGCACGTGCCGGTGATCAAGACCTCCACCACCAAGGGCGTGGGCGTGTTCAAGATCCTGGAACTGGCCGAGCAGATCGTGGAGGAGGGCAAGACCCGCGTGGGCACCGGCGAGTTGAACCGCGCCATGCATCTGGTCATCCAGAAGCACCAGCCGCCCGTGGTCAAGCGCCGCAGGCCCAAGTTCTTCTACATGACCCAGGCCGGCGACGAGGACGTGTTGACCTTCGTGTTCTTCGTCAGCGACCACACCCTCGTGAAGGCTTCTTACGAGCGCTACCTGGAAAACCAGCTGCGTAAGATGTTCGGCATCAAGATGGCGCCCATCAACGTGGTCTTCCGTTCCAGCCATGACAAGAAGGAATGGGAAAAGCGCCGGGGCATTTCCGCCATTGGCAAGGCCGGGCCGGGCAAGAACCTGGGCACGGCCAAGAAACGCTCCCACGTCAAGGAGCAGCACCAGGTGCGTCAGGCCCAGTGGGAGAAGCGTCAGGAGCTGGAGAAATCCAAGAAAAAATAGTCATTTTTCCCGCGCGTTCTTGACAAGTGCAGGCGATAAAGGTAGACGCTTTTTCCCTGCTGCCGAAAGGCGTGGGACCATAAGCGGAGAAGTGGCCGAGCTGGCTGAAGGCGCACGCCTGCTAAGCGTGTATAGGGGAAACTCTATCGGGGGTTCAAATCCCCCCTTCTCCGCCATAAGAGAACAAAGGGCTTGTGAGAGATCACAAGCCCTTTTGTTTTGCCGTTTCACAGGTTCGTTGTGCTAGGCCGGGAGCGAATCCTTTCGCCACCAGATCATGGCCGAGCGCACGTCTCGCCGGAATTCGGGCTTCCCCTCGTGAATGCCGAGCATTTCGTCCAGGGCTTCGCGGACGAGCTGCTGCTGGTCGGCGGAAGAGATGTACAGGGCCTCGGTCCAACACTGCACCGCGTCCTCCATGTCGGCGTAGCGGGTCACGTGCTGCTGGGGAATGATGGAGACGTCGGGATAGATCCGAAGGGAGTTCAGGAGGTTGACGAGATAGGTGTGGTCCGGGCCGGCAATGAACTCCTCCCCGAAGAGCGTGGGCCAGAAGTGGTCGTAGCCAAAACATTCCCTGCCCGCGAACCAGAACAGGCACACCGCCTTGCGGGCGAGCGAGTGCATGGTCCGCAGGCTTTCGCCGAGGTCTTCCATGAGCAGGGAATAGGAGGAGAGGAGCAGGTCGTGGGGGGCGATATCCCCGTCCTGCAGGGCCGTATCCCAATCCTTGTTGATGCAGCGGATGTTGGTCACCCCCTGCCTGTGCGCGTTTTCCCGAAGCTGTTCCAGCATGCCTGCGGAAGGGTCCAGGGCCGTGACGCTCTTGGCCTGCTTGGCCAGGGGAATGGCCAGGTTCCCCGGGCCGCAGCCTATGTCCAGGATGGTGGTTTCGGCGTCGATGCCGATCTTTTCGAGAATGGCCTCCACCCGGCCCGCGGCGCCGTTGTCCATGGCGCTGAAACGCTTGGCGCGCTTGTCCCAGAAGGCGGGGCGGCTGGAACGGCGCGCGGTTATGGAAGACTTGGCATAGGTCCTGGCCCATTCCAGGCTCCAGTCGATGTTTTCGGGGGGGAAGGGCATTCCCGCGTTCTTGTTGTTCATGCGTTGACCTCCGTATCTCCCACATGCCGGGGGAGCACCATGCTGGTGGATTCCCAGCGGTGGACCCGGCACATGTCCGCGTAGATGTCGTCCAGGATCATGTCGCACATGATTTCCCGGGGTTTTCCCTGAGCCACGAAGCGTTGCTTGTCGAGCACCACCACGCTGTCGCAGAACCACAGCACGTGGTTGGGGTCGTGGGTGCAGGCCACGATGGTGGTGCCCTGGGCCGCTATCTGGCGCAGGATGTTCATGACCTTGATCTGGTTGCTGAAGTCCAGGGCCGACGTGGGCTCGTCCAGGAAGAGCAGCGGGGTTTCCTGGGCCACGGCCCGGGCTATGAGCACCATCTGTCGCTGGCCGCCGCTCAGCCTGCTGTAGGGCTTTTCCGCCAGCTCGGTGATGCCGATGAGTTCCATGGCCTCGCGCACCTTTTTCTTGTGCCGGGCGGCGACGCCGAAAAGCGAGGAAAGGTGGGGCGAACGGCCCATGAGCACCACGTCCTTGACCAGGTAGGGGAACGGCGGCTTGTGCTCCTGGGGGACATAGGAAACCATGCGCGCCATCTGGCGGATGGAGGCCTTTTGGATGTCCATGCCGTCCATGCGCACCGATCCCTTGTTGTGGCGCAGAAACTTGAGGCAGCATTTGAAGAGCGTGGTTTTGCCGCACCCGTTGGGCCCGAAGAGTCCGCAGATCTGGCCGCGCTCCACATGGAAGCTGATGTCTTTCAGGATCGGCGATTCCCTGGAGTACCGGAAGCTGAGATCGTTTACCTGCAGCATGTCATCCTCCGAAGGCGGATTTGCCCTTGCTCCGCAAGAGATAGATCAGGTAGGGCGCTCCCAGGATGGAAGTGATGATGCCCACCGGGATTTCCGTGTTGGTCAGGGTGCGCGCCAGGGTGTCACAGACCACCAGGTACATGGCCCCCAGGATCGATGCCCCGGGCAGCATGAAGCGGTGGTCCGGGCCGAGCAGCATGCGGGCCGCATGGGGCATCATGAGCCCCACCCAGGCGATGATGCCCACGATGGAGACGGACAGGGCGGTCATGAACGTGGCCGCGAGAATGAACAGGGCCTTGTACTTTTCCGGATTCACCCCGAGGGTGCGTGCCTCCTCGTCCCCCATGGAAACGATGTTCAGCTTCCAGCCCAGCAGGCACAGGACGGCCGCGAGCAGGAGCACCGGAGGCAGGACCAGGGCCACGTCCTTCCAGACCGCGTAATAGAATCCGCCCATGAGCCAGAACACGATTTCGCGCAGGGCCGCGTCTGCGGCCGTGTACTTGAGGATGGAGACCAACGCGGCAAAGATGGAGCCGATGACCACCCCGGCCAGGATGAGGGTCACCACGGGCGTTTCCCCGCGCACGCGGGCCAGCGCATAGGCCCCGAACACGGCCAGGACCGAAAACAGGAAGGCCGAGACCTGGAGCGGGAGCAGGAAGGACTGCAGGACGATGGCCAGCGTCGCGCCAAAGGCGGCTCCGGAGGATGCCCCGAGAATGTATGGCTCCACCAGGGGGTTGCGGAAGCAGCCCTGGAACACGCCGCCCGAGGAGGCCAGTGCCGCGCCCACGCCCACCGCGAGCAGGGTCCGCGGCAGGCGGATGTCCCAGACCACGGTGTTGTGCAGCTTGTTCAGGGCTTCCACGTCGCCGCCGGGCAGCAGGTGGGCCCGCAGCACGGCCAGCACGTTTTCCAGGGTGAGTCCGAAGGGGCCCATGACCACGGCGGTCATGACCACGCCCGCGAGCAGGGTGAGGAGCAGGCCCAGCACGAGGGCCTTGCGTCCTTCCCGGAAACACACTGCGGATGCGGGGGCCGTCGCGCGAATGCCGTTTTCGACCATGTCAGACATGAAGGCCTACCATTGTTCTTCCACGGTCCAGTCCAGCCATTGCGTGGTGCGCAGGCCTTCCGCGGTCTTTTGGTCCACGCCGTAGACCTTTTTGTAGAATTCCAGCACCCATTTGTGGATGGAGATATCCTTGAACAGTTCAGGATGCACCGCCTTGGCCATGATCATGATTTCGATGGGGTATTCGAGCCGTTTGGCGCAGTTGCACGGGGTCCAGGGCAGGGCCACCACGCGGTGGTTCTTGACTGCGCTCAGGCTGGAAAGCTTGCTGTAGTAAGGGGCCGTGTAGAGCTCCTTGGGCGGGTGGTATCCCCAGGCCGTGGGCAGGATGACGACGTCGGGATCCATGGCGAAGACCTGTTCGATGTTGACGATGGAGAAGCTGCCCGATCCCTCGAAGGCGTTGCGGCCTTGGATGATGTCCTCCACAAAGTAGGATTCGATGGTGTCCCGGCCCTGGGCCGTGCCCGCGCCGCCCTCGCCGCGCGCCTTGGGGCTCAGCCCGAAGAGCAGCACGCTCGGCCTTTGGTCTGCGGGGACCCCGGCGGTGCGCTGGCGCACCATGCCCACGATCCCCTCCAGGTAGGCCGCCAGCTGCCGGGCCTGTTCCTCCTTGTTGAACGCCTTACCCACGATGCGGATTTCCTCGCTGATGTGCTCCACGGTCGGATCGCAGAATGTGGACGGTCCGTTGAGCACCACGAGGGGGATGCCCATGGCCTCGATCATGTTCATCTGGCGCTGGAGGATTTCGCTGTCGCCCATGGAGTAGCAGGAACCCACGCGCATGAAGACGAGGTCGGGCCGGAGGGCGGCCAGTTCCTCGAAGTTGGTGGATTGCCCATAGGTTGCCATGTAGGGGACATCGCGCAGGCGGGGATTCAGGTAGCCCACCGGGTTCATGCCGTCCACGTAGGAATATTCCTTTCCGTCGGCGGTGGGGTAGGAGTATTTGAAGACTTTCACCGGGCAGTGGGAGCCCACGGCAATGACGGCATCCTGGACGCCCAGGGCGGTCATGACTCCGGCGCTGAGGCCGTCGTCGAGGGTGACGACGCGTTCGGGGCTTGCGGGTATGGTCACCTGCTTGCCGCGCATGTCCGTTATGGTGCGGGTCTCCGCCGCCGCGGCGGGGCAGGCGAGGAATAGGAACAGCGTCAATGCCAGGATGCGGCCGGAAAGCCGTTTGAGGAAAGCGGGCATGGTGGTACTCTTTTGCTGAAGATTTCTTTTTTGTGCCACAAAATATGATTGGATAACACAAATATACCGGGGCAAATACAGTGTCAACCGACCTGGATAAATGGCGGGACAAGTCGTCTCTTTCATTGAAAATCGTGGTTCAAAAGGGTAGAAACCTGATTCACACGCAGAATCAACCCATGAGGAGTTTCCATGTTTTCCCCGAGCACCATGATCAAGGACCTGGGCCTGCTGCGCGAGAAGAAGCCGCTCGTGACCAACATCACCAACTACGTGGTGACCAACAGCACCGCCAACGCCCTGCTGGCCATCGGCGCCTCGCCGATCATGACCCATGCCGTGGAAGAGGTGGAGGACCTCGTGAACATCAGCAACGCCCTGGTCATCAACCTGGGCACGGTGGCCCGCACCTATCTCGAGGCCATGCCCGTGGCCTGGGCCGCTGCCAACAGGAAGGGCATCCCCGTGGTGCTCGACCCGGTGGGAGCCGGTGCTTCCCGCGTGCGCACCGAGCAACCTGTGAGCATGCTTTCCAGGTACAAGCCCGCCATCGTGCGCGGCAACGCCTCGGAGATCATGACCCTCGCCGGTGAGGCCGGGGCCGCCAAGGGCGTGGACAGCACCATGGGAGCCAGCGAGGCGGAGATTGCCGCAAAGGTGCTGGCCGGGGTGCACAAGTGCGCCGTGGTGGTCAGCGGCGAGTTGGATCTGGTCACGGACGGCGACCAGGTGGTGCGCGTGGCGGGCGGAAGCCCCATGATGCCGCTGGTGACCGGGCTGGGCTGCACCGCCAGCGCCCTGTGCGGGGCGTTCGCGGCCGTGAGCGCCTGTCCCTTCGAGGCGGCCGTGCACGCCATGGTGGCCATGAAGGTGGCCGGGGAAATGGCCGCCGAGCGGGCCCAGGGGCCGGGCACCCTGCAGCTGCACCTCTATGACGCCCTGTATTCCATGGGGGCCGCCGACATTGAAAAGCGCATGCGCGTAACGGCCTGATCCCTGTCCCGGGCCGGCTTTTCTTGATTTCTTTTCCCGCCTGAGCGTATAGATGGAATAGGGAAGTGCAAGGTATTGTTCTTGCACGATTCTTTCGGGCTGGAGAAACGGCGGCAAATAATTCCCATACCAGGGCGGCTTATCGGCAATGATACCACACGCACAACTCGACTACCTGCGCGACGTGCAGCAGACCTTTGCGCACGGGTCGGGACGCCTCGACGTCATCGAGGTCTTTTCCATGATCCTGGCCTTTGTGGTGCCCTTGGTTTCCCTCGCGGCCCTGTGGTATTACCGACGCTATCTCTGGTTCCTCCTGGTGCGCCTCCTGACCCGCATGTTTTTGGGCAAAAGCCAGGGGATCATCGAGAATTACCTGGTTTCCAAGGGCGTGGTCATGGAGGTTTCCATCCTGGAGGAGGACGGGACCGTGGGCAGGAATGTTTGCTTTGCGCGCATCGAAACCGTGCTGAACGGCAAGCTCATGCTCCAGTTGGTCAAGGCCGCTCCCACCAGGGTGGACCTGCGGGGCAAGCGGGTCATCTGCTTTGTGAAGCAGTTCGCCCTGCGCGGGAAAAAGTACAACTCCTTCGTCACCTATATCCACAGCTTCGAACGCAAGGGCACGGTGCTCAAGAAGATGGTGCTGCTCACGCCCATGCGCTACCGCTTCATCATCCGGCGCAGGCATGTGCGCAAGCGGGTCAACCGGCCGGACATCATCCGCATCAAGGCCTGGGATATTGCCAAGCGGCATTTCTTTCATTCCAAGAAGCCGGACCTGTACAGCGTGCCGGATCCCGCGCGCTATGAGGGAAAGACCTTTCTCGAGGTGGGCAACATTTCGGCGGGCGGGCTGCGCCTGTTCGTGCGCAATCCGCGCGGCCACCTGCCTTCCCTGCGCGTCAACGACCAGCTTGTGCTGCGCATCAGTCTCAAGGACCCGGGAAGCAGGCAGTTCTTCTACTTCACGGTCATCGGCACCATCCGGAGCCGTTTCAGGGCGGATGGGAATTGCATCGGCCTGGGCCTTCAGTTCACGGCCCTGGGCGAAAAGATGGTCGACGGAACCGGACGGTTCAGCTGGAGCAGCGTTTCCGGCGAGATCAAGGCGCTGGATCAGTTCCTCAAGAAGTTCGAATAGAAAAAGGCGGCCGGAGCCGCCTTTGTTGTTTCGGATGGATTACTTGCCTTTCCGGCAGTCGTCGCAGATACCGTAGAGGTACATCTTGTGGCTGGAGAGTTTGAAGCCGTGCTTTTTGGCGATCTCCTCCTGCCGTTTCTCGATGGTCGGGTCAAGAATCTCGATGTTCTTGCCGCAGACCGAGCAGATCAGGTGATCGTGGTGCTCCTTGCCGTAGGAAATTTCGTAGCGGGTGACGCCGTCGGCAAAATCAAGAGGCTCCACCAGGTCCGCCTCCACCAGCAGCTTGAGGGTGCGGTAGACCGTCGCCTGGCCCACGGAAGCGTCGCGCGCCTTGACCTTGGCGTAGAGCTCCTCCGAAGACAAGTGGGCCTTTTGCTTGATGATCGTATCCAGAATGAGGCGGCGCTGGGGCGTGGCCTTGAGGTTCATTTCAGCGAGATATTCGTTGAAGACTTCTTGAGGATTTTTCATATTTCTGCATCCGGTTTGTTTAAATCAAGTATTTCAACAAATACGGGAGCAGGTCTATAGTGTCAATGGAAATCATTCTCATTTATTGCCGACCCCGATCCTTTCCTCTTGTTACGGGATGGTTTGTGCTTGACAGCCGGGACTTTCTGTACAAGATAATGCACCTCGACCGCGCGGCGGGATGTCCGAGTCCGGTTTAAGGAGGCGGTCTTGAAAACCGTTGACCCTTCACGGGGTCCGTGGGTTCGAATCCTACTCCCGCCGCCATTTTGCATTCGATACTGTCCAGCACAGTTTGAAAAGCCCCTGCAAGTCAGGGGCTTTTGCGCTTCGTGCTGGCGGGTCCTGTTGGACTCAGTTCTTTTTGAACAGGACGTCCGTCTTGAAGGGGTGAATCTCTATGGCCTTTGCCTTCTCTATAACCAGGCGATTCTTGTTGTGGCCGTTGCCTTTTTCTATCCTGAAATAGCTGATGTTCTCCTGCATCTGCCGGGCGCGTTCCGTGAGGTTTCCGGCGGTGGAGGCCACCTGTTCCGCCGTGGAGGCGTTCTGCTGCACGGCGGCATCCGTGTCCTGCACGGCGTGGGTCACTTCCCGGATTCCGTGGTCCTGGTCCCCGGTGGCCTCGGAGATTTCATGTATCAGTTCGGCCGTCTTCTGGATGTCCGGCACGATCTTCCGGAGCAGGCCTCCCGCCTCCTCGGCCACGGCCACGCTGGACGAGGAGAGCTCGCTGATGCCTGCCGCGGCCTTGCCGCTGCGTTCGGCAAGCTTGCGCACCTCCGCAGCCACCACGGCAAAGCCCTTGCCCGCCTCGCCGGCCCGGGCCGCCTCGATGGCGGCGTTGAGCGCCAGCAGGTTTGTCTGTCGGGCGATTTCCTCGATGATGGATATTTCCTCGGCAATGCGTTTCATCGCGTCCACGGTCTTTTCCACGGCCTTGCCGCCTTCCCGGGCGTCCGAGGCGGCCTGTGATGCCACGGATTCAGTCTGCCGGGCGATCTCGGCGGTCTGCTGGATTCGGGAGGACATCTGTTCCATGCTCGAGCTCACCTCTTCCAGGCCGGTGGCCTGGTCGATGGCGCTTTGGGACAGGACGTCGCTGGCCTCGGAAAGCTGCCTGCAGCCTCCGGCCACATCCTTTGCAATGGTCTGCAGGGAGCCGAGCACGACGACAAGCCGGTCGGCCATTTCATCCATTGCCCGCATGACCAGCCCCATTTCGTCGCTGCGCGTTTCATGGCTGATGTTCTGCAGGTCGCCGTCCGCTATCTGGGTGGCTATCCTGGAGCAGCCCTGGATGGGCTGGAGGATGGACCTGTGGAGCACCCAGAGGATGACGGCCAGTGGGATGGCTATGACGGCCAGGAGCCCGAGGGCAATGAGCCACATGACGTTGGAGATGAGCGATTGTTGCGCGGTAATGTCCTGGGAAAGGACAATTGCGCCTATGGGGGTTCCCCGGTAGTCCTTGATGGGGAAGGCTCCCACCCCGTGATTGCCTTCCACGGCAAAGGTGGCGTCTTTCATTCCCTGGGAGAGCAGGGCCGGGGTGGCCAGTTCCCTGGCCTGGGCGTTTTCGCGGCCGTAGACCAGCACGTAGGCTTCGTCCTTGACCGGATACTTGTCCGGATCGCGGAGCTGTGTGGTGATGGAGAGCAGGTCGGCGTCCATGTACAGGAGGGCCTTTATCTCCCCCGATGTCTCCATGGCCTTGAGGATGGTGGAAAAGTCTATGAGCACCTCGACCGAGCCCAGGTGGGTCCCGTCCGGTCCGGTGACCGGGGCCAGCCCCCGGATGGTGAAGCCGCCGCGTCCGGGTTCGATGCCCTGCACCGGCTGTCTGTGGCTGTTGACGTCGAGCACGGTTTTCCGGAAGTCCGAAAGGTCGTCGGAAACGTCGACCCACACGTTGTTCCGCTTGGCCTGCTTGTCGCGCCACATGCGCGCGAGGCTCCTGGCCGAGGGCAGGTGGAAGTGCAGCCGGAACTTGTCACCCGTCATCTTCTGATACCCCGCAAGCACCGGGGCGAGCCGCTGGCGGAGAACCTCCCTGGCTTCCTGCGCCCGGGGGTCGTTTTCATCGTTCATGTCGCCCTGGCGGGCTATTTCAAACGCCTCGACCACGGCGGGCATTTGGCTGAAAAGTGCGGCCTGTTGCAGGGCGTTGCCCGACATCTGGTCTATGGATTCCCGGGTGTCGTTCATCTTTCCTTTGACGAGCAGGGAGATGAAGGACTTTTCCAGGGATTCGAATTCATGCGTCAGGCCGAAATATCCCGCAACCGCCATGACGACCGCCATGACGATGAGCGGAAGCAATATCTTTCCTCGGATACCCATACCCCGCCTCCTGATCCTGTCAGTTTCCCTCGATGGTATATTGGTTATCCTATTGGGAGAAAGGGACAATTATAAATGCCAGGATCAAAAGAAGGGAAAGGGGGATTGTGGGGAGGAGGGCAGCCCCGCCCCCCTGAACGCGGTGGAAGAGGGGGACGGGGACGTCCGGAAACGGCGCTATTTCCGACGCTGCTAGATCATCATGTTGGAGATGACGCCCATTCCTGTTTGGGAACTGAGCACATCTTTTGCGAAGTCATAGGTCTGGGACATGCCGGTCTTGTCGGACCCGCCGCCCTGGTTCATGTAGTCCAGCGTTTTGCTGACCAATGCCCCGTCGAAGGACGCCTTATCCACCGGAGCGGGGCTGCTTCCACTGTTGTTCATGTAATCCAGGGTCTTGCTTACGAGCTGGGCATCAAACATCTGTTGGCCCAAGCTCGCTCCGCCGACCCCGCCTGAGATAGTGTCCATAATCTACCCTCCCGGTCACAGGTCGGAAATAACGCCTATCCGTTATATCGACGGATTCCTGAAATTCTTTAGTGCAGGGCGTTGAAAAAAGCGCGTCTGTGGCGTTGTTCCATAAAAATCAACGAACTCGCGCAGCTTGGAGTACGTGCTGGTCGGGAAGGTTGGTTGCTGCCTGGCCTTGTGCAACCTTGAGCGGCCCCGTGCAAATGGACTTTCGTGTGGGATGACTTATCTTGTAGGGATAAAGGAGAAGCCATGACCCATTTGCCCCTTGCCATAGCGGCCACGGCCATAGGCATTGCCACAGGCGTTCTGCTGGCCAAGGTGTTCCGGAAGCATTGCAGCCCGTGAATGCTCATGTACGGCTCGGTCGGAGCCGGGATAGGGGCGTACTATCTGTTGAAGTGGCTCTTTGGCTGAGCAGGAATGGGGTTCGGGTTGGAATGTTTCCCTCCGCTTGTCCTCCACCGGTGCAGCTAAATATTGTGCCTTGATTTTTGCTCGAATTGTGCTACTATTTTGAATTTAGTAATATTTGGAATTCGATATTACGTTCCGACTCTGTTTGGTAATAGTCATTTATTTCCAATAAATTATTCTATTTTCCCCTCTTCTGAAGGAGGTCTTTTGAGACCTGGCCCTCCTTGACACGATCAATTCTATCTGCTTATCTCACGCCCTTAGTGTTACGTATTACTAATTTGTAATACTTGCTACACGAGTATTGCGACGATTTCCTGAGATGAGGGAGGCTTTGATTGGGAAATCGGGGCAACGAGCGCTCCTGGTGGTGTGCCTGGGGCGGACCATAGTTTTGTGTTTCCCAAAACAAGGAGGGTAACATGGCTAAAGTGGGCGTGTACGTCTGTCACTGCGGCTCGAACATTGCCGGAGTGATAGACGTGGAAGCCGTGCGCGCGTTTGCGGAAACGCTGCCGGACGTTGTCATCGCCAGAAAGGACCTGTTCATGTGCTCGGACTCGGGCCAGGAGCAGATCAAGCAGGACATCCGTGACGGATTGGTGGACCGCGTGGTGGTCGCCGCCTGCACCCCCCGGACCCACGAGCCCATTTTCCGGGCCGCGTGCGAAGCCGGCGGGCTGAACAAGTATCTCTTTGAAATGGCCAACATTCGCGATCAGGCCAGCTGGGTTCATCCGCACGACCCGGAAGGGGCCACGGAAAAGGCCAAGCTGGTCGTTGCCAGCGCCGTCGGCAAGGCCAAATTCCTGCAACCGTTGGAAGACAAATTCGTGAACGTCACCGATGCCGCCATGGTCGTCGGCGGCGGCGTGGGCGGCATTTTCGCGGCCCTGGAGCTGGCCAACATGGGCCACAAGACCTACCTGGTGGAAAAAGAGCCCAGCATCGGCGGCATCATGGCCATGCTGGACAAGACCTTTCCCACCAACGACTGTTCCGCCTGTATCCTGACCCCTGTCATGGTTGACGCGGCAGCGCATCCGAATATCGAAGTCATGACCTATTCGGAAGTGGTGGGCCTGGACGGCTACATCGGCAACTTCACGGTCAAGGTCAACCGCAAGCAGTCCTACGTGGACTGGAACAAATGTACCGGCTGCGGAGCATGCGCGGAAGCGTGCCCCGCAAAGGCCGGCGACGAGTTCAACCAGGGACTCAACGACCGTCCCGCCGCCTACATTCAGTTCCCCCAGGCCGTTCCCAAGAAGGCCGTCATCGACATGGAGTCCTGCATCAACTGTGCGGGCCGCAAGATCGGAAGCGAGCCCAAGGTCAGCAAGAAGACCGGCCAACCCATGCTCGCCCCGTGCGAAAAGGCCTGCCCCGCGGATGCCATCAACCGCAGCCTGGCCCACGACCCCGCCGGAAGCATTGAAGAAGTCAACGTGGGCTCCATCGTGGTGGCCACCGGCTACAAGGTCATGGAAAAGGAATCCTTCAAGGAGATGGCTCCGGAATCGCCCAACGTGGTCACCGCGCTTCAGCTGGAACGCATCATCTCGGCCACCGGTCCCACCGGCGGCAAGCTGCTGCGGCCCTCGGACAACAAGAAGCCCAAGACCATCAACTTCGTCTCCTGCGTGGGTTCGCGGGATGAAAAACACCATACCCACTGTTCGCGGGTCTGCTGCATGTACATGATCAAGCAGGCGCGTTTGATCAAGGAAAAATACCCGGACATCAATATCTACATGCACTTTATTGATGTCCGCACCGCCGGCAAGGACTACGACGAGTACTACACCGGCGCGCGCAAGATGGGCATCAATATCCTGCGCGGCAAGGTCGGGGGCATGGAAATCCTGCCGGACGACCGCGTGCGCGTCCTGGGCTTCGATATGGACCAGCAGGAACCCGTGGAGATCGAATCCGATCTCGTGGTGCTGGCCACCGCCATCGAACTGCCCAAGTCCGCCACCACCCTGGGCCAGACCCTGGGCCTGCAGTTCTGTGGTTCCGGTTTCTTCCGCGAACTGCATCCCAAGCTCGGCCCCGTGGAAACCAGCACCCGAGGCCTCTACCTCGCCGGTTGCTGCCAGGGGCCCAAGGACATTCCCGACACGGTCTCCCAGGCCAAGGGCGCTGCCGCGGCCGCCGCGGTTCCGCTGGCGCAGGGCCGGGTCAAGATCGAGCCCATCCTTTCGGAAGTGCAGCCCGAGAAATGTTCCGGCTGCGGCATCTGCGTGCCCCTGTGCCCGTATAACGCCATCTCCCTGAAGGAGTGGGGCGAACGCCCCCGTGCGGAAATCGACATCACCCAGTGCAAGGGATGCGGTGTCTGCACCACTGCCTGCCCGTCGTCGGCCATCAGGCTGCACGGCTACGAAGAAGACCAGATCATGGCCCAGATCGCGGCCCTGACCAGCTAGGAGGATGCCATGTCGCTCAAATTGAAGAAAGAGAACATCGACGAGGCCGTCCGGACCATCATGGAACTCGGCGGCAAGGGTATCCTGAACTGTGTGCAGTGCGGCGCGTGCTCGGCCGTGTGCCCGGGCGTCAAGGCCGGGTTCCCGGTGCTCTGCCGCCTGCTCATCAAGAAGCTCACCACGGGGCAGCTCGAGGAGATCATCGAGGAACCTTCCAGCTGGGGCTGCCAGGCCTGCAACCGGTGTACGGAAGTATGTCCGCAAGGCGTGCGGCCACAGGAAGTGGTTTTCGCCTTCCGGCGTTACCAGGCCAACGAGATGGCCATCTCCACTTCCACCACCACCAGCCAGATGAACTTCTACGAGACCGGCCATGCCGTGTACACCGAGTCGTCCAAAGAGCTGCGCAAGCAGGTCGGATTGCCCGAAGCGCCGCCTACCACGGTTTCCGATGCACAGGGTCTCAAGGAAATCCAGACGCTTCTGGAAAACAGCCCCATGGGCGAACTGGGCTTCTTCTAAAGGAGAGAGGGCAAAAATGGAAAAATTCGGACTGTTTCTGGGATGCAACATCCCGTTCAAAGCACCTGACATAGAACAATCGTTCCGGCAGGTCTTCCCGGTTCTGGGAGTGGAGCCCGTGGACATCGAAGGCGCCACCTGCTGCCCCGCGTGGGGCACTGCGCCGTCCTTCGACCTGACCTCCTGGTGCGCCATATCCGGCCGCAACATAGCATTGGCCGAGGAAAAGGGCATGGACCTCATGACCGGCTGCAACTCCTGCTTCGGCGTGCTTTCCGAGGCCAAGCACTTCCTTGAGGACAAGGAACGGCGGGCCGGGGCCAACAAGCTGCTGGAAAAGGTCGGCCGCGAATACAAGGGCACTTCGGACATCTACCACGTGACCCATGTGCTGCACCGCACCATCGGCACGGACAGGATCCGTGAGAGCGTCAAGTTTAACCTGGAAGGCATGCGTTTCGCCACTCAGGCCGGCTGCCACCAGCTCTGGCCCTCGGACGTCTACAAGGTCAGCGAGGAGAACCCGTTCTTCCCCACCATGCTCAACGAGCTGGTGGAGGCCACCGGAGCCTCGGCCCCGCATTACAGCCGCGCAGAAGCATGCTGCGGCATGGGCGGCATGCGCTCCACGGACGTGGAAAAGTCCCTGAAGATATTCAAGGACAAGCTCCTGTCCATCAAGGAGGAAACCGATCCGGACGCCGTGGTGACCACCTGCTCGTCCTGCTTCCTGCAGTTCGACCAGGCGCAGAAGATGCTCCGGGACAAGGGCGAGATCGATTTCGAGATCCCTGTGCTGTACTACACCCAGCTCCTGGCCCTTGCCATGGGCTTTGACCCGTCCCAGGTGGCTGCCGTGAGCACCACAGACCGGGCCGCGGTCATCGCTGAAATTCAGAACCCTGCGCGCCAGGCCAACTAGGAGGGCAGCATGGAATTCACACCGAATATCGTCGGATTCGCCTGCCAGTGGTGTACCTATGCGGGCGCGGACCTCGCGGGCAACCTGCGCTGCAAGTACCCGCCCTCCATCAAGCTCATCAAGGTGCCCTGTTCCGGGCGCGTGGACCCGTCCTTTGTCTTTGACGCGCTCGGCCGGGGCGCGGACGGCGTGTTTGTGGGCGGCTGCCATTTCGGCGACTGCCACTACAAGACCGGCAACCACAAGACCGACAGGCGCATGCGCATGACCCGCGACCTGCTGCCGCTCTTCGGCTTCGAGCCCGAGCGTTTCCGCTGGGACTGGATCTCCGGCGCGGAAGGCCAGAAATTCGCGGACGTCATGAACGAATACACGGACGTGCTCAAGGGCGTCGGTCCCAATCCGCTCAACGGGAAGGGCGCTCCCTCGCCCGAAGGCCGGGTCAGGATCACCCTGGACGGGGCCCCGGTCGAAGCCGATGCGTCCGTCACCGTGGGGAAACTCCTGGCGGACAAGGGCATCGCATACCTGAAGCCCGAAGCCTCGGCCCGGTTGGAATGTATCCATAACCCCGACTGCCCGGCCTTCAATGTCGTGGAAGTCGACGGGCGGCTCGTTCCCTCGTCCATCGCCGAAAAGACCCGCCTGCGCGACGGCATGGCCGTCAATGTCGCGTCGGATATGGTCAAAAGCGCCTTGGCCGAACGCCGGGACTGGCTGGAAAGCAAGGGCAACTGCCGCATGATCCAGCAGATCCAGGAATTCGTGGCCTGCGAGGCCGCCAACTCAGGCCTAGTCGATCTGGACGAGCGCCTGCAGTGGGACATGGAGGGCTGGGCCTCGGAACCGTCCATTGTCCATGATCCCGCCCTGTGCATCCGCTGCGGCAACTGCGTGACCACCTGCAACGAGGTGCAGCAGGTCGGCGCGCTGGCCATGGACGAGGAAAAGGGCGTGGTCATGGCCGATCCGGGCAAGTGCGTCCGCTGCGGCCAGTGCATCCATGCCTGCCCCATGGCCAAGGAAAGCGACGAGGTTCTGGCCTTCAAGAAACTGTTCGGCTGCTCCTCGTGCACCTATTCCAAGCCCATCGGGGCGATCTCCGAGCAGGATCAGGTCGGCGAGGTCATGGAAATGCTTCGCGATCCCGAACAGACCGTGGTCGTGCAGTTTGCGCCCTCCATTCGCGCGTCCATCGGCGAGGAGTTCGGCATGGAGCCGGGCACCCTGGCCGTGGGCAAGCTGTATTCGGCCCTGAAACAGGCCGGATTCGACAAGGTCTGGGACACCAACTTTACGGCGGACCTGACCATCATGGAGGAGGGCTCGGAATTGCTGCTCCGGCTGGCAAAGGCCGGAGTGCTGGACCGCAACGCCCTGCCGGTGAAGGTGGAGGACGCGGTCTTTGATCACGTCCAGCCCTCCCTGCCGCAGTTCACCTCCTGCAGCCCGGGCTGGGTCAAGTTCTGCGAGACCTTCTACCCGGACCTGAACGGCCACGTTTCCTCGGCCAAATCCCCGCAGCAGATGTTCGGCGCGGTGGCCAAGACCTATGCGGCCAAGGAGCTGAACATCGACGCGGGCAAGATGAAGGTCGTCTCCATCATGCCGTGCACGGCCAAGAAATACGAGTGCGCCCGTGAAGAAATGCAGGACGCCTCCCATCATTGGGGCGGCGACGGCTACCAGGACGTGGACGTGGTGCTGACCACCCGCGAGTGCGCGCGGCTGTTCAAGGCGTTGAACGTGGACCTGCCGTCCATGCCGGACAGCGAGGCCGATCCGCTCATCGGCAAGTATACCGGGGCCGCCACCATCTTCGGGCGCACCGGCGGCGTCATGGAGGCCGCCCTGCGCACCGCATACGAGCTGGTGACCGGGCAGGCCCTGGAAAAACTGGAGTTCGAGCCCCTGGGCACTCTCGACGGGGTCAAAAGCGCCACCGTCGAGGTCGCCGGCATTCCCGTGAAGGTAGCGGTGGCCCATGGGTTGAAGAATTGCCGGGAGGTCTGCGAATCCATCCGCAACGGCGGCGAATTCAAGGACTACCAGTTCATCGAGTTCATGTGTTGTCCGGGCGGCTGCATTGGCGGCGGCGGACAGCCCATTGCCACCAATATCGAGACGATCAAGGCCCGTACGGATTGCCTGAACGACGAGGACAAGAACCTCCCGCTCCGCAAGTCGCACGAGAACCCCGAGATCTCCAAAATATATGGCGAATTCCTGTCCTCACCTGTCAGTCCGCTGGCCCACCATCTCCTGCATACGGAGTATGTGGACCGGTCGTCAGACATTAAGGAATAAGCCACTATCCAGTGCCTGGGCCGGGAATGTTTCCCGGCCCTTTTTTTGTGCCTGTGCAGCGGGCCGGGCTTTCACCGCCGTCCGTCGGTGTTACCCGCAAGCCTGTATCAGCCTGCGTTGTTAGGGCTGTTGGCCTTTGTTTCGCAACGCTTTTCGCCGAAGGCGGCGAGGGGGCGTCATCTCCATTTCGCTCTGTCTCAGAGGGGAATGGTACCCTCGGTTATCGCTTTGTGCATACGAAATTTATTTTATTGCGGGGCTTGTTATTGGAGGGAACGGAACTACAATTATAGTAAAGTAGTACAACACTCCAACGGAGGAGGCCCATATGTGCAAGACCTGCGGTTGTCATCTCGGAAAGGACCGGGTGGTCCACACCCACGCCCATGGCGGCAAGAGCGTCCATGAGCATGAACACGAGCATTCCCACGCCCATGTGCACGAGCACACCCACGAGGACGGCACCACCCATACCCATGAACATTTTCACGCCCATAGCCATTCCCACAGCCACGTGCACGAGCACGGCCCGGAAGGGGAACATGAACATGGCCATGGCGCCCACAGTCACGATCAGGACCATGCCCACAGCAATGGCGACGGTCACGACCACTGCCACGACTAGCATTCCCTGAAGCGGCGGTGTCGGATTTATCCCGATGCCGTCGTCTCAAACGCGGAATCTGCCAGGCACGGGAAACAAAAGGCCCGCCAGGATGGAATGTCCTGGCGGGCCTTTTGTTGTGAAACCGTGGTTGAACTTCTACAAGGGTTCCGTTCGGGCTCTGATTTCTATTCCTTCACCTCGTCCCAGAGGGCGTTCATCTGGTCGAGGTCCAGTTCGGAAAAGACCAGGCCGCGTTCTTCGGCCAGGGCCTCCATCTTGGCGAACCTGCCCAGGAATTTCTGGTTGGCGAAATCCAGGGCCGCATTGGCCTTGATGCCCTTGCGGCGGCCCAGTTCAACGAGCGTGAACAGATAGTCGCCGAATTCCTGCTCCGAGGCCTGCTCGTCGCCCGAAGCCAGCGCTTCCCGCCATTCATCCCATTCGGACCGAAGCTGCGTTTCCACGGCTTCGTCGCTTTGCCAGGTGAAGTGGTTGCGCGCGGCCTTGGAATTGATGCGGTAGGCGCGCAGGAGCGGCGGTAGCCCCTTGGGCAGGGAGTCGAACACGCGTTTCCTGTCGGTGCCCTCGTTTTCCCGGCGTTTGGTCTGTTCCCAGTTGTCCCAGAGCTGCTCGATGTTTTCGAATTTCTTGTCCCCGAACACGTGTGGGTGGCGGCGGATCATCTTGGCCGCGCTGTAGCGCATGCTTTCGGAAAGATTGAAATGGCCGCTTTTGGAGTAGAGCGTGGCCATGAACAGCAGGATGAACAGGACGTCGCCCAGTTCTTCGCGGGCCTCGGGGATGTCCTCGGCGCGGACGCCTTCGATGAGCTCGAAGGTTTCCTCGGCCAGGTAGTCGCACAGGCTTTTGGGGGTTTGTTTCCGGTCCCAGGGGCAGCCCTCCGGGCCCAGCAGTTTTTCAATGACCTCGAGAAGCTCGGAGAGCGCCTCGGCGTGGGTGGCGTGTATCTCATTCATGGATATGTGTACCTCGTCTGGATATCAAAGTGAAACGGGGACCTAGCTCGGGTCCCCGTTGATGGTTTCATCTATGGCTTCCGCGGCCTCGTCCGCCTTTTTTTTGACGGCCTCCCCGTCCGGCAACCCGAGCTCGTCGAGTTTTTTGCCTATGGAGGAGGGCTCAAAGTCGGACAGGGCCTTGAGCGCTGGCTGGGCATACGGAACGATGGTTGATTCTTGCATGAAGCTTGCATTGGGAAAATAGTTCTGCATCAGGAGCAGGGCCAACAGGGCGATCAGCACGCCCTCGGCCGCGCCGAAGACCGCCCCGGCGGTCCTGTCGAGCCAGCCCAGCAGGGCCAGTTCCAGGAATTCGCGGATGAGCTTGGCGATGATCCAGCAGATGAGCAGGATGCCGACGAAGATGAGCACCGTGCTCAGGGCCCAGACCGTGGTCTCGTTGCCGATGTAGAGTTTCAGGTGCGGTTGCAGGAGGTAATTGTAGCGCGACGCCACGAAGTAGGCCAGACCTATGGAGGCCAGGGAGAACACCTCCTTGACGAATCCGCGCAGGAACCCGCGGACCAGAAAGAGGGCGGCGACAATGATGAGGATGATATCCAACAGATTCATGATAGTCCTTTTCGGTGGTTGTGACGGTTGTTACGTCCTCGAAAGCACCTAGCAGACTGATGGATAAATGTGAACAATGCAACATTGATTTTCTTGTTCGAGCCAGAGACCCGTGGAAGCTTGTGTCGGCAGGAAAACTCGGATAATTGTGTTTCGGATCGCCGGTTTGGCGCATCTTGAACAGGAGGTCTCATGGAAGTTACGGAAACTTCGTTTCCCGGGTTGCTGGTGTTCGAACCAAAGGTGTTTCGGGACAACCGGGGTTTTTTTCTGGAAAGCTATAACCGGGACGCCTTCCGGGAAGTGGGGGTGGACGCGGATTTTGTGCAGGATAACCATGCGTATTCCCGGGACGTCGGAGTGCTGCGCGGTTTTCATTTTCAGGCTCCTCCCTTTTCCCAGGCCAAGCTGGTCTGGGTGACGCGAGGCGCGGTTCTGGACGTGGTGGTGGACCTGCGCAAGGGCGCTCCCTCTTACGGCCAGGTATACTCAATAGAGCTCAGCGCCGAGAATTTCAGGCGCATGTTCATCCCCAGGGGATTTGCCCATGCCTACCTGACGCTCGCGCCCGATACGGAATTTTTCTACAAGGTGGACGCCCCGTATTCGCCGGAGCATGACTCCGGGCTCAGGTTCGACGACCCGGGCATCGGCTTTGACTGGAAACCGTTTCTGAAGGGGCGCACGCCGATCCTTTCGGAAAAGGATACCCGGCTGGGGCTGTTGGCGAATTTCGATTCCCCCTTTACCTATCTAGGAGAATAGGCCGTGGTTGATGCAGGAAAAGAGAAAAGGCTCCCGGTGATACCCGATTGTCACGCCATCATTCTGGCCGGAGGCTCCGGCACCAGGCTGTGGCCCCTTTCCCGAAACCTGCTGCCCAAACAGCTGCTGGCCCTGGACGGGAGCGAAACCCTGCTGCAGCAGACCGTACGCCGTACCCTGGGCCTTTTCCCGCCCGAGCGTATCTGGGTTGTCACCAACGAGGAGCATGTCTTCGAGGTGCGCAAGCAGGTCCGGGAGGTGAATGAGGCGCTGCTGGAGAATGTTCTGGCGGAACCCCTGGGCCGCAATACGCTTCCTGCCACCATGCTGGCCATGGACCGGATCGTGGCGCAGTCCCCCGGGAGTCTTGTGGCCGTATTTCCCTCTGACCACCTTATAGCCGAGAACGGGGCCTGGGAACGGAACATGGTCAAGGCCGGGGAAATGGCCGCCAAGGGGTACATGGTCACCTTCGGCGTGGAGCCGTCCAAGCCCGAGACCGGCTACGGGTACATCGCCTTGGGCAAGAAGATCGCCGCAGGGGTCTTCGAGGGGACGGGGTTTGTGGAAAAGCCCGATTTCACGCTGGCCAAGCGCTACCACAAGGACGGCAGCCACTATTGGAACAGCGGCATTTTTATTTGCGGGTGCGAGACGTTTCTCAAGGCGGTTTCCCAGCATCAACCCGACCTGTGGGCCTGGTGGGCCGCGCGGGAGGAACGGCCCCTGGACGAGGGGTACCGCGCAATTCCCGCCATCTCCATCGACTACGGCATTGCGGAAAAGATCGGAAACATGGCCGTGGTCAAGGCCGGTTTTGGCTGGGAGGACCTGGGCAGTTGGGAGGCCATGTACCGCCTCGGCGCCAAGGACGGGGACGGCAACGTGATTCAGGGCGACGTCATGGCCCTTGACTGCCGCAACTGCCTGCTCGTTTCCCAGGGCAGCACCCTGGCCGTGGTGGGGCTGCAGAACATGATCATGGTTCAGACCCGGGACGCCACGCTGACCTGTCCCATGCCCCACGTGCAGCGCGTCCGCGAGATCGTGGACAGGCTCAAGGCGCAGGGGAGTGCTTTGGTGGAAAGCCATCCGCTGGTCAACCGGCCCTGGGGCAGCTACATCGTCCTCGAGGAAGGGCCCGGCTACAAGATCAAGCGCATCGAGGTCGTTCCCGGCGCCCGTCTGAGTTCCCAGATGCACCACCACCGAAGTGAGCATTGGGTGGTCATCCAGGGCACCGCGGAAGTGGAGGTCGGCGGCAAGGAGCAGATCCTGGTGGAAAACCAGTCCGTCGACATTCTCAAGGCCACGCAGCACCGGCTGGGAAATCCCGGCAAGGTTCCCCTGGAGATCATCGAGATCCAGAGCGGCCCGTACCTGGAGGAGGACGATATCGTCCGATTCGAGGATGTCTATGGCCGCACCGAAGGCTGACACATTTCTTTGAAATGGACTTGAAAGAGCCTGTTGTTCGTCGGAATAACAGGCTTTTTTGCGTCTGAATCATTCGTGAAATTTTTCATATGTGCTTGACATGGAAAAGAAAAACGACGTAAGCATGCGTAGTTCTATGGTTTGATTAATTTCATTAACTTTAGGAGTGATGGGGCGAGGTTATGGAGGAAAGAAAAATGTCCGGAAGGTGTGGAGGCGTTCTCCCGTTCTTCATCGGATTCCTGCTTAGCTGCATCCTTGGTTGGGCGATCATTCCGCCTCTGTTCTATACAGATGTGGAGCAGCCCGTAAGGTTCAGCCACAAGGTCCACGTGGAAGGGCAGGAAATGGACTGTGACAGCTGTCACTTTTTCCGGGATGACGGTTCCTACGCCGGTTTCCCGACCAACGCGCAGTGTGCGGAATGTCACGCTGTGGACGAACCCGAAGTTGTTGTCGAAGCCATACGTGGTGTGGTTGGCGAAGACGGCAAGCTCGAGGACATCCTGAAGCTGCCGGTGGACGACATGCCGGAAGAGCTGACCGGACTGGTGCAGAGCGGCGAGGAAGCCGGTGTGAAGGCGGAACTGGACTATCTGGTCAAGTTCGCCATTCAGGGCAAGGAAGTTCCCTGGCTGAACTACCAGTTCCAGCCGGACAACGTTCTCTTTTCCCACAAGGCGCATGAAGGTCTGACTTTTGAGATGCTTAAGGAAAAGCATGTCGACCTGAGCGGTGTTGTTGATGAAAAGGTCCTGGAAGAGGGCGGCGACTACAACTGTAGTCTGTGCCACCTCAAGGGCATCGAAACCAACGACACTCCGCCCGCTTTCCAGCGCAATGTCCTGACCACATACAGCAAGATGACCATGAAGATGTGGCAGTGTGAAAAGTGCCATGCCCAGATGGGCCAGGTAAACGCCTGCTACACTTGTCATAAGTAAAAAGGGGTGTCTCAATGGGTTTTGATCGCAGAACATTCATACAGTTGTCTGTAGGCGGCACCGTTGGCATCCTGTTCACTCCGGTGCCCTGGAAGATCGCCGACGACGTGTCCATCTGGACGCAGAACTGGCCGTGGATTCCGAAACTGAAATACGGCGAGCAGCTTGATAAGCCCGCCGTTTCCAAACTGTGCGATTCCGGCTGTGCCGTGAAGGTCCGCACCGTTGCCGGCAACGCTTTCGGTACCGAAGGCAACGTCGACAACCCGCTCAGCAAGGGCGGCATCTGTCCCATCTGTGCCAATGGCGTGCAGGTGATGAACAGCCCCAACCGCGTCAAGGGCCCCATGAAGAAGGCTGGCGAAGGGTTCGAGGCCATCTCCTGGGACGAAGCCCAATCCCTGCTGGCCGACAAGCTGGCTGCGGCCGGCGGCAAGGTTGCCGTCATTTCCGGCGACCAGACCGGTACGGCCAACGAAGTGTTTTCCGGCTTTCTGGCCGGGCTGGGCAGCGAGGATTACTTCCAGATGCCCTGCGACATGCAGGCCGCCAGCCGCGCCTACAACGGCGTCATGGGCGGTTCCGGAATGCCCGGGTACGACTTCGAGAACGCGGACTACGTGCTGCTCGCCGGCGCGGACGCTCTCGAATCCTGGGGACCGACCGTCGCCAACATGAAGGCTTTCTCCGCCTCCTCCGCAAAATACGTGTTCGCCGGTCCGATGCAGACCCGCACCGCGTCCGTCACCAATAAGTGGGTGCCCGTGCCGGAAGAAGGCATGGCCGCCTTCCTCATGGGCATTGCCTACCACGTGCTGCAGGCTGGAAAAACAGCCCCTGTGGCGGATTTCGCCCGCTTCAGCTCCGTGGTCAAGGACGGTTTTGCCCCTGCCAAGGTCGAAGCGGCCCTGGGCATCAAGGGCGCGGTGACTGCGGCCTTGGCCAAGGAGCTCATGGCGGCTTCCAGGCCGGTGGTCGTTCCCGCGGGACTTTCCGTGGCGGTGGCCAATGCGGCCTTTGCCCTGAACCTGCTGCTGGGCGGCGGCATGGTCGCCGTTCCCGAATTCCCCAAGGCCATCGATTCCGCACTTTCCGTTGCCGAACGCATGGAAAAGGATCTCCTGGCCTGGATCAAGAAGGGATCCAGCCCCTCAGTGGCCCTGGTCTACGAGGCCAACCCGGTCTACGTGCTTCCCGAGGAACTCAAGGCGGACTTCCTGGTCAGCTTCAGTTCCGTCTGGGACGAGACGTCCGCCAAGGCCGACCTGGTGCTTCCCGCGGCGTTCACCTATGAGCGCTTCGACGACCTTCAGTCCCCTTACGGCGTGGCCAAGCCCGTGTACACGGCAGGCGTTCCGGTCTCCAAGAAGTTCCTGAATGTCGCAGCCCCGGCCGACTTCATTCTCGGCCTGGCGGCCAAGATGGATATCGACCTCGGTTTCGAAACCTTCGGCGAAGTGATCGCCGCCAAGGCAGAAGCCGTGGGCGCAGATTATGACGAGGAAGTGGGCGGCCTGTTCGAGGGCGAAGCCGGAAGCGCCGACGCGGCGACTCTCGGCGCATCGGTCCTGGCGCGCTCCGCAACCCCGGTTCGCGGCACCGGCTCCGTTTCCCTGGCTCCCTACAGCCAGCTCGTCATCGGAAGCCAGAACGTGGCCACCACGCCCAACGCTCCGTGCGTCATCGGCAACAGCCAGCTCGTGGGCAACACCATGGTTGCCATGATGTCCGGTATGACCGCCCAGAAGCTCGGCGTCGCGGAAGGCGACAAGGTCAAGCTCTCCGGCGGCAATGGCGAAGCCGTTGCCCTGGTCAAGCTCAACGAAGGCGTCCTCCCGGGCGTTGTGGCCGCACCGCTCGGTTTCGGCCATACCGCAGGCGACGAATTCTCCAAGGGCAAGGGCGATAACGTGTACAAGATTCTCACGGTCCGCTCCGAAGCCGCCACCGGCGCGAGCGTCTGGAACGGTTCCACCGTGAACGTCGCCAAAATGTAGGGGATTACGTCATGCAAACAAAAGAATTCAAGATTAAATGGGGCATGGTCATCGACATTGACAAGTGCACCGGCTGCGGCGCCTGCATGGTCGCCTGCCAGGTGGAGAACAACATTGCTCCGATGACCGGCAAGGACCCGTATAACCATGTCCAGGCGCTGACCAAGGACAGGGACGACGCCAGCAACAAGCTGCGGACCCTGACCTGGATGAACCTCTATGAGCTGTCCAACGGGAAGAATTTCCCGGACCACGAGGTTGCCTATCTGCCCAGGCCCTGCATGCAGTGTGAGAATCCCGCCTGCGTGCCGGTCTGCCCGGTGGTGGCAACGGACAAGAACGAAGAGGGCGGCATCGTCAGCCAGATCTACCCGCGCTGTATCGGCTGCCGGTACTGCATGGCCGCATGCCCGTACCACGCCCGTTACTTCAACTGGTGGGATCCCCTTTACCCGGAAGGCATGGACAAGCAGCTCAGCCCGGCGGTCTCCCCGAGGCCCCGCGGCGTTGTCGAGAAATGCAACTTCTGCCACACCCGCTACCAGGAAGCCAAGGATCTGGCCCGCCAGAACGGCGAGGACCCGAACAACCTGCCCGACGGCGCCTACGTTACCGCATGTACCGAGGTCTGTCCCACCGGCGCGATCACCTTCGGCGACCTGAACAATCCCGAGCACGAAGCGCACAAGCTGGCTCACGGCCCCAACGCCTTCCGCCTGCTTGAAAAGCTCGGTCTCGGACCGCAGGTCTACTACGTTTCCAAACGTGAGTGGGTCCGCAAGCAGGGTGACAACTACAATGCTGGCGACAAGCACTAGGAGGAGCGACAATGGATAGCAAACTCTTCCCCGAAGGCGTGCAGCGCTGCTCTTTCGGTCAATTCATGATCTGGACCGCCGTGATCCTGGCCTTCTTCATGTGGGGCCTGTATGCGGCAGTCTTGGTCCTGTACAACGGCATCGGCACCACCGGCCTGGACAACTACTTCGGGTTCGGCCTGTGGATCACCTTTGACCTTGCGGTCATCGCCCTGGGCGCCGGTGCGTTCTTCACCGGCTTCCTGAAGTACATTCTCAAGATCAAGCAGCTTGAGAAGATCATCAACCTGACGGTTATCGTGGGCTTCATATGCTACTCCGGCGCCATGCTCGTGCTGACGCTGGACATCGGCCAGCCGGGTCGCGCATGGTTCGGCTACTGGCATCCGAACGTCCACTCCATGCTCACGGAAGTTATCTTCTGCATCACCTGCTACTGCACCGTACTGGTCATCGAGTATGTCCCGCTGATCCTGGAGCAGAAGCAGCTGAACAAGATTCCCTTCATCCACGCTCTCGCGCACAACATGCACGTGAACATGGCCCTGTTCGCAGGGCTGGGCACCTTCCTGTCCACCTTCCACCAGGGCTCCCTGGGCGGCATGTACGGCGTGCTCATCGGCCGTCCGTACGCCTTCCGTGAAGGCTTCTTCATCTGGCCCTGGACCTTCTTCCTGTTCGTGCTTTCCGCCGTGGGTTCCGGCCCGGTCTTCACCGTGCTGATCTGCACCTTCATGGAAAAGCTCACCGGCAAGAAGCTCGTGGAATTCAAGGTCAAGGCTCTCATGGGCAAGATCGCGGGCACCATGCTCACCATCTACATCTTCCTGAAGATCCTGGATACGTGGGCCTGGGCCACCGGCTACCTGCCGTCCGTGGGCCTGACCTTCGACGACATGTTCTACGGCCTGGCCTACGGCAAGTGGATGATGTTCACCGAGATCGTGCTTTGCGGCGTGCTTCCGGCCATCATGCTCATCGTCCCGGCCATCCGCAATCGTCCGGGCCTGCTGTACACCGCAGCGCTGCTGGACTGCATCGGCGTGACCATCAACCGTTACGTGTTCACGGTCCAGAGCATCGCCTTCCCGGCCATGCCCTTTGACAAGTGGTTCGTCTACTACCCGAACTGGGTGGAATGGGCCTCTTCGATCATGATCGTGGCCTACGGCTTCCTGGTGTTGAGCCTGTCCTACCGTTACCTGCCGGTCTTCCCGCAGGAACACAAGCTCAACTACAAGTAAGTCGGGCACACTCCTGAAGTTCAAGGGCTCCGCTTCTGGCGGGGCCCTTTTTTGTTGCCCGATTCACAGGAAGCGTTGTCATGTGCTATGGGGGAGGAAATCGGGAATAATCCTCAAACAGGGGGGAAGGACATGATGAGAATGGCTGTTCTGGCGGTGGCGTTGCTGTTGCTGTGCCCGGGCGCAGGTCTGGCGGACATGAAGGTGCCCATGACCAGGCCCATGGTGCAGAAGCAGGCGCCGGTCAAGCCGGGCATGCAACAGGCGGCCAAGGATCCCATGCTGGCCGCCCAGCGCTGGCTCAAGAGCATCGGCTACGACCTGAGCTTCGAGCAGATGAAGACCCTCAAGCGACTGGTGCTCCAGAAGTACTCCCTGGAGACCACGCCCCTCATCACCAACGCCAACATGAAGCACGTCCGGGTGCTCTCCGGTCTGGAGATCATCCAGATCCCGAGGCAGATCAATGATACGGGCATCAAGTACCTGGAGGGGCTTTCGAATCTCCGGGTAGTCAACATGCCCGTCTGCGGCGTCACGGATGTTGGCTTGGGATACGTCGCCAAGCTGCCGCGCATGGACAATCTGGTGGCCAGCGGATGCAACATTACGGATGTTGGCGTGCAGAAGATCGCGGGGCGTTCTTTTGACGTGCTCAATCTGACGGGCACGCATATCACGGACCAGGCCATCGAATATCTCAAGGGCCACGGCATCAACAAGCTGTTCCTTTCCCAGACGGCCATCACCGATGCCTGTGTGGACACGCTCATCTCCTTTCAGCCGTCCCGGCTCGACATCCAGTTCACCCAGATCACGCCTGCCGGGCACCAGAGGCTCAAGGCGGCCCTGCCCAATGCAAAGATAGTGTATTAGCCAATGAAAAAGGGCCGGACGGAAGTCCGGCCCTTTGGCTTATCAGGTTGGGGACTGCGGTCAGGATTTGCAGTCTTCGCCCAGGGGAGCGAGCTCGGAAAGGGCTTTGAGCATTTCGTAGCGCTCGTTGTATTCCTTTTCGATGTCCGCGCGCAGCATCTTGGAATCCTCGGGCAGCATGCGTTCCAGCATGGCGTACCGGTTTTCGCCGGAGAGGAATTCCTGCAGGGTTCCGTCCGGGGCCTTGGATTCAAGGACGAACGGGTTCTTGCATTCGTCGGCCAGCTGCGGGTTGTAGCGGTAGAGCGGCCAGTAGCCGGAGTCCACGGCCAGCTTGGCTTCCAGCTGGGACTTGCCCATGCCCTTGCGCAGGCCCTGGTTGATGCACGGGGCGTAGGCAATGACCAGGGACGGTCCGGGGTAGGCTTCCGCTTCCAGGAAGGCCTTCAGCATCTGGTTCTTGTTGGCGCCCATGCTCACGGAGGCCACGTAGACGTAGCCGTAGCTCATGGCCATGCGGCCCAGGTCCTTCTTGCCGGTGCGCTTGCCGCCCGCGGCGAACTTGGCCACCGATCCGGTGGGGGTCGCCTTGGAGGACTGGCCGCCGGTGTTGGAATAGACCTCGGTGTCCAGAACCAGGATGTTGATGTCCTTGCCCGAGGCAATGACCTGGTCCAGGCCGCCGTAGCCGATGTCGTAGGCCCAGCCGTCGCCGCCGAAGATCCAGATGGACTTCTTGGTGTACAGGTCCGCGTTTTCGCGGATGCTCACCAGCAGGTCGCTCTTTTCATCGATCTTGGCCAGTTCCTCGCGGATCCTGTCGCCGTGTTCCTTGGATTTCTCGGCGTCGTTCATGCTGTCCAGCCAGCCCTGCATGGCTTCCACCAGTGCCGGGGAAAGGCTTTCGGCCTCCATGGCCTGGCGCATGCGCATGGCGAGGCGCTTGCGGCGGTTGGAAATGGCCATTTCCATGCCGAAGCCGTATTCGGCCGCGTCCTCGAACAGGGAGTTGCCCCAGGCCGGGCCGTGGCCGTTCTTGTTGGTGCAGTAGGGGGCCGACGGTGCGGACGCGCCCCAGATGGAGGAGCAGCCCGTGGCATTGGCCACGATCATGCGTTCGCCGAAGAGCTGGGTGAGCACCTTGACGTACGGGGTTTCGCCGCAGCCCGCGCAGGCCCCGGAGAATTCCATGAGCGACTGCTGGAACTGGCTGCCCTTGACCGTGGTGCGGGACATGACGTCGTCCTTGATGGAAACGGTCTCGCTGAAGTCGAAGTTCGGGACCTCGGCTTCGGTCTGTGTGGTCAGCGGCTTCATGACCAGGGCCTTTTCCTTGGCCGGGCAGATGTCGGCACAGTTGCCGCAGCCCTGGCAGTCCAGGGTGTTGACCTGCATGCGGTACTTGAACTGTTCCAGGCCCTTGCCCTTCACGTCCACGGTCCCGAAGGCTGCGGGGGCGTTCTTGAGCTCGGCCTCGGTGGCCAGGACCGGGCGCAGGGCGCTGTGGGGGCAGACAAAGGAGCACTGGTTGCACTGGATGCAGTTCTCGGCGATCCACTCGGGGACCATGATGGCCACGCCGCGCTTTTCGTACTTGGTGGTGCCCACCGGGAACCGGCCGTCCGGCTCGAATGCGGAAACCGGCAGGGAGTCGCCATTCTGTTCCAGCATGGGGCGCATGACCTTGGAGACGAATTCGGGCTCGTCGCGCTTGGCCGCGGGCTTGTCCTCGGCCTTGGCCCAGCTGGCCGGGTAGTCGACTGCAACCAGGCTTTCAATGGCCTTGTCCACGGCCGCGACGTTCATGTTCACGATCTTGTCGCCCTTCTTGCCGTAGACCTTCTTGATGGAATCCTTGAGCAGGGCCACTGCCTGTTCAAAGGGGATCACGTCGGCCAGCTTGAAGAAGGCGGTCTGCATGACCATGTTGATGCGGTTGCCCAGCCCCACCTCGCCCGCGATTTTCACGGCGTCGATGGTGTAGAACTTGAGCTTGTTTTCAGCGATCTGGCGCTTGAGCCGCGCGGGCAGCATGCTTTCCATGTCCTGCACGGACCAGGGGCTGTTGAGCACGAACGTGCCGCCCGGGCGGATGCCGGACAGCAGGTCGTACTGGTTCACGTAGCTGGGGTTGTGGCAGGCGACGTAGTCCGCGATTTCCACCAGGTAGGTGGATTGGATGGGCTTTTCACCGAAGCGCAGGTGCGAGACCGTGATGCCGCCGGACTTCTTGGAGTCGTAGGCAAAGTAGCCCTGGGCGTAGAGGTCGGTGTTGTCGCCGATGATCTTGATGGCTTCCTTGTTCGCGCCCACGGTGCCGTCCGAGCCCAGGCCCCAGAACTTGCACTGGACCGTGCCCTCGGGGGCGGAGTCCAGGCAGGCGGGGATGGGCAGGGAGGTGCCGGTCACGTCGTCCACGATGCCCACAGTGAAGTGGTGCTTGGGGCTCTTGGCGGCCATGTTGTCGTACACGGACTTGACCATGCACGGGGAGAATTCCTTGGAACCCAGGCCGTAGCGGCCCGCGTACACGGGCAGGTCTATGCCGCGTTCCTTGAAGGCCGTGCAGATGTCCAGGAAGAGCGGGTCGCCCAGGGAACCGGGTTCCTTGGTGCGGTCCAGTACGGTGATGGCCTTGGCGGTCTTGGGCAGTGCGGCCAGCAGATGGTCCACGGAGAAGGGACGGTACAGGCGCACCTTGACGAGGCCGATCTTGAGGCCGTCGTTGGCGTAGTGGTTGAGGACCTCCTCGATGGCCTCGCAGCCGGAGCCCATGGCCACGATGATGTGCTCGGCCTTGGGGTCGCCTACGTAGTCGAAGAGCTTGTACGGCCGGCCGGTGAGCGCGCCCACCTTGTCCATGACCGATTCCACGATGCCGGGCAGGGCGTCGCGGTAGGGGTTGGCCCGCTCGAAGTTCTGGAAGTAGATGTCCGGGTTTTGCGCCGTGCCCCGGATGTGCGGGTGCTCGGGGTTCATGGACTTCTGGCGGAACTCGTGGATCTTTTCGAAGTTGGTCAGGGCCTTCATGTCGTCGTAATCGATGGTTTCGATCTTCTGGACTTCGTGGGAGGTCCGGAAACCGTCGAAGAAATGCAGGAAGGGCACGCTGGATTCAATGGACGCCAGGTGGGACACCAGGGCCAGGTCCATGACTTCCTGGACCGAGCCCGAAGCCAGAAGGGCGAAGCCGGTCTGGCGGCATGCCATCACGTCCTGATGGTCGCCGAAGATGGACAGGGCGTGCGCGGCCACGGCGCGGGCCGAAACATGAAAGACGCCGGGCAGCAGTTCCCCTGCGATTTTGTACATGTTGGGGATCATGAGCAGCAGGCCCTGCGAGGCCGTGAAGGTGGAGGTCAGGGAACCGGCGGCCAGGGAACCGTGCACGGCGCCTGCGGCACCCGCCTCGGACTGAAGCTGCCGGACTTCCATGGTGGTGCCGAAGATGTTCTTCATTCCCTGCACGGCCCACTCGTCTGCGAGCTCGGCCATGGGGGAGGACGGGGTGATCGGATAGATCGCCGCGGTCTCGCTCATGGCGTAGGCAACGTAGGCGGCGGCCTGGTTGCCGTCCATGGTTTTCATTTTCTTTGCCATTTCAAAACTCCGTCAGTTTGCAAAGGTTGGACGTTTTATTTTCTTCGCAATCCCAATAGTTGCGTGAATACACAATGGTCCAAGGACATTAGCTTAGCGCGGCGCGAGATGCCAGCGCGATTTCAAGTTCTTCGTCAGTGGGCACGACCCATACCTGAACGGGGCTTTCGGGCCGGTGAACGGGACAGGCCTCTGTCTTGCGCCCTTGATTGGCTGTTTGATCAATGATGATGCCTAGTTGTTCGAGCCCGGAACAGGCCGCTTCACGCACGAAATCATCGTTTTCGCCGATGCCCGCGGTGAAGACGACGGCATCGGCCCCGCCAAGCACGGCCAAATAAGCTCCGATGTACTTCTTAACACGATAGGCGAACATTTCAAATGCCAACTGCGCTTTTTCATCACCGTGGGCGCGCGCCTCGTGGATGTCGCGCATGTCGTTCATGCCGCAGATCCCCTTGAGGCCGCTCTGCTTGTTGAGCAGTTCGTCTATCTCCTTGATGGACATGCCCTTGTTGTCGGCCAGGAAGGTGAACACGGCCGGGTCCACGTCGCCGCAGCGCGTGCCCATCATCAGCCCTGCCAGCGGGGTCAGGCCCATGCTGGTGTCCACGCATCTGCCGCCGTCCACGGCCGCGATGGAGCTGCCGTTGCCCAGGTGCACGGTGATGAGTTTGGTTTTCTCCAGGGGCTTGCCCAGGAGCTTGGCGGCCGTGCGGGCCACATAGCGGTGGGAGGTGCCGTGGAATCCGTAGCGCCGAACCCGCAGTTCCTCGTAGAGGCGGTAGGGCAGGGCGTATATATAGGCTCTGGGCGGCATGGTCTGGTGAAATTCCGTATCGAAAACGGCCACCTGCGGACATTTGGGGAACAGCTCCAGGGCCACCTCGATGCCGGTGAGGTTGGCCGGGTTGTGCAGCGGGGCCAGGGGAATGTTGGCCCGGATGGCCTCCGTGACGGCCTTGTCGATGACCGCCGGAGCTTTGAAGGTCTCGCCGCCCTGGACCACCCGGTGCCCCACGGCGTCGATTTCGTGCACCCCGGCAACGGCTCCGTGTTCCGGGTGGGTCAGGTGGTCCACGGCCAGGCGCAGAGCCACGTCATGGTCCGGGATGGGGTGGTCCTCCCGAAATTTTCGTTCGCCGTCGCGCAGGTCCTTGTGGGTGATGATTCCCACGTCCTCGCCGATGCGCTCCACCACGCCCGAGGACATGGGCGCCTGTTTTTTCATGTCCAGCAGCATGTATTTGAGCGACGAGCTGCCGCAGTTGATGACCAGGATCTTCATGGTTGCCCCCTTGCTCGGTTAGTCAGGCTGCACCTGGGCCTGGATGGCGGTGATGGCCACGGTGTTGACGATGTCGCGCACCGTGCAGCCGCGCGAGAGGTCGTTGACCGGCTTGTTCAGGCCCTGGAGCACCGGGCCGATGGCCATGGAGCCGGGCACGGAGCGCTGCACCGCCTTGTAGGTGTTGTTGCCGGTGTTCAGGTCCGGGAAGATGAACACCGTGGCCTGGCCCGCCACCGGGCTGTCCGGCAGCTTGGTCTTGGCCACTTCCGGGTCGATGGCCGCGTCGTACTGGAGCGGGCCTTCCAGGGGCAGGCCCGGAGCCAGCTTCTTGGCGATGGCCGTAGCCTCGATGACCTTCTGCACGTCCTCGCCCGCGCCCGAATCCCCGGTGGAGTAGGAGAGCATGGCCACCTTGGGGTCGATGCCGAAGACCTTGGCCGTGTGCGCCGAGTTGATGGCGATTTCGGCCAGCTCCTGCTCGTTGGGGTTGGGGATTACGGCGCAGTCGCCGTAAACCAGCACCCGGTCGTTCTGACACATGAGAAAGACCGAGGAGACCTGGGACGCGCCGGGCTTGGTCTTGATGAATTCGAAGGCCGGGCGGATGGTCTGGGCCGTGGTGGTCACCGAGCCGGAGACCATGCCGTCGGCATGGCCCTTGTAGACCATCATGGTGGCGAAGTAGGTCGGGTCGCTCATGCGGTCGTGGGCCATGTCCCGGGAAAGACACTTGTGCTTGCGCAGTTCGAAATAGGTGTCCACGTAGTCGTCGTAGTGCTCGGACTTGGTGGGGTCGATGATGATGGCGTCGCCCAGGTTCGCGCCGATGTCAGCGGCCAGCTTGCGGATGGCCGTGGGGTCGCCCAGCAGGATGATCTGGGCCACGCCGCGCCGGGTCAGGATGTCGGTGGCCTGCAGGATGCGGTCGCAGGTGCCTTCGGGCAGGACGATGCGTTGGCGTCTGACCTTGGCCTTTTCGATGAGCGTGTATTCGAACATGAGCGGGGTGATGCGCCGGGACTCGGTTTCCACGAGCCGGGTGCGCAGCTCCTCGGTGTTCACGCAGGATTCGAAGATCCCCAGGGCCGAGGCTATCTTCATGGGGTTTTCCGGGTCGATGGTGCCGTGCAGGCCGTTGAGTATCTGGGCGGTCTTGTAGGTGTGCCCGGGCACGGAAAGGACCGGGATGGGCACGCCGGTCCATCCTTCAATGAGCCGGTGCACGCTCACCGAGGGCTGGATGCCGCCCGTGAGAACGATGCCCGAGATGTCCGGGTAGGACGAGGACAGGCGCGAGGCCAGGCTGGCCAGGATGATGTCCGAGCGGTCGCCCGGCGAAACGATCAGGCTGCCTTCGCTCAGGTAGGAAAGATAGTTGCTGATGTGCATGGCCGCCACCAGTATCTCCTCCACCTGGGAGTCGAGCCTGCCGTGGCCGTAGAGCACCTGGGCGTCCAGCCACTTGACCACGTCGTTGATGGTGGGGTTGCCCAAGCTTTTTTCGTCCGGGATGGCATAGACCAGCAGGGGATGCTTGGTGCGGGCCGCCTGCTGGATTTCCTGGGCGACCTCCAGGGGGATGTCCGGGCCGATGCGGTTGACCAGCACGGCCATGACCTCCAGCCCCTTTTCCTCGAAGGTCTCGAGAGTGCTCAGGGCGGATTCGCGGATTTCCTCGGCGTTCTTGCGCAGGCCGTTGACCACGGCCAGCACCGGACAGCCCAGGTTGCTGATGATGGCCGAGTTCATCTCGAACTCCAGGGTCGCCTCGCCGCCCAGATAGTCCGTGCCCTCGCAGAGCACGAAGTCGTACTGGGATTCCAGCTCCTTGAACTTGTTCAGGGTGGTTTCCAGGAGCATGGCCTGCTTGCCCTCGTTGAGCATGCGCTTGGCTTCGCCCAGCTTGTAGGCGTAGGTGGTTTCATAGGGCTGGGAAAGCCGGAAGTGCTTGAGGATCAGGTCGATGTCGTGGTCGTTGGTTTCCTTGTCGCTGATGATGGGGCGGAAAATGGCTACCTTGCGGATGTGGGCCAGCAGTAGCTGCATGACGCCCAGCACAATGGCCGACTTGCCGCTGCGGGATTCGGTTGCGGAAATATACAGACTTTTTGACATGTCATGCTCCTCGATGCAGATGGGATATGGGCCCCGGACGGGCGTTTCGCTTCCGGATCGCGGCGGGAACGGCACAAGGCGCGGCATGTATGTTTGTCCGCCCCCCTTCCCCCGCGAGTATCAGCGAAGAGAGTATAGGGGATAAGCGTGCGTTGCACCAGTTTCGGTTGGAAAAAAATCCTGTGTTTCCGGAAATAATAATGGGTTGAACGCGTCGTTTCGCAGCCACTCTATGTTTTCTGGATGTTCAGGGTAGGTTTTGTGCGAATATACCTGGCCGGGGACAGGGCGGATGCCCAGCTGGGGGATGATTTTTTAGGTCTTGAAAAAAGCGGCGGCCCCAAGGCCGCCGCTTTCAAAGGAGGTCTATTTCAACATGATGGCCCATCCTGGAAGTTCGTTCAGGTCAATGCCCCACAGGATCGGGAGCAGGTAGACGGTGAACGCGGTGATCAGGAGTGCGCCTATGATGTTGAGCCACAGGCCGACCTTGGCCATCTGCTTGATGCTGATGCAGCCGGACCCGAAGATGACCGCGTTGGGCGGCGTGGCCACCGGCAGCATGAAGGCGAAGGATGCGGCCACGCACGCTCCCACGATGGTCGCGAACGGGTGTACGCCCATGGCGATGGCCGCCGAGCCCATGATGGGCACCAGCAGGGTTGCCGTGGCGGTGTTGGAGGTGATCTCGGTCAGGAAGATTGTGATCAGGACCACCGTGCCCACAAAGACCACGATGCTGGTCCCTTCCAGGGCGCTGAGCTGGGCGGCGATGTAGGAGGCCAAGCCGGTCTGGGCAAAGCCGTTTGCGATGGCCAGGCCACCGCCGAAGAGCAGGATGACGTCCCAGGGGATTTTGACCGCCGTCTTCCAGTCCAGGAGGAATTCGCCCTTCTTGAAGTCGGAGGGGATGCAGAAAAGGAGCAGCGCCCCCAGGATGCCGATGGTGGCGTCATGAATCATGACGAAGTGGGGAATGGCGTCCTGGACCCAGGCCCAGTCGCGCATGAAGCCCCGGAAGAGCCAGAAGGCGGCCACAAAGGAACCCGCCAGCACGATGCGGACCTCTTCCTTCTTCATGGGGCCGAGCCGCTTGAGCTCTTCCTCGATGATGGCTTTGCCACCCGCCAGTTCCATGTCTCCGGTGGGAAACAGGACCCTGGTCATGAGGAACCAGGACACGGCGATCATGATGGCGGACAGGGGGACGCCGTAAAGCATCCACTGACCGAAACCGATCTGCACGCCGTACATTTTTTCGACCATGCCGACCATGATCGTGTTGGGGGGAGTGCCGATGATGGTGGCCACGCCGCCCATGGAGGCGGCATAGGCGATGCCCAGCATCAGCCCCTTGCCGAAGTTGTATTCGGGTCCGGTGGAAGGACAGGCCTTCAGGGTGCCGGAGTCGAATCCCGTGGCCTGCTGGATGACGGCCAGCCCGATGGGCACCATCATCATGGTGGTGGCCGTGTTGGACACCCACATGGACAGGAATGCCGTGGCGATCATGAATCCCAGGATCATCCTTCTCGGGCTGGTGCCCACGGCGCGGATGGTGTGGATGGCCACTCGGCGGTGCAGGTTCCATCTTTCCATGGTCACGGCGATGAAAAAGCCGCCCATGAATAGGTAGATCAGGTGGTTTGCATAGGGTGTGGTCGCTGCATTGGATTTCATGATTCCCAACATGGGGAAGAGGGCGATGGGCAGAAGCGAGGTGGCCGGGATGGGGATCGCCTCGGTGATCCACCAGATGGCCATCAGGGCGGTGATGGCGGCCACCTTCCATGCTTCGGGCTTCATTCCCTCGGGGACAGGGAGTATAAGCATTATGATAAAAACAACAGGGCCTATAAAAAATCCGACTTTTCTGCCGTTACCGGCATTAGCATTGGCGTTCATGTGCTTCCCTCTCTTGAGCTTGCGCGGTTTTTTGGCCGCATCGACGCCTGGCATTCCTCTGCCGTCAGACGGACCTTTTCAAGTGGCGGTGGGTGGGGCCGTCCGTGAGTCGGGCCCCACCCCTTGAAAACGGTCTAGAATTCCAGGCCGTAGGATTTGGCGAAATTGCCCACCCGTTCCCGGGAGGCGGCGATGCGTTCGCGGAGTTCTTTGCGGTATGCGTCGAGGTCGAGTTTTTTGCGGGCGACGCCGGTGTCCATGGCGGCCTTGGCCACGGCGGCGGACTCCCATTCAATGAGCCGCAGGTCGAGCGGCTTGGGAATGATGTAGTCCTTGCCGAACTCGAGCTTGTCCACGCCGAAGGCCTCGCACACGTAAGCCGGGGCTGGCTCCTTGGCCAGGGCGGCTATGGCCCGGGCTGCGGCGATCTTCATTTCCTCGTTGATGGCGGTTGCCCCCGCGTCCAGGGCGCCCCGGAAGATGAACGGGAAGCCGAGCACGTTGTTGACCTGGTTGGGGAAGTCCGAGCGGCCCGTGCCCATGATGCAGTCCGGGCGCGCTTCCTTGGCCGCGGTATAGGTGATTTCCGGGTCCGGGTTGGCGCAGGCGAAGATGATGGGGGAGTCGGCCATGGATTTGACCATGGCCGGGCTGACCTTGTCCTTGACCGAGAGGCCCAGAAACATGTCCGCGCCCTTCATGGCGTCGGCCAGGTCCTTGTATTCCTTTTCCGTGGCGAATTCCTGCTTCTGCACGTTGAGGTCCGAGCGGCTCTTGTTCAGGTGGCCGCGCGAATCGAACATGGCGATGTTCTCGTGTCTGATGCCCAGGGAAACGTAGAATTTGGTGCAGGCGATGGCGCCCGCGCCCGCGCCCGAAACCACCAGGCGCATGTCCTCGATCTTCTTGCCGGTGATCTCGGCGGCGTTGATCAGGCCCGCGCCCGAGATGATGGCCGTGCCGTGCTGGTCGTCATGGAAGACCGGGATGTTCATCTCGGCCTTGAGGCGTTCTTCGATGTAGAAGCATTCCGGGGCCTTGATGTCTTCGAGATTGATGCCGCCGAAGGTGGGCTCCAGGGCCTTGACGATCTCGATGATCTTGTCCGGGTCGGTTTCGGCCAGGTTGATGTCGAAGACGTCCACGTCGGCAAAGACCTTGAAGAGCACGCCCTTGCCCTCCATGACCGGCTTGCCCGCTTCCGGGCCGATGTTGCCCAGGCCGAGCACCGCCGTGCCGTTGGAGACCACGGCCACCAGGTTGCCGCGTCCCGTGTACTTGTAGGACAGGGCCGGGTCCGCATGGATGGCCATGCAGGATTCGGCCACGCCCGGGCTGTAGGCCATGGAAAGGTGCTTCTGGGTGGAGCAGGGCTTCACGGGAACCACCTCGATCTTTCCGGGGCGTCCCTTGGAATGATAGTCCAAAGCTTCCTGTTTGGTGAACAGAGCCATTGTTTCCTCCGTTTGGATGAATCGTTTTGAGCGTTATTCGATCCCGGCCGCCTTGCGATCCGGTTGCACGTACAGTTCGCCGCCGTGGCAGTCGTTGATGACCAGCAGGGGGAAGTCCTCCACGGTGAGCTCGCGGATGGCCTCGGGCCCCAGGTCGTCGAAGGCGATGACCTCAGCCTTGGTGATGCACTTGGAGAGCAGCGCGCCCGCGCCGCCCGTGGCCCCGAAATACACGGCCGTGTAATCCTTGAGGGCCTGCTTCACCTCGTCGTTGCGCTTGCCCTTGCCCACGCTGGCCTTGAGCCCCAGGCTGTGCAGGCGCGGGGCGTAGGTGTCCATGCGGTAGCTGGTGGTGGGGCCCGCCGCACCGATGGGGCGACCCGGAGGGGCCGGGCTGGGGCCCACGTAGTAGACCACCGCGCCCTTCAGCTCGAAGGGCAGCTTCTCGCCCTTGTCCAGCAGGTCCACCAGCCGCTTGTGGGCGGCGTCGCGGGCCGTGTAGATGTGCCCGCTGAGCTTGACCACGTCCCCGGCCTTGAGCTGGGAAAGGTCCTCGTCCGTGAGCGGTGTGTTCAGTTTGTATTCAGCCATTAGAGCTCGACCTCCTCATGCCGCTGGGAGTGGCATTGCACGTTGACGGCCAGGGGCAGGCTGGCCAGGTGGCAGGGTTCCACGGCGATCTTGACGCCCAGGACCGTGGTCTTGCCGCCCAGGCCCATGGGGCCGATGCCCAGCTTGTTGATCGCTTCCTCCAGCTCCTTTTCCATGGCCGCGATCTGCGGGTCCGGGTGCGTGTCGTCCAGGCGGCGCAGCAGCGTCTTCTTGGCGATGCGCGCGGCATGGTCGAAGGTGCCGCCGACCCCGATGCCCACGATGGTGGGCGGGCAGGGGTTGGGCCCGGCCTCGGCGATCCGGTTGATGACGTATTTCTTGATGCCTTCCCAGCCCTGGGCCGGGGCGAGCATGGTCACGCGGCTCATGTTTTCCGAGCCGCCGCCCTTGGCCATGTAGGATATCTTGAGCCTGTCGCCGGCCACGATGTCGAAATGGATGATGGCCGGGGTGTTGTCCCCGGTGTTGGCGCGGGTGAGCGGGTCGCAGGCGGACTTGCGCAGGAAGCCCTCGCCGTAGCCCTTGCGCACGCCCTCGTTAATGGCCTCCCTGAGGGTGGCTCCCTCGACGCGTACGTCCTCGCCCACCTCCACGAAGAAGACGGCCAGGCCCGTGTCCTGACACAGGGGCAGCTTGGTTTCCGCCGCCAGGTCCGCGTTTTCCAGGAGCTGGCGCAGCACCTCGCGCGCCGACGGGGATTCCTCCTCGGCCATGGCCTGTTCGAACTTGGTTCGGACGTCGTCGGGCAGCTCGGTGTTGGCCTTGATGCACATGCCGGCCACGGCGTCGATGATCTCTTTTGCTTGGATGGTTCGCATGTCTATCTCCTGAAGAGTTGCTTGATGGCGGTGATGCCCATCTTGCGGCGCAGGAACCCGAGCTGGTTCTGCAGGGGCAGGTTCTTGGGACAGACGTCCTCGCAGGCCAGCAGGCCCATGCAGCCGAATACGCCCGCATCGTTGCCCACCAGCTCGAAGAACTGGGCGTCGCTGCGTTCGTCGCGCGGGTCGACGTGGAAGCGGGCGATGCGGTTCAGGGCCACTGCGCCCAGGAAGTCGTCGCGCAGGCGCGCCGTGCCGCAGGCCGCCACGCAGCAGCCGCATTCGATGCAGCGTTCCAGCTCGTAGATTTCCTCGGCCGTCTTGTTGTCCATGCGTTCTTCGGGTTTCGCGGGGTCGAAGGCCTTGGACGTGTGGATCCAGGATTCGGTCTTTTCGTACATCTCGCGGAACCAGACGCCCGTGTCCACGGACAGGTCGCCGATGAGCTTGTAGACCGGCAGGGGGTGCAGGGTGATGGTGCCGGACTGGTCCTTGGTCTTGGTCTGGCAGGCCAGGCCCGGGCGGCCGTTGATGACCATGGCGCACGCCCCGCAGATGCCCGCGCGGCAGCAGAAGTCGAAGATCAGACTCGGGTCCTGCTCCTCGCGGATCCTGTTCAGGGCGATGAACAGGGTCATGTTCGGGGTTTCCTCAAGCGTGTATGTCTGCATCCGGGGCTCCACCTCAGGGGTCTGGGGGTTGTACCGGAATATCTCGAATTGCAGTTCTCTACCCATGATTGCTTCCTCTATGGCAAGGGTTCTATTGCTTTTTGACGGTCCGTTCCGCGACCATCTCTTCATCCGCCGGGATGATGCTGCCGCCGCCGTATCCCCGGTCGCCCGGGGGGATCTCGAAGATCTGCGAGGAATCCTCGTACTTGAGGTCGGGCTTGGAGGCGTTGTCGTCGGGCCAGTAGGCCAGGGTGCGGGTCAGCCAGTCGCGGTCGTTGCGTTCCGGGAAGTCCTCGCGGTTGTGGGACCCGCGCGATTCCGTGCGGGTCAGGGCCGCGGTGGCGATGCACAGGGCCAGCTTGACCTGCCCCCGGATCTTCAGGGCGGCGGCCAGCTCGTGGTTTGCGCCCGCGCCGTCGGAATGCAGGCCGACCCTGGCCGAGCGTTCCAGCGCCTTTTCCAGGGTCTGGACCGTTTCTTCCAGGTCCGGCCCGTTGCGGAACACGAAGCAGCCCTTCATGAGCGCTTCCTGCATGTCGTTGCGCACGTCGTAGACGTTTTCGTTGCCGTTCTTGCCGGAGATGAGGTCCTTGATGCGCTGTTCCTGCGCCTTGCACTGCTGGGTGATGACTTCGGTCTTGAACCGGGTCTCATATCCCATGAGGAATTCCACGATCTTCGCGCCGATGATGCCCCCGGCAACCACGGTTTCGGCCAGGGAGTTGCCGCCCAGGCGGTTGAAGCCGTGCATGTCCCAGCATGCCGCCTCGCCCGCGCTGAAGAGCCCCTTGAGCCCGTAGGCTGCGCCGTCCTTGTTGGTGCGGATGCCGGCCATGGTGTAGTGCTGGGTGGGGCGTACCGGGATGAGCTCGGTGCGCGGGTCCACGCCCAGGAAGTGGTGGCAGATCTCATCCACTTCGCGCAGCTTGGTGGAGATGTGGTGGTCGCCCAGGTGGCGGATGTCCAGCCAGAGGTGCTCGCCGTAGGAGCTCTTCACGCCCTTGCCTTCGCGCATGTGGTGGGTCATCCAGCGGGAGACCACGTCGCGCGAGGCCAGCTCGGCCTTGTCCGGCTCGTAGATGTGCATGAAGCGTTCTTCGTTGACGTCCAGCAGGGTGCCGCCGTCGCCTCGGCAGCCTTCGGTGACCAGGATGTCCGTGGGCACGATGCCCGTGGGGTGGAACTGGATGGCCTCGGGGTTGCCCAGGGGCACCAGGCCGGTGTCCAGGGCCGCGATGTGGCCGCCGCCGTCGCAGATGACCGCGTTGGTGGTGGCCTTGTAGATGCGGCCGAAACCGCCGGTACAGATGGCCGTGGCCTTGGCCAGGTAGGTCTCCAGCTTGCCGGTGCGCAGGCAGCGGACCACCGCGCCCATGCAGGTCTCGCCGTCGTGGAGCAGGGCGATGGCCTCCTTGCGGTCCACCACGTTGATGCCCAGCTCGGCGCAGCGGTTGTCCATGGTGCACATGACCGCGTGGCCGGTGCCGTCCGAGGTGTAGCAGGTGCGCCACTTGGCCGTGCCGCCGAAGGCGCGGGCCGTGATCAGGCCTTCCTTTTCCGGCTTTTCGTATTTCTCGAATTTCTGGCCGCCCTTGAAGTAGAAGGACTGGCCGGGCACCACGCGGTTCCAGGGTACGCCCCAGTGGGCCAGGCGGCGCATTTCAATGGGGGCGGCGTCCGCGAAGAGGCGGGCGACTTCCTGGTCGCAGCCCCAGTCCGAGCCCTTGACCGTGTCGCCGAAGTGCACGTCCGAGTTGTCGCCTTCGCCCATGGCGCAGTTGCCGAGCGCGGCCTGCATGCCGCCCTGGGCCGCCGAGGAATGGGACCGGCGGGCCGGGACAATGGAAAGACAGATGACGTTGAAGCCGTTTTCCGCGGCCTCGACGGCCACGCGTTCACCGGCCAGGCCCGCGCCAATCACCAGGAGATCGGAATAGAATGTCTGCATGTTCGTACCTCCCTAGCCCAGGGCCATGAAACGGATGAGGGTGATGACGCCGATGACCATGAAGGTCAGGAACAGGATGTTTTCCAGCTTCTTGAGCTTGGAGCGTCCGTCGGCCTGGATGAAGCCCCACTTCACGGCGATGCGGTAGAATCCGATGCTCACGTGCAGTTCCGCGCAGGGGAGCAGGATCAGGTAGAAATAGAACCAGAGTCCGCTCTGGATGCGTGCGGCGGACTTGGCGGCCGTGATGGGCAGGTCCGTGAGCACCACCCACATGTGGATGGCGCCGAGAAGGAGAATGATCATGGCCGTGACCGCCTGGACCACCCACAGCCAGGTGTCCCGGTGCTTCATCATGCGCGCGTGCTGCAGGATGGTGGCCTGGCCTTCGGCGCGGAAGGGGATCTTGCGCGCGCCCAGGGCGAAGTGCACCAGGAAGGTCAGGAAGATCAGCGGGCCGCCCACCTGGGCCATGTAGGTGGCCTCGAAGAAATAAGCGATGGCGTCCATGACCTTCGGCGAAAGAACCACCGACGACACCAGCAGCATGTGACACCACATGAACAGGATGAGTCCCGCTCCTGTGAGCATCTGCAGCCAGTCGAGAACGGCGTCGCGCTTGGACGGGCGCGGGACATGCAGGGTTGCATCCACGGACATATCTACTCTCCTTTTTTGCGGCCAGGCCGCAGTTGATCCACGAGTTCGGGACGGCTTCCCGGCCATGCGCACGCCGCAGGCGCGCGGTCCCGACAGGACATCCAAAATATGACGCGGCGCGGGCCGCATGCTTCCAGGCCCGCCTGGGCCTTCAGGAACCTGATTGGTCGTCTGTTTCCGTGTCTTGGGGCAAAAGGTCGTGAGATTGTGCGGGGAGTGAAGGGCGTTTCGCTTGCGCCGCGGTCTTTGGGGGGCCGGACGTCGTTCCGGGAAAATGTACAGGCGCATCGCCTTGACCCGGGTGCGAACCCGGACCATAAGGGGCCTGCCTCGGCCGAATACCTGTTTCCGATGTCTCTCCCCGTCGCAGGACATGGTCTTGTGCGGATCGGATTCATGGTTTCGCCTTTCCGGATGAACCGGCGCTTGCGGATCGTGAAGCCTTATTTCACTGCGTTAATTTTTTTACTGTCTTCATAGACAGTTATCGCAGGAATGAAAAGCGTTCTGTACTTTTATCATTGATTAATTGAACGGTCAATCAATAGACTGAAAAAAGAGTGGTTCCTCAAGCGGGCAAGACGTCGACACGGCGGGCTCATGAAGGGGCTGTTTTTACGTATCAACGATGGATATATTAGGGGTTGCTGAAATTAATTAAGCATACTACTAAATTATGAGGCATGCTGCCGTGCCGCCGAATTCACGGCCACGGCGGGTTCCCGATGCATGTGCCTTCATCTGATTGCGCCGCAGGCATGCGGCATGTTCTTTAAGCGGGTTGGGATATGACCAAGAAAGGAAGTATTCTTGTTGCGGCTCAGGAGCTTTTCGCCAGATACGGATACGCGGGTACGACCATGAAGATGATATCCGAGCGGGCGGGAGTGGCTTCGGGCCTGGTTTCCCATTACTACGTCAACAAGGAGAACCTGTTCATGGTCGCCGGGCAGGAGATGATCGACTCCATGCTCCGCGCCCTGCGCACCCGGACCGTCGCGGCCCGGGACGGCCGGGAGGCCGTGGGCCTGTTCGTCAAGGCGTATCTCGATTTCACCCTGGAGAACAGGGACACCTTTCCCACGGTGATCCGCTGCTCTCCGTTCAGCGACGACAACCCGGAACTGGATCGTGAAAAGATCGGCGAAACCTTCAGGCTCCTCCTGCGGGAGATCGAGCTGCACCTGCAGCGCGGCATCGAGGACGGCTCCATTGCGGAGCTCCCCGTGGAAGAGACCGCCTTCATGATTTACGGCTGCATCATCGGTGCGGTGCGCACCGTGTTCCTTACTCCGTATGATGTCCCCGGCCTTTACGACCAGGCCGGCGAATTCGTCATGCGCAGCCTGGAAAAACATTAATATCAAGTATTGGGAGGTCGTCCTGTGGGGATAGACTTTGCCCGTGGCAGAAGTACGATCCCGGCCGTGATGCTGGCCGGTTTCCTGGGTACTGTCGGCCTCGGCGTGCTTTCCTTTGCGCTGCCCCTGTTTGGGTTTGACGCCAAGGTGGGCGGCACCTGGATCGGCACGGCGTTTTCCGGCTATTTTCTGGCCCGTCTGATCCTGGCCCCCCTGGCCGGCATGTGGGCGGACCGCTTCGGCCCCCGGCCCGTGCTGCTCTGGGCTTCCGTTGCAGGGGCGCTGCTGCCCCTGGGGCATTTCCTTGTTTCGGATCTCTACTGGTTCCACGTGCTCCAGTTCGGCCTCGGGCTGGCCGGAGGATTCATCAAGCCCGTGAGCATGGCCATCCTGGGGGCCGCTACGCCCACGAACCGGCTCGGCGTGGTGTTCGGGCGCTATTCGGCCCTCATGAATGCTGCCTTTTTCCTGGGGCCGCTGCTCGGCGGCGTGCTGTACTACGAGCGTTCCTTCACGCCGGTGATCTTGTTTCTGGCCGCCTCCATGCTGGCCGGGCTGGTCGTTTTTTTGTGGTTCGTGCCTCGGGAGCTGGTGACCCGGCGGACGCCGGAGGCCCATGAAACCCGGGAGCGGGAACGCCCGGAGACCGGGTTCGCGGAGCTGCTTCTGGCCATCCTGGGCCGCACCGCTGGCGTGGCCGTGCTCCTGGCCTTTTTCCCGGTGCTCCTGGCCCAGGAACTGTCCAGGGACAGCCTGGTCATCGGCCTGGTCTGCACGGTTCCCAGCTTCGTGGCCTGTGTCGGCCTGGCCCTCATTCCCGGCCGCATACGCCTGCCGAACCAGACCCTGACAGCCGCCCTGGGCATCTTGGTCAGTTCCTTGGCCCTCTATCTCCTTGGCGAGTTCGACGGGCTGTGGGGATTGGTGCTGGCCGGGGCGGGCATCGGTTTCGGGCGCATCATCTCCATTCCCTCCACCATGAGCCTGGCGGCCCTTTCCGGGCACGGACAGGGCAAGGTCTTCGGGCTGGCCAACGGCGCGGCAAGCCTCGGGTTCGTGATCGGGCCGCTTGCAGGCGGGCTCATCCTGCGGGAATCCATGGAAGTGGCTCCGGTGTTCCGGGTCTTCGGCGTGCTGGGCGTGGCCCTGTGTCTGCCCATGCTCATCAGCGCCCTGCGGCGCAGCGAGATTTTCGACCGCAGGCTGGTGAGCGGGGTGGGCGTGGTCCTGATGGTGGCTTTGCTGGCCCTGGTGCCCATGCAGATGGAGTCGCCCGCGCCCGTGAGCGGCGACGGCACCTACCTGTACGGCGGTTCGGCCATGGGCACGGTGTTGCGCATGACCCTGGTTGCGCCGGACAAGGACGTGGCGGACAAGGCCGCAGCCGAGGCCCGCAGGCGCATCGCCACCCTGCAGCACGAGTATGATTTTCGCTACCGCGAGGGTTCGGTGGGGCGCATCAACCTACGCGCCGGGGGCAGGGGAGCGCGTGTTTCCCAAAACACCTACCAGCTCATCGAGCGCGCCCTGGATTTTGGCAGGAAGACCGACGGCATTTTCGACATCACCATTGGCGCGGTAACGGTTTCGCCGTTGTATTTCGCCCGCAGCGAGGAGGTGGCCCAGGCCAAGCGGGATCTCATCGACTACCGGCTGGTACGCCTCGATCCCGAAGAACGGCGGGTGACCCTTCCCAAGCCGGGCATGGCCATCGACCTGGGCGGCATCGCCAAGGGGGCCATCATCGACGCGGCCGTGGAATCGCTGCGCAAGAGCGGTATACAGGCCGGCATTGTGGAGGCCGGGGGCGATTTCTACTGTTTCGGAGACTGCGACTGGACCGTTGGCATCCGGCATCCGCGCGAGGACCGCATCCTGGGCACCATCCAGGTGCGGGAGAAGGGCGTGTGCGGTTCGGGCGACTACTACCAATATATTATACATGAGGAAAACGGCAGGGAGGTGCGCAGGCACCACATCCTGGACGTGGGCACCCTGCGCTCGGCCTCGGACAGTATCGGGGTGACCGTCGTGGCCGAAAACGCCGAACGCGCCGATGCGCTGGCCACCTCGCTGTTCATTGCCGGGCCCGAACAGGGACGGGCGATTTTGAAAAAATCTTTTCCGTCCGCCTCGGCCATGTGGGTTTTGCCGGACATGGATGTCGAATATACGGATAATTTTCCGTCAATATCTCGCGAAAAGTAGAAAATCCTGGTTGAAATGACTCGTTTGTGTCATTTTATGCCCAATATCCCCATTGTGGGCCTTTTCTTTGCCTGTTTCGCAAAATGATAAGGGGATTTGCGGCTGCCGCCGTCGTTTCAGAAGGACGTTTTCGTGATGAAAACCTTGCTTGGCGGGTGTTTTCGTGGCCGGGGAAGACGCGGTGGCGGTTTTGGCGGAGGAGTGTGTTACATAATTGGAAACAAATGGAAGAGGAGGTTCCGAAATCGTTCGTTACCTTGACTTTTTTGCAACTTACAAGCATAAGTGACGGGCTAATGTGGAGACCTCCCGGCCATGAAGACCGCGCCGAGTTGCCGCGCGGTTTTTGCGTCAGGGCATCATACAATATTTTGGAGTGAATGTATTATGGCAATGATCGAAGTTAACAAACTTCACAAGTGGTATGGCGACTTTCATGTCCTGCAGGGCATCTCGGAAACCGTGGAAAAAGGGGAAGTGCTGGTCATCTGCGGCCCCTCCGGATCCGGGAAGAGCACCTTCATCCGGTGTATCAACCGGCTGGAGGAATACCAGAAGGGCACGATTCTCTTTGACGGCAAGGATATCCAGGACAAGAGCGTGAACATCAACGATCTCCGCGCCGAGATCGGCATCGTGTTCCAGCAGTTCAACCTGTATCCCCACCTGACCGTGCTCAAGAACGTGACCCTGGCTCCCATCAAGGTCAAGGGCATGGGCAAGGATGAAGCCGAAAAGGTCGCCCTGAGCCTGCTGGAGCGCGTGGGCATCCACGACCAGGCCCATAAGTATCCCGCAGAACTTTCGGGCGGCCAGCAGCAGCGCGTGGCCATTGCCCGCTCCCTGGCCATGAAGCCCAAGGTCATGCTCTTTGACGAGCCCACCTCGGCCCTGGACCCGGAAATGATCAACGAGGTTCTCAACGTCATGAAGGACCTGGCCCGCGAAGGCATGACCATGCTCTGCGTGACCCATGAAATGGGTTTTGCCCGCGAAGTGGCCGACCGCGTCATCTTCATGGATGGCGGCGCAGTGGTGGAACAGGCTCCGCCGGATGAATTCTTCAAGAACCCCAAGCATGAGCGCACGAAGGCTTTCCTCAAGGAAATCCTGTAATAGATTCCGCTCGAAGCGGATAAATGAAACAACAATCTGAGGAGGTTGTAACATGCTGAAGACGTTCACCAAACCGTTGGTGTTGCTGGTGGCGGCCATTGCGCTGATGGCGTTTATGGGCTGCTCCCAGGCTCCCGAACAAACCGGCCAGAAAGCCGAGCAGGCCGCCCCGGCCGACCAGGCCGCAGCCAAGGACCGCCTCGAGGCCGTCAAGGAAAAGGGCGTGCTCACCGTGGGCGTCAAGGACGCCGTGGTGCCGTTCGGGTATGTGGACGAAGCCACCAACCAGATCATCGGTTTCGATGTGGACGTCTGCAAGTATCTTGCTGACGAACTGGGCGTGAAGCTCGACGTCAAGGCTGTTACTTCCGCCACCCGTATCCCCATGGTCGCCCAGGGCTCCATCGACGTGGCCGCCGCAACCATGACCCACAAGATCGCCCGTGACGACGTCATCGACTTCTCCATCACCTACTTCATGGATGGCCAGAAGATCCTCGTCGCCAAGGACGGCGGCATCACCTCCGTCGATGATCTGGCCGGCAAGAAGGTGGGCACCGCCAAGGGTTCCACCTCCGAAAAGAACATCAAGGCCGCCCAGCCCGAGTGCACCGTGCTCTCCTTCGAGGGTTACCCGCAGGCCTTCCTGGCCCTGAAGCAGGGCAAGGTCGCCGCCGTGACCACCGACTCCACCATCCTGCTGGGCCTCAAGAACTCCGACGAAAACCCGGACAACTGGGTCATCGCCGGCGATTACATCTCCGCAGAACCCTATGGCCTGGGTCTGCCCGAAAACGAATCCAACTTCCGCGATTTCGTCAACGCCACCCTCATGAAGATGTGGCGCAACGGCGACTACGAGAAGATCTACAACAAGTGGTTCGGCCAGGACACCAAGTACTACCTGCCCCTGACCTGGCAGATGGAACTGTGGCCGTAAGCCGTGCGCCGCGCTCGTAGCAAAGTGAATAAACGGGGCGCGCTTTCGGGCGCGCCCCTCAAACGGAACGGATCGGATTTTGAATTATCAGTTTGATTGGCAACTCGTTCTGTCTGGGGAATATGCGGACTGGCTGGTGAGCGGCTTCGTTACGACGCTCAAGATCTCGGCTGTCTCGCTCCTGCTGGCCATGCTGCTCGGCACGGCCGTGGCCGTCATGCGCATGACCAAGTTCAAGCCGCTGGAATGGTTCGGCCTGGCGTTCACGGAATTCTTCCGCAACACGCCGCTGCTCGTGCAGATCTATTTCTGGTATTACGGCTCCAACCAGGTGCTGCCTGATTTCGTCAACAAGTGGCTCTATGCCCATGATTTCGAGTTTGCCGCGGGCGTTATCGCCCTGACCGTCTATACCTCGGCCTTCATTGCCGAGGAGATCCGATCCGGCATCTACAGCATTCCCAAGAACCAGCTGGAGGCGTCCCGGGCGGGCGGCCTGTCCTTTGTCCAGGCCTACCGTTTCGTGATCCTGCCCCAGGCGTTCCGGATCATCATTCCGCCGCTCATTTCCCAATCCCTGAACCTGATCAAGAACTCGTCCCTGGTCATGGTCATCGGTGTCATGGACATCTTCTACATGGCGAGACAGATCGAATCCTACAGCTTCCACGGTTTCGAGGCCTTTACCGTGGCCACCCTGATCTATCTGTCCATTTCGCTTGTGGTGTCGTTGTGCATCAACCTCTACAACAAGCATTTCCTGAGACAAATCTCGTACTAGTGGGAGCTCGCCATGCGTTTTGATCCGGTTATAAACAACTTTGATTATTTCCTCTGGGGGGCGTTCCCGCAAGGCCCCCTGGGCGGTCTGGCCATGACCATCCTGCTGGCCGCCATCTCCATATTCCTGGCCTTCTGGGTCGGCCTTTTGTTCGGCCTGATGCGCAACAGCAAGAACAAGATCATCCGCTATGCGGCCTTGGTCTATATCGAGATTGTTCGCGGGACCCCGCTGCTTCTGCTTATTTTCTGGTTCTACTTCCTTGCCCCGGTCATCGTGGGCTATTCCGTGCCCGAGCTCCAGACCACGGTGGTGGCCCTGGTGGTATTCACAGGTGCTTACATTGCCGAGATCGTGCGCGCGGGCATCGAGGCCCTGCCAAAGGGGCAGATGGAGGCGGCGCGCGGTTCCGGGTTGTCCCATTTCCAGGCCATGCGCCTGGTGATCCTGCCGCAGTCCCTGCGCAACATGATCCCGTCTTTCGTGAACCAGTTCGTGTCCCTGACCAAGGACACCTCGCTGGCGTCCACCATCGGCGTGCTGGAGCTGACGCGCTGCGCCGAGCAGGTCAGCAACCGCACCCTGAACGCCCCCATGGAGATCTACCTGACCATTCTGGTCATGTACTTCCTGATCTGTTATGTATTGACCTCGTACAGTCGCCGTCTGGAAAGGCAGCTGTCGCGTTATCAGGCAAGGGACAGGTAGATGACCAGGAACCAGTCGGAGTTCGCCCATAAGATCGAGTACGCGCTGCTGCGGCCCGAGGCCACGGCGGCGGACGTGGACACGGTCTGTTCCCAGGCCGTGCGCCTGGGGTGTTACGGTGTCGTGGTCAATCCCGTTCACATCAAGCTGGCCACCTGGTTGCTCAAGAACGAATCTCCCATTCCCATCTGCGCCGTGGGGTACCCCACGGGAGCGACCCTGCCGCAGGTCAAGTCCTTCGAGGCGGGCGAGGCGGTCAAGCTCGGCGCGCGGGAAATAAACATGGTGCTCGGTTTGGCCGCATTCCTGGCCGACGACCACAAGACGGTGATCCAGACCATTCAGGGCGTGATCACCGCCACCAGCGACAAGGTGCCGGTGAAGGTCATTGTGGAGGCCGGGTTGCTCACCCCCGAGCAGGTCGCCTTGGCCGGAAAGCTCTGTGTGGAGGCCGGGGCCCGGTACGTGGTCACTTCCACGGGCTACGGCTGGGGCCAGGCCATGGTTTCCCATGTGCGCCTTCTGCGCGAGGCCGTGGGCGAGAGCCTGGGCATTGTGGCCTGCGGCGGCATCCGTGGCTACAAGGACGCCGTGTCCATGATCGAAGCCGGGGCCGACCGTATCGGCTCCTCGGCCGCACCGGCCATCTTGGGCGCATCTTTTTAAAAATACATGACAGACGAAATCACCATCCTCCAGGTCCGGCCCGAAGCCATCGAGGCCGAATCTTTTCGCATCATCGACTCCGAAGTCCCCGAGCCGCGCCCCTTCAAGGGCATCCAGTGGGAGATCGTGCGCCGCATGATCCACACCACGGCCGATTTCGAGATGCTCGATATCGTGCGTTTCGGACCCGACGCCGTGGACTCCGGGTTGGCGGCCCTGAGATCGGGCCGTACCATTGTCACGGATACGGAAATGGCCCGCCGCGGCATTCCCGTCCGGCGCATGGACCCTCTCGGCTGCGAGGTCCGCTGCCTCATGAACGACGAACGGGTCGCCGAGCTGGCCCGGACCCGTGGAACCACGCGCGCCCTGGCCGCCGTGGACGTTGCTGTGGAAGGTATGGATCCGGCCGTCTGGGTCATCGGCAATGCGCCCACCGCGCTCATCCGTCTGGTGGAGCACATCCGGGCGGGACGCGTCAGTCCCTCCCTGGTGGTGGGCATGCCCGTGGGCTTCGTCAACGCCGCCGAATCCAAGGATCTGCTCATGCAGCTCGAAATCCCTTTTATCTCCATAAAGGGAAGAAAAGGCGGCTCACCCCTGGCCGCTTGCGTCATAAATGCGCTCGCCGACGTTGTTCTCAGAACATAATTCATCAGGAAAAGTCCCATAACGCTTGCTTTACGCACCTCGTAGTGCTAGGGCCGGAACAATATGTAACGGTTACCTGGCAGTAACGTTTAACATTCCATTTGGAACGAGGTTATGGCCAAAATAAGCAAGGGAAAAAGTAAAGTTACAGTCTACCCGGACTGGTGTAAGGGCTGTGGCGTGTGCGTCGAGTTCTGTCCGAAAAAGGTGCTGGAGCTGGACGAGCATGGGAAGAGTAGTGTTGTTCGTGAAGAAGACTGTATCCATTGTGGTTTCTGCGAGCTTCATTGCCCGGACTTCGCCATCGTGGTTACCGACAAAGAAACTGGGGAGCCCAACAACTCCTAAGAAGCGAGGAATCGCAAGCTCATGGCAAGACCCAAGAAACACAAGGAAATTTTCGCCCAAGGCAACGAAGCGGTTGTCGAGGGCGCATTGATGGCCGGATGCTCGTTTTACGGAGGTTATCCCATCACGCCGTCGTCCGAGATCATGGAGATCATGGCCAACCGCCTGCCCCTGACCAAAGACGGCGTTTTTATTCAGCTTGAGGATGAGATCGCTTCCATGGGCGCCGTGGTGGGCGCTTCCCTGGCCGGGAGAAAGGCCATGACCGCCACTTCGGGCCCCGGTTTTTCTCTGAAGCAGGAAAACCTGGGGTATGCCTGCATGGCCGAAGCGCCGCTGGTGCTCGTCAACGTCATGCGCGGCGGACCCAGTACCGGCCTGCCCACGAGCCCGGCCCAGGGCGATGTGCAGCAGGCCCGCTGGGGAACCCACGGGGACCATCCCATCATCGTGTTGTCCGCCTCGGACGTGCAGGAATGTCTGGAGATGACCATCACGGCCTTCAACCTGGCCGAAAAATACCGCACCCCGGTCATCCTGCTCCTGGACGAAATCACGGCCCATACCCGGGAAAAGATCAAGATTCCCCATCCCCACGAGTACGAGGTGGTTTCCCGCATCGTGCCGACCATGCCGCCCGAATGGTACAAGCCCTTCGAGGAAACCGTGCGCGGCGTGGCCCCCATGCCGCCCATCGGCTCGGGCTACCGCTTCCATGTCACGGGCCTGACCCACGATGTGAACGGATTCCCCACCTCCCGTCCCGACGAGGTGGTGGACCACATGGAACGCCTGCACCGCAAGATCGACCAGTTCTTCTACGACATCCAGATCGTGGAGGAACGCCAGACCGAGGACGCGGAAGTTGTGGTCGTCGCCTACGGCAGCGTGGCCCGTTCCGCGGAGTTCGCCATCCAGCAGGCCCGCGAGGCCGGGGTCAAGGCCGGGCTTTTGAAGCTCAAGACCCTGTTCCCGTACCCGCGCAGGGCCACGGAGAAGATCCTCGGCCAGGCCAAGCGCCTGATCGTTCCCGAGATGAACATGGGGCAGATGTCCCGCGAAGTGAAGCGCGTCAACTGTGGCCGGGCCTCGGTCCGCACCATCAATCGCTTTGACGGGCAGATCATCACCCCGTCCGAAATCCTCAAGGTCATCATGCAGGGGTAGCGCCATGACAGTAACAGGCAATGAAATCATTCATCAGTACCTGAGGCACAACAAGAAATTCCCGCATGTGCTCTGTGCGGGGTGCGGGCACGGCATCGTGCTCGGAACCCTGATCCGCAGCGTGCATCAGCTTCAGATTCCCAAGGACGACGTGGTCATCGTGGCGGGTATCGGCTGTTCCGGCAGGCTGGCCGTGTACGTGGACTTCAACACGGTCCATACCACCCACGGACGCGCCCTGACCTTTGCCACGGGCATCAAGATGGCCAATCCCAAGCTCAACGTCATCTGCATCATGGGCGACGGCGACGCCCTGTCTATCGGTGGCAACCACATGATCCATGCGGCCCGCCGCAATATCGGGGTCACCGCCCTGGTGCTGAACAACAACATCTACGGCATGACCGGCGGCCAGAGCTCTCCGGCCACGCCCGCGGGCTCCGTGTCCATGACCGCTCCCTTCGGTCAGCTGGAAAAGAGCTTCGACACCGTGGAATTGGCAAAGGGCGCCGGCGCCAATTTCGTGGCCCGGGGCACGGTATTCCATGTGCGCAAGCTGGAAAAGCTCATGGTCACGGCCATTGAGCGCCCCGGCTTCAACATGCTGGAGATCATCACCCCCTGCCACACCCAGTTCGGACGCAAGAACAAGTACAAGACCCCTGTGGACATGTACAAATGGCTCAAGTCCAACGCCATGGACATTGAGCGCTACAACGAAATCGAAGAGGGAAAGCGGGGCGACAAGTTCCCCATCGGCACCTTCATTGAACGCGATCAACCCGGCCTGGAAGAGCGCTACTACAAGCTCAAGGCGGACCTGCGAAAGGCCAGGAAGGAAGGATAGATGAAACAGTCCATCGAACTCGATCGGTTTGAAATCCGTTTTTCCGGCCTCGGCGGCCAGGGCATCATCACCCTGGGCCGGGTCATGGGAGCAGGACTGGCCCTGGGGCACTCCTTCAACGTGACCCAGACCCAGAGCTACGGGCCCGAGGCGCGCGGCGGCTCCAGCCGGTGCGACCTGGTGGTCAGCTCCAAGCGTATCAGCTTTCCCAAGGCCGAGAACCTGGACCTGCTGGTGGCCCTGTCCCAGGAGGCCTGCAACGCGTATTATCCGTACCTGAAGCCGGGCGGGGTGCTTGTGCTGGAATCCGACATGGTTGCCCAGCCGCCCACCAACCATTTCCTTGCCCTGCCGTTTACTCGCATGGCAAAGGAGAAGGTTGGCATTCCCCAGGCCATGAACACCATCGTCCTCGGGGCGCTTACATATCTGCTGCCGTTCACCCGGCAGAACGTCATGCGCAAGAGCATGGAGGAATCCCTGCCCGAGAAGATCCGGGCCGTGAACGTGAAGGCCTTCAACCTGGGATACCGGGAGGCCAGAAGGGCCTTTGGCGATACGCCGCCCGCCTGGGAGGAAATGGCTGCCGAGGTGGAACGGGCCGAAAAGAAATCCAAGGCCGCTCCAAAGAAGAAATAGCCGACCAAAGCAAAGGGACCGTCATCTGACGGTCCCTTTTTTTATGCTTGCGCCTGTTGTGTCGGCCTGTGCTTGTCCCTGACCTGGGCGGATGCCGGTTTTGCGCTGCTGAAGGCCGAGAAGGCCCGCTTGGTGAACTGCCTGCTCCATTTGGAGGAAAGGGATGGGGTGGTGGTCATGCTGCAATGTCTCCTCTGTTTGCCTTGTCCATGTTCGAGGCGATGCGCTTGTAAAGCTGGTTGTCCTCGCCCAGCTCCTCGCGGACGCAGTGAAGTGCGCGTTCGAAGTGCGACTGGGCCTTGTTCTGCTGGCCGGCCATGAAGGTCGCCAGGCCGAGGCTGTTGTGTATCTTGGCCTCGTTGAGGCTGGTCTTGAAGCAGTGCGCCTTGTCCAGGGCCTGCGAAAGCAGAAATATTGCGTTGGCCGTGTTGCCGTCGGCCAGGGCCTTCATTCCTTCCCGATTGAGTATGCCGAGTTCTCTTGCAGGTGACATGGATTTCCCTCCGTCGTTTCGGGAACAATATCGATATTGAAAATCAAAATCAATTGAAAGATGAAAAAAAGTTCGCGGCGGGAGCAAATGCGGTTAGAAATGGTTACGTACAGCGGGTTGCAGGCCGCCCGGCTGCTTGAGCTGGGGGAGGAGTTCCCGCACGTTGTCGTTGATGGGCAGGGTCCAACTGGCGCTGGAAATGACCACGCTGTCTTCCAGACGGATGAGCTTGGCGTTCATATAGATGATCGTGTCGCCGATGTAGTAGGTGCCGGTGAGCATGGACGGGCGGGGAGGGAGTTCCTTTTTCTGTGAGAACCAGGAACCGTCGGTGGCGTTGTCCTCGGGTATGGGCTCGGGTTCTGGGAGCGGCTGCAGAGGCCTGGGCGCGCCGTCCGTGATCAGCAGATCGCGCTGCGCCAGGCGGGTGGCCACCTGGTTGGCGACGACTCTGCCGAAGCGGGCCGTATCGTCCGGGTTGTCCTCGTTGGTGAAGTTGCGCACGTACACGGGGGAGCCCTTGGGAAGTTCGTCGCCCTGGTTTACGTTCCGGTAAAGATCGTCCGCGGCATCGCTGTTGAGCTCGATGATGGGCGTGTCGTCCTCGGTGTACACGGGGCCGGATTTGGGTTCCCGGTCGAACATGAATTCATACGTATCCTTGGCGCTTTCCTTGATGGTGGAGCAGCCGGCCAGCACAAAGGCGGCCAGAAGGACGGCGGTCAGGAGGAGGGCGTATCGTTTCATGCTTTCATCCCATGTCATGTGTTCATTCGTCAGCAGGATACCATGGGGCGGATTTCGCATCCACCCCACAGCATCATCGGCTGACTAGCCAATATTCTTTAGGATTTCCAGCACGAGGGGGATCATGTCGGCCGAGGCCTTGTCCGCCTGCTCCAGGACTTCCTCGTGGGTGACCTCCTGGATGCAGTCGGGCAGGTTCTTGTTGGTCAGGCAGGAGATCCCCAGCACGCGCATGCCCATGTGGTGCGCGACAATGGCTTCGGGCACGGTGGACATGCCCACGGCGTCGGCTCCCATGGCGCGGTACATGCGGGTTTCCGCCGGGGTTTCCAGGGTCGGGCCCATGACCGCCAGATAGGTGCCCACCTCCATGCGGATGCTCAGCTTCAGAGCGCACTGCATGGCCAGTTCGCGCAGGCCACGGTCATAGACGCAGCTCATGTCCGGGAAGCGTTCGCCCCATTCCTCGAAATTTTCGCCGCGCAGTGGGCTGTGGCCGACCATGAAGTTGATGTGGTCGCTGATGAGCATGGGCGTTCCCACGTTGAAGGCCGGGTTGACCGCCCCGGCCGCGTTGGTCAGCAGCAGGGTGCGCACTCCGCATTCGTACAGGGCGCGGATGGCCGTGGTGATCTCGCGGGCGCTGAATCCTTCGTAGAGGTGGACGCGGCCGGCCATGGCGATGACCGGAGTGCCCTGCAGGGTGCCCTGGATGAACTTGCCGGCATGCCCCTTTACGGAAGAGACCGGCAGCCCTGGAACGTCGTCATAGGGAAGCTCGACGCGATCCTGAATGTCGTCCGCCAGCCCCCCCAGGCCGCTTCCGGTAACCATGGCTACGGTTCCCGCTTGTATTTTGTTCAACTTTTCCTGTATATACGAAGCAGTGTGTTTAACAGATTCATAATAGTTCATAATCGACTCCTTTGATCACGGCTGTTGCCGTGGCCGGAATTAACGGGTTGTTATTAGCTTAAGGTGTGGTAATTTATGGATATTGCGACTCTACTCGGTTTGGTTGTAGGTCTCTCTCTGGTGGTCGGCGCCATCATCCTGGGTGGCGCTATCGATATTTTCGTCAATATCCCCGGTATGATGATCGTCATAGGCGGCACCCTTGCCGCAATCATGGTCGCATTTCCGTTTGAAGAGGTCATACAGGCCTTTGTCGCTGCTTTCAAGATGTTCCAGCAAAGAAAGACCAAGGCCCGCGACGTGGTCAACATCATGGTCAAGGTTGCGGAGATCAGCCGCCGCGAAGGTCTGCTGGCCCTGGAAAACGTGCAGACCGAAAACATGGTGCTCAAGAAATCCTGCCAGCTCATTGCGGACAACGCGGATTCCCAGCTCATCCACGCCACCCTGGCCATCGAGATCAACGGTCTGCGCCGCCGCCATCAGGTGGGGCAGGACGTGTTCAAGCGGTTGGCGGCCTTGGCCCCGGCCTTCGGGATGATGGGGACGCTCATCGGTCTGGTGCAGATGCTTTCCAGGCTCAACGACCCCAAGGCCATCGGCCCGGCCATGGCAGTGGCCCTGCTGACCACCTTCTACGGTTCGGCCATGTCCACGCTCATCTTCATTCCCATCGCGGCCAAGCTGCGTGCCCGGACCCTGCAGGAACAGCTCAACCTGGAGATCATCTTCGAAGGCGCGAAATCCATTCTGGAAAACAACAACCCGCGTCTGGTGTATGAAAAGCTGTCCTCCTTCCTGTCACCTTCCGAACGAGGAGACTAGCACATGTCCGACGATTTGTTGATCCGGCCTCCGCGAGAGGAGGAGGAAGATGGGCAGGAGTGGCTGACCACCTTTGCGGACCTCTCCATGCTGCTGCTGGTCTTTTTCGTGCTTCTCTATTCCATGTCCACCATTGATACCGAGAAGTTTTCCAAGACCTTTTCCTCGGTGACCCAGGCCATCAGCGGCAAGCTCCGGGAAATTTCCACCAGCCGTATCAGTCGCGAGGAAGCGGGGGTGCTCATCGACCAGGCCCTCATGCGCCGCCAGATCGTGGAATCGCAGCGCAAGGTCTTTGCCGAGGTCAAGACCCTGCAGACCAAGAAGGGCGTGGAAGGCGTGGTGAGCGCCAACTTCGAGGACGGCGTCATCACCCTGAGGGTGCCCGGCGATGTCCTGTTCCTGCCTGGTCAGGTGGAATTGACCGACAGGGGCAAACAGGTCATTCTCGTGCTGCGCAACTTTTTCATTCAGCACCCGGATCAGCAGATCAAGGTGCTCGGCTATACCGACAACACACAGCCTTCCGGCAAGGGCAGGTTCAAGGACAACTGGGAAATCTCGGCCATGCGTGCGGTCAACGTGTTGCGCCAGCTTCTCAGGATGGGAATCAAGTCAACCCGGTTGACCGCGACCGGGCTGGCAGATATGAACCCCATCTATCCGAACACCTCGCCGGAATCACGCGCAAAGAACCGCCGGGTCGAATTCGTCCTTGAGAAGCGAGTCACCGGGCAATAGGAACCGTTGCCCAGGGAGTGGGGGCCTTGGGGTGTTTTAACCATTACAGCTCATGTATTGGGGGACGCCTATGAATTTAGAGATAAACATACCCAACGAGGACGACCGCCAGCGGCAGGCCTTCCGGACCAAGGTGCCCGGCTTCAACGCCCGCTTCGAAGGTTTTTCCGGCGAGTTTTCGGTCAAGGACCTGAGCGCCACCGGGTTTGCCATCACCGATGACGCCGGTGTCTTCAAGGAAGGCGTGGACCTTCTGGCCACGCTCATGCTCAAGGAAAAGGTCTTTCTGGGCAAGGTGCAGGTCAAGGTCATGCGCGTGGTGGGAAACGGCATCGTGGGCATGAATTTCCAGAACATTGATCGCAGGCAGCAGATCAAGTTGGACAAGCTGGTCCTGGAAGTGCAGAAACGGCTTATCGCTCTCAAGAAGGCGAAGCGCGCCGAGCAGGACGATTAGGCTTTGATGTGAGCGAAAAACACAGGATTCTCATTGCCAACCGCGGCGAGATCGCCATGCGCATCATGAAGGCGTGTGCGGAGCTCGGCCATGAATTCGTCTGCCTGCGCACGGACGCGGACAGGGATTCGGGCCATGTGGATCTCGCCCGCGAAATGGGCGGCGATTCCTGCGTCTACAACATCAGCAACTACCTGGACGCCAACGAGATATTCGCGGTGGCGGATCAGTCCCAGGCCACGGCCGTGCACCCCGGCTACGGATTTTTCGCCGAGGATTTCCGTTTTGCCCGGCGCACCACTTCCCGGGACCGCCCCATGGTCTTCATCGGCCCGTCCTGGTGGGTCATCCGCGAGCTGGGCGACAAGATCAACACCAAGCGCATCGCCCGCAGTCTCGGCGTTCCCACCATCCCCGGTTCGGACCGCCCGGTTTACAACGAGATGGAGGCCGAGACCATCGCCCGCAACTTGTTCGACTTCCAGGCCGCCCAGGGCATCCGGGACGGCATGGTCCTGGTCAAGGCCTCGGCCGGGGGCGGCGGCATGGGCATCGAGGAGGTGCAGGATCTGGAGCAGTTCCGCTCCGTGTTCCGGCGCATCCGCAACTACGCCAAACGGAATTTCAATGACGAGGGTGTGCTTATCGAGCAGCGCATCTTCGACTTCAACCATCTGGAAGTGCAGGTCGTTTCCCAGCGGGGCGGCAAGAGACACGTGCATTTCGGCACCCGCAACTGCTCGGTACAGAGCACGGGCAAGCAGAAGCGCCTCGAGGTGGCCCCGGGTTTTGCGCCCGGCGACATCCCCTATGCCTTTGACGCCACCCGGGTGCTGGACGACATCACTCGCCATTCCCTGGCCATGGCCGGGGAGGTGGGCTACGACAACGTGGGCACCTGGGAGTGGATCGTGACGCCCAAGGGCGAACCCTTCCTCATGGAGGTCAATACCCGCATCCAGGTGGAAAACGGCGTTTCCGCCGTCATTTCCCGGGTCCGTGGCGAAAACGGCGTGAACATTATCAAGGAACAGATCCGGCTCGGCCTGGGCGGCGAGCTCAATTACGGCCAGAACGATATTTCCTTTGACGGCGTGGGCATCGAGTACCGTATCATCGCCGAAAATCCGGCCGCGGGCTTTTCCCCCTGCGCCGGAAAGATCTCCGGAATTGGCTGGAAGGCGGAGCCCTGGCTGGAGCTTTCCACCCAGGTTCCCCGGGACCGCGCTTACGAGATTCCCATGGAATACGACCCCAACCTGGCCTTGGCCATTGTCTGGGGCGAGAGCCTGGAGCAGGCCCGGGAGCGCGGCCTGCGGTTCCTCGATTCCCTGGTGCTGGAGGGCGAGTGCAACGGCAGCGTCGCCGAGTTTCACACCAATATCGCCTTTCTCCGGGAACGCACCGCAAACATTTTGGAATTCTAGGCCATGGACAGCGACAAGAGAATACAGGCCCTCAGGGACCGCCTGACATACATCGGGGATATCTTCGGCGCCAAGCGGGTGGATACGCTGGAGCTGCTGGCCGCCAAGTTCGATGAATTTCTCGACCGGCTGCCCGGCATGGACATCAAGGCGCGCAGCCGGGAGTTCCAGCAGATAGAGGACCTGTTCTCCTTTGTGGAGCGCAAGCTGGAGGCGGAACTCACGCCCATGGACAGGGTCCGCATCGTCCGTCATCCGCAGCGCATCTGTCTCAAGGACATTCTGGAAAACGTCTACGACAACTACACCGAGATCGGCGGTCGGGGAGAGTTCAACATCGACCCCAGCATGCTTATTGCCCGGGCCAACATCACCCGGCGCGTGGGCAACAAGGTCATCAACCAGCCGGTCATGGTCATCGGCCAGGAAAAGGGGCATGGCGAGGAATTCCGCAACGGCGGTTCGGTCAAGCCCTGGGGAAATGCCAAGGCACTGCACTACATGAAGGTCGCCGAAACCGAGAACATTCCCATCCATACCTATGTTTCCACGCCGGGTTCCTATCCCATCGAGGACTACCCCGGAGCGGCCCAGCAGATCGCGCGCAACCTCTACGAGATGGCCGCGCTGCGCGTGCCGGTCATCGCCGTTTTTTCCGAGGGCGGTTCCGGCGGGGCCGAGGCCGTGGGGCTGGCCGACCGCAGGCTGATGTTCTCCCACGGTTATTATTCGGTCATCTCGCCCGAAGGGGCCGCCGCCATCGAGGGACGACTGCGCGGGGGGAACCGCGCCAGCTCCGAACTGGTGGAAAAATGCGCGGCCCAGCTCGGCATCACTGCCGAGGACAACCTCCGGAACGGCTATATCGATCGCGTCATTCACGAGCCCGCCTTGGGTGCACGGCCCGAGCATTACGAATTTTACAAGGACCTGCGGCGCGAGGTCATTCAGGCCACCAACGAGGTGGTCTCCAGCGTCAAGTCCATGAAGCTCTTCCGGGCCATGGCCCTCAAGAGCCGCAGGCGCAAGGCCGGGGCGCTGGACCCGGAGAGCATCTATGTGCGCTGGAGCCTGAGCAACCGCGCCCGGGGCCGGTTGCTGGAAAAACGGTTTGAGCGTTTCCGTTCCATGTCCCATCACGCCTACCACGACGGCCGCTCCCTGGTGGAGCGGTTCCGCAGCGGGCTGGAGCCCCTTGGGTGGGCCGTGCATTCCCTGTTCAGCGACGGGCTCAGGCGGCCCAAGCGGCATGTGGAAGATTTCATGGAGGAGATGCGGGCCGAGGCGCATCTGGTGCGCGAAAAGGTGGTCCGCCCGGTCAAGGGCACCCTGGAGCGCCTGAACGTGGTCAAGAAGTCCTCCGCCAGGGTGGAGGAAAAGACCCGCGAGGAATTGACGCGGCTGTCCTGCCCCGAGGAGGGGGCCTGCATCATCGAGGATTCCTGGGTCTGGCTGAGTCCTCGTTCCCAGGAGGACAAGGCCGTTTCCTGCCCCAACGCGCGCACCCACGGCTGCCAGGATCTCTGGGCACCGGATCTCTTTTCCGAGTTCGCCGGGGTCTGCACCAGCTGCGGCCATCATTTCCCCATGGAATACGAGTGGTATTTCTACAACGTGTTCAACTATCTGCAGGCCACCGAGTTCAACGCGGACATCGAGTCCGGCAACCCGTTGAATTACGAAGCCTTCGAGCTCAAGGTGGACCAGGCCAAGAAACGGACCGGCCGCAAGAGCGCCTGCGTGACCTTCGAGACGGATATCGAGGGCGTGCGGGTGGTGGTGGCCAGTCTGATCGCGCCGTTCCGGGGGGGCACCGTGGGCGCTGCCGAGGGGGAAAAATTCATTTTGGCGGCCGAGCGGGCGCGGCAGAAGCATTATCCGTTCATCGCCTATGTGCACGGCACGGCGGGCATCCGCATCCAGGAGGGCGTCAACGGCGTGATCCAGATGCCGCGCTGCACCCTGGCCGTGCGCCGTTACATCGATGCCGGGGGCCTGTACCTGGTGGTTTACGACACCAATTCCTACGCAGGCCCGGTGGCAAGTTTCCTGGGATGCTCGCCGTATCAGTTCGCGGTGCGCTCCTCCAACATCGGCTTTGCCGGTCCGGGCGTTATAGCCGAAACCACCGGCATGGTGGTCCCGCCCAAATATCACAAGGCATATCAGGCACTTTCGCGCGGTCATATCCAGGGCATCTGGGACCGCCGCGAGGTCCGGAAAAACCTGCACCAGGCGCTCTTGACCATGGGTGGCAGGAACCTCTATTATCGCTAGCTGCACCGGCGTTGCCTCATAAACAACCCTAGGGGAATAACATTGCTGAATATCAAGGAATTGCTTGAAGATATAAAAGCCAACCCGTACAAGGAAATCGTCATCAAGTCGCCGCATACCGGCACCATAGAGTTCGCGGACATCAACCCCGGCGACAAGGTCCGGGGCCGTGGCGGCAGTTACAATGAAAAGCCCGGCACCCTGCTGGCCAACCTGACCCGCGAAAAGAACAAGAAACCCATCGCCGCCCCGGAAAAGGGCGAGGTGGTCAATGTTCGCACCGAGCTGGAAGGAAAGTTCGTGGAGGCCGGTGAGGAACTGCTTACCATCCGCCACTTCCTGACCCGCAAGGAAGTCATCGAGTTGATCCTGAAAAAGGCGCTGCATCTTTTCCGCGCCCCGGAACGCGCCAAGTACTACTTCGTTCCTGAAGTGGACCAGAAGCTCAAGGTTTCGGGCAAGCGTTCGGTCAAGGTGCACGACGGCATGGAAATGCTCATCGTCTCCCGCATGAAGCGCGAGACCCCGCTGGCCTACACCGGCCCGGAAGGCATCATCTATTCGGTCTATTTTACCCGCGGCGACAATGTGGACGCGGGCGAACCCCTGCTCGGCATCTGCCCCGAGGACCAGCTCACCGTCATTCAGGACGTGGTGGCCCGGGTTCAGAGCGAGTGGGACGAGGAATAGCTTGCATGGGCAGGATTCTCCAGATACGGGTCAGTGCATCGACCTTTGACGAAAAGGACGTGGAGAAGGCCTGGCCCGCATTGAACAAGCTGGTCTGGGAAAAAGGGGAGTTCATGAACCCCGCGCGGGGCGTCATGGAACTGGCCCATGCGGCCTTCACAGCCGTGGATGCGGCCCTGCTGCCCCCGGAACAGGCCGATACATTGGAAGAGGGCGCTCGCCGCGCCGAGGATATTCGGCGCAGGATGGAAACGGCGCTCGGCGAATGGGACGCCAGGACGGCGGACAAGCTGAGCTATGAACTGGAAGACGCCCTGGATGAACTGGAACAAACCGCAAAGGGATTGTGATCGCACCGTGCGGTCTCGAGTCCACGCAGGAGGATTGATAATATGGCAGGCAGCCTGAACAAGGTAATTCTGATCGGCAGGATCGGGCAGGACCCGAAAGTTTCTTACACCTCGTCCGGACAGGCCGTGACCAACTTCAGCGTGGCGACTGACGAAGGATACCGCGACAAGAACACGGGCCAGCGCGTGGAGCGCACCGAGTGGCATCGTGTGGTGGCCTGGCGTCAGGCCGCAGAATTCGTGGCCAACTACCTCGGCAAGGGCCGTCTGGTCATGGTCGAGGGCAAGCTGCAGACCCGCAAGTGGCAGGACCAGAACGGCGCTGAGCGTTACACCACCGAGATCGTGGCCGACCGTGTCCAGGGCCTGGATCGCGCCCAGGAAGGCGCTGGCGCTCCGCAGCAGGGTGGATACCAGCAGAACAACTACCAGCAGCAGGGCGGCCAAGGCGGCCAGGGCGGTTATCAGCCCCAGCCCCAGGGCGGCTACAACCAGGGCGCTCCGCAGCAGCAGGAAGAAGACCTTGGTCCGGCATTTCCGTCCGAGGCCTCCGGAATGGACGACGTTCCGTTCTGAGGTACTGTGTTTTACTCTTGTCCAGTTGGGGGGAGCAGAATCTTCTGTTAATCTTGATCTGGTCAAGGTCTTTTGAGATCTAGAGGGTGGTATTAGCCGCCCTCTTTTTTTGCCCAGTCGCTGAGAAGTGTATCGTGTAATTTGTTATCCAGTTCTCTTTAGTATTTGTTGGATGACTGGAAGAGTTATGAGTGAGAGCCATAGTGATGTTTTCGTGCCCGACGTTAGTTATATATAACTTCACTCTGTGGGAAGACAAGGACGGCTTGTGCCTCAAGCCCGATGAATGGAATTGCGGGAAGCAATTGAAGATTGTTGATGACGTAGCATCTTTTGGCGGTGGGAATAAGGATGTTGAAACAATAATTAATGTTTAATTTTAGTCGTGCGGTATTATGCTAAAAGATAAGTATATTCAATTGATAATGTTGGTGGCTGTATTTAGTTTTATTTCGCAAAGTGCAAATGCACAAGCATTGAATGAAAGCTATATGGATTATGTAGAAAAATCGTTAAGCGAAAGTGATAAAGTTATTCGTTGGGAAAAAGATATAATTATTTCAATCCAAGGTGAGTGTAGTCATCAATATGTTGAAAAAATAAAATTTTATTTAGGCAAATATGATAAATATATTAAATATAATATTAAAATTACATCTGATCCAATGGAGAGTAATGTTGTTGTTGTATGTGGTAATCCTGGAATTGATGTATTCAATCCAGATTTAATAAAAGTATGGAAAGATCGGAATGAGAGTGAAATGCAATATTTTAATCGTGTTAAGAAAGGAATTAAGAGTCGGTGTAGAATTAGAAGATTGGAGAAGGATGATATTGGAGTTTTAATAGTGTTGTGTGAAAATGACATAGATAAGGCTGATAATGTAGCTAGAATAATCATTAATCCATATGGAAGTCAATTTTACTTTGTAAATGAAGATGATCAGTATTTTATACATTTTATTAAATCATTATATAAAATTAAAGATGTAAAATTTGTAAAAAAAACTGATGTAGTCAATATAATATATAATTATTTTAAAAATGATACAATGAGAAAATGAAGAGCAGATTGGCATTGAATATTTATATAATAAGTATAACCTTGGACTATGTAATAATGTGGCTATTGGAAATCTTGCGGCACTCAAGTGAAGATAATTGTCCATGATGGTAATAGGATATATAGATATGGAACAGAAATATCAACTAACATTAATTTGCCAATTGAAGCAATAGAACTTATTAGTGTGTCTAGCTATAGATATTTTTCTAAAGTTCAGTATAATATTGATATAGGTGGTGAAAAGATAGAGCTGCATGTAGCTGGGGTGGAGGTGACTGGTATAGATTTATATTTTGGTTGGGAAGTGTTTGATTTTGCGGCACTTACTGGATATTACAATTGTAGCGATTATGTTTCGGGGAATGGGGCAATTCGAATATTTTATTCCTTTTCCGGGGCGTAGGCCTCGGTTTCCCCTTTGAGGTGGATGTCGAGCCACCGTTTCATTTCCCATATCATGTGCATGATGGATTCCTTGCCGTAGTAGGAGTGCCCCTCGTGGGGGAGCATTACCAGCCGGGCGGTCTTTCCCAGCCCCACCAGGGCCTGATAGAGCCGTTCGGATTGCTCGGGAAAGGTCCCGGCGTTCTGGTCGTGTTCGCCGTGGATGAGCAGGACCGGGTTCTTCATTCCCGAAACGTAAAAGAACGGGGACATCTTCTTGTAGAGATCCGGCTCGGTCCAGAAGGTGCGGTGCTCTCTCTGGAACCCGAAGGGGGTCAGGGAGCGGTTGTAGGCTCCGCTCCTGGCAATGCCCGCAGCGAACAGGCGCGTGTGGGCCAGCAGGTTCGCCGTGGAGAATGCGCCATAGGAATGCCCGCCCACCGCGATTTTGTCCGGGGCGGCAACCCCGATGCGCACCAGTTCGTCCACTGCGGCCTGGGCGTCCATGCTCAGCTGGTCCAGGAAGGTGTCGTTGGGCAGGGCCCTCTCGGATCCGATGATGGGCATGGTCGGGCTGTCCAGCAGGGCGTAGCCCATGAGCGGCCAGAACATCCTGGATGTGCGGCCCAGGCGCATGAAGGATTTGGATGTGTGGACTGCCTTTTCCGCAGCGTCCCGGTTGGCGTATTCCCGGGGGTAGATCCAGACGAGCACGGGCAGTGTCCCGTTGTCCGTCTCATAGCCAGGCGGCAGGTATAGGTCGCCCGCCAGCCTGACGCCGTCCAGTCTCTGATACTCCAGGTGCTCTTTGCGCACGTTCAGCAGCTCCGGCACCGGGGGGACGAAGCTTGTGACGCGAGCGACCTCGGTGTTGTCCCTCTTGCGGATAAAATAGTTCGGCGGGGAGGTGAACGACTCGCTGAGTACCAGCCAGGTCTCGCCCTTCTTGTCCATGGGCTGGATGGGGGATTCCTTGGCGTTCGGATTTCCCAGCCAGACCAGTTCCTTCACCCCGGTTTCCAGGTCCAGGGAAAAGAGGACATTCCTTTCCCAGGTCAGGGACGTGTCGCGTTCCGTGAGGTAGATCTTCTCTTCGTCCGGGGACAGCCTGTACTGCTTGAACGGGCCGTGCTCGCTGAGGATCATGGGGTGCAGCTGCCGCTTGTTGAACTGCTTCCATCCGGTGGCGTTGTCCTGCGGAGCGGGGTTCTCCCCGGCGGACTTCACAATCCAGGCGCTGGTGGTGCCGTTGCCCGGGGCGGTCCCGGTGGCGACGATGAAATCTTCCCTGCCCCAGTACAGGGCCCTGAACCGGTCGGGCATGGCGAGCCTGGAGGCCGGTTCCGCGTCGAAGGGTTCCTTCAGTGAAAGGATCTCATCCCTGATGGACGCATCCTTTTTCCGGCCGCCTGCATCCCGGGATTCGACCCACCACAGTTCCGCGTCTTCTGCCGGATTCCAGGCGCTGTAACGCGCGCCCTTCCTCACCCCCCAGGGCGCGGTGGGAATATTGGAGGCCAGGTGCAGGTCGTCCACCAGCCGCACGGTCCTTCCTTCCGCGAGTTCGACGATCTCGACGCTGTACGGGAACCTGCCCACCGGGAACGTGTAGGAGTAGGGCCGGTGAATGGTTTCGGTCAGGAGATATTTCCCGTCGGGGGAGGGGCTGATCGACTTGAACAAGCCCGGCGAGCCGATGTCCCTGTATTCTCCGTTCAGTTTGATCTCCGAAATCCGGGAGGTGGCCAGATATTCGAAGAGCAGGATGTCGTAGCCGCTTTGCAGCAGGTGCTGATAGGTCCTGGCCGGTGTGGCGGTCCCGACCGAGTCCCGAACCTTTGGCCCGAACTTGTGCTTGGACATTTCCGGCTGGGAGGTGCGTTCCTCGGGAACCGTCAGCGCCAGGAGCGACCTGCCGTCGGGGCTCCAGACGTAGGGCGTCCCCAGGATGTCATTGAGACGCAGTTCCGACAGCCGAGTGGCCTCAAGGGAACCCAGGTCCGCCACCCACAGTTCCAGGCCGGTTTCCCGGTAGACGGTCATGGCAATGTGCTTTCCGTTGGGAGCCCAGGAAATGTGGGCCAGACGGCTTCCTTCGGGGAGGTTCGTGACCTGCCTTTTTTCGCCGTCATCCAGGTCATAGACTCCCAGGGATCTGGCCAGGTTCAATGGCCGCCGGGAATTGCTCTTGGTGTCGATGAGGATGCCCGCCAGCCCCACGGTGGGGCGGGTCAGTTCTTCCACCGAAAAAAGCTCGCCGTAATGGATGAGCAACAGGTTTTCCCCGTCCGGGCTGGGAACGCCTTTCGGTTGTTCCGGAACGTTTATGATTTTTCTGACCAGGTCGGGCATGGTCTGGTAATCGGAAATATTCGCGGCGCACGGGGCCGCCAGAAGGAGGGCGGCCGCCGCAGCAAGGAGAGTGGAGAATATCTTGTTCATATGTGTAGGTATGTGTGGCCTTGTCCTGTGAATCCAACGCAGGGCGTTCCCATGTCGTGCCGGGGCGTTCCGGATGAACGGGGATTCATGAGGCAGACGCAACCATGGTTTCAAGCTCGTTTTTTGATGTTGTCTGCGGGCAATGCAGAGATGGGCACAGCATGCCTCGCATAAGTACGTAACTATTCTCGGGAGTCAACCATGAGAACAAAACTGCACTTTGGAACAAATGTCCGTTATTATCATCCGGGTCCCGTCTGAAGGGAGGGGTGCCCGGTTGGAAAGTTACGCAAATGAAAGGATGGATTCACCACATGCAAGAATGAGATTGAAAGTCATTATACAAAGCTCCCCGAACATAATCTGTCTGTCATTGGGGAGTTTACATGAAAAGAATCAGTGGTTTTTTGGCGTTGCTCGCCGCAGTGATGCTGTTGTCACCGGTGTGCGGGTATGCGGAGGAGAAAAAGGAAGTTACGATTGAAACCATGACCGTGACCGCCCAGAAGACCGGCCAGGACATTCAGGACGTGCCGGTGGGCGTGAGCGCCTTTTCCGACGTGGACCTGGACGAGCACGGCATCGGCGGGTTCCACGATCTCATCGACCAGGTGCCCAACCTGTTCATCCGCAAGAACAGCGCGGACAACGCCATCGTCATTCGCGGCATTTCCTCGTTCGCGGGGTCGCTCTATTCCACGGCGGGATTTTACGTGGACGGGGTCAACTATCCCATCCACCAGATGCAGGACATGGACTTCATGGATATCGAGCGCGTGGAGGTGCTCAAGGGGCCGCAGGGAACCCTGTACGGCCGCAACTCGCAGGCCGGGGTGGTCAACATCATCACCAAGCAGCCCGGCAACGAATTCTCGGCCAAGGCTTTCACGGATATCGGCATGTGGGACGCCAACGGTGGCAAGCTCATCTTCAAGGAGGGCTTTTCCGCCAACCTGCCGCTGGTGGACGAGAAGCTGAGCATGCGCATCAGCGCCCAGAAGGAGGATTCGAACGGGTGGATGCGAAATGTCTACAAGGATACGGACGCCAAGGAGACCGATCATCTGAGCGGCCGCATGACCACCCGTTGGACCCCCAGCGATGACCTGGGCATTTCCTTTATGGTGGAGGGCCGCAAGAAACACGACGGCCTGGGCGTTTACCGCTATACGGACGGCCCGTACGCCACCAAGCGCAATGAGCTGGCCTGGAACGGCGGCAACCGAAACACCGTGGAGGCCAACGCCCAGATGCTCAAGGTGGAGTATGCGGGTGAAATGTTCGACATCACCTCGGTGACCGGCAGGCACAGCTACACCCAGGATTTCATCAACGACATGGACCTGTCCACGCAGAATTTCGGCCCTGGTTTCGAGGATTCCTATGGTTCCTACGACATCGGCGTCTGGAGCGAGGAACTCCGGTTTGCCTCCAAGGAGGAAAAGGGCCGGGCCATCGACTGGCTGGCCGGCGTCTACGGGTACGTGGAGGATGCGGACACGGTCTATTACGGCTACGGCCTGCACGACACCGAGCAGGACAACTGGGGAGCGGCCGCATTTGGCCAGGGCACCTGGAACATTACCCCGGCTTGGCACTTCACCCTGGGCAGCCGGCTGGATTATGTACGGCTTGAGGGGAAAAAGGACCTGGACCTGAGCTCTGTCGGGGGCGGCACCTCGGTGCTGGAGGGCAAGATCCATTCAACGGAGTTCCTGCCCAGCGCCAGCCTGGCCTATGACCTGAGCGACGACGTCATGACCTATGTGCGCGTCAGCCGCGGGTATCTGGCGGGCGGGTTCGACTACTCCACATCCACCACGCAAGAGCAGTTCATGTTTAAGCCCGAGTACAGCTGGAACTACGAGCTGGGGCTCAAGTCCACCCTGCTGGACAGGAAGCTGACCGCCAATCTGGCCACCTTCTACATCGACATCACGGACAAGCAGGTGGCCCAGTTGGAGCCCACCATTCCCAATCCGGAAAACCGGCGCATCGTCAACGCTGCCAGGGCCGAGTCCTACGGCGCCGAACTGGAAATGCAGTACAAACCCGTGCAGGCCCTGTTGCTGACCAGCTCTCTCGGCTACCTGAACAGCCGGTTGCGGGACTGGACCACCGTGGACGATCCCTTTGACTATGACGGCAAGAAGACGCCCGGATCCCCGGACTGGACCTATTCGGTCGGCGGCACCTACCGCTGGGAAAGCGGCTTTTTCGCCGGAGTGGACGTGACCGGGGTCAGCTCCTTCTACACCGACCCCAAGAACACCTCCAAGGTGGACGGCCGGACATTGGTCAACCCGAGGGTGGGCTACGAAGGCGACAACTTCGATGTGGTGCTCTGGGCCAAGAACGTTTTTGACGAGGAATACAACGAGAACGAATGGAGCTGGGGCGGCAGCACCCTGGTGCAGCAGGGCGCGCCCCGGTCTTTCGGGCTCAAGACCACCTGCTATTTTTAACAGCAAAGGGAGCCGTGTTCGAACATGGTTCCCTTTTTCATTTTCGGTCTTTCGGGCGCGGGGATTTTGGGGCTATTTAAGGTGTTCGGCCCGGTACTGTTTGGGCTGCAAGCCATAGTGCCCGGTAAAGGCCCGGGAGAGGTGGCTCGGGCTGGAAAATCCGCATTCATATGCCACCTCGGCCACTGTGCGCCTGCCGTCCTCCAGCATGCGCCGGGCACACTCCAGCCGTTCGAGCCGCAGCAGCCCGAAGACCGTGTTGCCGAAAAGGGTCCTGAACGATTTGTTGAGCCGGGCATGGGTCAGGCCCACCTTTCTGGCCAGTTCCTGCAGGCCCGGCGGGGAAACAATGTCTTCCATCAGCAGGGCATGGGCGCGCATGGTCGCCCGGTATTCGAACTCGGGCAGGGTTCTGGTGCGGGCAATGGCCCCGTCCAGCAGGCTCAATTGGGTGTAGACCAGCTCCAGTGCCTTGTACTCCATGAAAAATCGCTTGAGTGAACCGGTGAGCTGGCATTCCAGGATCTGGGTGACCGTCACCTGCAAGGGCAGGGGCAGGGCTGTTTCGCTGAAAAAGGCCTCGGGATCCGGCCCGGAAAGCAGGGCGCGCAGCCGGGGGCAGACGCTTTGTCCGGATTCATGCACCAGCCTGCACAGGGTGTCCGGGTGTATCTGCAGCCCCACCGCCTTCAGGGGCTGGCCCGCGTCCGTAATGGAGGTCCCCCTGGTCCAGGGCAGATGGGAAACGGTGTAGGTGTCCGGGGTGGTTGCGGCGCACAGCCGCTTGCCGTGCTTGTCGGTGATGCTCAGGCGCGTGCTTCCGGAAACGCAGTACATGAATTCCATGGGAGCGGTGGCCACCTTGAAGTCGAATTCCAGTGGGCTGGGCAGGGAAGGCCGGTTCTGTACCAGCAGTTTGATGCCGGTGCGCACCTGATATTCTTCCCACAGGATCTGTTCCTCGTTTTCGGGTAGCCAGGCGGGCGACGTGCAGGTTGCTTCCCGCCAGTTGTGGACATTGATGGTGACCATGTTCTTCCCTCCATGAAGGAAGGGCTATAGTATGTGGGTGTTGAAAATGCAAGTCATTATCAAATCAGGAAAAAGCAGATTGTCTATATATGACAATTGGTTATTTGGTGCAGGCTTTTCGAGGCTTTGTGAAACCAAGCGGGTTGAGCGTTTTCATTGCTCGGGGGGCTGGATGCAGCGCATTTGGTTGGCGATGGTGATGAGAAGGGCGTCCATGTCCACGGGCTTGGCCAGGTAGTCGGTGAAACCGGCGCGCAGGATGGCTTCCCGGTCTCCGCGCATGGCATGGGCCGTGAGCGCCACCACGGGGATCTCCCTGTTGATCTCCCCGGCCTGTCCCTGCCTGATGGCAATGACCGCCTCCATCCCGTCCATGGTAGGCATCTGGATGTCCATGACCACGCAGTCGTAGTCGTTGGTCTTCAACTCCTCCAGCACCATTTTGCCGTCGTTGACGCAGGTGATGGTGTGCCCCGCCTTTTCCAGGAAGCGGCTGGCGGCCAGGCGGTTGATGGGATTATCCTCGGCCAGGAGGATGGTGTATTGCTTGGAAACCCGGAAGGCGGGCATGATGCAGGCCTCTCCCGCCTGGGCGGGGGCGATGCCCTGCTTGACCCGTACGTCGAAGCGCACCGAGGTTCCCTTGTAGACCGTGCTGCTGATGGATACCGTGCCGTGCATGAGCTCCACCAGCCGTTTGACGATGTTCAGGCCCAGGCCCGTTCCGCCGAAGCGGCGCGTGCGGACGCCTTCCACCTGGGTGAAGGGTTCGAAGATGGCGTCGAGCTTGTTTTTGGGAATGCCGATCCCCGTATCCGTCACCGTGATGTTGAGCTGGATGGACTCGTCGTCCTCGGGGCAGGGCTGGGCGAACGCCTCCACCTCTATGCTGCCCTTCTTGGTGAACTTCACGGCATTGCCGATGAGGTTGAACAGGATCTGGCGGATGCGGCCCGCGTCGCCCAGAAGCCATTCGGGCGTGCCGAATTCTATCCCCCAGTTGAGAGTGATGTGCTTGCCCTGCAACTGCTGGTTGAAGATGTTGGCAATGGAGCTGAGCATTCTGGAGAGCTGGAAATTGTAGGGTTCGATCTCCATGCGCCCGGCCTCGATCTTGGAGAGGTCCAGAATGTCGTTGATGATTTCCAGCAGGCTCTTCCCTGCGGTTTCCGCGTTCTGGATGTATTCGAGCTGCTCTTCGGTCAGGGGGGTGCAGGTCAGGAGCTGGAGCATGGACAGCACGCCGTTGAGCGGGGTGCGGATCTCATGGCTCATGTTGGCCAGGAATTCGGACTTGGCCCGGCTGGATTCCTCGGCCCTGGAGGTGAGCCTGCGCAGGTCCTTTTCAATGCTGTGGCGCTTGAGGGCCGCCCCCAGGATGCCCGCCGCTGCCTGCAGCGCGTCCAGCTCGGCCGGGGTCCACCGGCGTTCGGAACGGCATTCGTCAAAGCCCATGAAGCCCCACCATGTCTCTTCCGTGTAGATGGGCACCGCTGCGATCGAGATGATGCCCTGCGCCTCGAGGGCCTTTCGCTCCTCAGGCGGGGCTTCGGCGACATTTCCGGCAACCGGCTGCCGGTTCAAAAAAAACGTGCGCCAGCGCCCGGCGCCGGCTTCCTCGTAGCTCACGTTGGTGATGCCCGGATTTTCGATTTCCGACGGAACCCCCGGAGCGGTCCATTCCAGCAGGTGGTTCATGCGTTCGGAGCCGTCCGGAGCGTAGCTGTTCCTGAAGACATAGACCCTGCTGACGTTGGTGGCCTGGCCCAGGAGGCGCAAAAGATCGGGCAGGTGGTTGCGCCAGTCGCCTTCGGCCAGGAAGCGTTCCGAGGCCCAGCTGACGGCTTTCAGGATGGCGTCCCGCTTGAGTTGGGCTATTTCGGCCAGCTTGCGTTCGGTGATGTCCGTGGCGATCTCCATGCGCACCACCCGGCCGTCGGTCCAGCGGATGGCCCTGTCCTGGAGAAAGTACCAGCGGCCGTTGTGGGTGTTTTGGAATTCCCAGGTATAGACGCCCGTGGGGTCGCCTTGGGCGTCCACGATCTTGTCGTTGGTGCAGAACGGGCAGGGGCCGTCCTGGTCCTGCTGCATGACCTTCCAGCATTTCCGGCCCAGAACGGTATTGTCCACTCCCACGTCCCGCATGCCCTTGCGGTTGATGAACAGGATTTCGTGGGTCAGGATGTCCGTGACGTAGACCACCGCATCCAGACTGTCGAGCACGGTGAAAAGCTGCCGAAAACTTTCTTCCGGGCTGCAGGCCTCAAGGGCGGTGAGTCTGTTGGCGTGCTGCATGAGGGCAGTCCGTCCCATGGGTTGCGGGATCCGATTTTTTCAAGACTAGCTCCTCATACATATGTGGAATATTATATTCTCGATAGGGCGGTGCTTAGGGCCGGGGACGGCTGAACAGGGTGTTGTAGGTCACGGTGAGCAGCACCGCGTAGGCCGCCGCTCCCACGCCGAGGATGGCGTTGTAGTAGGGGGGCGCGGTCAGGGCCAGGCGGATGAACAGGGTGGCCAGGGCGAACCCGGAGTTGCGGAACACGGCCCGGAACGAGGGATGGAATCGCTGGGAGATGAGCACCAGCAGGATGTCGCTGAAGATGAGCACCGTGTAGAAGGCCAGGAAGAAGTCGAAATCGTGTCCATACCCATGGAAGAAGAGCCAGAGGTTGTATGATCCCATGCCCAGGAAGCATGCCAGCAGAGTCAGGGCCACGATTTTCTTGGCGGAGACGAAACTGAACAGCGTGGCGCCCCGGGTCTGCTCGTCTTCGGGATCCTTGCGCAGGAGCATGTACAGCCCGAGCAGGCCGAAGATGACCAGGGCGGAAATGCCGTCCACCGCGATATGTTTGAGCGCCTCCAGCTCCCCTTCGCCAATGGTGATGGGTTCCGGAAAATGGACCAGCTCCTTGAAGGAGTTGCGCAGCAGGATCAGGGCCAGGATCTCGAACTGCTTGCCCACTGCCTTGGAAATGGAGCAGGGCAGGGTGAAGATGAGGCTGACCACTTCCAGGATGAGCACCAGGGTGAAGGCCAGGCTGATGGCCATGTAGTGGCTGGTGGGCGTCCTGGCCGCCAGGGGGTCGGGCAGCCAGCCCTGGCGGTTCATTTCGATGCAGGCCATGCCCAGCAGGAAGGTGGCGATCAGCAACCCGGCCACGCTGCGCTGGGTTCGGTCGCTCTCCCACCACTGGTGCAGGGGGTCGAAGAGATAGGTGGCCCGCTGGTAGACCCGGTTCATGAAGCCGCAGGCGGCGCTCGGGTCGTTTCCTGGAGCCGCCATCGTCTAAACCTCGAAGAGCATTTCCAGGTCGTCGCGCGTCAGGCTCTTGAGCGCGGATTGCCCCGGGATGATGGCCTCGGCCACATCCTTCTTCATTTCCTGCAGCTTGAGGATCTTTTCCTCCACCGTGTTCTGGCAGATCATCTTGTAGGCGAAGACCTGCCGCTTCTGGCCGATGCGGTGCGTCCGGTCGGTGGCCTGGTTTTCCACGGCCGGGTTCCACCACGGGTCGTAGTGGATGACGTAGTCGGCCGAGGTCAGGTTCAGGCCGGTGCCGCCAGCCTTGAGCGAGATGAGGAAGATCGGGATGTCCGGGGAGTCGTTGAAACGGTCCACCTGGTCAAAACGGTCCTTGGAGGAGCCGTCCAGGTAGCAGAAGGGCATGTCCTTGATCTCCAGCCAGGAGCGGATGATGTGCAGCATGGACACGAACTGGGAGAAGACCAGCACCTTGTGGCCGCCTTCGATGATGTCCGTGACCAGATCCTTGAAGGCGTCGAACTTGCCCGAGGGCAGGTTGGTGTCGATGCCCGGGATGTCCAGCTTCAGCAGGCGCGGGTGGCAGCAGATCTGCCGCAGCTTGAGCAGGGCGTCCAGAATGGACATCTGGCTCTTGGCCAAGCCCTTTTCGTCCACGTCCCTGAGCACCTGGTCCTTGAGCTTCTTGGCCAGGGCGCTATAAAGCACCTGCTGTTCCTCGATGAGGTCGCAGTAATGCGTGGTCTCGATCTTGGGCGGCAGGTCCTTGGCCACTTCGGACTTGGTGCGGCGCAGGATGAAGGGCTTCACGCGCGAGCGCAGGTAGTTGAGGGTGTCCTCGTCGCCGTCCTTGATGGGCTTGACGATGCCGCGCTGGAAGGAGTGCTGGGACCCCAGGAAGCCGGGCATGAGGAATTCGAACAGGGACCACAGCTCGAACAGGTTGTTCTCGATGGGCGTACCGGACAGGCAGAGCTTCATGTCCGCATCCAGCCTGCGCACGGAACGGGCCGTGATGGTGTTCGGGTTCTTGATGTTCTGGGCCTCGTCCAGGATCACCGCGTTGTATTTGTACTTGAGCAGTTCATCCAGGTCGCGGCGCAGGAGCGCATACGTGGTGATGATCAGGTCCGAGTCCTTGATGTGCTGGAACAGATCCTCACGCTTGGCGCCGTAGATGGTCAGCCTGGTGAGGTCGGGCACGAACTTCTGGGCCTCGCGCTCCCAGTTGGGCAGCACCGAGGTGGGGACGATGATCAGGTTTGGGCCGGCCTTGCCGGACTCGGCAATGGACTGGATGAAGGACAGGGTCTGGATGGTTTTTCCAAGCCCCATTTCGTCGGCCAGGATGCCGCCGAACCCGTATTCGCGCAGGAAGTTCAGGTAGCTTAGACCCTGCTGCTGGTAGGGGCGCAGGGTTGCGTTGAGATTCTTTGGCTGATTTACCTGTCTTATTTCCTTGAAGTTTTCTATCTTCTGGCGCAGCTCCACAAAGAATTCGTCGGTCTTGGCGTTCGGAATGTCGTCCAGGATCTTGTCCAGGACCGGCACCTCGAACTGCTGGAATTCCTTCTGCGGCGGCTTTTCCGGGTCGTATCCCAGGGCCTTGAGCTTGTAGCCCAGGCGCTTGAGCCAGCTTTCGGGCAGGCTGGTGTAGGAACCGTCCTTGAGCTGCACGAAGCGCTTGCCGCTGGTCCATGCCTTCCAGATGGTTTCGATGGGCACCCGCTGGTCGTCGTATTCCACGGACACTTCCAGCTTGAACCACTTGTTTTCTTCGTCGGACTCCACCTCGGCCACGATTTCGGGCTTGGAGTTGCGGACCTTGTAGCGGGTCAGGTTCTTTTCGCCGAAGACCCGGTAGGCCTCGATGAGCATGGGGTAGTAGTCCAGCAGGAAGTTGATGGCCTCTTCCTGCTCCATGAACCAGATGTGGTTGCTGCGCGGCTGGAAGCCCATGTCCGCCAGTTCGGACAGCAGTATGGCTTCCTCCTGCTGCTCGCGGCGGATGAGGTAGCTCTTGCCCTCTATGTGGTAGCTGCCGGTCTGCAGGTCCGGGTTGGGGCCGGGCAGGACGAATTCGCCGTGCTCGTTTTCGTAGATGTTCTGGACCTTGAGGGTCAGCAGGCTGCCTTCCTCGTCCAGGTAGAGCTTGGGGTTGTAATTGGCTGCCTGGAAAATGGGGCCCAAGCGTTCCAGGAAGTCCTCGTGCCCGTAAAGGTCGGACTGCGGGATTTTGGTCCAGACGCGGTCCAGGAATTCGGAGACGTCCGAATGCGGGATGATGGGCTGCTGCTCAACCATGTCCTGGATGAGTTCTGGGTCGAGGCCGGTCTGCACCGGGTAGAAGCCCTGCTTGCGGAACACCCACAGGGGCAGGCGGCCGTAGAAATATACCTCGTCTTCCGCGGTGATGGGGAAGGGGAGCTTGTCCTCGCGGGCGAGCATGATGTCGAAGTTCAGGCCGTCCTCGGAAAGGCGCGGCGAGAGCTTGAGCTGCATGGTCTTGTTTTCGATGCGCACGGGCTGGTCGGTTTCGCGCAGGTACAGGTAGTATTCGGCCTTGATGGAGCGGAAGAACCAGGAGTGCAGGCCTGCGGGGATTTCGACCTTGTGCCCCCAGTAGTCCAGGTAATGGCCGATCATTCCCGCCACCCGGGGCAGGAAGGGCGAAGTTTCGCACCATTCGGGGTTTTCCACGATCTGCTGTAGGGTGATTTCGTTCTGGACCTGGGAAATTCCGGACTTGTTCTGGCGGGCGCGGAAAAAGGCTACCTGCAGCCTGCCCAGTTCCGGGTAGATGCGGTAGATGATGTAGTGTTTGCCAGACTCCGGCTCCAGCTCGGTGGCGAAAAAGGGGCGGAAGGTCTGGTGCCAGTCCGTGCGGGGGGCCGGGATGTCCTCTCCCTGTTCCGTGTCCAGGGATTTGAGCAGCTTCACGGCCGTGGCGGCCACGTGCCTGCATACCCCGGAAAAGGAATCCGGGCAGTTGCAGTAGTAGTTGACGGCCCTGTCTCCGAGATTGATGCCGATTTCCGAGGAATAATTCTGGAAATCCTCACCTTCGACCTGCCCGTCGATATCCCAATATCGCTCGCGCTGCTTGAGGTCCATCTTCTGGACCCCGCCCGCGGCGGCGATGCTTTGCCCCATCTCTAGGATGTAGTCCGGGATGGTGTTGTTCACGAAATCCTGAAGGATCTGTTTGACAACTGATTCTTCACCGTTGGCCATTTTTCTCGAAAGCTCCTTGATATTTCAGCCCCGGCCAAGACCACATTTCCGGTATGGCGGGGGCAAAAATTCTGTGTAATACTTGGGGCTCTTGGAATATTTAGGGCAATAAAGGAATTGATTTTGATCGCCCCCCCCAAGAATCAATTGTATATGATCCAATAACCCCCTTTTGGCAAGAAAAAATGAAAGTAGCAAAGCTCATACTCATATTTATCATTCCCTTGCTGTGCGTCGGTTGCGGCGATTCCGCCAATGATTCCGGCAGGCAGGTGAAACGGGTCGACATCTCCTCGGTGAAGATTCCCGACACCCCGGAATACGGGGGGCAGCTGGTGGAACCCGTGATCGGCGATTTCACCAACTTTATTCCCTATCTCTCCTCGGACAGCGGTTCCCATGACGTCACTTCCAAGGTCTACGTTGCGCCTCTCCAGTACAACAAGGACATTGAGTTGGTGCCCTGGGCCGCGGAGTCCTTTGAGGTGTTGGACAACGGCAAGCATCTCCGGTTCAAGCTTAGAGAGGATATCCGCTGGTTCGACGGGGAGCCGCTTACGGCCGAGGACGTGGAGTTTACCTACAAGCTGCTCATCGATCCCAAGACGCCCACGGCCTATTCCGGGGACTGGAAGGCCATCAAGGAGTTCCGCCGCACCGGCAGGTATTCCTTCGAGGTCTTTTACGATAAGCCCTATGCCCGTTCCCTGGTCACCTGGGCCATGGAGATTCTTCCCAAGCATGCCCTGGAGAACGAGGATATTTCCAACACCCGGTACAGCCGCGAGCCCCTGGGGGCCGGGGCGTACAAGCTCAAGGAATGGATTCCGGGCAGGCGGGCCGTGCTGGAGGCCAACCCGGACTATTTCCAGGGCAAGCCCTACATCGATTCCCTGGTCTACAGAAACGTGAGCGACATCTCCACCCAGTTCCTGGAGCTCAAGGCGGGCAACGTGGACATGATGGGCCTGACACCGCTGCAGTACCTGCGTCAGACCGTGGGCAGCGAGTGGGCCGGCTACAACAAGTACAAGTATCTTTCCTTCGGCTATTCCTTTCTGGCCTACAATCTCAGGCACCCCTTCTTCCAGGACGTGCGCGTTCGCCAGGCCTTGGATTACGCAATCGACAAGCAGGAGATCGTCAAGGGCGTACTCATGGGGCTGGGCATTCCGGCCGTGGGGCCGTACAAGCCCGGAACCTGGGTGTATAACGACAAGATCCGGGACCGGGGATATCACCCGGAAAAGGCCCGTGAACTGCTGGCCCAGGCGGGCTGGAAGGATACGGACGGCGACGGATTGCTGGACAAAGACGGAAAGCCGTTTTATTTCACCATTCTGACCAATCAGGGCAACTCTCAGCGCGTCAAGTGCAGTGTCATCATCCAGGAGAGGTTGCGGGATATCGGCATCAAGGTGGATATCCGAGTGGTGGAGTGGGCCGCGTTCATCAACGAATTCATGGACAAGGGGCGGTTCGACGCCATTGTCCTGGGGTTGAGCATCACCCAGGATCCGGACCTGCACACGGTCTGGCATTCCTCCCGGATGACGCCCAACGGCCTCAATTTCATCGGGTACAAGAACGAGGAATTGGACAGGCTTATCGAGGCGGGGCGGCACACCTTGGATCAGGACGAGCGCAAGAAGATTTATGACCGGGCGCAGGAAATTCTTTTCGAGGAACAGCCTTACTGCTTCCTGTATGTCCCGTATTCCCTGCCCATCGTGAACGGCAAGGTGCAGGGCGTCAAACCGGCTCCGGCCGGCATCGGCTACAACTACACCGAGTGGTGGATACCCAAGGTGCTGCAACTGCGGCGCTGAAAAAATATGCAAGCATGATTCGAATAAATGACATAACCGACAAGGTCGCGAGCTATATCGACGACCCGGACCTCGCCCTGATCCAGAAGGCGTACATCTTTGCGGCCCAGGCCCACGACGGCGTGGTGCGGCTTTCGGGCGAGCCCTATATTTCCCACCCCATGTCCGTGGCCTACCAGCTTGCGGAAATGCAGCTGGACGAGGCCAGCGTGGCGGCCGGGCTCCTGCACGATACCGTGGAGGACACGGACACCACCATCGACGAGATCGAGGATCTCTTCGGCGAGGAAGTGGCCGACATCGTGGACGGGGTGACCAAGATCAGCAAGATGCAGTTCGAGTCCAAGGCCGTGGCCCAGGCCGAGAACATGCGCAAGATGATCCTGGCCATGGCCGAGGATATCCGCGTGCTCATGGTCAAGCTGGCGGACCGGCTGCACAACATGCGCACCCTGGGGCACATGAAGCCCATCAAGCAGCGCATGATCGCCCAGGAAACCCTGGATATCTACGCGCCCCTGGGCAATAGGCTCGGCCTGCACCGCATCAAGACCGAGCTGGAGGACATGTGCCTCCAGTACCTCAAGCCCGACGTCTACGAGCAGCTGAGCGAGGCCGTGGCCAAGCACAAGTCCGCAGGTCAGGAATACATCGACAAGGTTATCGGGCTCATCGAGGACATGTTCACCAAGAACAAGATACAGGGGCGGGTCTACGGACGCACCAAGCACCTGTACAGCACGCACGTGAAGATGCAGCAGCAGGAGCTGAGCTTCGAGGAGATATACGACCTCATCGCCTTCCGCATCATCGTGCCCTCGGTCAAGGACTGCTACGCGGTGCTGGGGCTCATCCACGCCGAATGGAAGCCCATCTCAGGCCGGTTCAAGGACTACATCTCCATTCCCAAGGCCAACATGTACCAGTCCCTGCACTCCACGGTCATCGGGCCGGACGGGGAGCGTATCGAGGTGCAGATCCGTACCGAGGAGATGCACCAGGTGGCGGAATACGGCGTGGCCGCCCACTGGCAGTACAAGGAAGTGGGCAAGGGCAGGAAAAAGGGCAAGAGTTCCGGACAGCGCGACGCCGAGCGTTTTACCTGGCTGCGCCAGATCCTGGACTGGCAGCGCGAGCTCAACGATCCGCGCGAATTCATGGCCTCTCTGCGTTTCGATCTTTTCCAGGACGAGGTCTACGTGTTCACCCCCAGCGGCGATATCAAGGAGATGCCGGACGGGGCCACGCCCGTGGACTTTGCCTACGCCATTCATACCCAGGTGGGGGATCACTGTGCCGGGGCCAAGGTCAACGGCCGCCTGGTGCCGCTGCATACCAAGCTTCAGAACGGCGATTCCGTGGAAGTCATCACGGACAAGAATCGCAGCCCCAGCCGGGACTGGCTCAAGTTCGTCCATACCGCCAAGGCCCGGACCCGCATCAAGCAGCATATCCGCACTGTGGAACGCGAGCGCAGCCTGGCCCTGGGCAAGGAAATGCTGGAAAAGGAAGGCCGCCGTGTGGGCGTCAACGTGCAGAAGGCCTTGAAGGACGGCTCCTTCCTGGATCTGGCCAAGGAGTTCAACTGCTCCTGCGCCGATGATCTCGTGGCTCAGGTCGGGTACATGAACCTGACGGCCAAGAAGGTGCTCAAGCGGCTCTATTCCCTGCTGCACGACGAGCCGGAAGCGGAACGCATTCCGGAAAAGGCTCCCGAACCGCCCAAGCCCGCGGCCAAGTCCAAGTCCGACGGCCTGAACATCAGCGGCGTGGACAAGATGCTGGTCCGTTTCGCCAGCTGCTGCAACCCGCTGCCGGGCGACCCCATCACCGGCTACATCACCAGGGGGCGCGGCGTGACCATCCACCGGGTGGACTGTCATAACGTCAAGAATTTCGAGCCCGAGCGCCTGCTGGCCGTTTCCTGGGAAGGCGAGGAGGAACGGTCCTACCCGGCCAAGATCAGGATCAAGTGCCACAACCGGCTGGGCATGCTGGGCAAGATCTGCACGCTGCTCAGCGAGGCCGCCGTGAACATTGATTCCGGCACGTTTTCCTCCCAGGTGGACGGCACTTCGCTGCTGGAATTCACCGTGGAGGTCAAGGACCTCAACCAGTTGTATTCTGCCCTCGGAAAGGTCAAGAATCTCAACGCGGTTATTGAGGCCCTGCGCGTTTCGTAGCCGAGTGCTGAAAATCGAACATCTGCCGTTTTGCTTCAAAAAGAATTTGAAAGCCCGCCATAGAACATGGCGGGCTTTTCTATGCGTTCCGGTTGAAGGAGGCACCCGGAACTGCGGGGAGTGGAGGTTTGTTACTTCTTTACATGGCAGGCCTTGCAGGCGGTGGGGGCCAGCTTGTTGCCCGCCTTCTTGGCGGCCTTGTGGCAGCCCACGCAACTGTGTTCATCCTTGCCATGAAACGCCTTGTAAAAGGCCATCTTGTCCTTCTTGTCCGGCTGGTCGTGGCAGCCGGAGCTGCTACACTTGAGCACTTCGGCCTTGCCGTCCCAGGTGTGGTGGCAGGTCTTGCACTCGACCCCGGCCTTTGCATGCTGATTGTGCGAGAACGGCACTTCCGCCTTTTGGGCCTTCATGGCTTGGGGAGCGGCCAGGAGCATGTCCGCCGGTACCTGCACGCCCGCATAGGCATTCCCCACGCAGAGCAGGAAGGCGAGTATGACGGCACATTGGAATATTCTGGTTCTCATGACATTCTCCTTCGTTGGAGGTCCATTGTTGCCTTGTCATTAGCAACCCGCGTGCCAGAAATGTAATATCTTGAAATTGTTTGAAATGACTGTTTGAGGAGTTGCGCGGGCGCGGATTTGTGTACGCAGGGTGCACGTGTGCGCACCATTTTTACCCACAAAAAAAGGCCTCCCTTGGGAGGCCCTCATGATTGTATGCTTTGGGAGTTTAGCCCCAGAGGAACAGCTTGGTGGGGTCGTCGAAGACGCGGTTCAGGGGGGCGCCCTTTACCTCGCGGAGAAACGCCTCCGCCGCAAAGATGATACAGCCTTCCATGGCGTGGCCGCCCAGGGCCGCGCCGGTTTCGTCGGAAAGGGTCAGGTGCAGGTGGACGAAGATCTCGCCGTCCTTGAGCGAGATGTTGCCCATGCCGGCCAGCAGTTCCACGTTCTTGTCCACGGGGTGGGCCTGGTATTCGAAGGTTTTCTGGTTGTAGTAGCCCAGTTCGGCCTTTTCCAGGGCGCCGATGACCTGCACCGTGCCCCGGGTGATATTGTTTTCCCTGGCGACCCGGGTTAGTTCGGCCACCAGATCTTCGCCCTTGCGCAGGCGGGTCAGTACTTTCTTGCTCATATCGTGCTCCTTTGAGGTTGCAGGATGTGTTGTTCGGGTTGCGTGGAACCTACTCTCTCGGCCCCTTGATGAAAAGCATGGTGGCCGGTTTTTATTGTCATGCAAACAAAGAAAGGGAGAGCCGAGGCCCTCCCTTTTATTCGTCTTGCGGTTCCCGTTACATGTCCAGGCGAACCTGCTCGGGACTGAGTTTTCTTTCCAGGTGGGCGGCGTACTTGCTCATGCAGAAGCAGCAGACAAAGTAGAGGAAGGCCACTGTGGTGTAGATCTCGAACGGGTAGATCATGGTCCGGTTGTTAATGGCGTAGGCCGCGCGGGTCAGGTCCATGACGCCGATGGTATATACCAGCGAGGTGTCCTTGAAGTCGGCGATGAACATGCCCACCAGGGCCGGAAGCATCTGCTTCAGCGCCTGGGGCAGGACGATCTTGCGCATGGTCTGGAAGTAGCTCAGCCCCGTGGACTTGGCGGCCTCCACCTGGCCCGGGGGAATGTTCTGAATACCCGCCCGGACGATTTCCGCTATGTAGGCCCCGAAGAAAATGGTTAAGGCCCAGGTGCCGGCCCAGAACGCCTTGAGTTCGAACTTGAACATGACCGGGATCAGGAAGAAGACCCAAGTGATGACGATGAGCAGGGGGTTGGCCCGGATCAGTTCGATATAGGCCGTGCACGGGATGCGGATGAACTTGAGCGTGGATGTGCGGCCCATGCCCACGAAGAGCCCGATGAGGAAACTGCCGGAGATGGAGAACACCGCCATGAGAATGGACACGGACAGACCGCCCAGGCCGTAGAAGAATTCGGTCTCCGCGCCATCCGGAAAACGCCAGATGAGTAAGGTTTTTAAGCTCTTGAATATGACTTCCCAGTTGAATCCCAGCAGGGCCATGGTCGTCTTGTAGAGCAGGACGGCGAGGAATAGCAGAAAGGCTCCCCGGGCGCTGAGAACGAACCCTTTCCAGGCGAGCTGCATCATGCGTTCCGCCGGGGAGAGGGTCTTGGATGCGGCGCGTTTGCGGGCGATTCTGCGTTTGGTGCGCGAGGCGCGGCGGTAGGCCATGCCGAAGGGAGCGAATAGCAGGTCTGCAACTTTGCGGAGGGTGTTCTCCTGTCCCTTGGGTACGATCTTGAGCTTGGCGTTGATCAGGGCCATGAAACCGGCGATGAACAGCGACAGGGTGGTGTAGATGACCGTGCCCGCCGTGAGGGCTTCGAAGCTGTGATAGGTCAGCGAGGAAACTTCCTTGATGGCCCAGAAGACTTCCATGACGCCGATGGTCTGCGCCAGGGAGGAGTTTTTCATGTTGTTGAGGAATTCGCTGCCCAGGGGCGGGATGATTTCCCGGAAGGCCAGGGGAAGAATGATCCTGCGCAGGGTCTGGCCGAAACTCAGGCCGGAGGAATAGGACGCTTCCAGCAGCCCCTTGGGCACGGACTGGATGCCCGAGCGTATGATCTCGGCCATGAAGGCGCTGGTGAAGATGCCCAGGCCGCCCACGGCGACCCAGAACTCGAAATTCAGTTCGAAGAGCTTGAAGCGGATTTCTTCCGGAAAGGCGTAGGGCAGGGCGAAGTTCCAGAAGAAGAGCTGGATGAGCATGGGGGTGTTGCGGAACAGCTCAACATAGCAGGTGGCGAACCAGTAGACCGGCTTGAACTTGGAGAGCCGGGCCAGCCCGAAAACGGTGCCCAGACCGAGTGCGAGGATGGCGGAGTACAGTGAAATGGTGATGGTCAGGTTCAGGCCGTTGACCAGGTAGTCGCTCATGAAGCCGTACTGGGTCTCCTTGTACAGGATGGTCCAGTTGAAGTCATACTTGAATTCGAAGATGAACCCGAAATAGTAGACCAGCAGGCCGAGCATGAGCAACAGGGCCCCGTTCTGGACCCATTTTTTTTCAAAATGGCGTTTGAGCATCGTATTCCGTCAAGTAAAGGTCCCGGGCACATGGCCCGGGACCCTGTTTTTGTTACGTCGATCGGGGCCTAGGGCCACATTTCGATCTTGGAGGTCAGCGGGAAGGGGTACTTGGACTCGGGTCCGAACCATTTGTTGTAGATCTTTTCGTAAGTGCCGTCCTTCCAGATGTCCTGCAGGGTGAAGTTGACTGCGTCGCGCCATGCGGAGTCGTCCTGGGGCAGGCCGATGCCGTAGGGTTCGTCGGAGATGAACTCGCCCACCAGTTCGAACTGGCCGGGAACCTTGGCGGCGTAGCCGAGCAGGATGGTGGAGTCGGTGGAGATGGCCTGGACGCGGCCGGAGCGCAGGGCTTCGAACATGGCCACTTCACCGTCGTAGCCGATGACCTGCGGGTTGGGGTTGCCCAGGCCCTTCAGGTATTCGGTGGCGTTGATGATGGAGGTGGTTCCCTGCATGGAGCCGACCTTCATCTTGGCCAGGTCCTTGATGTCCTTCACGGCGCCTTTTTTGGCCAGGAACTTCTGGCCGTCGAAGAAGTAGGTGATGGAGAAGTCGATCTTCTCGTCACGCACTCGCTTGTGGGTCATGTTGGAAAGCACCATGTCGACCTTCGGCGGATCGGTCTGCAGGAAGGAAATACGGGTTTCGTTGCTCACGACGGTGGGTTCGAGTTTGCAGCCCAGGCGCTTGGCGATTTCCTTGGCCATGTCCATGTCGAAGCCGGTCCATTCGTTGTTGTCGTCGATGAAACCGAAGGGGATGCCCTGGTTGGAGATGCCGGCGCGTACGACCTTGTTCTGCATGACGCGGTCGTAGGTGGGGCCAGCAAACACCAGGGAAGTGGTCACGAGCAGCAGTGCCGCAACGAGAGCCAGAAGCTTGAAATGACGCATAGAACCTCTCTCCTTTGTTGGGTTACCTTATTAAAGCCCGAAAAACGATGGTCTTGGGCATTAACCTACTAGTGTGAAAGAATCTTGCTGAGGAAGTCCTTGGTCCGGTCGCTCTGCGGATTGTGGAAGAATTCCTCGGGCGTGTTCTGCTCGATGAGCTGGCCGCCATCCATGAAGATGACCCTGTCCGCCACCTCGCGGGCAAAGCCCATCTCGTGGGTGACGCAGATCATGGTCATGCCCTCGCGGGCCAGGGATTTCATGACGTCCAGCACCTCGTTGATCATTTCCGGGTCCAGGGCGGACGTGGGCTCGTCGAAGAGCATGATCTTGGGCTGCATGGCCAGGCCGCGGGCAATGGCCACGCGCTGCTGCTGGCCTCCGGAGAGCTGTGTCGGGAACGAGTTGGCCTTGTCCGGGATGTTGACCTTGTGCAGCAGTTTCATGGCGATGGCCTCGGCCTCGCCGCGGGGCATGTGGCGCACCATGATGGGCGCCAGGGTGATGTTGTCCAGCACGGTCATGTGCGGGTAAAGGTTGAAGGATTGGAAGACGAATCCCACTTCCGCGCGCAGCAGGGTCATGTTGGTCTTGGGATCGCTGACGTCCATGCCGTCCACGAGGATGTTGCCCTGCTGGATGGGCTCCAGCCGGTTGATGCAGCGGATCATGGTGCTTTTGCCCGATCCCGAGGGGCCGCAGACCACGACCACTTCCCCTTTCTGGATGTCCAAAGATACGTTTTTGAGGACGTGCAGATCCCCGAACCATTTATTTACATTTTTGAAAGATATCACGTTGTTCAATTCTCCCCAGTAATCCTGTTCGATAAGGCACATCGGCAACTAGCAGAATTACTGGGGCCGGGCAACATTTTTGACCAATGCCCAGTCGCAAGATTGTTACGAAAAATAGGTGTTTCGGAGGCGAACTTGTGGGGAATGCGAAATGAAAAGTGCAAAGTGTTGGGTTTTGCGAAGCAACATGTTTTGCGATTTTATCATTTTGTAAAAAGCGGCCATTCAAACAATTTTTTTGCGCGTTCCAAAAAAACATGGCCGGATCGTCAAGACCCGGCCATTTGAAATGTATAACTATTTGCCGATTATCAACATTCTATGACGCTGACCGCCAGTCCTCCCAGGGAGGTTTCCTTGTATTTCCGGGACATGTCCCGCCCGGTTTCGGCCATGGCCTTGATGACCTTGTCCAGGTCCACCATGTGGTAGGCGGCTTCCACGGAACTGGCGATGAGGTAGGCGTTGTACGCCTTGACCGCGCCCATTGCGTTTCGCTCGATGCAGGGGATCTGCACATAGCCGCCCACGGGGTCGCATGTCAGGCCCAGGTGGTGCTCCAGGGCGATCTCGGCGGAGTTTTCCGTGACCTGGAAGCGGTAGCCGCGCGCATAGGCCATCATGGCCGCGCCCATGGCCGAGGCCACGCCCACCTCGCCCTGGCAGCCCACTTCCGCGCCCGAGATGCTGGCGTTGTTCTTGGCCAGGAAGCCGATCGCGGCGGCGGCCATGAGCCCCTGGCGGATTTCGTCGGTGAGCGCGCCCATGTGGCGCTTGAGCATGAAGAGCAGGGCCGGGATGACCCCTGCGGCCCCGGCCGTGGGGGCGGTGACGATGCAGTGCCCGGCGGCGTTCTCCTCGGATGCGCCCATGGCGTATGCGTTGATGGCCTTGAGGAACCCCGGTCCCTGGAAGTGGCCTCTCTTGGCCTTGGCGTAAAGGGTGGGGGCCTTGCGGTGCAGGCCTATGGGGCCGGGTAGTATTCCTTCGGTCTGGATGCCCTGTTCCACGGCGCGCTCCATGACCATGATGATGTTGTCCAGGCGTTCGTAGATTTCGTTTTCCGAGAGCCCGGTGATGGCCATCTCGTTTTCCAGGATGAGATCGTGCAGCCTGATCTCGTGCATGACCAGATGCTTCTTGAGCTCGGCCATGTTCTTGTACTTGTATTTCGGTTCGCCGATCTGGGGCTCCTCCCAGCCTTTCCAGCGCAGGAAGCCTCCTCCGATGGAGTAGTATTCCTGTTCGAAAAGGATCTTTTCGCCCTTTTGGAGCCGGAAGACCATGGTGTTGCTGTATGGGTAGTCGTGTTCCACCGCATCGAAGACGACCTCGTTACCCTTGAAGTCGATGGACTTGGGGCCGATGTCCAGCGGGTAGACCTGTTCGGGGTCGTGGTCCAGCCCGTCGAGCACGTCCGGGTGGCAGGTCTCGGGCTGGTGCCCCAGCAACCCGGAAATGACCGCGCGCCGCGTGCCGTGTCCTTCCCCTGTGGCGCTCAGGGAGCCGAACAGGTGTATTTCGATGATGTCGGCCTGTTCCAGGAGGGCCGTGTCCAGTTTCCGCACCTCTTCCATGAAGCAGTAGCCCGCCTTCATGGGGCCTATGGTGTGGGAGCTGGAAGGACCCGGGCCGATTTTGAATAGCTCGAACAGGGAAGTCGTGATAAAGGACATCGTTGAACCTCGCTTAGCATCCTAAAGAAGGTGGAACGCGGCAAATGGATTAATAATTGGTCAATTTTTCGTAATTATGTGAATATAGAATGGATCGAAAAGGAAGCAAAGAATTTTCGAGCATGAAAGGAGACCTGTATGGAGTTTTTCATCGACACCGCAAGCCTTGACGAAATTCGCGAAGCCAACGCTCTGGGGCTCATCGACGGCGTGACCACCAACCCGACCCTCATGGCCCGGGAAGGGCGGGATTGGCGCGCCATTGCCCGGGCCATCTGCGACGAGGTCGAAGGCCCGGTGAGCCTGGAGGTGGTGGGCACCACCGCCGACGCCATGGTTGAGGAGGCTCGGGAGCTGATGAAGTTCGGCCCTAATGTGGTCGTCAAGATCCCCATGCTCCCCGAGGGCATGAAGGCGGTGCGCACCCTTTCGGCCATGGGTATCCAGACCAACGTGACCCTGGTGTTTTCTCCCAACCAGGCCCTGCTGGCCGCCAAGGCCGGGGCCACCTATGTCAGTCCGTTCGTGGGCCGTATCGATGCCATCGGCGGCAACGGCATGGACGTGGTTTCCCAGATCCTGACCATCTACGGACAATACGGTTTCGGCACCAAGGTGCTGGTGGCCAGCGTGCGTCATTCCGGGCATGTGCTGGAGTCCGCGCTCATGGGGGCGGACGTCATCACCATTCCGTTCGGCGTCATCAAGCAGCTCGCGCATCATCCGCTTACGGATTCCGGGCTCGAGGCCTTTCTCAAGGATGCCGAAAAACTTCAGTGACGGCGTGCGGCCGAAATGAAAAGAAGAAGGGCGGCTCTCGGGCCGCCCTTTTCAGTAGCTGTCGTAATCCGGGTATTCGAAGCCCCATTTCTCGAAAATGGGCTTCAGTTCTCCCGTCTTGTGCAGTTTACGCACTCCCTCGTCGTAGAGCTTCATTATTTCCCTGCCCCGTTCCGAGGTGTTGAAGACCGGATGGTAGCTTCGTGTGCCCACGGTCTGTATATCGTAGCGGGTGGGGTCGAAGGGGATTCTGTTCTTATTGATGCTGTCCTCGATGAAATTGATGTCGTCCACATAGAAGTCGGCCCGGCCCAGGAGGATCATACCGAGCGCCTGTTGGCCCGAGGTCAGCTCCCTGAATTGTATGTCCACGTCCTGGAATTCGCTGGGCAGGTAGTAGCTGACCCGCCAAACCAGGAATTTGTTGTTCAGGCTTTTCCTGCCATGCCAGGGGCCGATCCGGTCCTTGTTGAAAAAGACGTGATAGTGGTTGACGAACATGGGGTAGCGGGCCAGGGCGAGCGGTTTGTCCACCGAATAGGCCTTGCAGGTCATCATGTCCGCATCGCCGCCGGCCACGAGCTTGTACGCGCGGATCGAAGGCATGTATTCACGCTTGACCTCGATGCCGTACAGCCCGAACACCTTGTTCAGGATTTCATGGTAGAGCCCCGTGCCGTCCTCGTTGGTGAACTTGTCCCAGGAAGGTCCCACCGCAAGCACGCTGGTCACCTTCTCTTCCTCCGCATTGCAGATGCCCCCGGGGAGCATGAGCAGGAATGTGGCGAGCGCGATGGCGAAATATTTGATCAAGGGAACTCCATGAAGCTGCATTTGTAACGAGAATAGAACAGATGCGAAGGGAAGGAAAGAGGGATGCACATATTGCTTGATGCATGTTGAAATGCTCATGTTCTCATGTGTTTTGCGCGGGGTGCGGAACAGCCGGCTTCAGAGCTCCACCTGCACGCCGAGTTCGATGGTCCGGTGCGGGGGGATATTGAAGTACTGGGCCGGGCTCATGCTGTTGCGCGCCATGATCCGGTACAGGAATTTCCAGAGCCGGTGTTTGCGGGGAACAACCAATGTTTCCCGGCCGAGGAAGAAGACGCAGTCGTTGACGTTGACCGGAACGCCGACCGTATCCAGCTCGGAGATCACCAGGCGCGCGTCCGGATGCTGCGTGTATCCGTAGCGGGCGATGACCCGGTGGAGGTTGTCGCCGAGAACCTTGACCACCAGACGGTTGGCGGTGCTCACCTTCGGCACCGGTTCCACGAGAAACGAGAGTAGGATGACGTGCTTTTTCAGGGAGCCGGTCAGGTCCAGGGAATGCTTGAGGATGGCGGGAGTCAGCCGGGGGGATGCCGTCAGGAACACGGCGACGCCTGGCGTCCGGGCGATGGCGTCCTTGGCCAGCAGGGCGGCGATGTCCTCGCTCGGCACGCGGTATTGGGCCAGCTTCTGGCCGACGATCCTGCGTCCCCTGGTCCAGGCGGCCATGAGCGCGGTGATGCCGCCCGCCACGGCCAGGGGGATCCAGCCTCCGCCGTCCAGCTTGGCCAGGTTGGACGTGAACAGGCTGGCGTCGAAGATCATGAAGAAGCCGCACAGGGAAAATGCGGCGAACGTGGACCAGCCGCGTATGCTTTTCAGGTACAGGGCGTAGAGGGCCGTGGTGATGACCATGGTGGTGGTGATGGCGATCCCGTAGGCCCCGGCCAGGTTTTCCGAGGTCCGGAATCCTATGACCAGCAGCACGCAGATGACGCCCATGACCCAGTTGATTTCCGGGCAGTATATCTGGCCTTCGGCCTCTTCGGATGTGTGGCGGATATGCATTCTGGGCAGGTAACCCAGCTGGATGGCCTGCCGGGTTATGGAAAACACGCCGGAAATGACGGCCTGGGAGGCGATGATGGTGGCGCAGGTGGAAAGGGCGACCATGGCGGGCAGCAGGCCCGGGGGCACCAGTGCATAGAGTGGGGACGCCGTGGCCTCGGGAGAGCCTGCCAGCAGGGCCCCCTGGCCGAAGTAGTTGAGGAGCAGGGCGGGCATTGCCACGCCGTACCACGCCAGCCGGATGGGCCGTTTTCCGAAATGCCCCATGTCCGCGTAAAGGGCCTCGCCCCCGGTGACGCACAGGACCACCGCCCCGAGCACGATGGTCGATTCCAGGCCGTTATTTAGGAAGAAGCTGACGGCATGCCACGGGTTGACGGCCTTGAGGATGTCCGGATTCCGGGTGATGCCCAGAATTCCCAACAGGCCGAGGCTGGCGAACCAGAGCAGCATGACCGGCCCGAATATGCGGCCGATTCTGTGGGTGCCGTGGTACTGGACCAGGAACAGCCCCGCCAGCACGGCGCAGGTGAGCGGCACCACATAGGGATCGGCTTTGGTGGTGATCACGGACAGCCCCTCCAGGGCGGAAAGCACGGAGATTGCCGGGGTGATGAACCCGTCCCCGTAGAGCAGGGCCGCGCCGAACAATGCGGCGAACACCACCCAGGGCCGTTCGGTGCGCAGGGTTTCCGGCAGCAGGGAGAACAGGGCGATAATGCCCCCTTCGCCCCGGTTGTCGGCCTCCATGATGAAGGAGACGTATTTGAGGCTGATGACAATGGCCAGGGCCCAGAAGACCAGGGAAAGCACGCCCGTGACGTTGGCCGGGGTGGCCGCCACTGCGTGGAAGCCGCTGAAGCACGCCTTGAGCGTATACAGCGGGCTGGTTCCGATGTCCCCGAACACGATTCCCAGCGCGCCCAGGGCCAGGGCTTGGGTGGTTGTCTTTTCGGCCATGCAGCCTGTGTACTGCGTTCTCGGGAGTACTGGTATTATTTAGATTTGCGGTGTGAGAGAGACAATCGATGGAGCAATGAAAAAAGGCACTTGCGATTTCTCGTAAGTGCCTGAATGCTCGTGGTCGGGATGAGAGGATTTGAACCTCCGATCTCTGCGTCCCGAACGCAGCGCTCTACCAAACTGAGCCACATCCCGTGTGTGCGAGGAGTGCTTTTAGCTAACCTGGAAGGCATTGGCAAGAGAAAAATTTACTTTTGTGGTTTGTTGGACATGGGGAACGATTAAGCATACCATTTCGTAGTATAAAGTTGCATGAAATCATATCTTGTCTCAACGAATTCGTGTAGCGTGTCCACCATGGCTGAGAGTCGTTGGCTGGCAAGGATATTTCCAGTTGTTCAATTCCAAAGGAGTCTCGAGTGATTAAAGTTGTTGTCGTGGATGATTCGGCTTTCATGCGCAAGGCCATCAGCACGATGTTGGACAAAGATCCAGAAATATCCGTTGTGGCTTCCGCCAGAAATGGACAAGAGGGGCTTGAGCTCATTCGCAAGCATGACCCCGATGTGGTGACCATGGACATCGAGATGCCCGTCATGGACGGGCTGACAGCCCTGCGGCAGGTCATGATGGAAATGCCGCGTCCCGTGCTCATGGTCAGCTCCCTGACCACCGAAGGCGCCGAGGCCACCCTCAAGGCCATGGAACTCGGAGCCGTGGATTTTATTCCCAAGCAATTGTCCAAGGTTTCTTTGGATATCGTCAAGATCGAGCAGGACCTGATCGACAGGGTTAAGACCGTGGCCCGCCGCAAGATGCGTCATGTGCCGCCGCGCGCTGTGGTCGCCCGTCCCTCCGCAGCTCCCGCAGCGGCCCCATCCGTCAGGCCGTCCGGGTCGATCAAGCGGGATGTCGTCGCCATCGGCGTTTCCACGGGCGGGCCTCCGGCGGTGCAGAAGGTTCTTTCCGCATTGCCTGCGGATTTCCCGGCCGCCATCGTCATTGCCCAGCACATGCCCGCGGCCTTTACCGGCCCCTTTGCCAAGCGCCTGGACAACGTGAGCGCCATAACGGTCAAGGAAGCCGAGCCCGGCGACGTGCTCAAGCCCGGCCATGCCTTTGTGGCGCCCGGCGGCAAGCACATCGTGCTGGACCAGAAGGTCAGCCGCGTGGACGTGGTGGTTACCGAGAATCCCAAGGAGGCACTGTACAAGCCCTCCGCCAACGTGCTCATCAGTTCCGTGGCCCAGGCCGTGGGACGCCGGGGACTGGGCGTGATCCTGACCGGCATGGGCAACGACGGCATGGAAGGGATCCGCGCCCTCAAGGAAAAGGGCGGCCGCGCCCTGGCCCAGAGCGACGCCACCTGCGTGGTTTACGGAATGCCCAAGGCCATTGTCGATGCCGAGTTGTCCGATGAGATAATCGATATAGACAACATGGCCGATGCTATAATGGCTAATTTGTACAAGTAAGTGCAGTATGAAGGGGAAACTGAACTTGGCTTGGAGGCTGTGAGATATGAGCGATTGCAAGGAATACCTGCTGCTGCTGGAGAGTGATGACACCGAGGTTGTGCGCGAGGGCGCGTTCAAGGCGGGCGAAAACGACTGCCTTGAAGCGGTTCCCAAGCTTGCTGAATTATTGACTATAAACCACCTCGGCATCCAGGAGGCCGCAGAGAGCTCCCTGCGCAAGATCGGCGGCAAGGAGACTGTTGCCGCGGTCATGCCGCTGCTGCGTTCCGACGAAGCGCCGGTGCGCAACCTGTCCATGGATATACTGCGCGAGATCGGGCATCAGGATGTGGGGGCGCTTATCGACCTGCTGCATGACGAGGACCCCGACATGCGCATTTTCGCTTCCGATATCCTGGGGTCGTCCGGAAACCCCCTGGCCGTGGACGCCCTGTGCGACGCGCTGCTCAAGGACCCCGAAGTCAATGTCCGCTACCAGGCGGCCGTGAGCCTCGGCGACCTGGGTATGCCGGAGGCCGCAGGGTGCCTGAACAAGGCCATGCAGGACGAGGAGTGGGTTCAGTACTCGGTCATCGAGGCCCTGACCAAGATCAAGCACTCCAGTTCGGTGGACGCCCTGGTCAAGGCCCTGGACCGCGCCTCGGACCTGGTTGCCTCCATGATCATCGACGCCCTGGGGGAAATGGGCAACGTCAAGGCCGTGACCATGCTGCTGCGGCGCATGGAGGCCTCTCCCACGGCGCTGCGCAACAAAATTGCCAAGGCCGTGGTCAATATTCTGGGCGGCAAGTCCCTGACCCTGCTGACCAAGGACGAGCGGGAAAATTTCCGGCAGTATTTGCTGGTGGCTCTAAAGGACGAGGACGAGGACATCCAGGACGCGGCCATCAGGGGCCTTGCCTATGTGGGGGGCGAGCATGCCTCTGCGGGCATTCTGGATATCGCCGCCGGCCTGGATCAGGACAACGACCAGGAACGGCTTTCCGACATCATCGCCAACCTCGCCCGAATCGGGCTTACCGAAGCCCTGAAGAACGGCATTGCCCATGAAGACCAGGATCATGCCCGTGTCGCGGTTCAGGCCCTATCCCTGATCGCCGCCGATGACGACGGCAGGCCCGAGGTCTGCAAGGTGCTCATGGACAGCTTCTGGGACCTGGCCCTGCCGGTTCAGCGTCAGGTGGTGGGCGTGCTTGCGGATACGGCCACGGATAAGGCCAGCGACTTTTTCGTCGATGTGCTCAAGCGGCATGAGGACGGCACCGTGCTCAAGGGGGCGGTGCGGTTCCTGGGCGTGAAGATGCGCAACGCGGATGTGGCGGACATGATTTATCCGCTGCTGGACCACCAGTACGACGACGTCAAGGAGTCCGCACTGGAGGCGCTCATTGCCATAGACGGCCCGGAAGTGCGCGAGCGTTTTGTGGAGATGGCCTCCAGCGAGGAACCGCTCCACCGGCTCATGGCGATTTTCGGCCTGGGCAAGATCGGCGAGATGTCCAACCTCGACCAGCTCAAGGTTGCGCTGGAGGATGAGGTCCCGGACATCCGCAAGGTGGCCGTGGAGGCCGTTGCCGAACTCTACAGGGACGGAGGGGACTGGAGCGCCCATGTGCTTCCCAAGCTTTCGGACGAGAACAAGGATGTGCGCCTGACCGTGGTGGAGATACTCGGCAACCGGTATCAGGACAGTTTCCTGCCGCATCTGCTGCATGCCCTGGAGGACGAGGACGATTGGGTCCGAATCCGCGCCATTGACGCCGTGGGGCAGCATGGTTCGGAGGATGCGGTTCCGCCATTGCTGGAATTGCTGGAGAGCTCCAACCAGTTCGTGGTCATGAAGGTTGTCGAGGCCCTTGGCAACATCGGGGGCACAAAGGCCTTCCGTTCCTTGCTCGAAATATCGGACAGCGATGAATACGATTTGGTGCGCGCTGCAGAGGACGCCATAGCGAAAATCCAGGAATCACAGGAGAAGTAGACTGAAATGTCGTCCCTCTTTTCCAAGACAATCTCTCTGGGAAAGGAACTTAAGATTTCCGATTCCGAGTTTCGCGATCTGAGAGATTTCATCTATGCCCAGTGCGGCATTTACATAGCGGACAACCGCAAATATCTTTTGGAAAATCGGCTGGCCAACAGGCTCAAGAAGCTGAGCCTGAAGGACTTTGGTGAATACTACTATTATCTTCAATACGACAGCGGCAAGGGCCAGGAACTGAGCAAGCTTTTCGAGGTCATCACCACCAACGAAACCAGTTTCTACCGCAACCCGCCGCAGCTCAAGGTGTTTCAGGAGAACATCCTTGCGGACGTTATCCAGGAGCAGCGCAAGAAGGGCCTGAAGTCCTTGCGGATCTGGTCTGCAGGGTGCTCCACGGGCGAAGAACCGTATACCCTGGCCATGATTCTTAGCGAGGTGCTCAAGGGCGAGATCGCTTCCTGGGATATCAAGATCACAGCCAACGATCTTTCGGCCCGGGTTTTGGATTCCGCGCGCAAAGGCGTGTATTCCGATTACAGCCTGCGCACGACGCCCAAGGAGATCGTGCAGAAGTATTTTGATGAGGACGGCAAGAATTTCAGGATCAAGTCCGAACTCAAGCGCATGGTGTCCTTCGGGCAGATAAACCTCAAGGACAAGTCCCATCTCAAGCGCGTGGAGCGGTCCGATATTGTTTTTTGCCGTAATGTGATCATTTATTTTGACGATGATATGAAGAAGCAGGTCATCAGTGCGTTCTATGATAATTTGCATCCTGGCGGATATTTGATTATCGGGCATTCCGAGTCGCTTCACAATATCAGCCGGACGTTCAAGCCGATCCATTATCCCGGGGCGATTATTTACCAGAAAGAGGCGTAAATAACGGGTTTGCCTTGGAGTGGCTTGTCGGATAATGTATACCATTGGTGCGGTAATATAAGGGGGAACAAATGCCGAAGCATGTTCTGATCGTTGATGATTCCAAGACGGTTCGAAATCTCGTCGCATTCATCATGAAGAAAGAGGGATTCAAAGTCACAACGGCGGAAGATGGACTTGACGGTTTGGAAAAGCTGTATGGAGCCGGTGAGGTGGATCTCATCGTCTCGGACATCAACATGCCCCGCATGGACGGCTTGACGTTCATCAAGACCATACGGGAGCAGGATGCCTACAAGGACATTCCCATTGTCGTTCTTTCCACCGAGGGCCAGGACAAGGACATCCAGAGCGGCCTGACCGTGGGGGCGAATCTGTATATGGTGAAACCGGCCCAGCCGGAAAAACTGGTGCGCAACGTGAAGATGCTGCTCGGCTGATGAACGCGTCGGCTGGGGCATTGGGGTTCACTGCAAACGTTACGAGGTGCCCGAATGGGTCAGGACTTTTTGGATCCTGAAATATTATCGGATTTCTTTATCGAGGCCAAAGAGCATTTGGAGACCATTGAGCCCAACTTGCTCGAACTGGAGAAGAGCCCCGAGAATCTCGGCCTGCTTAACGAGATTTTCAGACCCATGCATTCCCTCAAGGGGGCATCGGGCTTTCTGGGTTTGAACAAGATCAACGGGCTCGCGCACAAGGCCGAAAATATACTTGATGAGCTCCGGCAGGGCGCCATAAAGGTGACCCCGGCCATCATGGACCTGATCCTGTCCGCGACGGATGCGCTCAGGACCATGGTGGACAATCTGGAATCAAGCGGTGTTGAAGGCGAGGTGGATACTTCTCCGATCATTGTTTTGATCGAAGCGGTTCTCGCCGGCGAGGACATCGGTGGTGAGCCCGGGGAGGCTCCTGCCGAGGCTGCCGAGCCCGAAGCCGTTCAGGAATTTCCCGAGGATTCCGGGGACGTGTTGACGCCGGAGATCGTCGATGTTGAGTATGAAACCGAGATTGTCGGGCAGGAAGCCATGCCCGAAGCGTTTGAATCTACCAATGAGGTTACGGAAGCGGGGGGGCATATTATGACTGATTTCAATCCGGTACCCAACCCTGATTTTGATTCCACGCCCTATGCGTTGACCACGGTGGGCGAGGGGCATTTGTCGGATTTCCTGGAAGAAGCACAGGAGATCATCGATGATCTGAACCGTTCCCTGCTCGCCCTGGAAGGGGACGCAACGGGCAACGACGAACTCATCAACGACACCTTCCGCTATTTCCACAATCTCAAGGGGAACAGCGGTATCATCGGTTTCAAGGAGCTCAACGGCCTGACTCACGAGGCCGAAACCCTGCTGAACAAGGTTCGCAAGGGCGTCATGCCTTCCAGCCAGGGGCTGGTGGACCTGCTTTTGGCCGTGGTGGACCTGATTGAAGACCTGGTGGACAAGGTCGATGTCGCGTCCGGCAAGGTCACCCCTGTGGACACCAGCGTGTTCGAGCAGGTGCTGCAGCAGGTGACCGACACCGAGGACATTTCCTATGCCCGCGCCGTGGTGGGGGACAAGGGGGAAGAGGGAACGCCGGAAACGGCAGATGCCGAAGCTCCCGCTCCGGAAGCTGCTCCGGCCACTGCACAGGCCCCGGCTGTCGAGGTTGCAGGAGAGTACGATCCCGAGGACGTGGCCCTGTTCGACCAGACCATCACCCAGCAGATCGACAATGCGGAATACGCCCTCAAGGAATTGCGCAACGACCCCGCCAAGGCGGATATCGTGGACGGGCTGTACCGTACGCTCCAGACCATCCAGAATTCCGCGGGTTACATGGGCCTGGACGAAATCAAGACCTATGCGGAACGCACTTCGGGTCTTGTGGATCAGGGCCGCAAGTCGGATATGGATTTCAGTTTGATGGTCGATATCCTGGACCAGGAATTTTCCATTTTGAAGGATATGCTGCTGAAGGCGTTGTCGGCCATCAAGGGCGGCGGCGAAGAAGCCCCGGCCCCGGCCCCCGCGCCCAAGGCCGAAGCCCCTGCGCCCGCTCCCAAGCCCGCACCGGCTCCAGCACCCAAACCGGCCCCGGCTCCCAAGGCCACCGAGCCCGCTCAGGCCCCCGAGCCCGCGCCGAAACCCGCTGCCCCGAAGCCCAGCCCGGCTCCGGCGCCAGCCAGTAACACTATGCAGAATGCCAAAGCAGCCGTAGCCAAGACGGCAGCCGGTAACGAGGCCGCCGCGCCCGCCAAGCAGAAGACGTCCACCACCATCCGCGTGGACCACCACAAGCTCGACCATCTCATGAATGTCATCGGCGAGCTCATCATCAACCGCAACCGCTACGCCATCCTGGCCCGCGCCCTTGAGGAAGGTCAGGAAGAGGTGCATGTGATTGCCCAGCAGCTCACGGAGACCACCTACGCCATGGCGCGTATTTCCGACGACCTTCAGGATACCATCATGAAGGTGCGCATGGTCCCCGTGCAGACCGTCTTCTCCCGCTTCCCCCGTTTGGTGCGCGACCTGAGCCGCAAGAGCGGCAAGCAGGTGGAACTGATCATGGAAGGCGAAGAGACCGAACTGGACAAGAGCGTTGTGGAAGAGATCGGTGATCCGCTGGTTCACCTGGTCCGCAACGCCGTGGACCACGGCCTGGAAGATGAAAACGAGCGCATTGCCGCGGGCAAGAGCCCCAAGGGCCATGTCTGGCTGCGCGCCTACCACAAGGGCAACTCGGTCGCCATCGAGGTCGAGGATGACGGCAAGGGCATCGACCCGGACAAGATGCGCGCCACCGCGGTCCGCAAGGGCGTCATCTCCCAGGAGGAGGCCAATGCCCTGGATGACCGCGAGGCCATCGAGCTGATCTTCGCCCCGGGCTTCTCCTCCGCCGAAAAGGTGACGGACATCTCCGGCCGTGGCGTGGGCATGGATGTGGTCAAGACCAACATCAAGAATCTCAAGGGCAGCGTGCACACCACCTCCGAGGTGGGCAAGGGCACCAAGTTCACCCTGACCCTGCCGCTGACCCTGGCCATCATCGACGCGCTCATGATCCAGGTGGCGGGAGAAACCTTCGCCATCCCGCTGGATGCGGTTTCCGAGACCACCAAGATCGAGGTCAGCAAGCTTTCGGATGTCAACAACCGCAAGGCTGTGACCTTGCGCGGCGAAGTTCTGGGTATCCTGGAGCTTTCCGAGCTGCTGGAACTGCCTTCCAATGAGGACCACCGGGAGATCTTGCCGGTCGTCGTCATTCACGACAATGACCGCAGGCTCGGCCTGGTGGTGGACAGGCTTCTGGAACGCCAGGAAATCGTCATTAAGCCGCTCGGCCAGTACCTGAACAACTTCAGCCTCAGAGGGCTGTCCGGCGCCACCATCATGGGCGACGGTTCCGTGGTGCTGATTCTTGATCCCCACGAGATCTATAGCCTTTCCACGACCTTGCAGAAGCCGCGTGTCAGCAGCGGTCAGAAGGCCATGGGCACCAGCACCAGCAAGGCCCTGCCCGAGTAGGACAAGACAAATGAAAGGCCGGACAGGATATCCTGTCCGGCCTTTTTTTGTGCGTTGCGTTCGCCGTCTAGATCATGGAAAGCAGGCCCAGGCCCACGGTGATGTCCAGGCTGTGCATGACCCAGAGCAGGGCTGCGCCGACAAAGGCGATCCATTTCATGCGCATGGGGGCCTGGCTCCTGGCCAGCACCGCCCACAGGGCGCAGCAGAGAAGCGCCAGCAGCGCGGCGCTGCCCCAGGCGCAGACCATGCCGGTGCCCATGACCAGGGCGCGGGCGTCCGGGGTGAGCAGAGCATAGGCCCAGCCCTGCGCAAGGGTTTGCAGCAGCACCCCGAAAATGGCCCATTTTGCGGCCAGGGGAAGTGAGAATTTGTAGTAGTCGCGGCCGTAGTCGTCCTTGTTGCGGCGCCAGACCATGTAGACCAGGCTTAGGCCGGCCCCCGCTCCCAGGGAAAGCGCCGCGTACTGGAGGGCCATGGGCCAGAACAGGGACGGGCCCGCCAGGGGCAGCGGGGCGACGACGAATGCCGTGGAGTCGTTCTGCGTGGAGGTGCCCAGCATGAACACGGCGGCAACACAGGCGACCACCGAGGCCGTCAGCGACAGTCCCGCCGCAAGACCAAGGATCGCATGGACGCTTTTGGCCGTGCGCATGCGTTTCCAGGCCAGCACATAGGGAATGGCCAGCAGGAGCCCGAGGCCCGCAGTCGTGTAAAAATACAGGAACGGCGAGGCCGGGTTGGCCAGCCACTGCGAAAGCCAGGGCATGCGTGATGCGGCCACAAAGCCCGCCACGACCATGGCCAGCAGGGAGACGATCATGAGCAGCAGCCCCATGGTGGCGGACTGCTGGGCGTATTTGTCGAAAAAGACCTTGCCCTTGCCGAGGCCCAGAAGCCCGTTGAGGGCGGCCACGAGGATGGCGCCGAAGGCCGCCAGGCCGAGAAGGTCGAAGAAAGCCGGGGCCGACATGGTTGCGGCCAAAAGAAAAGTTTCTGTAGCGTTCATAGGTTGCTTTCCTTCGGCCGGGGATTCCCAAGCAAGGGGTGGCGCCGAAGGTCCGAGAGGTTTTGTGCCTGAAAAATGCGCCGGAGGCAAGGTCGCAAGCTCGCGGGGACATGTGAAACCGCTGAAATAGTTCCTTGAAAAAAAGTACCGTATCGCCTATTCCTAGGAAGGATCACAACGTTTTCATCAATTGGGAGTATTCCGAATGCGGTACTTGATCGTCGCCATGCTGTTTACCATGCTGTTCACCCAGGGGGCCTGCGTGTCCACCGGAACGTCCGGCAAGACCACCGACGCCAGCATGGAATGGCGCATGAAGAGTCTGGAAGAGAGCTTTCTCAATTACCGGGAGGAGCAGCGCCGCCAGGCCGAGCAGCTCGACCGCATGCAGTCGGACACGGACCGCCGTTTGAGCGCCGTGGAGGACGCCCTTGCCGACGTGGAAGGCCGGGATGACGCCGTTGTGGTCGAAGGTGCGCCCAAGCGGGCGGATGTGCCGGACGAGGGCTGGGTCACGGACCTGAAGCCCGAGGACGAGGGCTGGAAGGAAGTGAAACCGGAGCAGGGTGCAAAGGCGGCTCCCCAGAACGCCCCGGCCGAAGCCCCCAAGGTGGCCGCCAGCTCCGAGCCCAAGCCCTGGGCCAAGGTGCCGCAGCCCAAGCCCGCACCGGCCCCGGCCATGACAGCACAGAGCCTGTACAAGAAAGGGTACGCCCAGTACGAGGCCGACAAGACCGCCGATGCGCGCAAGACCTTCGATGAATTTCTCGCCAAGTATCCCAAGAGCTCCCTGGCCGCCAACGCCCTGTACTGGAAAGGCGAGACCTACTATTCGGACAAGAACTATCCCCAGGCCATCATGACCTTCAAGGACGTGGTCAGCCGCTATCCCAAGCACCACAAGGCCGCGTCGGCCATGCTCAAGATCGGCATGTCCTATGAACTGGTGGGCGACAAGGACAACGCCGTTTTCTACTTCCGCGCCTTGGTGGACGACTATCCCTCCTCGGAGCCGGCCTCCATGGCCCGCAAGCGTCTCCAGGCCCTTGGCGAATAGGCCGTTCCATGGAATCCGGCAAGGAATTCTACGCCTGCCTTGCGTTTCGCTATTCCAAGAAGCTGGATTCCAAGACACGGCTGCGCATCTTTTCCCATTATGATTCGGCCTATGCCGCCCTGTGTGATGCCCGCTCCTGGGTGGGCAAGGGCTTGTCCGGCCCGGATGCGGCCACGCTGTTCCTCATGGAATCCTGGCGGGAAAAGGCCACCAAGGAGTACCGCACGGCCCGGGACTGCGGGGCCAATGTCCTGTGTTGGCACGATCCGCGCTACCCCGAGCGGCTGCGGCATATCCCTGATTCTCCCGAGTTTCTCTATTACCAGGGCGATGTCTCCCTGCTGACCAATCCAGCGGTGGGGGTGGTGGGCGCGCGCAAGTGCACGGAGTTTGGCCTCCAGGCGGCCTTTTCCATTAGCAGGCAGCTTTCCCGCATCGGCATCACCGTTGTTTCCGGCATGGCGCTCGGCATCGACGGCCAGGCCCATCGCGGCGGGCTGCAGGGGCTCGGCAAGTCCGTGGCCGTGCTCGGTTGCGGGCTGGAAAACACCTATCCGCCCGAGCATGAAGATCTGAAGCGGCAATTGGCCGAGGAGGGCTGCCTGGTTTCCGAGTTTCCGCCGGACACGCCGCCCATTTCCAAGAATTTTCCGTATCGCAACCGCATCATCAGCGGGCTGTCTCTGGGCGTTCTGGTGGCCGAGGCCGCCAACCGCAGCGGCAGCCTGATCACGGCCCGCCTGGCTTCGGAACAGGGGAGGGAGGTCTTTGCCCTGCCCGGTCCGCTGGGCCAGCCCACCTTCACCGGCTGCCACCGGCTCATTAAGCAGGGGGCGGCGCTGGTGGAAAACGCTGCGGACATCGTGCATGCCCTGCGGTACGAGTTTGCCTTGGAGTTGGCCCATGTGCCGGATCCGGAACCTTCGGAATCGGATCAGGGCGAGGATGCTCCCTTGACGATTCCCAAGGTCCGCAAGGCCAGCGCCCGGCAGGACGTGGAGAGCGGGCCGCGCCCTCCAGCCGTTGTCCGCAAGAAGATGGCGCTCAACGACGAGGAACAGGCCCTCATGGAGCTGCTGCTCGACGCCGACAAGGTGCACATCGATTCGCTGGGCCGCAGCCTTGGCTGGACCAGCAACAAGACCAGCCAGACCCTGCTCATGCTGGAAATGCGCGGGGCCGTCCGGCAGCTGCCCGGCATGTGGTATCTGGCCAGGGAAGCCTGATTGTTGACGAATCCCCCTGTCCCCACTAGAAGAAAGGCAACCTTACAGACCAATGGAGGCCTTTCGTGGACTGGAAACTGTTCGTGACGACATTTGCCACCCTGTTCGTGGCCGAACTGGGCGACAAGACCCAACTCGCCTGCATGCTCATGACCGCCGAAACCCGCAAGCCCTGGACCGTGTTCTTTGGTTCGTCCCTGGCCTTGGTCACGGTCAGTTTTCTGGGCGTCATGCTGGCGAGCTTCATCTGTCAGTACGTCTCTCCCAACATCATCAAGAAGGTGGCGGCAGCCGCGTTCGTGGTCATGGGCGTGCTCATCTTTTTCGACAAGATGTAGGCGCTTCTTGAGCGCCGCAGGGCAACCATGTATGATGCATGTCTGTTGCAGAACCTGAATGGTGAAATTGAATGCAGAAAATACCCATAGATCTCGCCCGCCCGGGCATGAAGCTGGCCCGGCCCGTGGAACGTGACAACGGCATCACGGTCATGGCTGCGGACATGGAACTGAGCCAGGGGCTTATCGACCGCATTAAGACCATGAATATCGACCGTATAGTGGTACACGGCAATCCCGTGGACATGGGCGGCGCTGCGGGCGGCACGCAGTTTGACGAGCGGCTCAAGCGCATGCCCCACCTGTTCCGCGTCCACAAGAAGGACAAGTGGATGATGATGGTCCAGAAGCGGCTGGAATCTTATTTCCGGATCAAGGCCGCCGCCCAGGCGGCGCGGGCCAAGGCCCTGCTACGGGAAGGGCAGAGCGACATGGAAATAGAACAGGCCCAAGTGAACGGCAGCGGCGGCGAGAAATAGATGCAGGACATGGATCTCAAAACCAGCGTCAAGGGACAGGTCCTGGCCATCAAGGATCTGCCGACCCTGCCCGGCGTGCTCGACGAGGTGACCAAGCTCGTGGAGAACCCCGAAACCTCCACCGAGGAGATCGCCAACGCCATCTCCAAGGATCAGGTGCTTTCGGCCAAGGTGCTCAAGATGGTCAACTCGCCGGTGTACGGCTTCCCGGGCCGCATCAGTTCCATCCAGCACGGTCTCGTGCTGCTGGGCTTCAACGTCATTCGCGGCATCATCATTTCCACATCGGTGTTCGACATGATGGTGCAGGCCATGGAAGGGCTCTGGGAACACAGCCTGGGCTGCGCCACGGCCAGCGGCATCATTGCCCGCCACGCCGGGTTCGACGACCCCGAGGAATATGCTGTGGCCGGTTTGCTGCACGACCTGGGCAAGGTGGTTACCGCGGTCCAGCTCCCGGAGCTGCACCAGCAGATTCTGGACAACGTCAGGAAGAAGAATCTTACCTACTACAAGGCGGAAAAGGATCTGCTCGGTTTCGGGCACGACCGCATCAACGCCTGGCTGGGCCGCCACTGGAACCTGCCGGGCAACATCCGGGAGGCCATGAGCCGCCACCACAGCCCGCACATGGCCGAGCTGTACAAGTCCACCTGCTGCGTGGTGCACCTGGGCGATTTCATGGTGCGCCTGTTCGAGTTCGGCACCTCGGGCGACGACCAGACAGCCTATCTGCGCCCCGAGGCCATGAAGGAGATCGGCTTCAAGATGAGCGATCTGGAAAAATGTATGGACGAATTGGCCGATCAGCTGCTGGATGTTTCCGACGTGACTTTCTAGGGAGAGTCTTTCGCACGTATGCGGCTGTCAGTTCCCAAGGGAATTGGCAGCCTCTTTTATATGCTTTGACGAACAGTTACACCGGTGCTAGAAATTCCGTATGGCTGACGCATCCCAAAATCCCCCGTTTTCCCACAAGCAGCGGGCATTCGTGATCTCCCCGGACCTGGAGCTGGTGGAGACCCTCAAGAGCCTGTGGAGCGACGAGTGGATGGAGTTCACGGTCTTTGAACGTGGCCGCAGCGCCATAGAGCTGCTTTTCAATGAGCCGCCGGATCTGCTTATCGTGGACAACCGTCTGGAGGACATCAGCGGGGCCGAGGTCGCCAACTCGGTCAAGAGCGAGAATGTCTACCGTCAGTTGCCCGTGGTGCTGGTCCTGGACCAGGACGACATGAGCACTCCCTGGGACTGGGCCTCGGTCGAGGTGGACGACTTCCTGGTGCGCCCCTTCACTCCGTGCGAGGCGCGGGACCGAGTCAACCTGACCATCTGCCGCGCCATGCGCGCCCTGGACGCCAACCCGCTCTCCAAGCTGCCGGGCAACACCTCCATCATTCAGCGCATCCAGCAGCTCATCGACAAGAAGGAAGACTTTGCCCTGGCCTATTGCGACCTGGATTTCTTCAAGTCCTTCAACGACAAATACGGGTTTTCCCGGGGCGACGAGATCCTGATGATGACCGCGCGGGTCATCGTCAACACCATCAAGAGCTTTGGCGGCGGCAAGAATTTCGTGGGCCATGTGGGCGGTGACGACTTCGTGTTCATCATGCCGCCCGAGCTCGTGGAGGAAGCCTGCCAGCGAATCGTCAAGACCTTCGACGCCATTGTGCCCAATTTCTACGATGCCGAAGACCGCAAGCAGGGCAAGATTATTTCCACGGACCGCCAGGGCGAGGTTCGTGAATTCCCGCTCATGGCCGTGTCCATTGCCGTTGTTTTCAATCAGGACGGCCGCATGGAGCACTTTGGTGAGGCCTCGGCCATTGCCATGAGCCTCAAGAAGAAGGCCAAGGAAAACCCCAAGAGTTGTTATGTCCTGGACCGGCGTACCTGATCTGGGAGAGATGGTCCGGGGCTTTCTCTCGTATCTCGAGGTGGAGAAGGGCTATTCCGAGGCCACGGTGCGTTCCTACGGCACGGACCTTTCCCAGTTCGACGAGTTCCTGCGCACCAAGCGGCGTTCCCTGGAGCGCCCCGAGCGGGTTTCCAAGGAGATCATCCGTTCCTTTCTGGCCGAGCTGCATCGCCGCAGGGTGACCAAGAGCACGGTCTCCCGCAAGCTCTCCAGCCTGCGCGCCTTTTTCCGTTTCCTGCTCAAGCACCAGCTGATCCAGAAGGATCCCACCGTGGGTGTGCGCAATCCCAAGCAGGAAAAGCACCACCCCAAGGCCCTCAACGTGGATCAGGCCCTGGCCATCATGGAAGCCGGGATTCCGCCGGACCCGGAAGGGCTGCGCGATCTGGCCCTGGCCGAGCTGCTCTATGGTTCGGGCCTGCGTATTTCCGAGGCCATGGCCCTGGATGTGCATGACATTGATTCGGGCATGGTGCGGGTGGTCGGCAAGGGCAACAAGGAACGTATTGTGCCGGTGAGCAAAAAATGCGAAGAACGCGTTCGCGCGTGGCTTCGCCAGCGCCAGGCGCTGGACCCGGATCCCCTGGAGCAGGCCCTGTTCATCGGGGCTCGCGGCAGGCGGCTCAATCGGCGGCAGGCCAACCGTATTCTGGCCAATCTGGCGGCGGTGGCGGGCATCCCGCGCGATGTGCATCCTCACATGCTCCGGCACAGTTTTGCCACGCACATGCTTGAGGCGGGAGCCGACCTGCGCAGCGTGCAGGAGCTGCTGGGCCATGAACGGCTGACCACCACCCAGCGGTATACGCATCTGGATCTGCAGCAGATCATGCGGGTTTATGACAAGGCGCATCCGCGCGCCGACGGCACGGAACGTAAAAAATAAAATCGTATGGAGATAGGACCGATGGATAATCCTCTTGTTCTTCTGGAAACGCCCATGGGCGAGATCCTGATCGAACTCTTTCCGGACAAGGCACCCAAGACCGTTGAGAATTTTCTGAGCTACGTGGACGACGAGTTCTACGAGGGGACCCTGTTTCACCGCGTCATCAAGGGCTTCATGATCCAGTGCGGCGGCCTGACCTTCTCCATGGAAGAGAAGGACACCAAGGCTCCCATCGAGAACGAGGCCAAGAACGGGCTCAAGAATCTCAAGGGAACCGTGGCCGTGGCCCGTACCGCCGATCCACACAGCGGCGCCGCCCAGTTCTTCATCAACGTGGCGGACAACGCGGACCTGGACCATTCCGGGGAATCCGAGGAAGGCTGGGGCTACTGCGTGTTCGGCCAGGTGAGCGACGGCATGGACGTGGTGGAAAAGATCGCCAAGGTCAAGACCCGCAGCTATCAGGGGTACGACGATGTGCCCGTGGATCCCATTTCCATCATTGCAGCCTACCGGTTCGAGTAGGCAAGGCTGCCGATAAAACGCGCCTGTTTCCGTATCTCGTCTCTGGCGGGCACGGGGGATGATTTTGAAACAAAGAGGGACCGAGCATTGCTCGGTCCCTCTTTGTTTTTATGGTGGGCGAGATGTCTGGGCTTGAAAGACTGGTGATTACCGTACGTTCTGCACGCGGATGTAGAGCACGAGACCGATGACGGTCAGGGCGATGCCGAACGCCCCGAGCATGCCGGGAAGCGCGCCGTCCAGGAACAGGCATTCCCCGGCAAGGGCGAAGACCACCTCCATGGACTGGGTGCAGTCCGCGGCGGCCAGCTCCGAGGCGTTGGTGGCCGCATACCGGGCATTGAGAAAAAGGGTGGTGGCAATGACTCCGGAGAGCAGGGCCACGGTTCCGGTCATGATCAGCTGCCCCTCCGAAGGCGCAGGGGGCGTGGTGGCGAGGATCAGGGCCAGCCACAGGGGCACGGACCCCAAGGTCAGGAGCAGTACCCGGGCGAAGCCGTCGGACATGGCCGGGTGGTCTATGGCCGGAATGAACCTGTTGCCCCCTTCCCGGGCCTCCCAGACCATCTGGTTACCGACGGGGTAGGCGAAACCCGCTCCGAGCACGGGAAGGGCACCGAGCAGGACAAAGGAAAGCGGGGTCGAGGCCGCATGCTCCACATTGACCAGGATCACCCCGGCGAAGACGATGAGCGTCAGCGCCAGGGCCCGCAACGATACCTTGCGCCCGAATCCGAGCAGCACGAGCGGGGTGGCCAGTATGGTGGTCTGCCATGTCGTGGCCACGATCCAGCCGGGCGCAAAGGTGACACTGTACGTGATCAGCGCATAGAAGAGGCCGAATCCGATGCTGCCGGCCGTGGTCCAGAATATCCAGTGCCTTTTGAAAAGGGACAGCGTCTGTCCGAGCAGCCGCGCCTTGCCGGAAACGAGCATCCAGCCGGAGAGCAGCAGGAGCATCCACAGGTAGCGCAGGCTGGAGGTCCAGACCCAGTGCCCGCCCTCCAGGCTCATGGCCCGGTTGAGCACAAAGGTCGAGCTGAAGAACAGGGCGGCCAGACAGCCGGTGATGATTATTTTTCTCATGATCATGCGGAGATAAATAAAAAGCCCCCGGCTGGCAAGCAGTCGGGGGCTGATGGTTTCGTTTTTCGGCGCGCTATTCGCCGCCATCGCGCTTGAGCAGCTTGTCCAGCTGTTCCTTTTTTTCTTCCACAAAGGAGTCGAGTTCCTCGCGTTTTTCGCTGAGGAATTTGTCGAAACGCTCCCTGTGGGTATCGATGTAGCCTTCGCACTCGCCGGTGAGGGAGTTCATGAGTTCCTTCACGGTGACAATCTTGTCCACCAGATAAGCGTTGGCGCCGGCAAAGGCGAATCCGTGCTTGAGTTTGCCCCTGTATGCGTTCACCAGCGCCTGGGCGATGCAGTAGGGCGAGTTTTCCTCGGCGCAGCTGTGCAGGCACTTGTGGATGCACTTCTTGGGCTTTTTGAGGCCTTCGGAAACGGATTCCAGGAAGTTGTTCATGATGGCCCGGCCGGGCATGCCCACGGGGCTCTTGATGATGCTCACGTCTTCCTTGCGGGCGTTGATGTAGGCCTTCTTGAATTCGATGTCAGCATCGCATTCCTCGGTGGCCACGAATCGGGTGCCCATCTGGACGCCCGCGGCGCCCATTTCCAGGAACCGGCCGATGTCCTCGCCCGTGTAGACGCCGCCTGCGGCGATGACCGGGATCTGCTTGCCGTGCTTGTCCTCGAAGGGCTTCACGCTCTCGATGACGTCGGCCACGATTTTTTCCAGCTGGTGGTCCGGGTCGTCGATTTCCTCGGGCTTGAAGCCGAGGTGGCCGCCCGCCTTGGGGCCTTCCACCACGAAGCCGTCGGGCAGGTAGTCGAACCGGGATTGCCATTTGCGGCAGAGAATATTGGAGGCGCGGCCCGAGGATACGATGGGAACCAGCTTGGTACGGATTTCCCGCTTGAGTTCCTCGGATGCTTCCCTGAGATACTTGGGCAGGTCCAGCGGCAGGCCCGCGCCGGAGAAGATGACGTCCACGCCTTCCTTCATGGAGGTGGTGACCATGTCTCTGAAATTGGTCAGGGCGCACATGATGTTCACGCCCAGCAGGCCGTCGCGCATCTTTTCGCGCGCCTTGCGGATCTCTTCGGCCAAGGCGCGGATGTCCGCACCGTGGGGGTCCTTGGCGCGCTGGGGATCGCGCATGCCGATCATGGAAGTGGCGATGACGCCGACGCCGCCTTCGTTGGCGACGGCCGAAGCCAGGCCGGAAAGGGAAATTCCGACCCCCATGCCGCCCTGGATGATGGGCAATCTGGCGGTCAGGTCCCCGAATTTAAGGCTGGGTAATTTCATTATAGCAAACCTCGCTCCTGAATATAGATGGAGGGACGATACTCCGCCCCCCCCGGAAAGTCAACACCTTCCGGGAAAAAACGGGGGTCAAACGCTTGTTTAAATATTCATGTGCTCATCCGCCAGCATGCGGGCGAAACTCATGGCGCTGGTGAAGGCCGGAGAGATGGAATTGAGCACGTGCAGGCTGGTCCTGCCTCTTTCGATGGTGAAATCCATGACCAGTTCCTTGGTCTTTACGTTCACCAGCTGCGGACGGATGCCGGCCTTGGGGCTGTGCTCGATGTCCTTGGGGTCCAGTTCCCTGACCAGTTTGCGGGCGTCCTCGTAGAAGAACCTGGATATGTACTTGCGAGGTTCCTCCAGGGCCACGCCTCGGAACTTGGGGTTGCCGAAGAACATCTGGGCGTCCCGCAGGAGAATGGACAGGAACTCCGAGTCTATGCCCTTGAGGATGCCGTAGTTTTCCCGGCCGAAGGCGGGGATGGCCGTGGGGCCCAGGTAGACGTCGCCGTGCATGCTGCGGGTGAAGTGGACGCCCAGGAAGGGGTTTTTGATGTTGGGCACCGGGTAGATGCTGCCCTTGATCTGGTCGGCGGCCGGGCGCTTGAGGGTCTTGTAGATGCCCTTGAAGGGGATGAGCATGTAATCTCGCCCCATGCCGAAGGCGTGGGCCACCTTGTCGCTGTGGGCTCCCGCAGCGTTGATGAACAGGCCGTATCCGATGTCGCCCTTGCTGGTGATGATGAAGCCGTCCCCAGCCCCGAGAAAGGCCGTGCCGAATTCGAATTGCACCCCCGCGTCCTCAAGCTCTATGCGCATGCTCTTAAGGATGGCCTTGGGGTCCACCACGGCCGTGAGCGGCGAATGGAGCGCCTTGTCCGTGGTCCGGGCGTTGGGTTCGAGCTCGGCGAGTTGCCGCTCGTCGATCATGTGCACGGTGGCCCCGTTGGCCGTTGCGCGGCGCTCCAGTTCCTCCAGGGTGGGCAGCTCGGACTCGTCGCGGGCCACGATGACCTTGCCGGATTCGAAGAGCGGCAGGTTCCTTTCCCTGCAGTATTCGCGCATGAGCATGTTGCCCTCGAAACACATACGCGCCTTGAGGGTGCCCGGATCGTAATAGATGCCCGCATGCAGCACGCCGCTGTTGCGGCCCGATGCGTGTTTGCCCAGCTCGGGCTCCTTGTCCAGGATGAGGATGTTTTTGTGGCCCCGGCGCACCAGCTCACGGGCCACGGTCAGGCCGATAATGCCTCCACCGCAGATGACGAAATCGTATGTGGTCATGGGTTATTCCTTTGCAAGCAGGGAAAGCCCGCTTTCCGGGTCTTTCCTGCGCAGCATGCCGGAATCGAGGATTTCCACCAGGATGAATTCCCCCACCAGCCAGATGTCCAGGCCCGGGCGGATGCAGCCGGTGCGGCAGTCCTGGCCACGGCCCAGGGTTGCGTGCATGTGCAGCACAGGGGTCCCTGTCTCGTCGTTGAACAGGGTGCCCACGGCGGCCACTTCGTGCGCTCCGGCAATGGCCTGGAGCACGGGCTCGATGGTCCTGCCTTCCGGGTCCTCGGGGCCGACCACGATTTCGCCCTTGTTGATTCCTCCCAGCAGCAGGTAATAGGCGGCCTGGACGTCGTGGTCCGCCGCGAATTGTTCGATGCAGCCGGGCAGGTGGTCGCCGTCCTCGAGCCTGATGGTGAAAATGCGTCCTATGGAACCTTGGGAATACTGCATTGTCCGGTCCTACTGGCCGCAGGCTCCCTTGAAGTCGCACCACTGGCATTGCCTGCCCGGTACGGCCTGGAACGAGCCCGCGTCGTGGATGTGGCGGGCCAGGAAAGCCAGGAGCCGGGGAATCATGTCCTCGATGACTTCCCGCATCTCCTCCCGGGACCACGCCTTGTTGGTTTTGTTGGGGAAAAGGTACGCCTCGTCCCCGCCCGAGGCAAGTTCCACCAGCCCGGCATTGACGCATTCGCCTGCATGGTCGCCATGGTCGTGCAGGTAGAGATAGGCCGGGAGCTGCACGCTTTGCAGTGCCTTGGCCAGGTCCGGGATGAGCAACGGGTCTGCTGCATCGGGATCGTAGGCGTGCATGCGGTCCCATATGTCCTGGTTTTCCCAGAACGAGGCCGCGGGCTTGCGCAGGCTCCCGGTCTTGTAGTCCAGGATGTGGATGCCCTGGTCGCGCATGTCCAGTCGGTCGAAGCAGCCGGTCAGGGGGATGTCCAGCCCCTGTGTTTTTATGGTGGCCGTGGCCTTGAGCTCGAGTCCCATGATGGCGGTGGCCGTGTCCTGGCATTGCAGGAACTGGTGCAGCCGGTGCCTTCCCGCGTGCAGGAGCGCGGTCTGTCCGTCAAAGGGCAGGTGCCGGTATACGTCGCTGGCGCGCAGCGTCTCGCGGTAAAGCTCCAGCAGGGGAGCCGGGTCAAGGTCCGACAGGACCATGGTGCGGCCGATGTGCGGCTCCAGGAACCGGCGCAGCACGTCGTGCAGCAGGGAGCCGAATTCGGCCCGGTCGCCTTCCTCGGAAACAAGGTTTACCGGGCGGAGTCTGGTCATGTAGCCGAAGAAGAATTTCTTGGGGCAGCCCAGGTAGGTGTCCAGCAGGGACGGGGTCAGCCCCTTGGTGGCCAGCTTTTCGTGCAGCCGCTCCCGGATCTGTTCTGTGGCCGGAATGGCGGCGGCGCCGAAGGGCACCGGGCTGGACTTGAAGACCACGGGACGGATCTCCGGGTCGCCCGTGCGAATGAGGTCGCCCTTGGCCTTTTCCATGTCCCAGAGCAATTGCTCCACGAACCGGGAGCGTACGCTCTTGGAATCGAGCAGCCCGGGCTGGATGCCGCTCTGGTAGAGGATGACCGCTTCCTTGGCCCCCATAAGCAGACGGTAGAAGTTGTAGGCCGCCACATTGTCCCGCTCGCGCGAGTCGGGCAGGCCCAGGAGCTTGCGCATGGGATCGGGCAGCAGGGGATCGAATGGGCTGGTGCCGGGCAGTTTCTCTTCCACGGCGTCCAGGATGAACAGCCGCCGGAAATGCAGGAGGCGTGTCTCCAGAACACCGAGCACCTGCAGGCCGGTGATGGGATCGGGCTCGAAGGAAACCCGTTCCTGGCCGAGCAGACGGCGCAGGATCGAGAAGAGCACGGGCTTGGAAAAGGTCTCGTCCCTGGTCAGCGTCCCCTTGAGCTCCGGGATGACCGAGGTGGACAGGCGGTAGAGGCATTCCGCATCCACCAAAAAATTGTGCCAGATATCCTGGCCGGTTGAATGCAACATTTCCACTAGCTGGGCCAGGGCGTCGGCCAGGGAGGAAAGACTGGAGATTGTCTGGAAATTCTCTAGACAACATCGCAGGATGTTGGTCCGGATCGGCTCGCACTGCGCGGGCGCGACTTCCTCCAGAGGCTGGAGACCGTAGGGCGGAGCCCAGGCAAAGGGATCCAGGTAGGCGCTGCCCTGGCGTATCTCGGCCTCCCAGCAGTGCAGCACCTGACGCAGGGGGGCGTCCTGACTGTCCCCGAGCATTTTCAGGTACGGGTGCCGGATGAGGTTGATGACGTCCTTCCAGTGGTAGCGGCCGTTGCCCAGCCGGTTTTCCTGCAGACCGAGGATGGTCTCCAGCAACCGGGCCAGGGAGGAGCGCTCCAGGGGATATCCCATGGAGATGTTCACGGGGGCGTCGGGCAGGTGATGCAGCACGGGCAGGAGCGCCCCGGTATCGGGCAGGACGATGGCCGTGTTCGGATGGTCTTCGGCTGCCTGCAGCTCCTCCTGCAGGGCGGCCAGCTGGGAATGGCGGTCGAATCCCTCGCAAAAGCGGATCGCAGGTCGCGAATCGCGAATCTCAAGGTCGTCCAGGAGCAGGGGGCGGGTCTTCCAGGCCTCCATCCAGGTCACATGCTCCGCAACGGCCCAGTGGTGTTTTTCGCCGTGTGCCAGGGCCGGGTCCGAGTGCCAGAGCACTTCCAGCACGTCGGCCTGCCACAGGGCGTGCAGCAGTTTGTTTTCCGCGCCGCTCAGGGCGTAGAAGCCCGCGGCCACCATGGGCCTGCCCCGGTAGTGCTCCACAATGCGCTCCAGGTTTTGCGCGGCAAAGCGGCAGTCCAGGCCCGGCGTGGTCCAGCCCCGTTCATCCAGGGCGGCCACGTAGTGCGTGAAGATGGTTCGCAGTTGTTCCAGCAGAGCCGCTGCATAGTCGGCCACCTCGCCTTCCATGTACATGAGGTCCTGCGGTTCCATATCCTGGCGCAGGAGTTCCTCCATGAGCGCGGCCAGTTCCATGCCCCAAGGCAGGAAGGACTCGCGGTCCAGGGCGGGCAGGGAAGTCAGCAGACCCCGGCCTTCCCGGCGCAGGGCGGCGACGATGGTGTGCAGCAGTTCGGCCAGGTCCAGCCGTTTGGCCTGCACCGGTGTTTCCCCGTCCAGCTCGGCCCGGAGCGAACCGATGAAGTCCGCGATGGAGGTCATGTGCGGCAGGAAACAGGGGCGCGGCAGGTCCGGGTGCTGTGCAAAATGTTTCTTGAGGTAGCGGCGCGGCCGGTTGTGGGTGAACAGGACGGTCAGTTCCGCGAAGTCTTCGCGAGCGGCCAGCCAGTCGCCCAAGGTGGGCATGAAATCCGTGTTCCAGGGAATGATGCGGATGGGGATCACAGGGCCACCTCCCGCAGTTCCCGGAGGTCGAGGTAGACCACCACGCCGTGAAGTCTGTCGGGTGTGCCGGGCATGTCTTTCAAGAGATTCAAGTATCTTCTGACCTGTTTTTCGTGCTCGTCGTATTTGCGGCCGGTCTTGAATTCCACCACCACGGTTTCGCCGTCGTCGGTGTAGAGGTGGTCCACGCGGTGGAATGCGCCGTCCGTGTCCATGATTTCGGGTTCGCTTCTGCCTCCGCCCAACCAGGTGCGCAGGCGCGGCTCGGATGCGGCCCATTCCAGCATGGCGAGCAGGTCGGCGTGGAGTTGCTCCCGGTCCTTGTCCTCGAGCGAGGACAGGGCCGGGAAGTCCCGCAGGGCGCGCTCTCTGGCGCGGCGGATGTCTTCGGCGTCGTTGCCGGTGAAGGCCAGGTGTTCCATGCAGCGGTGGGCCACCTCGCCGCGCATGCGTTCGTTGTAGAAATATTCGTCCAGGGTGTGTCGGTAGACGCGCATTCTGGGCAGCCATGCAAGCAGCTCGGGCGGTTCGGTGCGCGGCGGCAGGTCCGGCATGGGAGTGTCCTGTCTTGCTTCGGGCAGGGTGCGCGTGCCGGTCGGCCTGGTTCCGTATTCGTTCACGGCGCTGCCCGTATCCTCCAGCAGGAGCTCCATGGCCCGCAGGGCGGGGTAGGCGCCGCTGCCCGAGACCGATTTCGGGTACAGCCCGTAAAGTTCCTCGCGGGCGCGGGTCCAGGCCACGTAGAGCAGGTTGAGCTGCTCGCGCACGGCGCGGCCCAGTTCCGTGTAATAGGGCTTGCCCAGGGATTCCTTGAGCGGGGCGAGCACGCGCAGCCCGTCCACGGTGCGAACGGCGTAGTCCTTGTTGGGCGTGGCCTGCCAGTGGTGGAAGGGCACGATCACGACCGGGAATTCCAGCCCTTTGGATTTGTGGATGGTCATGATGCGCACCGCGTCCACATTTTCGGGCAGGGGCACTTTTTCCTCCTCGGAATTGCGCGCCCAGAAATCCAGGAAGGTGGACAGGGAGCCGTAGCCCTTTTCCTCGGCTAGGTGCACCACCTCGAGAAAGCGTTTCAGATAGAGCAGGGCGTCCGGGTGGCGCTCCTCGATGCGGAAGACCGAGGCGATATCCTGCACCAGGTCATAGGGAGTCATGACCCCGGACTTGTTGAAGAACGGCTTGACGTACAGGGTCCAGACATCGTCGAAGTCCTCGGAGAAGCAGACGCCGAACGGGCGCTTGCGCGACCGTGTGATCCATTCGTAGACCGCCTCCGCGCCAATGCCGGTTTCCGCGAGAAAGATCTCCTGGCCGGTGATGAATTCGGCCAGGGCCAGTTCGTCGCGCGGGTAGTCCAGGAACCGGAGGAGGGCGGTGATCTGGCGCACAATGGGGTGGCGGTCCAGGCGCAGGCTGCTTTCGGTGATGACCGGGACGCCCTTTTCCACCAGCAGGTCGCAGACCAGGGAGCCATGGTGCTTGTTGCGCACCAGGATGGCGATGTCCCGGAAGTCCCTGCGGGCGAGCAGCTCGTCCATGAGCTTTGAAAGCCGGGAAAGGGTTGCCTCCTCGATCTCCTCGTTTCTGCCCCCCTCGATCTGTTCGAAGCGTACGTATCCCTCGGTGTTCCGGTTGACCGGGGCGACCCCCTGTGCGCAGTCCGAGAAATCCGAGCGGAGCTGGCGGGCGAAATCGTCGATGAAGCCATCGGGCGGGGATTTGAACAGCTCCTTGCCCAGGTCCAGGGGCGGTTCGTCCTCTTCGAAGCGTTGGAAAAAACGGTTGTTGAACTCCACCACATGGCGGTGGCTGCGCCAGTTGTCGGGCAGGGATTCGCCGGTTTTGGTCTGCGCGGTTTCGGAAAGTTCCGGGATGTGGAGGATCTCGTCGAACAGGTCTGCGTCCCCGCCGCGCCAGCCGTAGATGGCCTGTTTCACGTCGCCCACGTAGAAGAGGCTGCCTCCCTTGGCCAGGCATTCCTCGCCGATGGGCTGGAGGGCCTGCCACTGGGAGCGGCTGGTGTCCTGGAATTCGTCGATGAGCAGGTGGTGCAGGCGGCAGCCCATGCGGCAGAACGCCTCGGGCACCACCGGGTTTTCCAGCAGCCGGTTCACGTGGCCGGCCAGGGTGGAGCCCAGGACCACGCCCCTGCGCCGTTCAATGTCGTCGAGCATGGCCAGGATGATGCGGGCCATCTCCACCACCGGGGCCAGGCCGTAAGCTCCGGCAAGGGTGGCCTGTTGCCGCTTGTATTCCCGCCAGCCCCGCTTGAGCGCCTCGTAAAGCGTTTCCCCGTCCGGTCCCACGCTTTCCTTGCCCGCCTTGTTGATGCAGTCGCACAGGCTTTCCTTGAGCAGCATGGCCGAGTCCTTGCCCGGCGGATCGAACAGGGCCAGCCCGTCGAGCTTGGCCAGGCATTTGGTGAAATTGGCGCTGGCCGGAAGCGCGTTCTGCTTGATGTAGCCCTGCATGGCCGCCACGTGGCGCTTGAGGGCCGCGTTGGCGTGGGTCAGCTTTTCCAGCAGGGTGTCCTGGTCCGTGACCACGGGCGCGGCGTTCTCGCGCAGGTAGACGGCCAGTTCCAGCAGCCGTTCGCGCATGGGCTCCATGAGCCAGAAGCCTCGCCGGGACTCGGCCAGGATCATGGTTTCCAGGGCGTCGGCCAGCAGGTCGTGCTCGGGGCCGCCTTCCTCGCACAGGGCGATGAACTGCTCGAAGGCGGTTCCAAAAAGTTCCTGCTCGTCAAAGGAAATGTCGAAATCGGGCCGGATGCCGAACTCCAGGGCAAAGAGCCGCAACAGCAGGTTGAGCAGGCTGTCGATGGTCCGGATGTTGAGCTTGTGGTAGCGGCGCAGGATGGATTGCAGGTTGCGTTCGTCCCGCCGGGGATCGTGCCCTTTTTCCCGGGTCCGGTCTCCCTTGTTTAGAGCTCCTTCCTTCAGGGACGTGACCACGCGTTCCTTCATTTCCGCGGCGGCCTTGTTGGTGAAGGTCACGGCCAGGATCTCGGGCCAGGAATAGCCGCCCGGACCGCGTCCCGCGCAGGCAAAGCGGTGCTGGTCCCGCCCGCAGCCGTCCAGCAGGGAAAGGAAACGGCGGGTGAGCTGATATGTCTTGCCGGAACCGGCGGAGGCCTTGACTTGCTTGAGTTCTGACATGCTAGAAACCGTTCTGGATTCGCGTTGCACGGTTGCCGCCCAGGATTACCAGGAAGACTGCGGCGATGACCAGCATGCTGCCGCCGTACCCCCAGACTCCGAAATGTTCGCCGAACAGGGTGAAGGCCGCCACGGCCGCCACCACGGGCTCGAAGGTGGCGATGACCGCCGCATGGGTGGCGTCCAGCCGCTTGAGACCCGCATAATACACGGAAAATGCGCCGTAGGACGTGACCGCGGCCATGGCGAACAGCAGCGCCCAGGTTGAGGGGCTCTTGGGAACGAAGTCCACGAAGGGCAGCAGGAACAGCGCGCCGAAGGGCAGGGCGTAGACGAATATGGTCGGCGTGGAATAGCGGTGCAGGTATTTTTTCCCGAAGATGTAGTACAGGGCATAGGTCAGGCCGGAGACAAGGCCCATGGCAAAGCCGAACATGCTGAAATCGATGTGGTTGCCGGAAAACAGGGACGGGCCCAGGCTGATGCAGGCCACGCCCGCCACGGTCATGCACACGCAGGCGATCTTGGCCGCGTTCATGGCTTCACGCAGCACCAGCCAGGAAAGGAAGGCCACCCAGGCCGGGGCCGTATACAGCAGCACCGCAGCCAGGGCCACGCCCACGTCGCGGATGGCCAGCTGGTAGGAGGCGTAGAAGGCGGTGACGCAGACCAGACCGAAGGAGAGCAGCACGGGCAGGTCGCTGCGCTGCACCTTGATGGCCTTCATGTATTTTGCGTGGGCCAGGAAAAGCACCCAGGCGAACATGGCCCGCCAGAAGGCGATCTCCAGGGCCGTGACGTTTTCGGCCAGGATGAACTTGGTGAACACGCCGATGAGCCCCCACATGACGGCCGCGGACAGGACCAGGAAAATACCGCGAATATCCATTTACAGCTTCACCGTTGTGCCGAGGCCCCTGTCCGTGGCCAGATCGTAAATCAGCGAGGCGGTCATGACGTCGTGGCTGGCGATGCCCATGAGCACCGCGCCGCGCAGGCCCTGGCGGACGCCCTGCTTGTGGTCCGCGCAGATCTCGCCCATGTCCGCGTGGATGTCGCCGGCCCGGGGGTATCCGTTTTGGAAGTAGGTGCCCTGTTCCTGGGTCCAGACGTACTGGTTGCGGTTGTCGCAGACAAAGACGGCCCCCCGCATGATGTCTTCGGAAAAGGCCGAGCAGTAGTCCACGGAAATGCACAAGGCCTCGGGCTTGATCATGTCCCGGGTGATGAACCGTTTCGGGCTTTCCACGATGGGCGTGCAGGTGATGATCACGTCCGCGTCCGCGACCGCCGTGGGGATGTCCTGACAGACACGGAAGCCGGCCCCGGGCAACTCTGGCTGCATTTCGAAGAGGAAGTTGCCGAGCTGGGCTTCGGAAATGTCGAAGATGTTGACCTGCCGGAGCTGTGGGAAGACCTCGCGCATGGCCAAGAGATTGACCCGGCCCTGCACCCCGGCCCCGATGATGGCCACGGTTCGCGTGTCCGGGCTGCCGAAGTGCTTGGCGTAGACGCCCGAGGCCGCGCCCGTGCGCCAGGCCGTGATCCAGCCCGCGTCCATGACCGCCTGGGGCAGGCCCGTTTCCGGGTCGGCCAGGAGCATGATGCCCGAGATGTAGGGCAGGCCCTTGGGCGTGTTGGGCGGGTAGCCCGAGACGCACTTCACGCCGCAGCGGTCCACGGCCCCGCCCACATGGCAGGGCATGGCGTGGATGAAGCAGTCCTCACGCGGGTGCACGCCGATCTTGGCGGGCATTTCCACCTGCTTGTCGCCCAGTGCCGTGAAGCCGCGTTCGACAGCCTTCATGACGTCGTTCATGCTTATGTTCAGGGATTCGATTTCGTCGCGGGATATCCACAGCACGTCAAAGCTCATAGGCCCTCCTGTTCATCGGACATTCTCGTGTGTCCGTATGGTGTATGAGTTTTTCATTCCTGCGTCAAAGTGATTAAATACTTGCGGATAGATTGCAGATGGCTATGATCCGGGCCATGGACGAATCCGCTGCCCGCATCCCCTCCGAACAGGACGGAGCCCGCCTGGACAAGGCCCTGGAAACGCTGCTGCCCCAAGCCGGGCTGCGCCAGCGCCGGCGCATGTGCGACGAAGGTCTGGTTCACGTGGATGGAGCGCCGCGCAGGTCCTCCTACAGGGTCTCGGCAGGCCAGTTGCTGGAGGTGCTCCCGCCCGACACGGAGGAGGGGAGGGACGAGCCCCCGGAGGTGCGCGTGCTCAAGGAGGACGGCGGCTTTGCCGCCGTGTACAAGCCCGAAGGCGTGCACAGCGCCGCCATTGCCGGGCGCGACAACCTCAGCGTGGAATCGCTTCTGCCACGGCTGTTTCCCGAAAGGGAGGCGGTCCTGCTTAACCGGCTGGACAATCCCACCTCGGGCATTGTGCTGGTCGCCCTGGATTCCGGGGCCGTGGACCGGTATCGACGCTGCGAGGAGTCCGGGATGATAACCAAGGAATACTACGCCCGGGTGCACGGCAGGCTTATGCACAGCGTGACCGTGAAGAACCGGCTGGACATGGCCGGGCGCAAGAAGACCAGGGTGCTGGACGAGGACGACCCGGATGCACGGCGCTGGACCGAGGTGGAGCCCATCGAGTTCGGCATGGAATCGGACACCACGCTGGTGCGCTGCGTGATCCGCAAGGGAGCCCGCCACCAGATCCGCGCCCACCTCGCCTCCCTGGGCCACCCCATTCTCGGGGATGCACTCTACGGCAGCCACGCGGACGCGCGGCTGCATCTGCACCATCAGCGCATTGCCTTCGACTCCTTCGAGGCTGAGTCTCCTGCGCCGTTTTGATTCGCTCCCCGTTAGAGGCGCAGAGGCCCGCTAGACGATCAGCACCATCTGCAGGTCGCAGACGTTGGTGTTGGTGGGGCCGGTCTTGAAAAGCGCGCCGATCCTTTCGAAGAAATTGTAGGAGTCGTTGTTCTTCAGGGACTCGTGGATGGTTTCGCCTTGAAGTTCGTGGTAGCTCAAAAGCGCCCGTTCGTCGGCAAAGGCGCCTGCCGCGTCCGTGGGGCCGTCGTTGCCGTCGGTGGAAGCCGCCAGGAAGTGGACCTGGTCCCTGCCGTGCCGCCAGCGGCTCAGTTCGTGGAGAAAGGCAAGGGCCATTTCCTGGTTCCTGCCGCCCCGGCCGTTGCCCTGCAGGGTGACCACGGATTCGCCGCCGGTGATCAGACAGACGGGCTTTTTCAGGAACATGTCGCAGCTGGTCGCGTCCTTGGCTATGTCGGCCAGCACCTTGGCCACGTGCCGGGCTTCCCCGCCGAGCTGGGCAGTGAGGGCCTGGACCTGGTAGCCCAGTTCCCTGGCCCTGGCCGCCGCCGCGAGAAGGGCCTGGCGGTTGGTGCCGATGAGAATGTTGTCCGCTGTTGCCAGGGCGGGGTCTCCCGCCCCTGGGGTCTCGGGTATGCGTCCCTGCGCGCCCAGCTCGAGGATCGTGAGCACATTGGCCGGGATGTCTCCGCGCAGCTCGTAGCGGTCGATGATGGCGAGGGCGTCGGAAAACGTGGTTTCGTCGTGGCTGGTGACTCCCGAGGCGATACTGCCGAGATCGTCGCCGATGACGTCGGAAAGGATGAAGTTGAGGCTTCGGGCCGGATGCATTAGCTGCAGCAGGCGGCCCCCCTTCATTCCCGATATATGTTTCCGTACGCAGTTGATCTCCGTGATGTCGGCTCCGCAGCGCAGCAGCGCTTCGGTCACCCGCTGCTTGTCGACCAGGCTGAGGGATGCCAGACCGCCGGATACGCGTTCGTCCATGGGGGAGGGCAGCAGGGCGGAGCCTCCGCCGGAAATGCAGTTGATCACCAGGGTCTCGGCATCGGCTTCGCTCGCGAGATCGGCGATGCGTTTGGCCGCGTGAACGCCGTTCTCATCCGGGATGGGATGCCCGGCCTCCACGACCTCCACACGTTCCAGCGGTTCCGTGTGCCCGTACTTCACGCATACGAGCCCTTTTTCGATGCGATCCCCCAGGATTTCCTCGAACGCCTTGGCCATGGGCGCGGAGGCCTTGCCTGCACCGAGCACAAGGATGCGATTGTAATCGTCCAGGTTCACGCTCCGTTCATAGTTTTCCATTGCAACGATGAGCTGTCCGTTCTGCACGTTGACGTGCCTGGTAATCATCTTGTACGGGTTCACGCGATCCAGGCCGGCGGCGAATATGGCTTCCAGATGTTCTCTCATGTCTTGTTCATCCTAGTGCTTTTCTTGGTTCCGAACGTGCTTCAGGTACACGAGGTTTTGCTTGATCACCGGCAGGTCGACAAGTTCGTCGGCCTTGAGAAAATTCTTTTTGGCGTTATCGTAGTCCTTGCGGGAAACCTGTATGGCGCCGATATTGTTCAAGGCCTGGAAATGCGTGGCGTCCAGGTCGTGCACTTGCTTGAAAATACCTTCCGCATCCTCGAACCGCTTTTGCAGCATGAGCTTGTCGCCCTCTTTCATGAGTGATCGCGCTTGCATGGCCTGTTGGAACAGCTCTGGGGCAGCGCAGATGGATATGCGCATGGCAAAAAAACGGCTGTCCTTGTCTGATGATTCGCGGGACGCGGCCAGTTCATATGCTTCGAGGGCCGAAAGCCGATCACCCATGCGGTAGAAGGCTTCTGCCATCCCTTTGCGCAGGGCCGGGCTGTCTCCGTGGCGTTCTCGTTCCTCCCGAAAGCTGTCCACCGCTTCGTTGAATCGTCTCAGGGACAGCTGCGACAGGCCCATGTTGAGCCGGATTCCCTTTCTTTGGCCGTCCAGTCTCAATATGGATTCGAAATGCTTGAGCGCGGTTTCAAATTTGGAGAGGGCAAAGGCGTTGAATGCAAGCCGCTCCATTATTTTCAGTCGTATTCTAGTGATCATTCCTGCTCCGGTTGATGGGGGCTTTGTCCCGGCGGGAAGGTGCATCCTTCCCGCCGGGTGTTTTGTGTTTAGAAGATCACGGAAACCAGGGCAACTGCCAGGATGGTCGTCACACCGAGTATGGCGGTGGCAGTTGTGTAAGTTTTATATGCCATGGGAGTGTCCATGCCCGAGAACTGGGAAACCACCCAGAAGAAGGAGTCGTTGGCATGGGAAACCGTCATGGCTCCTGCACCGATGGCCAGCACCGTGTATGCCGGGTCCAGGCCGAGGCTTGCCATGAGCGGGGCCATGATGGACGCCGTGGTGATGATGGACACTGTGGACGACCCTTGCGCCGTCTTGATGGCGGAGGCGATGATGAAGGGCAGGAATATGCCCAGCTCCAGGGAGGATAGGTTCGCGCCCAGGAAGTCCGACAGGGGCGAGGACTTGAGCATCCTGCCGAAAGCGCCGCCCGCGCCGGTGATGGCCAGGATGAGGGCCGCGTTCTTGACGCCTTCGTTCATCCATCCGTCCAGGGCTTCCTTGAGCTGGTCTTTCCTGATCAGGGTCATAGCGATGAGAATGCCCGCCATCAGGGCAGTGACCGGGTCGCCGATGAACTGCAACACGGTGCGCAAAGTACCTTCACCCAGTGGATTGGTGGGGTAGCTTGCCACTGATTTGAACAGGATGAGCAGGATCGGCACCAGGATGGGCAGACTGGAGTGGATGCCGCCGGGCAGTCGCCCGTATTTGCTCATCAGCTCCTCATAGGATTCGCCGCCATCGATTTCGATGTTGTAGCGTTTCGCAAAATGCACGGCCCAGAAATAGCCTGCGAGCATGCCCGGAATGGAGACCAGGAGTCCGAAACCGATGACCCGGCCGAGGTCTGCGCCCAGGATGCCCGCTGCGGCAATGGGACCGGGAGTGGGTGGCACCAGGCAGTGTGTCGCGTACAGACCGGTTGCCAGGGCGATGGCCATGGTGGCCATGGCCTTGCCGCTCTGTTTCGCCAGCGCCTTGTTCAGGGGGCTCAGGATGACGTAGCCCGAGTCGCAGAAAACAGGGATGGAAACCACATATCCGGCCACGCTCATGGCCAGGGGGGAACGTTCCTTGCCGATAACCCGCAAAATACCCTGGGTCATGGCCAGCGCTGCGCCCGTGCGTTCGAGAATTGTGCCGATGATCGTTCCTGCCACGATGACGATGCCGATGTAGCCGAGGGTTCCCCCGAAGCCGTCGCGAATCGTCTTTACAATGTCTGGCAACGGCATCTGCACCATGATGCCGAAGAGGAAGGCCGTGAAAATGAGGACGACAAAAGCATTCATCTTGTGCTTCGAGGTCAGGTAGACGATAAGTCCGACGCACAGGAGCAGAATCAAGACCGCTATACCACCGCTAACCATCTTTATCTCCTTGAGTTTGTTGGCGCAGTCTCCGCTTATTGAAATTTGCAGGTGTGGAGTGCGCTATTTACCAAAGACAATCCGGGAAAGCCGCTATTTTATATCGAGACGCTTTCGCTGCATGGATTGCCGAACTCAATATTGCCGTTTGCCCGTGTGCCGGTCAGAGCCGGCGTCCGATACCGGTCATCCTCACCTCCATTGGTAGAAATTTTATGATGCCGGTGCCGTATGGACTTGAAGCGCGCCTAAACGCTTTCCCTGTTTCGGCATCGGCCTTGTTCGTCACATTTGCTAGTTACTTGGTTACTGGTCCTACCAGTAGCAGCAAAAAAAAAACGGGCGCAACACAATCAGCGCTCGTACTCCATTCCCTGGTCCTGAAGTTCGGTGGTGGCATCGGCCAAATGTTTGCGCATGACAGCGGAAGCCTTGTGAGCGTCGCCGCTTGCCACTGCGTTCAGTATTTCCTCATGTTCATGCACCGTCTTCATGGAGCGGCCGGGAACCTTGAGGCTGGCCTTCCATCCCATGATGATGGACTTTTGCAAGGTACCCATGGTGAAGATGAGCAGCTTGTTTCGGGTGGCCTTGGCCAGAAGCTCGTGGAATTGCGCGTCAGCCATGATGGATTTGGGCAGGTCCCCCTGTTCTACGCTTTGGGAAAACTCCTCATGGGTGGCGCGGAGTTCATCCAGCAGCTTGGGGGTGATCCGCTTGGCGGCCAGGGCGGCCACGTCCGGTTCAAGAATAAGCCGTACTTCGAAAATATTGGGTAGGATTTCGTTTTTGTCCGAAAGCCAATGGGACAGGGGAATGTGTATGTCGCCGTCGGCGTTTTTGACGAATGCGCCGATCCCCTGTTTGGATTCTATGTAGCCCTTGATTTCGAGAATGCGAAGAGCTTCCCGGACAGCTCCGCGTCCCACGCCGACCATCTGCATGAGCTTGCGCTCCGAAGGCAGCTTTTCTCCCTGCTTCAATTGGCGGGTGAGGATGAGCTCTTCCAGCTTGTCGGCCACCTGCTCGGAGATGCGGGATTTCTTTATGGGGTCGAGGAGTTCTTTGTTCATCTGGTTCCCTGAGTGAAGCGTTTCTGGTCCTACCAGCGGAAATACGGTTATAGCTCAATTATTACAGTTGTCAATGACGCGGCCTGCGCCGTAAGGTTTAGCAGTATGCAAAAGGCCCCTGCCGCTTAGCGGCAGGGGCCTTGGAATCACTCTGTGTTTCGAACTATTTCTTTTTGTCCATGGCTTCCTTGAGCATGTCGCCCAGGGAACCGAAGCCGCCGCCGGATTGGGTGGACTGCTTCTTGGGCTGGAACTGCTTCCAGTCCTCGACTTCCTTTTCATCGCCCGTGGACAGGGAGATCTTACGTTCCTGCACCTTGACCTGGCCGATGGTCACGGCAACCGTGTCGCCGGATTTCAGCTTGTCGAATTCCTTGGCCTTTTCGGAACGAGCCAGTACGGACTTGGGCAGCAGGCCGGTGATGCCGGGCTCCAGGTTGATGAAGATGCCGAACTGCTCGACCTTCTCCACGGTGCCTTCCACCACCTGACCGGGCTGGTACTTGTCTTCCACGTCCAGCCACGGGTCGCCTTCGGCGTCCTTCATGGACAGGGAGATGCGGCGGTTTTCCAGGTCGATGCCCTTGATCTTCACGGAAACGGTGTCGCCTTCGGCAACCATGTCCGAGGGCTTGTGCACGCGCTTGGTGTAGCTCATCTCGGAAACGTGCACCAAGCCGTCGACGCCCGGAGCGATCTCCACGAACGCGCCGAAGTCGGCCAGACGAACCACCTTGCCGGTGACCTTGGCGCCTTCGCTGAAGGTGGCGGCCACTGTATCCCACGGATCCTGGGCCAGTTCCTTCATGGACAGGGAAATCTTCAGGTTGCCGGATTTTTCGTGGGTCTCGATGCCGACGATCTTGGCCTTGACCTTCTGTCCCACGGAAACGGCTTCCTCGGGGTGCTGCACGCGGGAGTAGCCGAGGGCCGAGATGTGCACCAGGCCTTCCACGCCCGGGCGCAGTTCCACAAACGCGCCGAACGGGGCCAGCTTGGAAACGGTGCCTTCCACCTCGTCGCCCACCTTCACTTCCTTGAGGAATTCCTCGGAAGCGGCCTGGGCCTCGCGTTCCAGCAGGGCGCGGCGGGAAACCACGATGTTGCGGCCGCCCTGTTCCAGCTTGGTGATCAGGAATTCGAAGCTTTGGCCCACGTAAGGCTCGGTGTCTTCCACGAACCGGTTGTCGATCTGGCTCACCGGGCAGAAGGCGCGGCGCTGCATGACCGTGACGTTGAAGCCGCCTTTGCAGGTGCCGGAAACCGAACCCTGCACGGGCAGGTTGCCCGCCTTGGCTTCCTCAAGCATCTTGAGGCCGCCGACGCCGGACAGGGCGCGGGAAAGCTTGATGCCGCCGGAGTCGACGCCCACCACGTAGAGTTCCACGGTGTCGCCTTCGGCAACGGTCAGGTTGCCTTCCTCGTCCAGCAGTTCTTCGCGTTCGACGATGCCGTCGAGCTTGGAACCGGTGTCCACGAAAATCGTGGTTTCACCGATGGAAATAACCGCGCCGGAAATCTTGTCGCCGACATTGAGGTTTTCGGAGCCGCCGTCACTGTACTGTTCGAACAGTTCGGCAAAGCTCTCTTCGCCTTCGCCTTGGCCGTTGGTGTTTTTGATGTCTTCGGACATGTGCTTCATGGGTTAGAGGTTACGAGGCGAGCAGTGCCTTGGCGAAGTCCTTGCCGTTGAAGGGGCGCAGGTCTTCCATTTTTTCTCCCAGCCCCACATAGGTGATGGGAACCTTGTATTGCAGGCTCACCGCGACCACGACGCCGCCCTTGGCGGTGCCGTCGAGCTTGGTGAGTATGATCTCGTCCACACCCGCTGCCTCGTTGAACAGCTTGGTCTGGGAAAGGGCGTTCTGGCCCGTGGTGGCGTCGATGACCAGCACGGAACGGTGCGGTGCGCCTTCGTGCTTCTTGCCCACCACTCGCTTGATTTTGTTGAGCTCTTCCATGAGGTTGACCTTGGTGTGCAGGCGGCCCGCCGTATCCAGCAGGAGCAGGTCGTAGCCTTCGGCCAGGCATTTGTCCATGGCTTCATAAGCCACGGCGGCCGGGTCCGAACCTTCGCCCTTGGCAAAGAAGCCGCAGCCCAGGCGGTCGGCCCAGACCTTGAGCTGGTCGATGGCCGCGGCGCGGAAGGTGTCGCCCGCGGCGATGAGCACCTTGCGGCCCTGCAGCTGTGCGCGGTAGGCCAGCTTGGCGATGGTGGTGGTTTTGCCCACGCCGTTGACGCCGATTATCATGACCACCTCGGGCGGGTTCACGGCCTCGATGCGCGGACCGACCTTGAAGATTTCCTCCAGTTCGTCGCGCAGGATGTCCTTGAAGTCCTCGGTGTTGTTCGTGCCGGCGGCCTTGGCGCGGGCCTTGAGGTTGCCCATGAGCTGATCGGCGGCTTCCATGCCCACGTCGGCCATGATCAGGATTTCCTCGAATTCCTCCCAGAAGTCGTCGTCCATGGAGGAATGGGCCGAGAGCAGGCCGTCGATGCGTTTGGTGATCTGTTCCTTGGTCTTGCTAATGCCTTCGGAAAGTTTGAGGAACAGGCGGTCGCGCTCGTCTTCCTCGTCCTCCAGCTCCAGGGCCAGGGCCAGGCGGTACTGCAGTTCCGAGCGGAACTCCTCCACACCCTGGTAGCCCATGTTGTCGAGCCACTTGGCAAAGGCTTCGTTGAATTTCCGGCCTTCTTCCTCGGCCGCTCCCAAGGCCCTGAACAGGAAGGTGAGACGTTCCCAGAGGGTGTCGTCGGCCTTGTCCACGCCCTGGAGAATGACGTTCAGCCATTCGGAAAGCCTGGGCTCCGCCTGGCGCAGGGAAAGGGTCAGGTCTTTTTGCCATTCTTCGGAAACAGGTTTTTCTGTCGTTGTTTCCGCAGCTTTTTCAATGGGTTTGGAGGTCGGCTCCTCAGTGGTTGCCCCCGCGTCATCCGCGTATTCGGTCACCGCCTGTTGGGCGATGTCCTCGGGGCTCTGCCATATTTTCTTGATCTTGGAAAAAAATCCCATTCGTATGTCTTCCTCGTTGGCTTCGTATGCTCTCGCCCGGTGGGTATATATCACGCGCCCGCGTGACGCAACTACCCGGCGTGTCATTGCCATTTTCACGTGAAGCGGATAAAACGTGAAAAATTTTTTCAAGGATGCAGTATGAAACGCACAAAAATAAAGAATGCGCTGAATTCCGAGCAATCCATGGCCGAAATCACGGTCAAGGGCTGGGTTCGCACTAAGCGCGACAGCAAGGGTTTTTCCTTTATTGAACTGAACGATGGTTCCTGCCTCAAGAACATCCAGGTCATCGTGGACCACACCCCGGAGATCGAGGCCGAACTGGCGAAGATCGGCACCGGCGCTTCGGTGGCCGTGGAGGGCGAGCTGGTGGAATCTCCGGGCAAGGGCCAGAAGTGGGAGGTTCGCGGCAAGGCGCTCAAGCTTCTCGGTGAAGCCGATCAGGAGACCTTCCCGCTTCAGAAGAAACGCCATACCGACGAATTCCTGCGCGGTATCGCCCACCTGCGGCCGCGTACCAACAAGTTCGGCGCCATGTTCCGCATCCGTTCGGAGCTGGCCCAGGCCATCCACAAGTATTTTGCCGAGCGTGGGTTCTTCTATGTGCATACCCCGGTCCTGACCGGCTCCGACTGCGAGGGCGCTGGCGAGATGTTCCGGGTCACCGCTCTGGAGCACGGCTCCAAGACGCCCATTGAAGAGGATTTCTTCGGCAAGCCTGCCCATCTGACCGTGTCCGGGCAGCTTGAGGCCGAAATGTTCGCGCTCTCGCTGGGCGACGTCTACACCTTCGGCCCCACGTTCCGCGCCGAGAATTCCAATACCCCGCGCCACGTGGCCGAGTTCTGGATGGTCGAGCCGGAAATGGCCTTTGCCGACCTCAATGACGACATGGATCTGGGCGAGGATATGGTCAAGTATCTGGTGCAGCACATCCTGGATAACTGCGCCGACGATGTGGAGCTTTTCGCCAAGTGGGTCAACAAGGATCTCATGCCCGAGCTGGACACCCTGCTCAAGAAGGATTTCGTGCGCCTGCCGTATACCGAGGCCATCGACATCCTCACGAAGACCAAGAAGGAATTCGAGTATCCCGTGGAGTGGGGCATCGACCTGCAGACCGAGCACGAGCGCTTCCTGTGCGAGGAGAAGTTCAAGCAGCCCATCTATGTTTACGACTACCCCAAGTCCATCAAGCCGTTCTACATGCGCGTCAATGACGACGACAGGACCGTGGCGGCCATGGACTGCCTGGTGCCGCGCATCGGCGAGATCATCGGCGGTTCCCAGCGCGAGGAGCGCATGGATGTGCTGTTGTCCCGCATGCGGGAAATGAATCTCCCCGAGGAAGAGTACTGGTGGTACATCGATTCCCGCAAGTTCGGCACCGCGCCTCATGCCGGTTTCGGCCTGGGCTTCGAGCGCATGCTCATGCTGGTGACCGGTGTCAGCAACATCCGCGACGCCATGCCGTTCCCGAGGACTCCGAAACATCTGGAGTTTTAAACGACTTTCCCTTGCGCCTGGCACTCAAATCCTCTTGAACAGCCAAAGCGGTAAGGCGGAATAATAGGAAAAAGAAGAAGCCCGGCTTATGCCGGGCTTCTTGCGTTTTACTTGAGGGGCAGGTGGATGGCGGTGAGCAGATCCTCGGGTTTGATCTCGGCCGGATCGTTGAGGTACTGCTCGAAACAGACCTTGCCGTCCTGGCCGCAGGTCACTTCCCGGCCGCTGGAGGGCAACCATTCCATGAAGATGGCCTTCCAGCCTTGGCCCAGGGTTTCGTACGGGCCCTTGTGTACGAGCACCGCATAGTCCCCGCCTTCTATGGTCATGGCCTGGACATTGCCGCCCACTTCCGTCCCCTCGGGCACGGTAATGCATGCGTCGTAGCGGCATTTTTCGGGTGGAGTCTGTTCCGGGTCGTCATAGCAGGCTCCCAGGTATTTTGCCGATTCGTTGATCAGCCCCTTGGGTCCTGCCCAGGCTCCCAGCTCGTCCCAGGCCTTCTTGCATTCCTGGTAGGGGCCGATATGGCGCACGTAGGCCACGTGCATGGGGGCGAGTTTCTCGATTTTCACTTCCATGGCGATCTCCTTTTAATCCGCTAAACGAGCGGAATGTACAGGTCGGTTATGAGGTCTTCGGGGGCCGTGACCTCCGGGTTGGTGATGTAGTGTTCCATGCCCGGCTGGTTGCGGATCTCGCGGCCCGAAGCGGGCAGCCAGCGGCCGCAGAAACGGGAATAGGTTTCCTCCAGCAGGTGGTAGGGCCCGTGGTGCGTGACCACCGCGTATTCGCCGCCCGGAACGGTCCTGATCGCGATCTCGCCTTCGGGCTGGATATGGTCGGGCACGGTGACGCTGACTTCCATGCGTATCTTGTCGGCCGGGGTGATGGCCGGGTCGTCGTAGCAGATGCCCAGAAACATGGTCGTTTCGTTGAAAATGCCTTTGGGACAGGCCCAGTCGCAGAGCCGTTTCCAGGCCATGCCGCATTCCTGGTACGGGCCGGTATGGCGGATGGAGGCAATGCGCATGGGGTCCAGCATGGCAAAGCGCATCTCCAGGCCGTGGTCCTGCTGTGAAAGATTCGGAAGGCCGAGGGTGGCCCCTGGGTTGTAGTGAATGCCCGACGGACTGTCCGGGAATTTCAGTTCGCGCAGTTCTTCGCGGAAGTGTGAAGGGGAGCTGCCGAACATTTTCTTGAAGGCCCGGCTGAAAGATTCCAGGGTTTCGTACCCGGCGTCGAAGGCGATGGTGGTGATGGGCCTGTCGCTGTAGATGAGCAACTGGGCTGAACGCTCCAGCCGCAGCCTGCGCACATGCTCGCCCAGGGTTTCGCCGATCATTCCCTTGAAGATGCGGTGGAAATGGGAAAGGGAGAAGTGTGCCTGGGCCGCGATTTCTTCCGGGTCCAGAGCCTGGTCGAGTGAATTCTGTATGTATTGCAGCGCGTTCTGCATGCGCTGGTGCAGGGTGAGTTCCGTATATGTCATGCTTGCTTCTCCGTGTTGACGGATTGGTTGTATGTAATTGTGTTTAGGAAAGCTTGACATTTTTTATCATGGTGCGTCGATCTTTTTTTAATGGCCTGTTTGCCCCATCCAGGATTCGCATATTCCTTTCTATTTTTCCGTATGGCTTCCGGTGTTTCTATCATGGCAATATTCCTTGGCATGTATGAGAATCTATGCACGGTCTTCCATTTATGGTCAACGCCAGGTCTTGACCCGGGACAAGTTAGGATTTATTCATTTGATTAAATCAAGTGAATAAATTGGAGCGAGCATGGCTGCAACCAAAAAGGCAAAACGTGAGTATTCCCCGGAACAGACCCGGGAAAGGCTGCTTCTGTCCGGGCTCAAGTTGTTCGGGCGCTATGGGTACAAGGGCGTAACCACCCGCGCCCTTGCCGAAGACGCCAAGGTGAATCAGGCCTCCATCCCCTATCATTTCGGGGGCAAGGAAGGGCTGTACCGGGCCGTGGCCGAGATGGTCGCCGACGACATGACCGTGGTGAAGTCCGTGTTTTACAGGCACGCCCCGCTGATCTTCCGCAAGATTGGCGGGAGAAAGGCGTTGCTGCGAAAGGTGGTGCAAAAGAGCGTCCGTCGAATTGTCCGCCGTTTTCTAGGTTTCCGGGATAACGCGGCCGACCGCCCGGCCTTTATTGTCCGGGAATACATGGAGCCGGGAGCGGGGTTTGACATTCTTTACGACAGGGTGATCAAGAACGTGCATATGGCCCTGACCGCCATGGTGGCGGCCGCCTTCGGGCTTTCCGAGGAATCCGACGAGGCCAAGCTCCGGGCCCATGCGCTCATGGGGCAGGTGATCGCCTTTGGAGTTGCCCGGCCCGTGGTGCTCCGGCGTATGGGGTGGGAAAGCTACACCGAGGAAAACGTGGATGCCATTGCCGGGGCTGTTGTGGAGATGGTCCTGGGCGCGCTTGGGCTCAAGGAACGGGAGGGGAACCGATGACTTTTTCCAGCGTGAAGGATTTCGTGCGCACCCACCGGAAGGCGGTCCTGTTCCCGGTTATCGGCTTCGGGGTGCTGGTGTTTCTGGTGCTGCTTAAGCTCAAGGGCCTGCCGGAAAAGCTGCCGCCCTCCGAGCGGGCGACCTCGGTCCGCGTTATCGCGGCTCCTGAAGTGGCCGTGGTGCCCCGGGCCATCGGATATGGCTATGTTCAGCCCGGCCAGGTCTGGGATGCCGTGGCCGAGGTGGGCGGCAAGATCGTGGACAAGAATCCCAACCTCAAGAAGGGCAGCATTATCGGCAAGGACGAGGTACTGCTGATCATCGATCCCTCCGAGACCGGGTTCGCCCGCGAGCGCACCGAGGCGGACGTGCAGGATATCCTGGCCCAGATCCAGCGCCTGGAGCAGAACGAGCGGAACGCCACAAGCCAGCTCCGGATTGAAAAAGGCAAGCTGTCCCTGGCGCTCAAGGAGCTGGAACGCAATCGGAAGCTCTACGGGAACAAGGTCATTTCCAAGTCCGAGCTGGATTCCGTGGAACAGAATTACCTGACCCAGCGCAATGCGGTGCAGAATTTCCAGTCCACCCTGAACACCATCCCGGCCGAACGCCAGCAGCTTCTGGCCAAGCTCGCCTCGGCTCGTTCCCAGCTGGCGGACGCCCGCCTGGACGAGGAAAAGACCGTCATTCGCGCCCCCTTTGACAGCCGGGTGGCTGACGAGTTCGTGGAGATAGGCCAGGCCGTGAAGGTGGGGGACAAGCTGGCCGCCCTGGACAGCATGAACATTTCGGAAACCTTTGCGCAGGTTCCCCTGTATTCCTTCAAGAACATTATCCCCCGCGGCAAGCGGCCGCCCCTTTCGGGCGAGTTCAACATGGACAAGGTGCGGGACTTCCTGCGTCTGGAGGCCGTCGTGCGCCTGCCGCTTTCGGACGGCGTGGTGGAGTGGGAGGGCCGCGTGGTGCGCGTCAGCGAATCCGTGGACCCGGATACCCGCACCATCGGCGTGTACGTGGCCGTGGACAATCCCTACCTCAAGGTGGAGGGCGGCAAGCGGCCTCCGCTGCTCAAGAACATGTATGCCGAGGTGGAGCTTCGAGGCCAGCCGCGCGATCCCTCGGTCATCGTGCCCCGTTCCGCCGTGCATGAGGGGCGGGTCTACGTGGTGGACAAGGACCATCGCCTGCGTCTCCGCGCGGTGGAAACCTATGCGCCCCAATCCGGTTTTGTCTCCATCTCCAAGGGCCTCAACGCGGGCGAACTGGTGGTGGTCAGCGATGTGGTCCCGGCCATCGACGGCATGCTGCTCAACACCTTTGACGATGCGGACGCTCTGGAGCGCCTGGTGGACGAGGCCACGGGCAAGGGGAGCGTGAAATGAAGGAGCGCAACGGATTCATAGGATTCTTTGCCGGCCATCCCACGGCGGCCAACCTGCTCATGCTCATCTTTCTGATGCTTGGCGTCATTTCCATGCCCAAGTTGCTTCGGGAGACCTTCCCGGACTTTGATCCCACCGAGGTGGAGATCGCCGTGGTCTATCCGGGAGCAACGGCAGAGGACGTGGAGGAGGCCATCTGCCAGCGGGTGGAGGACGCCCTAGACGGCATCACCAACCTGGAGGAGGTCCGGAGCGAGGCTCGGGAAAGCTACGGCCGCATTGTGGCCGAGATGACCGAGGGCGGCGACATGCGCCAGTTCCTGGATGACGTGAAGACCGAGGTGGAGGCTATCAGCGATTTCCCCGAGGAGATCGAAACGCCGGTGATCCAGCAGCTCGGGCGCAAGGACAACGTTGTTTCCCTTGCCGTGAGCGGCCCCATGTCCGTGCCGCATCTCAAGCTTTACTGCGAGCAGCTCAAGGACCGCATGCTCAAGGATCCTGAGATTTCCCTGGTGGAGGTGAGCGGTTTCTCCGACCACCAGATCCGGATCGAGGTGCCAGCAGGCAATCTCATGAAATACGGCCTGTCCTTTTCGGACATCACCGACGTCATCGGCCGCCAGAACGTGGATCTTCCCGCAGGTACGGTCCAGACAAAGGACGCCGACATCCTAATCCGCTTTGCGGACCAGCGTCGCAAGGTGCATGAATATGAGGATCTCGTGGTGGTTTCCGGCACCACCGGGGCGGAGATCCGTCTGGGCGACGTGGCGCGTGTCACCGATACCTTCGAGCTGGACGAGGACAAGTATCTTTTCAACGGCAAACGGGCCGGGCTGCTTATTGTCCAGAAGACCCGGGCCGAGGATTCCCTGCGTATTCTCGAGGCCGTGGAGCGGTTTATCGACAGGGAAGCCGCGGCCGCGCCTCCGGGCGTGGAGTTCAACCTGACCCAGAACATCACCAAGATCGTCAAGGATCGCCTGGACATGCTCACGGAGAACGGCATTCAGGGCCTGGTGCTTGTGTTCGCCACCATGTGGCTGTTTTTCAATATCCGGCTGTCCTTCTGGGTGGCCATGGGCCTGCCGGTTTCCTTTCTGGGCGCTTTTTTCTTCATGCAGGCCGCGGGCCTGACCCTGAACATGCTTTCCATGGTCGGGCTGTTGATCTCTCTCGGCCTGATCATGGACGACGCCATCGTCATTTCCGAAAACGTGGCCGCCCATCTGGCCCGGGGCAAGGGTGCCCTGCGGGCAGCCGTGGACGGCACCGGGGAAGTTGCCGTGGGCGTGCTGTCCTCGTTCACGACCACGGTGCTCATCTTCGGCACCATCGCCATTCTGGTGGAGGGCAAGATCGGCAAGGTCATGTGGGTCATGCCCGCCGTGCTGATCATGACCCTGGTGGTCAGCCTCATCGAGGCCTTCTGTATCCTGCCCAACCATCTGGCCCATTCCCTCAGGCATCT